>JAGSGY010000005.1 GCA_023954855.1 Pseudomonadota bacterium | reverse complement strand
CGCAAGCTGCTCAAGGCCCGCCGTAGCGGCGTGGTAAGCAGCGTCGAGGCCGCCCTGTTCACGTCCCAGTGGGCGCGAGCGATGCAGATCGACGCCGTCTGGGTCCTTGTGCGTCCGGCCCCTCGTGGTCCAGGCCCCGCCATCTCGCCGGCTTCGTATACGCAGGGCCTGCTCGCGATTCAGTACGAGGGCGAGCTGCGCTGGCAAGACCCCACATGCACGGTGTGCGCGCCCTACGAGCTGCGTCCCGACATGGAGGGTGCCTCGGCCTACGCCTGGGGCCTGACGAAGACCCGCGAGCCGACCCAGGGTTTGCTCGTCGCCACAACCTCCGGAGACGAGACCACGTTCGCCCTCGAGGCCTCCGCCGCACTCTCACTGCGTCTCGCCCTGCAGAGTGGTATGGCCGACCGGTCCACGCGCGCCGCAGAATGGCTCGCCGAAAACGCAACCCTCACCAAAGTCGACGGACTCGGCACCGCCGGCGAGCCGGTCACCGCCACCGTCGTCGGCGGAGCCCCCGCATTCTGGCCCGAAGCCGACCCGGACGGAAGTCTGTGGATGGGCTGGGTCGGAGAGCGGCGCTGGGTCGGCGCTCCTACCGGTGCCGATGCCCTCTACGAGGGCGATGCACTGACCTGGTCACGCTCGACGAGCGCTGGCGTCACCACCGAGACCCTGACCATCGTCGACCGTCGGGTCCCTGCAGAGACACTCGCGACACTGCGCGAAGTACAGAGCCAGACCACTCTGCCCGAGCCCTCCGTGAGCCCCGAAGACGAGGCTGAAGGCGCCGCCGAGGGTGCCGTCGAGGACGCTCCACCGCCGGCCACGGAAGACTAGCGGTCGATCGACACCTCAAGTCCGCCAACCCAGGCCATCTCGTCGTCGTTGTAGTAGGGATACGCGCTGCTCGCAGGTCCGGTGAAGCTTCCAGGCACGCTGGCCACCAGGTCGAGGGCGACCTCGTGCGATGCCTTGTCGTGCAGGCCATCCCAGTACAGAGTGACCTCGCGAGGACGGGTCTCGAAGAACGCAATCTCGCCGCGTTCCTGCAGCTGCTCCAGCTGCCAGGTCTGAGCCTCGAGCCCTGCGGGAAGACCAATGCGCGCAATCGGACTCGGCACGATGCGTCCGGCTTCATTGCTCACCGTCGCGGTCAGCCTCACCGTGTCACCCATCGACACTTCGGTCTCTGACAGCGTCGTCGCCAGCGAGAGCTCCGCACCAGGTGAGGACGTCGGCAGCACCGACTTCCAGCCCACATCGACGGTGAACGGCAGCGCCTCGCCCTCGAGCTGGCGCAGAACGATGGTGTTCTCGCCGGTCTCGAGCGCGTCTTGCCAGCCGCCAATCACGATCGGCCCTTCCTGGTCGGCATCGTAGGAGATCATGCCCACGCGCTCGCCGTTCACTTCGACGGCCAGAGATCCGCCGGTGCGCGGACGCTTGTTGACCTCAGCGTGGGTCGTGAGCGCATCGAGGGCGAGGGCCGTCGCTTGGGTGGCGCCCCAGCTTCCGACACCGCGGCGGTTGTCGATGAGCCAGGACACCGCAGTATCTGCCGCGCTGCGATTTGCGACGTCATCCATGAGCACCATCGCTGCGAGCGCGGTGCTCTCGACGAGCAGGTTCGCCTCATAGCTACGCGTGATGCTGCTCTCCGCACCCGGGAAGCTGCCATCGTCGGCCTGGAGTTCGGCAAGACGGGCGACCGCCGCCGGCGCGCCAGCGTGCTTCGACTCTTGCAGGACACGCGCAGCGAGGGCGAGGACATATGGGTCCGTGGAGGACTGCGCGACCTTTGCCTGCGCCTCGACCTCGCGGTCCAAGCCGTCGGCGTTGCCCGTCGCCACCAGCGCGTAGGTGATGAAGCCGTTCAAGACCGGAGCCGGAGCGCTGCCGTAGCCGTGCGCGCTCTCGCCGGTGTTCTTGAACCCTCCCTTGCCGTCTCGCTGCTCGAGTAGGTAGGCGGCATCGCGCGTCAGCACGCTGTCGGCCACTGGGTAGACATTGGCCATGTCGGCGAACTGAAGCAGCCCAAAGGCCGAGAGCACCTCCTTGCCAGGACCGCTGCCCCAAGTCTCGAAGCCGCCGGCACCCACCTGGTAGCCAGTGAGCTTTGCGTAGCCCGCGTCCAGCGCCTGGCTGCTCTTCATGCGCAGGCGGGGGTCGCCATCGTGGGCCTCGAGGTAATTGAGAATGGCGACGTTGGGCCAGTTGGTGCTGCTGGTCTGCTCGAAGCAACCGCCCGGGGTCTGAATCAGCGCGTCCATGCCCTGAATCAAGGTCGACACCGTGCTCGGCTGCCAGGTGACCGCGGCGTACAGGCTGCCTTCCACGGCTTCGTCCAGCTGCATGGTGAAGGCGACCTCGTCGTCCATCTCACCGGCCTCGGACCATCCACGCGGGAAGCCCGGGGGCACGATCTCGAGGGTGCGCTCGACCACATCGGACAGGCCCCCGCCCTCGGCGGAGAGCGTTAGCGTCGCTGAATCCGCGCCATTTCCGACGTCAATCGGCACCCAAAACGTGTCGCTGCCAGCGGGAGTGAGTGCGAGATCGCCAGACGTCTTCTTGGCCGTCAGCAACGACGACCCCAGCTCCGCCAAGACGTCCACCGCGAGCGTGGAGGACCGGCTACTCGACACCGTGAGCGGCAGCCAGATCGAGTCACCGGCCGACACCGCCGGCGGAATCTTCGTGGCGATGGACACCGGTAGCACCGAGCTGAACGTCGTCTCTGCGTGGCCCGCGCTCGCGGCCCCCAGCCCCTCGGCCGTCATGCGGAAGGTGGTCACGGCATCCGAGAGGTAGAAGCGCATCTCGGCCTTGCCCTCGGCATCGGTCTGCACCGTCGGCTCCCAGTGAACGGTGTCGCGGAAGTCAGTGCGCGTGCCGGAGAAGCCCTGGGCGTAGTCGGGCTTCGGGAACACCCGCACCGTGGCCCACTGCTGCTGGTTGTTCGCCATGCGGCCGTGTCCAATGAGTCCGCCGCCACCCCAGAAGGCCTCACCGGCAATGTCGAGCTCATCCTCCATCAGGATGTCCTCCACCCCGCGGTCCATGGCACGCTTGGCCATCGGCTTGCGCGGCCCTGCCGCGACCTCCTTCTTCTTGCGCTCGTCGCGGGCCTGCCGAGGCACCTCGGCCATCGGCATCGCGACGACCGGCGCGGCTTCCACCGGTGGCGGCGGGGCCGCTGCGAAGGCGAGCTCCATCGGCTCCATCTCGTCCAGGTCGACCGGCGCGTCACCCCGGGCATGCATGGCGAACCCGTCGATCGCGACACCCTCGAGCTGGCCTCCGCCCCCACGACCCACGCCGGTGGTCCCGAGACTGGCGGTCAGGACCGGCGGTGACCAGACGCGCTGCCACTCGAAGCGACGGTAGCCCTTCACGCCCATCACCAGGTCGAGCCCGCGAGCCGCGAGTGCCTCTTCATCATCGTAGTAGAAGGCCGGGTCCTTTGGGCTGTCCACGAGATCGGGCTCGAGGTACAAGCGCGACAGCATGTGGCCATTCTCGTCGTCGGCCAGGCTCACCACACCGTCGTCGACCACCGAAACCGCGAGCTCGGCAGCTACCGGGGCTCCGCTGGGGTCGAAGGACTTCACAGAGACGACCACCTCATCACGCGGGCCGTAGCTCTCGCGCTGCGTCGTCATCTCGATCCGCAGGTCCTTGCCCGCATTGCGGTAGACGAGCCGCTCAGCGAGGGCGTTGAGTTCCTTGTCGAACACCGTCACGCGCGCCGCACCTTGCTCGAGACTGGTCTCGGCACTCGCGAGGTACACGATGGTGTCTTCCCCGGGCCCGGCCTTCACCGGCGCGACATCCAGCACCGTCTCCCGGAGGACGCCAGCAACCAGAACCTCCGAATCCTCGTGGCAACGCACTGCGACACGAAGGGCCTCTTGTTCAGACTTGAGGTCGTCAAAGCTCCGCAGCACGCAACCCGCAGTCTGCGCCTCGGGCAGCACGAAGGCCTTCTCCACGCCAACCGGTGCCGTCACATGAGCGATGTAGGCCCGTCCAGGCTCGGGGTTCAGCTCGAAGCGACCCATGCCGTCATGCAGGCTCGAAAACTCGGCGACGCGCTGTCCGCGGTCGTTGGTGACGTAGCCACTGACATCCGCCGGCTCGCCGAAGCGGTTCGTTCCCTCGAAGTACACGCGTGAAGGCAGCCCCTGCACCAGCCCACCGCCCTCGGGGAAGAAGTCGAGATTGACCTCGCTCAAGGCGATGGGCACCGAGCGACTGATCGACTCCGTCACCCCGCCATCCTCGACGAACACGGTCAGCAGTCCATCGCTGCTCGCAAGGGTCTTTGAGAGCTCCGCGCTCACGAACACCGCACCCGTCTCATCGGTCGTGAACTCGCCCTCGAACACCACGGAGCCGGCAACCTGCATCACTGCCCGGACTTTGTGGTCGGCCAGCGGTCCGCCCGAGGGTCGCAGCATCTCAACCATCGCCTCGACGCGGTCTCCTGGCCCATAGGCCTCGCGGACGAAGTCGAGTTGCTTACGAATCCGGGGGGCCTGGTAGCTGGAGACGACGAACGGGCGCTCGTCGATCTCGCCGGTGGGAAGCGTGGCACGTAGGGTCCACAGCCCACCCGGCGCGGACGCGTCAATCATGAAGTCGTTCGTTGCGGTGCCGCCCTGGCTCGGCACCATCTTGGTCTCGACGACCAGCCCGCGCGGATTCACCAGCTCGTAGGTGACCTGGCCGTGTGGGTTGCCGGTCAGTCCGCGCGTGAGCACACTCCACGACTTCACCCACACCGCGTCGCCCGGCCTGTAGAGCGGTCGGTCAAGCTGTACGTGGACGCGCCGGGACCCGAAGCCCTCGAAGTAGCCATCGACGCGGCTGGCCACATCGGCGGGGAGGTCAGCACTCTCGAGCCGATCAGAAGCCGCCGGGGCCGCTTCGACATCGGGCAGACCTGGCAGCTCGACACCCTCGGGTTCGAGGGTCGTGTCGACCCCGATTTCATGGGTAGAGCCACAAGCTGCGGCGAGGATCAGCAGGATCGAGGGATAGCGCATACGTTCTCCGATTTTCCCGAGAACGCCGTCGAGGAGCTGGCCTTACACCGAGGCTTCAGATTGCTATGCGGCCCGACGGCGGACTCGGATTCTGTGGGTCGCCGTCGCGCTTCTGGCGGGCTAACCTCGACAAACTTGAGGTCGGCTAGCTCCGCCTCGGAGGTTCTATGCGCGCTCTAGCTCTCCTCGCCCTCTGCCTTCCCTCAATCGCGTCCGCCGGCACCGGCTGGTGGGATGCGCGATGGACGAACCGCGCCCAGCTTCAAGTCAACGCACCGGTCCCGCAGTTCTCCCCCCCCGGGCCCGAGACCTGGCCCGTTGCCGTCCATCTCAACGCGAGCGATCTTCACTGGGCATCAGTCAACAAGGACGGAGACGACCTCGTCTTCATCGACGAGCGCAACGGTGGCGAGCTGCCGTACGACATCGACCACTGGGACTATGACCGACGAGAGGCCGTGATCTGGATCCGCGTGCCCGGCCTCTCCCCGGGTCAGAAGATCGCCGTCACCGCGTACTACGGCAACCAGGCCGTGACCACGCCGTACGAGGACGCGCAAGCGACCTTCCAGGACTTCGTGATGGTCCACCACATGGAGCCTCCGTTCTTGGACGCTTCGCCAGTGGGAATCGATGGCCAGATTTGGGGCAACGCCGTCGTCCAACCTGGGGTGATCGGCAATGGTCTGGAGTTCACTGGCGACGGCTACCTCGAGCTTCGCGAAGACGTTGCCCGCTACATGGCGCCTGCCGCCTACGTCTCGTTCTGGACCGAAGCATTCACCGGCTACAACCGGCTCGACAGGATGCCGGGCGTGCTCGGCAGCATTTCCTCGCTGGCCCGCGGCGGAGCCCAAGGCCTCGCATTCGGCCTCGTCAACGGCGAGGGCAGCATGGCCCTCTATGACAGCGGCGTTGGCTACCTCGACGCCGGTCAGGTCATGAACGTCACCCACATCGGCATGAGCTGGGAGGATGGTGGCGGAGCCGCCACATTCCACAACGGGGCCTGGTACCGGGACGACTCCGCGGGGCGCGCACTCGGCTTCACCGCGCCCGGAATCGGCATCATCCCCAACATGATGCTCGGCGGGCAGACCTACTACGAAGGCCGCCTCGACGAGGTGCGCGTCTTCCCCGGCAGCATGACCGACGACTTCCGCCCGACCATGGACTACCTCTCCGGCATCGACGGCATCTTCGACACCTGCCCGCGCGGGTCTAGGACCTGGTACGAAGACGCCGATGCTGACGGCGCCGGCGGCACGAACTCAGTGACCACCTGCCACGAGCGCTACGGCTGGGTCACGACGACCGGCGATTGCGACGACACGGACAACGCCGTCTTCCCAGGTGCCGAAGAAATCTGCCAGACCGGCGGCTACGCCAGCCAGGTCGACGACAACTGCGACAACGACGTCGCAGACGGCCTCACCTTTGTGACCTACTACGTCGACAGCGACACCGACAACTACGGTGCAGGCAGCGGCGACCTCTACTGTATCGCTCCGCTCGGAAACTACAGCCCGACCGCCGGTGACTGCGATGACAACGACATCAACCGTTATCCCGGAGCGGTGGAGGTCTGCGAAGCAGGACCGCTGAGTGCGCAGGTCAACAACAACTGCGACAACAGCGTCACCGATGGGCTGACCTTCACCGACTACTACGACGACACTGACGGTGACGGCGTCGGCGCGGGCACCGCGAGCTCGTACTGCGAGGACCCTGGCTCGAGCTTCTCGACCCTCGGCAACGATTGCCTGCCCAACGACTCGTTGAGCTACCCCGGCGCCGACGAACTCTGCGATGGAGTCTCGAACGACTGCGACCCCGACATCGACGAGGGCGCTACGGGCACGACCCCTTGGTACCTCGATGACGATGGCGACCTCTTCGGCAACAACGCCGTCGTGTCCTTCGACTGCCTGCAGCCGAGCCGCTACGTCGCCAACAACGTCGACTGCGACGACAGCGTCAACACGACCTATCCGGGGGCCGACGAGCTCTGCGACAACGTCAACAACGACTGCGACACGGCCACCGACGAACACCCGATTGACGGCGTCACCTATTTCGCCGACACCGACGGAGACCAGCACGGCGACCCTGACAGTCCAGTCGTGGCCTGTTCCGCCCCGACGAACCACGTCGCCAGCAATGACGACTGCGACGACACCGACGGAGCCAACTACCCGGGCAACGACGAGGTCTGCGACGACAAGTCGAACGACTGCGACCTCAGTGTCGACGAGGACCCCACCGACGGCACTTCCTACTACGCCGACGGCGACAACGACGGCTACGGCGCGGGCTCAGCGACGCAGCACTGCGAGGACCCCCAGAACGGCTCGGTCACCAACAACACCGACTGCAACGACGCCGATGGAAGCCTGAATCCCGACACCAACTGGTACGAGGACAACGACTCCGACGGCTCCGGCGACATCAACGGCACGCCGATCACCCAGTGCACCAAGCCCACCGGCAACTACGTCGCCAACAACGTCGACTGCAACGACGCCGATGGCACGCTGACGGCATACAGCTTCTACCTCGACTCCGACGGTGACGGCGAAGGCGTTGCCGGGTCCGATACCCAAGCGTGTACCGCCCCCTTTGGTTACGCGGACAACGCACTCGACTGCGACGACACCAACGCCGACCGCAACTCGAACACGAACTGGTACCAGGACACCGACGGCGACGGCTTTGGCAACGTCGGCACCGGCTACACCCAGTGTGACCCGGCCTCCGGCAGCGATGTACTGATCGCCGGCGACTGCAACGACAACGACGCAGCCCTGCACCCGAACACCGTTTGGTACGCCGACACCGACGTCGACCTCTTTGGCGATGCGGGGAGTGTGTACGCCAACAGCCAGTGTGCGCAGCCCGCGGGCTACGTGCTCGACGCGACGGACTGCGACGACACGAACGGTGCGGTCAACCCCGACACCACCTGGTACGACGACAATGACGAGGACAGCTACGGCAACGCCGCCGTGTCCTTCGATGGCTGCGTGCCCCCCACCGGCTACGTGCTCAACGACTTCGACTGCGACGACAACGACGCGAACAGCGTTCCCGACCAGACCTGGTACGCCGACCTCGATGGCGACAACTACGGCGACCCGAACAACAGCCGCCAGGACTGCGCGGCCCCCGACGGCTACGTCATCGACAACACCGACTGCGACGACACCAACAGCAACCTGAGCCCGGCCACGGTGTGGTGGCCCGATGTGGACCTCGACGGCTACGGCGACAGCTCTGGCACCTCGGTGGCGACCCAGTGCACCACGCCGGCAGGCTCGGTGGCCTCGATCGGTGGGGACTGCGACGACAGCAACGCTGCCCTGCACCCGGCCACAATCTGGTACCTCGACTTCGACGGCGACAGCTACGGCGACACGGACACCGCGGTGGTCAGCTGCACGAAGCCGGCCGGTCAGTACGTGCTGAACGACTTTGACTGCGACGACACCGACGTCAACGCCACGCCCGACCAGACCTTCCACCGCGACGTGGACGGCGACGGCTATGGCCTCGACAACGACTTCCGTCTCGGCTGTGGCACCGAAGAAGGCTGGACCGATCGCGGCGGCGACTGCAACGACAGCAACGTCGACATCAACCCCGACGGATTCGACTTCTGCGGCGATGGCGTCGACACCGACTGCGATGGCGCCGGCGGTCCCGACGACGACGAGGACAACGACTCGCTCACCTGGACGCAGGAAGGCACCGACACCTCTGACTGCGAGACCGACTCCGACTCCGATGGCGTGCCCGACGGCGACGAGTACGGCCTCGACACCGACAATGACGGCATCGCCAACGGTGGCGACAGCGACGATGACGGTGACGGCATCAGTACGCGCACCGAGCTCGACGGTCAGCCGCACACCAGCGCGCCCGACACCGACAGCGACAGCGCGCCGAACTACCTCGACGCCGACGACGACAACGACGGTATCCCCACCGAGGAAGAGGACTACTGTTTGAGCAGCGAGACCAGCTGTGTCGACGACTTTGGTCCCGGCGATGGAAACCCGCTCAACGACGACAACGACGGTGATGAGATCGCCGACTACCTCGATGACGATGACGACAACGACGACGTCCTCACCCTCGACGAGGACCTCAACGAAGACGGCAACTACCTCAACGACGACACCGACACCGACGGGATTCCCGCCTACCTCGACGTCGACGAGTTCCCCATCGACATCGACCCCGACACCGATGGTGACGGCATCGACGATGTGGACGAGATCGCGATTGGCTCCAACCCCGACAGCGCCGACTCCGACGGCGACGGCATCTCCGACGGCGACGAAGTGGGTGACATCAACGATCCCACCGACAGCGATGATGACGGCACGCCCGACATCTCCGACAGCGACGATGACAACGACGGCATTCCGACGTCTGTCGAGGGTACTGGCGACAGCGACGACGACGGCACGCCCGACTACCTCGACATCGACAGCGACGCGGACAACATCCTCGACGCCACCGAGGCCGGCGATGACCCGACCGACCCGGTCGACACCGACAACGACGGCACGCCCGACTACCTCGACTCCGACAGCGATGCCGACAACGTCCCCGACATTGTCGAAGGCATCGGTGACGACGACGGCGACGGCATTCCGAACTACCTCGACGCCGGTGGTGGTGGCACCGTGGCACCGCCCGACCGCGAAGAGCCCTCGGGATGTGGCTGCCAGTCCGGCACCGGCGGTGCGCCGCTCATGCTCGCCTTCCTCGCTCCGCTGATGCTGCGCCGCCGCCGTAAGTCGGCTTAGGAACAGAGCAGCGGGCCGGGGCACTTTCGCATCGGTCCGCACCCGCAATCGCCTGCACTACACTCCGGGCGATGCCCTTGCACCTCGGACCGTTTCGCCTTCACAATCCCATCGCCTCGGGCGGCATGGGCACCGTGTGGCTGGCCGAACATCGCGAGCAGGGCGTCGCTGTGGCGATCAAGATCCTGGGTTCCCAGGTGGCGAACGACCCGCAGTACCTCTCGTCCTTCAGGGACGAAGTCCGGGCCGTCGCAAAGCTCGACCATCCGAGCATTGTCATGGTGCTCGACTACGGCGAGGTGACCACCGAGGCCGCCGCAGCATCGGACGAGTTGGTGGCAGGAACCCCCTGGCTCGCGATGGAGCTCGCGAGCGGTGGAACCCTCAAGAGCCTCGCTGGCCGCCTGCGCTGGACCGAGCTCAAGCCGGTACTGCTCGCCATCCTCGATGCCTTGGCCCACGCGCACGCCCGCGGTGTCATCCACCGTGATCTAAAGCCTGGAAACGTGCTGATCTCGACGCGCAAGGATCAGCGCCCCGGACTGAAGCTGACCGACTTCGGCATTGCCCACGCCCTCGGCGACAGCGACAAGAGCGGCGAGCAAGAGGCATGGGTAGCCGGTACGCCGATGTACATGTCGCCCGAGCAGATCATGGGTGAGTGGCGCGACTACGGCCCGTGGACGGACCTGTACTCGCTCGGCTGCATGACCTACCTGCTCTGCACCGGCGAAGGCCCCTACGAAAAGCGACCCGGCCACGCGCTGATGATGGCGCAGATGCACAGTGAACCTCGGCCCTTCGTGCCAAAGCACCGTCTACCCGAGGGCTTCGGAAGCTGGTTGTCGCGGCTGATGGCAAAGGACCGCAACGCCCGCTTTCAGTGCGCTGCCGACGCCGCCAGGGAACTGCTCGCCCTCGACGCGGACATCACCGGCGACTTCGCGCCTTTCTCGGGGCTCGACCACGACGTGTCGGACACCCTGCGCAACACCCTCGACGACCGCACCTGCTTTGGCGAGTCCTGGCGATTGGCACTGCTCGAGTCCCCCACCCCACCCCCGATCTCCGATACGTGGAGCACCGAGTTCGCCCCGCCAGCCGAGGCGCGAAGTCCGTCCAAAGGGGCCCGGCTCATCCGCCCTCGAGGCCCTCGGGTGCCACCCGTGTGGCGGCGTCCGATGCCGGCCGCACCTCCACCGAAGCTGATTGGAGCCGGTAGGTCCCTGTACGGTCTTCGTGCCGTGCCGCTGGTCGGCCGCCACGAAGAGCGCGACCAGATCTGGGAAGCGCTGCAGCGCGTCGAGCAAGGCCGTCGCGCCGAGGCCATCGTCATTCGCGGACCCGCCGGAGCCGGCAAGTCACGCCTTGTCGAGTGGGCCTGCCAGCGTGCCCACGAGACCGGAGCCGCCCGCTTTGCCACCGCTCGCTTCTCCCCCAACATCGACGGCGGCGAGTCGATCCGGCGTATGGGGGTCGAACAACTCCGCAGTGCCCGGCTGCCGCGTGAGTCCGTCGAGAAGCGCGTGCGCGCCTTCCTGAGCGCTCACGGTAACGACGACGAAGAAGAGGTCCAGGTCCTCACCGAGATCCTGCAGCCCGCCACCAAGGGCGACCTCGAGCGCGGCGCCCGACCCCGCCGCCTCACCCGGCCTAGCCACTTCTACTCGGTGACGCGAAGCACGACCGCCTGGATGGCGACCCAGCGCCCGATGATTCTCTGGCTCGACGATGTGCACTGGGGCGCGCACGGACTCTCTCTCGCACGCCACATCCTGCGCACGCAGGCCGAGTCCCCTTTCCCTGTGCTGATCTTGCTCACCCTTCGCGATGAGGGACTGGCCGGCCGCGCCGAGGAGACCGACGGCCTCGCCCGGCTCCAGTCGATGAGCCCTGTGCGCCAGATCGCGCTCAAGCCCCTCGACAGCGCTGAGCGGCGCGACCTCGTCCGCGGCCTGCTCGGCTTGGACGACGCGCTGGCCGCACAGGTCGAAGAGCGCACCGCCGGCAACCCCCTCTTCGCAGTGAACCTTGTCGGCGACTGGGTTCGTCGCGGCATTCTCGAGCCCGGACCCCACGGCTACCGGCTGCAGGCCGGAGCGAGCGCCGCCCTTCCCTCCTCGCTCAGCGAGGTGTGGGCCAACCGCATCGACCGGGTGCTCGCCGAGTTCAAGGACGAGGCACGCGCCTATCTCGAGGTCGCCAGCATTCTCGGTCCCGAGGTGCATCGCGACGAGTGGCGCCAAGCCTGTGATGACCCACAGGGCTTCTTCGGCGCGCGCTTTCCCGGCGACAGCGCGCTGCGGAGCGCCCTCGTCGAGCGGCTGTTCGCAGAATCGCTGGCCACCGGCACCGTCGAGCACTGGTCCTTCGCCCACAGCATGCTTCGCGAGGCGCTGTGGCAGTCGAGCCGGCAGGGCCAACGATGGCAGGCCCAGAACCTCGCATGCGCGATGATGCTCTGGGCCAGAGCCCCCTCCAAGCAGCTGAGCCCGGCCGAACGACTCGGCACCCACCTGCTCGAGGCCGGGCAGATCGACCAGGCCGTCGAGCCGCTGCTTGGAGCAGTCGAGATTAGACTGATGAGCTCGGGTCCCAAGCCCGCCCTCGCGCTGGTCGACAAGATCGAGACCGCGCTGGCCGGTGCGGGCGTGCCCGGCAACGACAAGCGCTGGGGACCGGTGCTGGTGTATCGGTCGCGCATTCACCGCGAGCTCGGCGAATTCGCTCGGGCCCTCGAGTTCGCCCAAGAGGCCGGCTCCCGCGCCAAAACACACGGGTGGCGCGGGTCTGAGCGCTACGCCCTGCACCAGCAGGGTCTGCTCAACCTCGACCTCGGCCAGGTCGAGACCGCGCGCGTGCACTTCGAGACCCTCAAGCAGCTCGCGCTCGCCTCTGCTGCACCACGCCACGTGGGCCTCGCCACGGCTGGCCTTGCAGAGGTCGACCGCCGCCTCGGACGGGCAGACGCCGCTGCCAAGGGACTTCGACAGGCCGTTGAACTTCTCGAGGCTGCCGGAGACCCCCAAGAAGCCGCGCGGGTCTGGAGACGGATGGGGGCACACGAGGAAGCTCGAGGAGCCATGGCCTTCGCCGCGGGGCTGTACGAACAAGCCCTCGCCTACAACGACCGCCTCGGGCTCTCCCAGGGTGTCGCGATGTGCCGCTTCGCGCTCGGACGTATCGGCGCACGCATCGGCGAACCGGAAGGCGCGGTACTCCACCTTACCGACGCCGTCTCCAGGCTCGAGTCGCTCGGAGACCCTGCCGCGGGTGAAGCTCGGGCGATGCTCGTCTGGTGCCTGGTCGCCCACGGAGATCTCGCCGCTGCCTGCCAGGTCGCGCGCCAGCTTCGCGGAGCCCTCGCCGGTCTAGAGCACGATGCGCGAATCGGAGCGACCCTCACCATCCAACTGCTGCACGCGAGTCACGCGAAATCCTGGGAGCGCTTCGACCTCATCGCCCAGGAGCGCGGCCTGCTACGGCCACAGGGGGATTTGGTCGTCGCATGGCTGCTCTCTGCCGCCGCTCTCGCCGCCGCCACCCAAGACCCCACCACGGAACGCCGACCCGTAGCGGCCGCAGCGAAGCGGGCCTGGCTCCTTCTCGGCGAACCCGAACCCGAGGCCTAGTCGTGTCCCAATCCCTGCGAATCGCGGTCATCGGAGCCGGACCGGCCGGGCTCTCAGCAGCGCGTGCACTCGTCGCTCGAGGCCACACCGTCCGTGTGTATGAGAAGCAGCCCACGGTCGGCGGCAAGTGCCACAGTCTGATGTACGAAGGCCATGCCTACGACCTCGGAGCGAACCTTACGACACCGCGCTACGAGCGGGTTCGCACGCTTGGAGAGCAGGTCGGCATGACCCTGCGCCCCATGCACGAGCGACGCGTCGTCTCGATCACCGACGAGCAGGTCCCCAGCCTGCGCGATGCCGGACCGGTGGCCCGCACCCTGCTGCGCTCACTCGCCCTGTTCTACATTGCCGTGCGCGCCGGGACTCACATCGACCGCGATGGCTACGCCGGACTCGGTGACCGCGTGAAGCGGCCGTTCGGCGAGTGGCTGAAGTCGTATGGCCTGGGCCGGTTCAGAGATCTCTTCGCCAACCTGTTCATCGCCTATGGGTACGGGGTCATGGACGCGTTGCCCGCCGCCTACGCGCTGAAGTTCTTCGATCAGGTGCACTTCACCGCGGCCATCGACACCGTGCTCGGCAAGGACGTCGACACCACCCTGGTCTTCGACGAGGGCTTTCAGGAACTCTGGGAGCGCATCGCCGAACCGTTGGACGTGCAGCGTTCGGCCACAGTGCACTCCATCCAGCGCGATGCGGCCGGAGTGCGCGTCACCTGGTCGGAGTCTGACGGAGACAGCTTCGAGGAGCGCTTCGACAAGCTCGTGCTCGCCTGCCCTCTTCAGGACACCCCTGCGTTCCTCGACCTCAGCGACACCGAGTCGCGGCTGTTCGGGCAGATTCGGACCTACGACTACTACGTCACCGCCGCAGTGCTCCACGGCGTCCCCGACATCTCCACCTTCGTGTTCCCCTACTCCACTCGGGTCACGCCGGGGCAGCCGATGGTCTTCTACCCACCCGTGCTCGGCTCCCCACACGACGTCTTCGTCTTCTACAGCTACGGCGATGCCACGACGACCGTCGACGAGGTCCGCGCGAAGCTCACCGCGGTCGTCGAGTCAGACACCTTCCAGGGCACGCTCGTCGAAACGCTGCACACGCAGCACTGGCGCTACTTCCCCCACGTCGGGGCCGAGACCATGGCGGCCGGCTTCTTTGACGAACTCGAGGGCCTGCAGGGAAGCCAGCACACCTACTACGTCGGGGAGGTGCTTTCGTTCCCGCTCGTCGAGCTTGTGGTGCGCTACTCCGAGGGGCTCGTCGAGACCCACTTCTAGACCCAACGAACCGACGCGCAAAGAAGCTGGGACCGGGACTTTTCGCTGCATGCCAGAAGGCCACAGACGGCCCACGGATGCGTTAGTGCTGGACACCGACAATGCCCCTGACGGGGACGGTGGGGAGGTTCGATGCACGGTGGTAACCGCGTCGCCGAGGTGCTTCAGGCACACGGAGTCCGTTTTGTGTTCACCCTATGCGGAGGGCACATCTCGCCCATCCTCGTTGGCTGCGAGGACCGCGGCATTCGGGTCATCGACGTGCGCCACGAGGCCAACACCGTCTTCGCAGCCGACGCCGTCTCGCGTCTCACCGGCGTTCCCGGTGTCGCCGCCGTCACCGCCGGCCCTGGCGTCACCAACACCATCACGGCGATCAAGAACGCGCAGATGGCTCAATCGCCGCTCGTCCTGCTCGGAGGTGCTGCCGCGACGGTGCTCCGTGGACGAGGAAGCCTTCAGGACATCGACCAGGTCGCGCTGATCAAGCCACACGTCAAGTACGTCGGGCGGCCGAACACCGTGCGCGAGATCGTGCCCGCACTCGAACGCGCCTTCCACGAGGCCGTCAGCGGCGTGCCGGGTCCGGTCTTCGTCGAGCTGGCCGTCGACCTTCTCTACGAGGAGGAACTCGTTCGCGAGTGGTACGTCAAGAAGACCGACCGCCCTGCCCGGAACCTCGGCGAGGCCGCGGTCAAGAACTACCTCAAGGTCCACCTGAAGAACCAGTTCGCGCTCAAGGACTTTCGGTCTGCGAACCCGCCCGAGCCGGCCAACATCCCGACGCACACCTCGAAGCAGATCCAGAAAGCCGCCGACATGCTTCGCAAGGCCGAGCGTCCGGTGATGCTCATCGGCTCCCAGACCATGCTCGAGCCGAGAAAGGTCCACGAGCTGACCGAGGCGGTCGAGGCCCTGAACATCCCCGTGTTCCTCTCCGGCATGGCCCGCGGTCTGCTCGGCAAGGACCACCCGCTTCAGATGCGCCACAAGCGCACCGCCGCGCTGAAAGAGAGCGACCTGGTGGTGCTGTCGGGCAACCCGATGGACTTCCGCCTCGACTACGGCGGACACATCGGCAACGCGAAGCTCATCGGCGTCAACCGGTGCAAGACGGATCTGACCAAGAACCGTCGTCCCGAGCTCGCCATTCTCGCCGACCCCCATCACTTCCTCGTCGACCTCGCTCGCGTCGCACAGCAGCCGACGCGACCCGAGTGGTACGAGACGCTCAAGGCCCGCCACGACGCGCGCTGTGCTGAGATTGACGCGATGGCGGACCAGCCCACCGACGCGCATCTCAACCCAATGAAGGTCTGCCAGAGCCTAGAGCGGCACCTCTCGGACGACAGCATCCTCGTCGTCGATGGCGGCGACTTTGTCGCGACCGCGGCGTACATCTGCCAGCCCCGCAAGGCGCTGTCCTGGCTCGACCCCGGGGTCTTCGGTACTCTCGGCGTGGGCGCAGGCTTCGCGCTCGGCGCCAAGCTTGTGCGGCCGGAAGCGGATGTCTGGCTCGTCTACGGCGACGGCTCCGCCGGCTTCACCATCCCCGAGTTCGACACCTTCGTGCGCCATGGCGTCGCGGTGAACGCACTCGTCGGAAACGACGCAGGCTGGACCCAGATCGCCCGTGACCAGGTCACCATTCTCGGTTCGGACGTCGCAGTGAAGCTGCGCCACACCGACTACCACGTGGTCGCAGAAGGCTTCGGAGCCCGCGGCGTGCACATGACCGAGGACGACAAGATCGACGCCGGCTTCGACGAGGCGCTTGCAGCGTCTCGCGAGGGCGAACCGGTGCTGATCAACGCCTTGATCGGCCACACCTCGTTCCGCGACGGCTCGATGTCGATGTAGCGTTCGCTACTTACACTGGTCGGCGGTCTTCTCGACGGCGTGCCGGAAGGCCGGCCAGTCCGATTCAGCCCGGGCCATGCCACTTTTAAGCCGGTAGCCATCGCGCTCGCCGGCGAGCCGGCCGGCCTCTTTCCTGAGGCGCAGGGCCTCAGCGAGTGAGCGCATCGCGAACTGGTAGCGCCTGCTGACGTCGACGGTGTCCTCGTTGCGCAGGCTCTTCCGTGCCAGCTCGAGCTCCGCCCAAACGGCCTCGCGGTGCCAGGCCCTCGCGTCTGCCTGCGCAGCCTCAGCGGCTTCTGCCCAAACGGCTTCGGCACAGCCACCGAACGCGACCTCCATCGTGCCGAGGGTACGGGTACGCGGTGTCGGCGGACCCGTTGGCGCATCCGGGTCGACGAGCTCCGGGTCCTCGGGCTCCTCGACGGGCTCAGCCGCTCGCCAACGGGCTTGCCAGAGGTCAAGCTGAGCCGCGAGCTCGCCGAGCCGTTGCTCCCACCCCGCCTGTTCGCCCGTCGCGAGAAGAAGCCCGACGTGCAGGTCGATCGCGTCCGCGAGGGCGACATCATCGAGTTCCTCGCCAAACGACGCCACCCTCTCGGAGAAGGCCTCGGCCTCGGCGAGTTCGCCTTCGGCAAGGCGCGTATCGATGGCCGTGCGAGCGCGATCGGTGGCACTGCGCTCTGTCTTCGGGACATGCTCGACGACCTTATGCACGACCGCCTCCCGTCCCGCGAGAAACGCCACGTAGGTGATGCGCGTGTCGCGGCTGACTTCGTACACCAGCTCGACCGAATCCACCGTCTTTCGAAGGGCGACCAGTCCCTCCTCCCCGACCTGCTCGCGCACGCCGCGAATGGCGGACTCGAGGTCCGACGACTGGCGAGAGATCTCGAAGCGCACCGCCACGCCGTCCTCGTGCACCACCGACGCGACCTGCTGACCATCGGGCTCGAGGTCGAGGCTCAGCGCCGCCCCCTCGGGCCCTCGGCCCTGCCAGGCAAGCGCGCGAAGTCGATCATTCGAGGCCCACACAGCGCGCACCCCCGGTGCCTCTGAGAACCGTCCCGCGGCGGGAGAACGCGACGGAAAGGCCACGCGTTCCATGCCGGCCGCTGCCGACTCAATCACCGCATCGAGGACCTTGGGCCTGAGCTCACGGGTCCTGAGAATGCGCTGCCGTGGGTCTCGGATGCCCTGCAGGCGCGACCGTCCCAGACGCGTACGCTCGAGGTCGCCGACCCGTCCCTGTCGGAGTGCCGCAATGATTCCGGCCGACCCGCCCTTCCACGACGCATCCAGACCACAGGTCCAGCTCTGGTCGGCCGCACACCAAGGCGATGCGAGGGCGAGCTGGAGACCGTCCGCCGTGCCGCCCTTCACCGCCTCGCCGACACGGGCCACCGTCTGGGTGTAGAGAGCGCGGGCCTCGGCCTCCTCGGAGAGCATGCCCACCAGCTCGAAGCTCTTGCGATAGCCGATGCCGGCGGCTTGCTCGTCCATGCTCTCGGGATTGCATCGCTCTGCCCAGGCCGCAGCCTCGCCGACCGCGGCATCGCAAGACATGCCCTGGCACTCGGTGAGCGTCTGGAGGTGCGGCTCGCGATCGCGCGCACACCCAAACACCTTGAGTCGCTGGTCAACCGCCTCGTCGAGCGCCTCGAGCGTGGCCCAGCGCTTGCGCCAGTCGTCGTTCGGATAGCCATCCTTGAACTTCGCTTCGCAGCCCCGGTCCACCGTCGCGAACTCCATGTTGGCCTGGTCGCACCCCTCGAAGAACGACTTCCACGGCTCGGCCTGCCCTTGGGTGGCCTTCACTTTCGCCGTCTGGGCCGCATCGGCCGAGGGCGAGCAGCGCCGAGCGGGCTCTGCGTAGAACGCGTCGAGGCGGTCCCGACACTCCCGACGAGAGAGGTCATCCTGGGCGTGTGCGCTCGTGGCGAGAAGCGCAAGCAAAGCGAGCATCGAGTCCTCCGGCGGGCGCAGTGTACAGGCTCCCAACACCCAAGTCGCATCTGGCCTGCCACAAGTCCGTGCTTCGGGATAGGCAGCAGCCCCAGGAGCATTCATGAGCCGTGTAGGCATCGTCTTTTCCGGTGGCCCAGCGCCCGCCGCCAACGCCGTCATCTCAGCCGCCGCAATCTCGTTTCTCGAAGCAGGGCACGATGTTGTCGGCTTCTTTCACGGGTACAGCAACCTCGTCGACTACCACCCGGTCACCCATCGCCTGTTGCCCGACAAGCACTACCGCATCCTCACCGACGCCGACCTCCGCGGCACACGCAACAGCCGGGGCATCTTGCTCGGAACGGCGCGAACCAACCCCGGAAAGGGCATTCGCGGACCCGAAGACTTGGCTGACGACACCCGTACCGCTGGTCTTCGGTCGGTCTATACGGCCCTCGTCGACCTCGAGATCGATGCGCTGATCAGCATCGGCGGCGACGACACGCTCAAGACCGCCAACCTGCTGCACCTCTGGCAGAAGACGCTGCCCGCGTCAGCGCCCCGTGTGAGCGTGGTGCACCTTCCGAAGACGATCGACAACGACTACGCCGGCATCGACTTCACCTTCGGCTTCTTTACGGCCGTCGACTTCATGGCGAAGGAAGTCGAGAACCTGCGCGCCGACGCCATCGCCACCAGCGCGTACTTCATCGTCGAGACGATGGGTCGCAAGGCCGGCTGGCTGTCCTACGGAGTGGCCATCGCTGGCGAGGCCGATCTCGTCATCGCGGTCGAGGATCTCGACGATGGCCTCAAGCGCGAGGATGGCTGGGTCGACGTGGACCGGCTCGTCAGCCGCATCGTCAGCCTGATCGAGAAGCGCGAGAGCCAGGACAAGCACTACGGCACCGTCGTCATCGCCGAAGGCATCGCCGAGCATCTGCCGCCCGAGCAGCTTGGCAGCGTGACCCGCGACGACCACGGCCACATCAGCCTCGGCAAGGTCGACCTGGCGCGCATGCTCACCGAGCGTGTGAAGGCCGAGTACGAGCGGAAGACGGGCCAGAAGAAGGGCATCAAGCCCGTGCAGCTCGGCTACGAGTCACGCTGCGCCCCGCCGCACGCCTTCGACGTCATGCTCGGAAGCCAGCTCGGCATTGGCGCATACCGCGCGCTGATGGAAGAGAAGCTCGACGGACACATGGTGAGTGTCACCGGCCAGCTCGATCTCGTCTACGTGCCGTTCTCCAACCTCGTCGACCCGAAGACCCTGGTCACGGAGGTGCGCTTCATCCAGCCCGGCAGTGACTTCCACCGCCTGGCCCGCTTCCTCGAGACGCGCGTCGAGCGGAACACCTGGACTCCAGGCCGCCGCCACGAGCCCTAGCGCGACAGGTCCCGGCTGATCACCTGGCTTCCGAGCCAGAGGGTCAGCGCGGCGGTGCCGAGTCCCGCGAGAGCCACGCCGATCTGTACGAGCACGCCACTTGGAAGCAGTGCCGTCAGCATCAGGCCACAGCTGAACTGCGCAAACAGCACCACGAGCCACACGGCCTGCTGAGCCGTGCGCACGTCGCGGGACATGGTGGAGACGATGGCGCAGACAGCACCAATCGCCCCCGCCCAAGCCGGCCCCCCCAAGAAGAATGCGACCATCCACGCCGGAGATGGCGGGAGGGTCGCGGCGTGCGGAGCGGCCACCGGCATCGCCGCAATCAAGGCGCAGGCGCCCCCCGAGAAGATGACGTAGAACACGAAGGGCATGCCAATCGAGCCGACGACCTTGCCCGCGAGCAGCTCAAACCGACGCAAAGGTGCCAGCAGCAAGAACGGCAGGGTGTTCTCTTGCCGGTCATGAAGCACGCTGTGGCCGGCGAGAACCGCCGACATGCCCAGAAACTGCGTGAAGATCAGCCAGTTCGTGAGGGGGATGACCGTCGAGACCAGCTCGCCGATCAACTGCCCCGGCTCGGCGCCAAAGCCCGGGAGCGCATCTTGGAACTGCTGAGCCGCCACCGGGTCGCGGTCGAGAAGCATCAGCACGACCATCGCCGACAGCGCGAGCCCCGCGATGACCGCGTCGAGGAACGCGATCACGCCCAGCATGGCGGGTTGGCGCCGCTGTTCCAGCCACTCGCGTCGAGCGATGAGAAGAATTCGGCTCATTCTTCGCTCACGTGCTGCTGGTAGAGAGCGAGAAGGCCTGAGGCCTCGGGTACGACCTTCTCTCCAGGCAGCGCCTGGCTGTGGACCACCGTGCCCTGCACCACAGCCACTCGGTCGCAGACCTGCTCGACGGCGTGCAGATCGTGGCTCACGACCACCACCGCCAAGCCAGAGTTCGCCCGGTCTCGGGCCGTCCGGTACAGCGCGTCCGCACTCACCGGATCGAGGTTCGCTGTGGGCTCGTCGAGCAACAGCACCTTTGGAGACATCAGCAGCGCCCGGACCAAGGCCAGCTTCTGCTGCATGCCCGAGGAATAGCTGCCAACCGCGACGTCGAGGCTTCCGCCGATTCCCAGCTCCTCAGCGAGCGGTGCGGCTTTGGCCGTCACTTCGGCCGCAGAGAGCCCGTAGAGGCCCCCGAAGAATGCAAGGTTCTCGGCACCCGAGAGCAGCGGGTAGAAGCCCGGCCGCGCGGTGATGAGCCCCACGGTACCGGTGGTCTCGAGCGCGAGTTGCTCGGCATCGCGGCCATCGACAAGCAGCTTGCCGGCGGTTGGCGCGATGAGGCCTGCCATCAGGAGCAGAAGCGTGGACTTGCCTCCTCCATTCGGCCCGATCAGCGCGACCAGCTCGCCCGCCTGCACATCCAGGTTCACGTCCTGGAGGACCTGTCGCTTGCCGAAGCTGCGGCCGAGGGCTTGTGCGGAGATGAGTGCGGACACGGGCACAGTCTACGCGCAGCGGTCGATCAGAGATACCGTCACCCGGAATTGCCCGAGCCAGTGCCCATCGAGCGCCCCCACAACCACCACGCCAGAAACAGCGCGAACGGCACCATGATCTGGACCGCAAACCCAAGTGCCGTCAACTGAACCATCGAGAGGTAGTGGCCGCACAGCGCCAGCACCCAGGTCATCGCGGCGAGCACGAGCACCGGGCCGCCATCGAGGGCCGGATGCACCCCAGACCGCGTGTCGAGCTGGGAGGCGACGAGCCAGAAGGGCAGCAGGAATAGCGCCACATCGTAGCTGTAGAGCTGCAGGCCAAGCGGCAGGCACGCGAGCAGGGTGGCCGCGACGGCGAGCTGCCAACGCTGAGAGCTCGGCTGCCACGGTACCCGCACCCAACCCAACACGAGGACACCCAGGACCGAGACACCTGTGAGCGTTGTGAGCGCGTTGGCCACGTTCGGAAACGGGCCGAGCAGCAGATGCCAGAATCCGTAGACGGACTGAACGCCCCACACCAGGTAATTAGGGTCCACGACCGTCCCGACGATCTGGTCGCGAGCAGCCCAGAACAGCGGGAACTGCTCTGGCCAGAGGGTGTGTGCTGCCGCGACCTGGAGCGCGACCGAAGTGACTCCACCTGCGAGCGCGCGAAGGCGCATGCGCACCATCAGCGGAAGCGCGAGACCAAGCGCAAGATTCGGCTTGAACGCGAGCAGCCCGAGCACAAAGCCGGCGGCGAAGTCCTTCTCGCGTAACAGCAACGCCAGGGAGCCCGCGAGGAGCGCGAAGGCGAACGCTGTCGCCTGCCCGTACATGAACCAGAACAGTGTCGGCGGAAAGAGCAGAGCGACGACGAGCATCTGCCGCAGACTCCACCGGCCCTCGAGGTCGAGTGCGTCGCGCAGCACGGCGTGCCCGAGTACCCAAGCTCCGGCCGACGACAGCCACCAAACGACCAGCGCCATAGGAAGGCCGAGCGGTACAAGCGGCCGATACCAAAGCAACGCCACCGGGGGGTTCAGGTACGGGGTGACCGCACCCTCGACATATTCCGGAACCAGCGTGTGCTGTTCCCGCCCCATCACCGCCAGGTCGTATGGATTGAGTCCGTCGGCGACCAGCTTCGCACCGGCAAAGAAGGCGATAAAGTCATTGCCGATGACGTTGCCCTGGGAGTC
Organism: Pseudomonadota bacterium; assembly: GCA_023954855.1. Lineage (GTDB taxonomy): Bacteria > Myxococcota_A > UBA796 > UBA796 > M1803. Next base: position 109,663 of record JAGSGY010000005.1, on the reverse strand, counting down.
GGTCAGGCCCGGTCCGAGCAGCTGACTGACGACCCAGCCGATGAGCAAGCCGATCGTGGCCATCCACGGATAGACCCCGATCCGGTCTGGTCCCAGCAGGCGCGCCACTCGCTCGATACAGCCCCCTCTCGTCCGCAGCATACGCCGCGCGTCCTAGATGCTACGCACGTAGGCCTCGAGCTCGGCCAGCTCTTCGTGAAACGGCGCCTGAACCGGGGGGAAGCGAAAGCCGGTCTTGGGGTCGAGGTCGAAGGCCGTGACCCGAAAGCTGATCGCAAAGCGCTCGCGCTTCCACTGCGCAAAACAGACCTTGCGCACGAAGTTGCGGATGTCTGCGGCAAAGGCCTTCGCGTCGCCTCGGTAGCGCTCAGTGAGCGAGGGCCAGAGGGCATGGAACATCTCGAGCGGGCCCTGCCCCTTCTGGACGAAGTGGAACATCAGCTGGTCGAGGACGAAGAACGGCATCAGGTCGCCTTCGTCGGTCTGTGCCCGGTCCGGCGGCCGAAGCTCGGCGGTGGGCGGCGCAGCAACCACGTGGGACAAGCTCTCGTAGCCATGGAACGTGTGCGCCCACGACAGCCAGAGGCTCACCAGCGACTTCGGCACATCGGCAATCGGCGACAGGCCACCCGAGGTGTCACCGTCCATGGTGGTGTAGCCGACGGCGGCCTCGGACTTGTTCGAGGTCGACATCAGCAGGAAGTTGCGCAGGTTCGCGACCATCCAGATCAGCGAGCCACGGAGTCTCGCCTGCACGTTCTGCATGGCGATGTCGTGGGAGGGCTCGTCCCAGGACAGTTCGACGCCCATCATCTTGCCAATCAGGTCGTGGTGCGTGTCGACTGCATCCTGAATGCGACCGAGCAAGTGTTCCGCACCGATCTCTTCCGCCAGTTCGCTCGCCGCGAGCTCGGTGGCCCCGCCCGAGTTCGCCGTGGACATGTAGGCGGTGACGAAGCGCTTGCGAACGATGGCCTTCAGCTCTTCGGGAGACTTGTCCGCATAGTGGTATCGGTACGCGCGATGCAGAAGCACGGCGCACATGGCCGAGTCCCGTCCCCCCGAGAGAGCCAGCGCGACCCCCGGGATGCCGGTCTTCTCGAGATACTCGCGAAGCCCCAGCGCTAGCGCCAGTTCCAGCTCTAGATGCGGCAGGTCGGTCGCACGGGGGGCCCGAGGAATCAGGCCCGCGCCGGAGAGCCAGTCGAGGCTCGGGTCGGGCGAGGCGGTCTCGGTCCCCTCGAGCCAGTACGGGGTTCCGGCACCCGGCGCCTTCCGGCTTGAGAAGTCGCCCTTCAGTGTCACAATCGTCGGCAGCGGTCCCGCATCGCCGCGCTCCAGGGACTGCACCTGCTCACGCCAAGAGCCGGCCTCCATGCGAACGTGGGCGAGGGACTCGAGATCGACAATCTGGTCCACGATCTCGTAGGTCTCCGAGAACAGGAAGCGCCGACCTTCGGCAGTGACGACGCCGTCACTTGCGATGAACACGCTGCCATCGAAGATCAGCCGCGTCGCATCGCACCCGAGCAACGAAGTGTAGAGATAGGCGCAGTGGTCCTCACGGCTAATCTGCTCGACCATGCCCCTGCGAATGCGGTGCTTGCCGATGGTGAACCAGCTGGCGCTTGGATTGAGCAGCACGAGGGCCCCGGCGAGCGCGTAGACACTGCCGGGGCGCAACCCCATCCAGCCGTCCTCGCAGATCTCAATCGCGAACCGACCGAGCCCAACCGCATCGAAGACCAACGAGCCAATCGGGATCTTCTGCCCATCCGGAGCGGTGTAGAGGTCGCTGCGGCCCATGGGCCACCCCGCGTACCACCGGTTCTCGTACTGGACATCACCGGTTGCGAGGTTGTGCTTGGGGACGAGCCCCGCGACGCGACCGTCAGCGAGCACCGCGGCGCAGTTGTGCAGAACCCCCCGCAGACGAATGGGTAGGCCGACGACGACCACCATGCCCTCGGTCTTCTCGGCGATGCGCTCGAGCGTCGACCAACTGCGCTCCAACGTGCCGCGCATCAGCAGTCGGTCACCCAGCGAGTACCCGGGAATGCACATCTCGGGCAGCGTCAGTAGGCGCACGCCGCGGGCTCGGGCGGCATCGATGACCTCGACGATGCGGGCGTAGTTGCCACGCCAGTCGCCGACAGTCTGGTTGATGGACGCGGCGGCGACGTGGGCGGAACGGGGAGTGATAGCCATGGGAACTCTCCAGAGAGATCACTTAACGCACTTTTGCATCGAAGTGCGAGACCCCTCTCTTTCGAAGAGCATAGCCCCGAAAGCAGAACGGCCCGCCGAACCCAAGGGCGCGGCGAGCCGTCACAGTCGAAAAAGTCGAACTACTTGTTCTTCTTCTTCTTCTTCTTGCCCTTCTTCTTGCCCATGTCGGAGGCCTGCTCGGCGGCGTTGGTCGCCTCCTCAGCAACAGCGTCCGTGGCCTCTTCGGCTTCCTCGGCGGCCTCGGCAACTTCCTCAGCAGCCTCTTCGGCGGCTTCCTCAGTGGCCTCGGCACCCTCTTCGGCGCCCTCAGCAGCTTCCTCGGTCGCCTCGGCGGCCTCGTCGGCAGCCTCTTCGGCAGTCTCCTCGACGGCCTCGGCAGCCTCTTCGGCGGCCTCTTCGGCGGCGGGAGCCGGATCCTCAGCGAATGCAGCCGTCGACAGAAGCGTCGCGGCCATGGCGATTGCGAACTTGCGCATATGTCCTCCAGTTCGGACCCGTACGGGCCAAGCGAACGTATAGTGCAACGCCTCTGGACAGGTCAAGATTCCCTGCCCCCGAAGATCGGCATAGAACCCTCCTGATCGAAGATCGCCGATCGCCGCATCTACGCGATTCTATGCGACAGACCGCGAACATCGGCCAGCCGCCCTCCTTCGGTGCAGCCCCTCGGTGCACCATTCTGCGCAAGGGTAGGCCACAGCACCCCCCGGTGGCGCGCCGCGGCGCAACGATCGCCTAGAGCGGCACGATCTCGATGCGTTCTGGCTCCATTCCGATGCGTCGAGCCCCTCGCCGGACCTCCACGATTCCCGCTGCACCGTCGAGTCCTCCGGCGGCAAGCTGGCCCCTGGCCCGGTAAATCGACACGTTCAGAGAGTTGGCATCTACGCCGAGCATCTTGAGCAGGCGGTCTCGGTCGATCCAGCCCTGTTCCGCCGTCGCGAGCTCCTTGTCCTCGACGCGGGCGCGAGCAAGCGTGAGAAGCGTGTAGCCGTGCTCTCGGGGCTCCAGCGCAATCTCCTGACCGCGATGTAGCAGCGTCACTTGAACGTGCTCCTCGTCCCGGGACACAGCAAAGCGCATGCGCACGGTCTGCAGCGAAGGGCCCGAATCGACGGCGACTGTGCCCTCGACGGCCTCGGGCACCCGTACGCGCCAGGCCTCACCGTTGAGGGTCAACACCTCGCCATCTCGCACGATTCGTGCTTCGCCGTTCATCTCTAGGCGCCACTCCCGGCCACGGGCAAACACCTCGGCCACAGGCTCAGCTTCATCGGGCAATGCGAGGATACCGTCGCGTGCCGTGCGCACCTTGCCTGACTCGACGTGCTCCGCGAGCGCACTTGGCGGTCCAAGCTCGACCAGCTCCCACCCCTCATCGGCCACCCCGAACGCCAGCTTGTGGCCCGCCGCCAAGGCGAGCGACTTGCCCGGATCGAGACGCTTTCCGTTCACGAAGGTGCCGTTGCGACTTCCGAGGTCGCGAACCTCCCAGGCACCGCCCGTCCATACGATCGTGGCATGCTGGCCCGAGACGCGGTGATCATCGAGTCGCAGCGAGCTGCCAGGCGCGCGGCCGACGACAAGACGAGCAGGAATGGGGCGAACCTCGCCCGACAGAAGGTTCTTCAGAGTGGCCATGGCCGGAGAATACACAACCGGAGCGACGGGGGCCTTCGACGCCCACTCACACCTCGACCACCTCGACCCCGCCGCGTTGGCCGACGCGCTGGAGCAGGCGCGATCGCGGGGCATCTTTGGATGGGCAGTCTCGGCATCCGACCCCGCACACTGGCAGAGAGTCCTCTCAGTCTGCCGTCGCGTCGGGGCGCTTCCCCAGCTCGGCCTGCACCCATGGTGGGCTGGAGAGCTCGACGAGGAGGCCCAAGACGCTCTACTCGCACAGCTCACCGAGACCTTGACACCACACGGACTCGGCGAGACCGGCCTGGACTGGGCGCGTGCGAAGGCCCCACGCTCGAGGCGACTCCAGCTGCGCGCCTTTCACGCTCAGATTGAGATGGCCCAGAAGCACGGCGTGCCGCTCATTCTCCATGGTGTGCGGGCGTGGGGAACGGTGCTCGACGCCCTGCCCACCGGCATGGCTGGCGTACTCCACGCCTTTACCGGGTCCCCCGAGCTCGCGGATCGAGCAGTCGGTCTGGGGCTGCACATCTCCTTCGGTCCCGCTGTGCTTCGCAGCGAGCGAACCCAACGCGCGGCCCTTCGCGTGCCCGCGGACCAGCTGTTGTTCGAGACAGACGCGCCAGACCAGGGTCCGCTGGACAGTCTAGTCGACGTGGCCTGCTTCATCGCCGACCTCCGCGACGACGACCCTCACGACCTTCTCGAACAGAGCGCCAGAAACGCTCGACGCTTGTTCCGGTGCCCCGAGTAGGATGCTCCCCTGCCGGAGAGACCATGGCCCATCCCGCAACCGTTAGCGCCCGTGAAGGATTCGACCAGTGGCGCGAGCGCCTTCGAGAGAACGCGTACGAGGCAGACCCGCACCTGCGTTCCCTGATCGCCTTTCACGGGCGTGAGGAACTCGCCGACGAACTCCGAAGCTACGGGGCTCTGGTGTCGACCGAGCTCGATGAGCTCGCGAAGATCACCAATCGCGACGAGAATCTGCCTCGGCTCAAGCGCTTTGACGGCCAAGGAAACCGCATCGAGTCCGTGGCCTTTCATCCGGACTACCACGCCCTCGGACGGCACGTGTACGCCACCGGAATCATGTCCAAGTACGGAACACCAGGACACGAACTCGCCACCTGCTCACTGCTGTACCTGACCGCTCAAAACGGCGAAGCGGGCCATGCCTGTCCCGTCGCATGCACCGCCGGGCTGATCAAGATCCTTCAGGAGCTCGACGCGCCGCCCTCTGACTGGATGGAGCGCCTCCTCGACCCCAACTATGACAGCCACTTCCACGGCGCTCAGTTCCTCACCGAGGTCCAGGGCGGAAGCGATGTGGGCGCAAACGGCGTTCAGGCCCGCCAAGACGAGGACGGTCAGTGGCGCTTGTACGGCGAGAAGTGGTTCTGCAGCGTCATCGACGCGCACATGTTCCTGGTGACCGCCCGGCCCGAAGGCAACGGCCCCGGAACCCGCGGCCTGCAGGCCTTCGCCGTCCCCCGCACACACGATGGACAGGTGAACGGATTCAGCGTGCGGCGCCTGAAGTATAAGCTCGGCACCCGCTCCATGGCCTCCGCGGAGGTCGACTTCGACGGTGCGGTAGGCCTGCCCGTCGGAGACTTCCGCCGGACCGTCGAGATCGTGCTGAACACCTCCCGCCTATTCAACGCGATGTGCAGCGCCGCGAGTATCCAGCGCGCATACCGGGAGGCCAATGCGTATGCGCGCACTCGAATAGCATTCGGTAAGCCGATTCTCGCGTATCCAACCGTCGCCCGCATTGTGGCGTGCCTGAAGGTTGAGGCCTACGCCGCGCGAAGCGTCACCTTCCTGCTGGCCAGGCTCTCGGATCAGCTGCGAACGGGTCAGGCTGGCCCGCGTGAGGCCGCCGCGTACCGGATGCTCGTCAACCTCAACAAGTTCTGGACCGCCCACGCGGCCACCACCGCGGTCCGCGACGCGATTGAGGTGCTCGGCGGCAACGGAGCCATCGAGGAGTTCAGCGTCTTGCCCCGCCTGTTGCGGGACGACATCGTCTGCGAGGCCTGGGAGGGTGGCCACAATGTGCTCTGTGCCCAAGTACTGAAGGACAGCCTCAAGCTCGGCACCCACGAAGCCACCTTCGACCTGCTCGAGGAGCTCGGCGGCCAGAGTGATGAGATGCGGCGGGTGCGCAAGCGCTGGAGCCAGCTGCTCTCGCTCGACCCGCAGCTGCAGGCCGTCCACATGCGAGACGTGGCCGAGGAGATCCGCGTACTCGTCCAGACCCAGGTGTTGATGGCAGAGGCTGCACACCCCAACGCCGACCCCGCACTGCAGGCCGTCATTTCGCATCTCCGCACCGAAGCCGCTCCTGGCTACGATCGTTTGGAAGACCGGAGCTTGTCGGATCGAATCACCGCGATTTTGGCATAGTGGCAAAGCCCAGTCCCCGAAAAGCCCGTCGTTGAGCGTGCCAACGGCGAGACAAGGCGTTGAGCACCACCGCGGGACAGCCAGACTCTAGACACTTGGGCTGCAAACCCAGACAGCCAGCCCTTTGACGGGCTAGACTGGAGATCTAGAGCGCGCCTGTTCGAAGCGCTCCATGTTTTCGAAGGATTGCAATGAACCGGCTCTCGAAGTCATCGTCTGGACGGCAGGGGCAGCTCACGCTCCCGTTGCCGAGCGGCGTGATCTTGGGTGCCGAGATTGCGCGCCGCTATTTGGTATCGGGGACGCCCGTCAGCACTGGAGTTGGCGCATGCGGCTTTCGCGCCACCGACCTGTTGACCCGACGCAGCGTGTTTGCCGAGCTCATCGTCAGCGGCGCGGCCGCAGCGAGCGCCGAGGCCCTCCGCAAAGAGGTTCCCCTCGACGGCGCACCTCTCGAGGTTCTCGTCGACGAGCACCGCCTTCTGGTCGTTCGGCGGCCGTTTACGGGAGCACAGACTCCGCGTGACCCGATGCGCCTTGGAACCGCACTCCTTCACGCGACCGCTGCCGCACAGCGGCTTGGCCTTGGAACGGGGCTGCACTCTTCCGAGATCGTCCTGGATCGCGGCCGACCCCGCTTGGTCTCCCTAAAGGCACTGCTCGAAGAGCCACTCGGCATCGATGCCCTCAAGCGCCAGCTGCGAGCCCTCGACCGCGAGCGTTTCAGTCCGCTCTGCGATGCCCACGACGACGTGCGCGACATGGCTCGCGCCCACGCCGGCATCCACCAGCGTGCCCGGTGGCCGGAGTCGCCACCCTTGGTCGGCATAGCGAGCTTGGTAGGTCGACTCGAGACCCGGCTCACGACGGCCGCTGCCTCGTCGGTCGTGCTGTCCGGCCCCGCGGGAATCGGCAAGACGCGCACGTTACGCGAGCTCGCCAAGCGGCTGTCTCACCGCGGCATGCGGGTCGCCTTCATGCGGGCCGACACACGCGCAGACGGTCCCGTGCTGCTCTGGGCAGCCGCTTCGACCGTCGGCCCCGACGACGACGCCGTACTCAAGCAAGTACGCGCCAGGCTCTCCGCAATGCCCGGCATGTCTCCGGACTGGCTCGAGGACCCGACCGCACCGGGCCCGCCCGAAGCCATTGATCTTGACGTCGATGGGCGTCACCGTCGCTACTGCAGGGTGCTCGCCGAGTCTGTCCTCGAGCTCCTCACCGCCCGCGGCACCGGCGTTCTCTGCATCGACGATGCCGACCAGCTCGGCCCCGGCACGCAAGCCGTACTCGCAGAGATCCGCGCCCTTGACTTGAAGGACCGACGCCTCGTGATGGTGGCGACCGCACGAGACGCCGACGCAGTGGACTCCACCATCGCGCTCTCGCACATGGCGATTCCGGGACTCGATGCCGACGCTGTGGCCGAGTTGATCGAAGCGAGCGTGCCCGAAGCCGCGTGTCTTCCCCACCTCGCCCAGCGCCTCATCGACCAGGTGGGCGGGCGACCGCTTCACTTGTGGACCTGGCTCCGCCACCTCACCGACACCGGCGAGATCTGGAGCCCAGAAGCCGCCTCCGCCTCGGCTCTTGTCGACCTGCAAGCCCGGCGTATCAGCGCGCTGGGCCCCACGGCGCGGTCGGCACTCTACGTGGCGGCCATCCACCCCGAGCCATGGGATGCCACAGATCTCGCGCTAGTGCTCGGCGAGACCACCCCCGCCACGCTCGATTTGATCGCCACGTTGGCTGCCACGGGCCTCGCTCGCTCGGATGGTGGCCGCACGCTTCAGATTGCACATGCCACCGCCGCAGAGAGCGTCGTCCACAGCATGGACCGCGCCGAAGGCCGCGACCTCCACCAAGCCATCGCCCGCTGGTTGGCACGCACGGGAGGAACCACCCTCTGCCAGGTGGTCCGCCACCGTGAGTTCGGCACTCCGAGCGGCGTGTCGGCTCCCCTCGCTGAAGAGCACCTCGACGCTGCGCGCCAGGCCCTCTCCACCTACGATCTCGACGTGGCACGCTGGCATCTCGAGTGTGCGCTCGAGCGGGCGCCCGGACAGGCGCAGTCGAGCCGAGCGCGCCGCCACCTGGCTCACGTCGACCTTCTCACCGGCCAGCTGTCCGATGCGAAGGCGGCGTACCTTCAGCTGGTCGACGAGGCGTCTCCCGACCAGGCGTTGACCATTGCACGCGAGGCCATGTACGGCTTCTACCGCCGGAATGCCTCGGACGCGGCTCTTCAGCTCGGTCGACGAGCCCTCAGCAGAGCCGGCGAGTGGATTCCGACGTCGAGTGCGGTTCAGCTCTTCGCCCTGCTCTTCACGCTTGTTCGCCGCCGCAAGGAGCTGCCCGCAGTCCGAGACGGCATCGCCGCGGTTTACGCGCTCATGATCCCGTTGGCCGCGGCCTCCCAGCCAAGCCTGCTCGCCCTCTCGATCTGGCGGGCGCGTCGCCTGGCATGGGACCTGCCTACCCACGCAGGGGCCTCGGCAAATGCGTTTACCGCGATGTTCCTCTCCACCTTGTCGTTTCGGGAGCGTGCGGATGCTTCGCTCGCCAAGGCCGACGAAGCAGCGGAGCAGTGCGGCTCTCCCCTCACCCTCGGGACGGTGGCCCACATCCGCGGACAGATCGAGCTCGCCTACGGAGAGTACGAGGCAGGCCAGCGGACCCTGAGTGCGGCCGTCGATGCGTTCGGCCAGGCCGGCGACATGACCCACGGGACCATCTCGCTGCTGCTAAAGGCGGACTACGGACTTCACAGGGAGCCTGACCCCACGCTTCGGCGTTGGCTCGTCCTCGCCGACGACGCCGCAAGGACCCAGGGCAACCAGCTCGTCCGCCCAAGTATTGCCGCTCTCGAGCTCCTGATCGACGCGCGCGCCGGTCACGACATCACCGACCGCAGCGCCTCCATTCGGCGACGCCTGGACGGCCTCGACGCGAGCACCCTCGATGCCGTGCTTGGCAGAGGCTACTTGGCACTCGCTCTGCTCGAAGCGGGCTCGCCGAGCGACGCGGCTCTGGCTCTCGAGACGATTCAAGACTCGCTCCCGTCCCTGGGCTCCGGACTTGAGATCGCGCAGGTCGTGCACCTCGCCTTGGGGCGCGTCGCCCTTGCGGCGACTCCACCCGACCTGGCGTTGGCGCGCACCTGCATCCAAAGCCTGGCAAAGGTGGGAGGCAAGAGTCCGCGTGCCCTCGCGGCGTCTCGGCTTCTCGAAGCCGAGCGGGCCACCTGCGCCGGAGACGCGGCAACGGCGAGGGCCGTTCTCGCCGACCTCGTTGACCAGCAGGCCTACGGAGAGACGCACCTGCTCGCCGCCGCCGAGCTCAGGCTGGGCACCCTTACCGACGAGCCCCACCTTATCGAGCAGGGTGAGAGTCGCGTCATCGCCCTACGAGGCGTGCCCTCGAAGACGCGCCTGAGCGACACCGAAGCGCTGCACCCGATCTTGAGCTCCCTCCGGGAACTGATGGCCCCCCGTGCCATCACCATCGACGTGTCCGAGCTCACTCGACTCGACGATGCGGCCACCAGCGTGGTGCTGCTCGCTGCGATGGCAGTCCGTGATCAGACCACGGGCGAGGTCAGGCTCCGGATGGCGACGCGCCGTGTGGGGGACGCGACCCGCACCGTCATCGACATTGCCGCCGGCGGCGCGAGCCAGAGCACCCCCCTCGGACTCACTGGAGTGCGTCAAGCCGTCGAGGCACTCAACGGTGAGCTGGCCATCGGACCCTCCCTTGGTACGCGGCGCTTCGTCATCGAGCTCCCTCCTGCACGGGTCCAGGCCGAGGTTCCACGTGTTGGCGTGCGCCACTCGAACCCGCTCGTCACCGAAGCCCTCGAGCGCGCCATTCGCGGGCTCGGCTATGCGGTCGGAAACCTCGACCCGGTGCTCACCGTGGCGGAGCCGGGACTTCCCGTTGGTGGAAACGTCGCTTTGGTCGTGCCACGCGGCTCGCCACTCGAGCAGGGCAATCTCGCTTTCCCCTTCGGGCTCGGAGAGCTCGCAAAGCTCCTTCAAGAGCGCGTGGGCCCGCCTGTAGCCACTTCGCGGGAAGACAGCGCATAGCAATGACGTGGTCGTGTAGGGGACGTGCCGTTATGGAACGCGCCTCCTCCACTCGGACGTCAAGATTATGTCGCACACAGCTCTTCCGGCGGCCTCTGCCGCGGCTCTCACTCGTTCCACAGATCGACTCCTGGCGCGCCTCGCAACGGCCGGAGTGGACACGCTCTTCGGCATTCCCGGCGGCACCATCTCGCCCGTGTTTGACGGCGCCCAGGACCACGCCATCCGCGTCGTCACCAGCCTGCACGAAGGCATGGCCGGCTACCAAGCCCTCGGCTACGCGCACGCACGCGGCGTGACCGGAGCCGTCGCCGTGACCTCGGGACCTGGACTGCTCAACTTGACGACGGCGGCGGCGGCAGCAACCGAGGACGAAGTGCCGCTGCTCATTCTCGCCGGTGAGGTCGCTACCGACCACCAAGGCATGGGCGTCCTCCAGGATGGCCGTGAAGAAGGGCTCAACGTTCTCGGTGTGTTCGGATCGCTGTGCAAGCACGTCGCGCGCGCCGAGACGGCAGATGACGTGCCCCAGATGCTCGAAGAGGCTCTGAACGCCGCCGAATCCCACCCCCGCGGCGCAGTGCTGCTCGCCCTCCCCGTGGACCTTCTCGAGCGTCCGGCCGCGACGCCGGCACCCGCCAGCATCGCGACGCCGACGACCGTCCCTCTGCAGCTGAACGAGGTCGCCGACGCGCTGTCCAGAAGCCAGCGCCCCGTACTCTGGTTGGGCGTCGGCGCACGCGCAGCCGCCTGTTCCATGCCCGTGCTGGCCTTCGCCGAGCTCCATCGCGCGACCGTCATCACTGACGTCGAAGCCAAGGGTCTCTTCCCCGAACGGCACCCCCTCTCGGCCGGTCTCGTCGGCCCTGGCTCAGACGGACGCGCCAACGCAGCCCTCGACCAGGCGGATCTGATCTTGACCGTCGGAGCGCGCCTCGACCCCACCACCGCGGGCTCGGTCAAGCAGCTTCGCGGGGCGCGGGCGTACACGGCCCACATCGATCACTCACTGGCGCGCTTGAGCCGCCACCCCGGCGTCCAGCTTCTCTCCAGCGACTTGGGTGCCGTCCTGGACGAGCTCTCTCGCGCGGCGGGCTCGCCGGCAGCCCACCTTCTCATCCAGCGCGACCTGGCCAATCGGTCGCTTCCGGCCCGTGGCCTTCCACAGCCTCTCGACCTGGCCCCACACGAGCCCGGCGCGGTTGTGCAGGCCCTCCAGCGCCACTGCCGCGACGCTGCCTTCACCTCCGACATCGGAAACCACCTGCTTGCCGCCGCACAACACCTCGTGGTCGATGGCCCCGACCAGTTCTTTGTCTCGCACGGACTCGCCGGGATGACCTCGGGAATCGGCTCGGCCATGGGCATTGCCATGAGCCAGCCGGGAAGACGAGTCGTCAGTATCTGCGGCGACGGCGGCATGATGATGTGCGGCACCGAGCTCGCAACGTGTGCTCGCGAAGGCCTCGCCGTCACCTTCGCCGTGTTCGAGGATGGCCATCTCGGCATGGTCGATGACGGCATGAACGCGCTGTTCGGCCGTTGTGAGGTCGCCGAGCTCCCCAAGGTCGACCTGGTCGCCATGGCTCGAGCCCTCGGTGTGCGCGCGCACCGCGTCAGCGATGCCCGCCACCTCGCCCGGGTCCTACGAGACGGACAGGACGGTCCGCTCCTGCTCGCGTTCCCCGTGTCGCGGGAGACCGTGGCGAGCCCTCGCATTCAGCAGATTCAGTCGATGCGGGCTTCGTGACCGGCATTCTCCGACTCGGCGCCCATCTGCCCTCCCAGGTTCGTACCAACGACTTCTGGGGCGCTGAGTGGGCAAAGGCGCATGCGGGGCGCGTGCACGACGACGTCATCACGCAGCTCGATGTGACGTCGACCGTCGACATCGAAGTCGCCCGGCACAGCGCCCGATTCACCAGCGACTTGTTTCGTGGAGCTCGCGAGCGCCGGGTGATGGCGGAGCACCACGCCTCCTCGGACATGGAGGCGCTCGCCGCGCGGCAGGTCCTCGGCGACGAGCCGGTCGATCTGCTCATCGTGTCATCCCAGGTGCCCGACTTTCCGTCGCCACTCAACCACGGCCTGGTCGCGCACAAGCTTGGCCTCCCGCCGACCGTCACGGCCATGACCCTCGACACGGGCTGCGCAAGCTTTGTGACCGGGGCGGCCACCGCATCCCGGCTGATTCAGAGCGGCGCGTACCGAAACGCCATCGTCGTCGCGAGCTCGGCAATGTCCCGCATCCTCGACGAGGGCGCGCCGTCCGCCCCTTTCCTCGGTGACGGCGCCGTAGCCGCCCTGGTCGGCCCGACGCCCCCACATCGCGGGCTCGTCGACACGGAAGTGCTCACACGTGGCGAGCTGCACGGCGGCATCGTGCTGGCTCCGGACCCTGTCTCTACGCCTTGGTACCGCGGAGACCGTCACCAACAGCCGCTGCTCGCTCGGCATCACGACCACGAGGCCACGCACACGATGGCCGCTCAAGCCGTGACCCGGTGTCGCGAGGTCTGCGAGCCTCTGCTGGCACGCCACGGACTCGATGGCGTAGACATCGGATTTCTGGCCGTTCCCCACACTACAGCCTGGTTCGGGAGCGCGTTTGCGGACGCGCTCGCCATTCCGGGCGAGCGGGTCCTCCCGCATGAAGAGCAGTTCGCGAAGTACGGCCACCTGATGGCCGCCAGCGTCGGCTTGAACCTCCACCTCGGCGTGATCAGTGGCCGGGTGAAGTCTGGCGACTGGGTGCTGGTCTACTCCCCAGGCGCAGGCTTTACCCAGGCCGCCATGCTGATCCGCTGGCCCTAGCTTCCGTAGGTTCCGGTTGCGACGAGCAAGTCGATGGCCGCGAGGTCACGAGCCATGCGCTCCGCCATCTCGGCCACAAGAGCGCCATCTAACTGGGTGCGCGCCTGCTCGACGTCGAGCCAAGTCGCGCTGCCAGCCGTGAGGCTACGCTCGGCAAACGCGAGGGACCTCTCCGCCAGCGCCACCTCTCGCGCGACGTCTTCGAGCGCTCGGTCCGCAGCCTCGAAGCGAACCCACGAGCGCCGCACATCGTGCTCGGCCTCGAGCTCGGCCTTTAGACGCGCGTACTCGGCGGCGCGGGCCTGCGATGCCGCAGACTTCGCTCGGGCCTTGATGGCTCCGCCATCCCAGAGGGTCCAGTTGCCCTCGACCTTCGCGACCCAGAACAGCTTCTGGTCTGCGAAGCCCGTCGCCTCGTTGTAGACGTACGAAAACGACGCATCGACTTTCGGGGCCCACTGGAGCCAGGTGCCGTCACGCTGCAACCGTGCCACGCGTACCCGCGACTCAGCCGCGGCCACGTCGGGGCGCTCCTGAGCAGCCATCGCCACCGCTTCATCCACCGAGGCTGGCACCGCCACAACCGCGGGAGTCTCGAGGCCCACATCGCCAGAGAGCCCGGTCGCAAGCTCGAATGCGAGCCTCGCCTGCAGCTCACCTTCTTCCGCATCTCGAAGCTGACGGCTGGCCTGCGAGAGGCCGACCTGGGCCTGCAGCAACGACAGCTCGCCAACGGAGCCGGCCCCTTCAAGTCGCGTCGCCAGCTCGAGCTGGTGGGCTGCGCGCTCTTGGGAAGCACGAACCATGTCCACCCGCGCCCGGGCCGTGTGCAGCCCATAGTAGGTGCGTGCAACGCCCGCGCGGATCTGCTGCGTCGCCCGCTCCTCGTCAGAGCGAGCGGCCTCTGCGGTTCCGTAGGCTCCCTTGAGACCCGGCAACGCGCTGCCCGAGAACAGGGGCTGAACCACCGTCAAGTTTCCAGACCACGCTGTCTTGGGCTGGATGATCATCGGGTCCGAAGGCTCGATCATGTCCTGAAACTGCTCGGGGATCATGTCAGCCGTGTCGAAGGCAATCTCGAGCTCGTTCACCGTGTACGCGGCACCCGCCACTACCTTCGGCGACAGCGCCGCCCAAGCCTGCCCTCGAAGCGACTCGGCCTGAATCGTCTGTTCGTGCACCATCGCCAGGTCGTAGTGCTTGTCCGCGGCCGAAGTCCAGGCCTGCTCGAGGGTCACCGTCTGCTCGAACTCTTCGGCCTGCGCGCTGGGCGCGAGCGCCAATCCAAGCAGGGCAATCGGCGCGAGCTTGGCCACGGTCGCCGCCACGGCTGGCGTCACGGACTTGCCCGAGGTGAGCTTCCGCACATCGGCGTAGATGCCGTACAGCGTCGGAACCATGATGAGGGTGAGCACGGTCGCGAAGGACAGACCGAAGATCACGGCCACCGCCATGGGACCCCACATCTGCGCACTCGTACCGCCAATCTGAATGACCCGGTGGAACTCCAGGCGACCCATCGCCGAGAAGTTGACGGACAGACCGAGGGCCATCGGAATGAGCCCGAGGACAGTCGTCACGGCAGTCAGCATCACGGGACGGAAGCGAACGAGTCCGGCCTGAACCAGTGCATCGCGTGGAGAGAGACCTCGCCCTTCGAGTTGTTGGACATAGTCGAGCAGCACAATCGCGTTGTTGACGACCACACCCGCCAGGCTGATCACGCCGATTCCGGTCATGATGACGCCGAAGGGCATACCCGTAAGCAGCAGCCCCCAGAGCACCCCGGTCAGCGACAGCACCACGCTCGCGAGGATGATGGCGGGCATCCACAGGCTGTCGAACTGGGTGACGAGCACCATCAAGATGAGCGCGATGGCGATGAAGAAGGCGCGCCCTAGGAAGGCCATCGACTCCGCCTGTTCGTCTTGGGCACCGCCGAGCCGCATGTGGAAGCCATCAGGCGTGTCCATGGTCTTGAGCATCTTGCTCACCTGGGCCCGGACCTCGTTCTCGTTGAAGCCCTTGAGCACGTCACCCTTGATCGTCACGACCAGGTCCTGGTCGATGTGCTGCAGGGCTCCAGTGCCGGCGGCCAGCTCGTAGGAAGCCACGGCAGAAATCGGCACGGGGAACGTGCTTGGACTGGTGTCCTCGCGACCTGGAAGGCGAATGTCGAGCACCGACTGGATGTCGGAACGGTAGACGGGATCGAGCTGAACGACGATGTCGTAGCGGTCCTCTCCATCGCGAATCTCACTGGCTTTGGCACCGGCCACGGCGGTGCGAACGGTGTTGCCGATGAGATTGGCCTTCACACCCACCCGCTCTGCAGCACCACGATCGATGCGGAGCTGAAGCTCCGGACGGCCCACGCGGTAGTTGTCGGAGAGGTCGGTCACGCCGGGAATGGCGCTCATCTCACGACGGACGAGCTGGGCGAGCGCGCCCACTTCGTGGAAATCATCTCCGGAGACCTCGACGGCGATGGGCTCGCCGACCGGCGGTCCCATGGCTTCAGGCTCGACGGTGACGGTGACTCCAGGGAACTCCCCGAGGCTCGCACGTAGGCGGGAGATCGTCTGTGTTGTCGGCTCGATGCGGACCTTCTCACCCGGGTCGGCGCTGTTCCCGTCGGGCAGGAAGTCGATGGTGATCTTGGCCTCGTTGGTCGAGGTCTGGCGGCCCGAGAAGGGATCGGAGGCACCGGACACGCCGGTCTCGGCCACCCAGAGATCGATGTTCTCCTCTCGGCTCAGCACACCTTCGATCTCCCGCACGACGCGGTCCGTAGTCTCGAGGTCGGTCCCGTCGGCAGCGCGAAGACTCACGATGGCGCGGTTGGGCTCGGTGTCGGGGAAGAACTCGAGGCCATGATTGAAGAAGCCGTAGATCACAAACGTGATCAGCAGGGTGGCCACGCCGAGTGCGGCGGTCGCATAGCGGAAGCTGATGGCCGCACCAAGCGTCTTCACGTACGCGCCCATCACTGGCCCCACGGCGCTCAAGTCGACCACATCGAGGGCCTCTTCGTCCCGGCCCGTCTTCTTCGCGCTCATGAATGTCGATGTGAAGACCGGCAGCACACACACCGCCACGATCAGCGACGACAGCAGCACGATGATCAGGGTCTTCGGCAGGAAGCCCATGAACTCGCCCATGATGCCGCCCCAGAACACGAGGGGCAGAAACGCTGCCACGGTCGTGGCCGTCGAGGCCGCGACGGCGACGGCGACCTCATTGGTGCCATCGATGGCCGCCTCTACGCGGTCCTTGCCCATCTCCATGTGGCGATAGATGTTTTCGACCACCACGATGGCGTTGTCGACCAACATACCGAGCGCCAAGATCAGGCTGAACAACACGATCATGTTGAGCGTGAAGCCCACTGCATCGAGCGCGATGAAGCCGGCGAGCATGGACAGCGGAATGGCGGCAGCCACAAAGCCAGAGCTGCGAAGTCCCATGAAGCCGAGAATGACGGCCACAACGAGGATCAGGGCGGTAATGATGTTGTTCTGAAGTTCGTCGACGGAGGCCTGAATCTGCTCGGACTGGTCGGCGAGAATCTTGAACTCGACGCCCTCCGGCCAGCGCTCGGACTGCCCGGCAACCAGTCCCTTGACCTCATCCGCGACCGCGATGATGTTAGCACCAGGCCGCTTGCTGATCGACAAGGACACCGAGGGCTGTCCGTTCATGCGAGCGTAGGAGGCACGGGTCGAGAAGCCATCGACCACACGCGCGATGTCTCGGACAAAGACCGGCCGGTCCCCCACCCGCTTGATCGGAACCTCAGCAATCTCCTCACCGAGAGTGAGCTCCGAAGGCGTCCGCACCAACACACTGCCTTGGCCGGTGACGACTTCACCACCGGGGATGTTGCTGTTGGCATCGCCAATCGCGCCCGTCACATCGTGCAGCGCCAGCCCGTAGTGGGCCAAACGAATCGGATCGACATGGACCTGGATCTCGCGGTCCAGCCCACCGGCAATCTTGGCCTCGAGCACACCGGGAACACGGATCACCTTGTCTTGAAGGTCCTCCGCAAGCTCCTTGAGCTTCTCTTCGTCGACGGGACCAGCGATGGTCACCATCATGATCGGCATGTCCGAGAAGTTGATCTCTCGAATCGACGGCTCTTCAGCGTCGGTCGGCAGCGTCGACTTCGCGCGCGACACGCGGTCCCGAACCTTCTGCACGGCATCGGCGATGATGACGTCGGGCTCGAACTCGATCGCGACGATGCTCACGCCCTCGGCCGAGGTTGAGCTGAGCTTCTTCACGTCTTGAAGGGACGAGAGCTCACGCTCGAGGGGGACCGTGACGAGACCCTCGACATCTTCTGGGGACACACCCACGTACGGTGTTGTCACCAGCACGAGGGGAATGCTGATGTCTGGATTCGCCTCACGGGGAAGCGTCACGTAGCTGAGCGTGCCGAAGATCACGACGCAGATCACGGCGATCAGCACGGTGGTGGAGTGATGGACGAGCCAACGGACCATTCTTGGCTCCTAAAAGACCGGACGGCCGGTGGCACAGCACGTGCCTTCGCGGGAAACCAAGACCGAGTCGCCGTCCATCAGGCTGCGGTGCCCGTTGATGACGATGCGGTCGGCGAAGTTGACGCCACTGGTCACGACGACCTGGTCGTAGGTGACCCGGCCGAGCTCGACGGGTCGCCAGTGCGCGACGCCGTCTTGTTCGATGTAGACGCCAGAACCGTTGAGACCGGTAACGACCCAGTCCTGGGGGATGACGACCGCGTCACCGCCGAGCTCCTGAGCGACGCGAACGCGAGCGATCATGCCGGGAAGCAAGTCGCCCTCTGGGTTGTCGACCTCGACCTCGACCTCGAAGGTGCGTGTCTTCATTGACGCCGCCGCGGGGACGTGGGCGATGCGGCCCGTGTACTGACCCGGTCGAGCCGGGGAGGTCACCTCTACGTCCATGCCGGGTGACAGCGCGACGACGTCGCGGTCCGGCACCGACAGGGTCACCCGCACTGGGTCGAGCTGAACGAGCCGGGCGATGGCGCGACCGGGGCCAGCGACCTCGCCGACCTCGATCTCGACCTGGGCCATGGTGCCCGCAAAGGGCGCAGTAATCCGGGCGCGACGGTACTGGGCGCGCACCTGCCGTAGACCCGCCTCGAGCACGCGGACGTTGGTCCGTGCCCCTTCGAGCTGAGCCTCGCTTGCCAGGTCGCCCAGCGCCTCGGTACGCCTGAGCTCGGACTGAGCAAGCTCGAGCTGAGCTTCGGTCTGGGCGACGGACGCCCCGTACAGCTCGGCATCAATCGAGAAGAGGTGCTGCCCCTTCTTGACGACCTGGCCAGGCGCGACCTTCACCGACTCGACGTAGCCTCCGAGCGCAGCCGCGAGGTCCGCATCACGGGACCCCTGCACTTCACCCGGCAGGTTGAGATCAACCCTCGCTACTGACGGCTCGAGAGCCACCACTTCGACGCGCGTGGCGCGACCACTCGGAACGGCGGCGTTCGTGGAGACTTGCTCCGCGTCGGCCGAACATCCCACCAACGACCCAACGGCTAGCGCCGCGGTCAAGACCAAAAGGTAGCGGCTCACGCCCCCACTCCTCGGAAAAAGATGTCGAGAATCTGATCGGCCTGACCTTCAACGTCGAAGGGGCCGGCGCAGGGGCTGAAGACAGCCGCCATACAAGCGAGATTGACCATGCCAATGAAGGCCATGACCGCAGCACCAAGGTCGAGATCAGCACGAAGTTCGTCCTGATCCAGGCCCTTCTGGAACACCACGCGCAGGACGTCGATCTTGCGCAAGTGAAGGCTCATCACATCGACCATGGGCTGACCCTTGTCGACCGGGTGCTGCACCGTGACCAGAAGACGAAGCGCATCTTGGTTCGCAGCACCCTCTTGGATGTAGCTCACAGCAAAACGGCGCAGTCGATCACGCACCCCACCATCGACGGCGAGTGCATCGCGAACCAGGTCGTCGATCTGGCTGATGTGGAAATGCACCACATCGAGGAACAAACTTTCTTTGTTCCCGAAGTGGTAGTAAAGCGTCGGCTTCGTGACGCCGGCGGCGGCCGCCAGCTCTCGCATGGACGTCGAACCGTAGCCACGCTGCGCAAACAAGCGCGTGGCCTCACGAACGATGACCTCTCGCAGGTCGGACTCAGCCATGGAAACTCCACCATCCTACCGACCGGTAGGACGCCTATACCGAACGGTAGGTAACGACCGTTCGCGGAGTGTCCAGTCCAAAAATCAAAATTCTCTAAACACGCTGTTCGTTAGCGACCCACATCTGGACGCGGAACGACCTACAGGCTGCGCTCGAAGCGCACGGAGCGATGAAGAGCGAGCGCCCGGCGACGACTCACAGCCACCACACGAGGACCGGGAGCTGCGCGTAGCCCACGCCAGAGCTGACCCGGAAGCGCCGCCAGCGCCCGAAACGCACCGAGCGACCCACGCACTTCAGCATCGCTCCAAGGCAGGACAGCTACGCCAAGAACGGCGATGCCGATCGCGAAGGCGGCGAGGAGAGGCGAATCGATGTGGGTGAGGTTCAGGGTCTGCATGGGTCCTCCATCGGACGTTCATTTTGTACTGCACACGTGTTCACTAGTCAAGTGTTCAGTGTCACGAACGGTTCCGATTGCCTCCTGGGTTCGAAAGAAGAGTCACACGGCACTGTGCCAATTTCTGTCCGCATTGACGAAAGCCGCCCCCCAGGCATTTCATCGCGTGACGTTTTCTGACCTGATCACCGAAACGGGGGGCGGTCACTCGCACTGAACGCTGGCGAAAATTCGTTCAGCATCGCCGGAAGACCCACTTGACACCTGTGCGCGCGTTCAGTATTCCCGATGCGCCTACTGACCTCGTTCTGGTCAAACGGCCAAATTCTGACGCTATTGGACCGCGCATGAACTCGTCACTGAACAAGTCCCAGAAGATGGTGATGATTCTCTCGCTTGTGAGCCGTCGCGGGGGCATGCCGGCGTCACAGCTGATGGAGAAGTTCGACCTCGATCCCCGCTCCCTTCGTCGCTATCTCTCGGATCTGCGCGAGCTCAACCTTCCCATCCAAGACGAAGGCCGCGGCGACGACCGCATGATCGAGATCGACCCCCGCTGGCGACGCTCGGGTGTGCAGCTCACCCTCACCGAGGTGCTGAGCCTCCACTTCGGTCGCACGCTGTTCAACTTCTTGGACGGCACGTCCTTTGCTGGGGACCTGAACGACGCCATCGAGCGCCTTCAGCCCGCAATCTCGAGGGCCGATGCGCTGCTCGCAAAGCAGCTCGACAAGAAGTTCATCGCCGTCGCCGAACACGCGAAGGACTACCGCGGCGAGCGCTCGGACGTCATCGACGAGATCATCAGCGCGTTGGTCTACAACAACCCCGTGGTCGTGCGCTACCGCAAGGCCACCGGCATTACCAAGGCGTACCGGCTGCACCTGTTCAGTCTCGCGACGTTCCGCCAAGGACTGTACGTGTTCGGGCTCGACACCGACGCAAACCTGGTGAAGACCTTCGCCGTGGAGCGCTTCCTCGAGCTCACGCGTCAGCGAAACGAGAAGTTCGAGTACCCCACCACTTGGGAGCCCCGCGCGCACCTCAAGAATGCCTTCGGGATCATCGATGGCCCCTCCCAGGACGTCATTCTCGCCTTTTCGGAGCGGGTCTCTGGGTACATCCGCGAGCGGACCTGGCATCCGACGCAGCAGTTCTCGACGCTGCGCGACGGCCGGCTCAAGCTTCGGCTCTCGGTCGCCGTCACCATCGAGCTGACCACCTGGATTCTCGGTCACGGGTCGGATGTCGAGGTACTCTCGCCCCCTAGCCTCGTGCAGCACATCCGCGACGAGCTCACCGCAAGCGCGGCGCAGTACACATGACCGACGTCTCGATCTGGCCCACCGACTTCGACCCCCGCGACCCGTGGGACGACGATGGCGTGCTGTTTCGCGAGGCCTGGCGTATTCACCGCCGTCGGGAGCCAAAGGGCGGCCTGTCCAAGGACGTGTTTCGGACGCACCTACAGGCCTTCGAGGGAGCGACCCGCGAATACCTTGGTGGGGACGGGCCATTCTCGGCTCTGGCGCCACACGCTGAGGCGATGCTGCTCGACGGCCCCGCTGACGTGGACCCTCGGGGGGTCGAACGACCCGAGGAGCTCGCCGACGCTGCCGAGCTCTGCCGCGTGGGGTCTAACGGCCATCCCGACCTCGGGTCGGAAGCTCCCGGCCGCATTCTCGGCCCCTGGGAAGACACGCTCGAGCGCACCAAACACGCCGCGCTGCTCCGAGCGGCGCTGGCTGAGGCGACCTTCATCGAGCGTGTCCGCGGAGAGAACTCCAGCTGGATGCGCTTTCGGCGCCGGAAGCCCTTCCCCCCCGTGGCAGACCGTTCGCGGGTGCGACCGGTGGCCCACGCGTCGGTCGGAGTCTGGACCATGACCTCCAAGGTCACCGGAGGCTGGCGGCTCGCAGACCGAGTGGGTTTCACCGCACGGCGTGTGCCCATCGGCCCTGTGGAACTCTGGGACCCAGTGAGCGTCACCGACACTGCCGCACAGCATGGAGCCACCTTGGTTGGCCGGCTGGTACCCACAGCGACCGGTTGGGTCTGCCCCATGCCCTTCGTGATGGCCGGTGAGCCCCCCATCGAACTGATTCGACGCGAGGTCCAGCTGATTCTCTGGAGGCAGCGCCTGGTCTTCCCTCGGGTGAGCCGGGAGGAGTCTCTCGCCAATGCCGGCCACAGCCTGATCCGACGTATGCACGAATGGGCGTGGACCCAGCACTTCGACACGCCAACGCCTTGAGCCGCATGGCGACTCGCTGAAGAGTCCCGATCCGCCGAAACCCTAGTCGCGCACGTCGAGATCCGCTATACTCGGGGTCCCCCCCTCCGGCCCACGGCCACCCCCCGCCCCTCCCCTCCCCGCGGACCCGCCATGAGTGACCTGTTCACGCCCCTCGACAGGGCTGTCTCGAAGTATCGGAGCGATGTGCACCGCCTTACCAACGGCGCACCCAAAGAGGCCCTCGTGGCGCTCGAAGGCCACCTCGGCAGGTCGCTTCCGCCGGGCCTTCGCACCTTCTTGACCCGTCACAACGGCGCACAGCTGTTCCGCGGCGCCCTTCGCATCCGCTCGAGTTCCGACGTGGCGCTCGCCGACGAGGGCGCCCCGCAGGTCGTGCTCTTCGCCGACGGCAACGAAGGCGAGCGCTGGGCCTGGGCTCGCGACGGAGAAGGCTTCGTCTTCGGCACCTGGAGCGGCGAAGATCTCAAGCCGGTCCACGAGTCCTTCCAGGGCTGGCTCTCGTCATCGATTGCCCTGCTCGACACCCGCGTTCGCACCCAGCGTGACATCGAGGCCCTTCGACTCGAGGCCAACCCGAGCGACGTCGTTCAGCTGGTCTGTGCCGGCGAGCGAGCCCTTGCCGCAGGCCGCAGCGAGGAAGCCGAGTCCCACCTGCGCCAGGCCATTCGCCAGGCCCCACATCACGTTGGTGCTTGGTCGCTGCTGGGTGATGCCCTCGTGGCCTCCGACCGCGCAGCCGCCCGCCAAGCATGGCTGCAGGCCCTTCGCAACCAGCGACTCCCCCTCGCCTGGCCGGGCGCCCCGTGCGTGGAGCCGGCGCTCCTCTCAAAGGTGCGCCCCGCGTTCAGCAGTGCAGAAGCCTTCGAGAAGGAGCTGGCGAAGTTCCTCGATGAGCGCGTCACCGACGTCGGCTCCGAGCGTGAGGCCGCGGTCGTCACCGCCGCCACCCGAGCCCTTGCCCACTCCCTGAAAGAGCGCGGTCGCCGCTCCGAGTCTCGCGAGGTCCTCACCTCCCTGCTCGGCCGATGCGGCGTGTTCACCTGGAATGGCACGCCCTGGACCGCGCTGGTAGAGCTTGCCTCGATCGAGACGGACCTCGGATTCCACGACGACGCCGAGAAGCTGCTCCGCCGCCTCCGTCGCGAGGGACCAGACCATCTGCAGGGCCGGGGCCTGCTCAACCTGGCGCGCATCGCGGTGGCTCGCCAAGAGCCCTGGGCCGAGGAAATCTGCGAGACCGCGTCCACATGCCGCCTCGACGCGGATGGCAAGGCACAGCTGCTCTGCGTGCGTGCCGAGCGTGCCCTGCGACTCCGCATCACCGAAGGCGTCGCCGACTGGCTTGGAAGCGCCAGGCGCGCGTTGCCGAAGACCCAGGACATCCGGCTGCCCGCCCTCGTCGCGCTGCTGGAAGGTGACCTCGCCCGGGTCAAGGGTGACGCCCGCGTCGCGCAAGAGTCGTACCGCCGAGGCCTAGGCTGTCTCGGGGAGCACGTCCTTCCCGACATTCGATACCGGCTGGCTCTGCGCCTCGGAGACCTCGCCCTCGACGAGCGTCGCGCCGAAGACGCCCATCGCCTGTACACCGAGGCCGCCCGCGGCTTCTCGGATGCAGAGCTCCCCGTCCGCGAGGCCTGGGCCCTGCTCCGCCTCGCCCAAGTCACCGCAGAGCCGCAGCGCGCGCGCCTGCTCGACGCGTCAGTAGGACTGTTCAAGGCTGCCGACCTCGCCGCTGGAGTGGCTGCCGTGGACACCGTCCGCGGGCGTCCCGGTACCGACCTCGAGTGGCACCTGGTCCGCTCCAGCGCACACGCGCGCTCCCGCCATGATGCGCAGCGGTCCCGGCCGCCGTGGGAGAGGGCAGACGCCGACCGCCCCGAGCGCCGACTTGGGGCACACCGCCTCGCAGTCGCGGCCTGTGGCGACGGCATTGTCGATGCCCTCCGTGTCGAACTCGAGAAGTGCTCCCGCGCCATCACCGTCGGCTCCGGCCGCGCGCTCGACCCGGCCGTGGTCAAGTACATCGCTGCGGCTGACCTGATCTCGGCCCACCGTTCGTACACCGCCGCTCGCACCCTGCTCGAGCAGCTGTTGCAGCGCTCGGTCGACGGCCCGGCCCGCCGCGCCCTCCAGGGGGCCATTGCCCGCAGCCCGAACGCAGCACTGGTCGACGGCTTGCTCTCCACCGTCGAGCACCCGAGCCGTCACCCCGCCCCCGCGGTGGCAGAAGCCGCTGAGCTCCTCGGTCTACGACGCGAGAAGGTCTCGGTGCCTGCCCTGGTGAAGCTCGTGCACCCGAGTACGAACCCCATCGCCCGCAAGGCCGCTGTCACCGCACTCGGCCGCATTGGTGACCGGAGCGTGGTGGACCACATCCTGCCCTGCCTCGACGAGCCCGCACTCGCCGAGGTGAGCGCCCTCGCCCTGCTGCTTCTCGGCGACCGGCGTGGCGTTGACTTCCATGGCCGCGCGATGGCCGAGGGTCGTCGCGACCTCTCGGGCTCACCCGGCGAGATCGTTGGCCGCTATGGTGGCCCGTCCCACCTGCCTCTGCTGCTTGCCGCTGCTGACGGCGACGACGAGCGCGCTCTCGGCGCCATCCAGGGCCTGGGCTTGCTTGGCGACCCGCGCGGAATCCCGGTCCTTCTCAAGTCACTGTCCTCGCGCAACCGCCAGGTCATCGAAGTGGCTTCAGGTGCGCTGCAGATCCTCACGGGCATCGACGAGGACCCGAACGTCCCCGGCTTCAAGAACCGCTGGCACACCTGGTACGCCAAAGAGGGCGGAGCCATGACCGAGGGCGTGCGTCACCGCGATGGTGACGTCTTCGACCTCGGCATGCTCATCAAGCGCATGGAGCACCCCGACGCCTGGACCCGCCGTACCGCCTACGACGAGCTCGTCATCCTCTCCGGCATGGCCCGTCCCTTCGACGCAGACGGCCCCTGGCGCATCCAACAAGCGCACCTTCGCGCTTGGCGCCAGTGGTGGGTCGGAGCTCGCAGCCACTTCGCTCCTGGCAAGTGGACCCTGCACGGTCGCGAGATCGGCTAGAGCACAGCCAAGTAGACCTTGCGTTGCCCCTCGGGGCCGACCCACTTGAAGTGGCTCACCTGACCGCGAGCGCGCGGTCCAACGTGTGTGTCCCACTGGTCGATGACACCGCGCTGAACAGCCGTCATCGGCACGTCCGTCCATTGACCGCCACGCCGCGCTGACGCCTCGATGCCGAAGCGCTCGAGGAGCTGCGGCCCATACCCGAAGGCCAAGTTCAGCTCCCCCACCTCGGCCACAGCACCGGGTTCTGGACTGTCGAGGCCGAGGTCGGCGGCGAGCTCGAAGACGTCTCCACCTTGAACGACCACCCGCACTTCACGCTCGGTTCGCCCATGAAGCACGCCGAGGTGACGCACCGACCCTTGAGGTACGCCGTCCACTCCAAGTCGAGCCAACACGCGACGCAACGTCGATGGGTGAACACCCGGTTCAAGCTGCGCGAAGACACTGACCGGACCCAGTGGACGAGCGCAGTCCAGCTCGATCCACGCTCGATAGGGTTCGAGCAGCATCAGCTCCGACCAATCCGACACGGCTGTTGAGCCGAGCGCCTTCAGGGCAGCGTGCATGTCTTCAGGCGCAAGCCTGATCGCCAAGTCTACTTCTGCAGGATGCTCGGCCCCCAGCACCAACTCGAAGAGCACGCCCAGCGACGTGGGAACGGCCGCGACCAGACGTTCGAGGCCCGCACGAGCACCAGGCCCTGCAAGACCCTCGGCCGTGAGGACACCCAGAGCCGCCTCTGCGAGCGCCGTCCGAACTACGGGCACGCTTCACCCACCTCGCCCAACATCGCCATGAGCGGCTCGTGGAGCCAGCCGTTGCTCGCAAGCGGGGATGGCCGCTGTCTCTCGAGCGGTCCGCCGTCATGCGCCGTGACGACGCCGCCGGCCTCGCGGATGATGAGCACGCCCGCTGCGACATCCCACGGCGACAACGTGAACTCCCAGAAGCCATCGAGTCGCCCGTCGGCCAACAGGGCTAGATCGACAGCTGCCGCCCCCGCACGACGCAGCCCCTGAGACTGCTCGAGGGCACGCTGCACGAAGCGTAGGTAGAACGCGGCACGCTCCCGTCGGTCGTACCCAAAGCCCGTACCCAGCAACGCGGCATCGAGGGAACGGCAGTCGCTCACGGTGATGGGGACTCCCGCGGCGGTGGCCCCCCGCCCGGTAGCCGCGGCGTACTCGACCCCCCGAGCCGCGTCGAGAACTACGCCCGCCACAGCCGATCCGTCGACCTCGAGCGCAATCGAGACCGCGTAGGAGGGAAAGCCGTGCACGAAGTTGGTGGTGCCATCCAGGGGGTCCACGACCCAGCGGGTGAGCGCATCGACGGCGCCACCCTCCTCCTCGCCAAGTACGGGAATGTCTGGCGTGTGCTTCGCCAAGATGCCGCGAATGACGTCCTCACAGGCCCGATCAATCTCGGTCACCAGGTCGACGACCCCCTTGTGGTCCACCCTCTGGGGACGCGCATGGAGCAGTTTGCCCGCAGCGCGTGCCGCCTCGAGAGCGACGTCGAGCTCGGTCACGGAGAGTCCAAAATCAGGGTCACAGGACCGTCGTTGAGCAGGCGTACATCCATGTGCGCACCGAACACGCCCTGTTCGACACGTGCGATGCCCTGATCACGCAGCAGCTCGCAGAAACGTTCATACAGCGGCTCCGCAAGTGTGGGATGGGCAGCCGGTACAAAGCTGGGTCGCCGCCCCTTTCGCGTGTTCGCGTACAGCGTGAACTGGGAGACCACGAGGGCGCCGCCACCCATCTCGGCGAGGCCGAGGTTCATCTTTCCCCCGTCGTCGGGGAAGATGCGCAGCCCCGCAATCTTTCGCGCGAGCCAGAGGGCGTCGGCTTCGCCGTCTTCGTGGGTGACGCCGAGCAACACGAGCACGCCGGCATCGACCGAGCCCGTCACCTCGTCCTCGACAGTCACGGACGCGCTGCGAACCCGCTGCACGACCGCTCGCATCAGGGGGCCTTACAGCTCAGCGAGCCACCGGCGATGCTGCAGCGTGCGGTGCCGGACCGGTTGAACTGACCCGACCACTTCGAGTTCGACGCATCGTCGATGATCATGCAGGAGATTGGAGCCTGGTGGCCGTCGAACTCCATGGCGAGCGAACCATCGATCTCGGCCTTCTGACCATCACCACAGCTGATGAAGGCGAGGCCTGGGGTCCGCACGTTGACGGTCAAGATGCCCGTCGGAGCGGGCGCAGGTGCTGGAGCCGGGGCGGGACGGGGCGTCGGCTTCGGCGATGGAGAAGGCGACGGGGAGGGCCGCGGCTTCGGCTTCGGCTTCGGTCTCGGCGCGGGCGCTGGTGCGGGCTCCGGCTCCGGCTCGGGCTCGGGTTCCGCTCCGCCCGTGTCCTTGGGAGTCGTCGGAACAGGGGCGGGCGCCGGGCCCGTGGGTCCTTCCGTCGCACCCTGCTGCGAGTACCAATACCCGCCGCCCGCGAGGGCACCGAGAAGACAAAGGAGCGAGAACACTGCGACAACGCCGCCAGCGATCAGACCACCCTTGCCACCACCGCTATCCGCGGGCACTGCGACAGGCGGAGCAGCGACCGGGCCTCCGGCGATAGGTCCACCGGCCACCGGACCACCCGCAATGGGGCCACCGGCGATGGGACCGCCAGCCACAGGTCCTCCGGCAACAGGACCGCCAGCGACGGGTCCTCCAGCAACGGGGCCGCCAGCCACAGGACCACTCGGCCCTGGCGGAGGTGCAGCCGCAGGTGCCTGCCGTGCCGACGAGCGCTCGCCGGCTTTGCCTCGCCGCTTCGGACGCGGAGCACCATCACCGCCGTCGGCCATGGCCTTCATCTGATCGAGGCTCCAGAACGACGTCGAGGAGCCGCCACCGGCCTGTGGGCGGTAGGGCTGATTCTCGGCGAGGTGTGGGTCTCGGCTGACCTCTTCTTCGTCCGGCTCGTTAGCGAGCGCGGCCTTCATCGCATCGCGCGACCAGAAGGCCGTGGCCTGGCCCTGCTTCTGACCACCCGAGAAGTCGATGCCGCCACCGCGGGCGAGCGGGCCCTGCGCGCTGATCGCGCCGCCGAGATCTTCGGACGGGGGTGCGAGCTCTGCTGGATCGCGGATGGCGCCGTCGGCGTCGCGGCGGACACCACCACCGTCGAGTGCATCCCCTCCCCAGTCGGCGAGGTTCACACCGTCCATTTCGTCGGCGAACGCGACGAAGGTGCGCCACACGTCGACCGCCTGCGGCCGATCGTCGGGTTCCCACGACATGAGCTTTGCCAGGTACCACTGCACGTCGCCGACCCACTCTTCGGGCAGAGCGTCGAAGTTGATCGCGAGGACGGCATCGATGATGGCGTCGTCGTACTCGTCGGGGTCAGACGGCAGATCGCCGAGGTCCGTGGGCGAGAACAGGCGGAAGGCCACGTAGCCGAGGCCCCAGAGATCGGAGGCGTAGCCGGGACGTCCTTCGGGGGCGGTGGTCTGACCACGCTCGCCGCCGAAGCCCTCGATGCTGATCGCCCCGGTCTCGTCGAGGAAGACATCGGACGGGAGCATGTCGCCGTGGCCTTCGTCGTCTTGCTCGGCGATATCCAAGATCTCGCAGAGTCCTGCAATGACCTCGAGTGCGATTTTGAAAGGGGGCAGTCCGTCATTCAGAATCGACGCGAAGTCAAGTCCGTACGCACGACCTTCGACCGCATCGACGCCGCCGTCGGCTCCGATGGTGCGGCAATAGTGCCAGTCGCTCAAGCGATCCTCCGAGAGATGACCCGTGTGGCCCGCATCATAAGGCATGGGCGCGATCCGCGCGACGCCAGGCCACGTGGATCCCACTGCGTCGACCGGCTACTCGCTCCGCTCACACGCCCACCCGGGCAGGAGACTGTGCATGTCCGTCCACCTCGCAAAGGGAACCCGCGACTTCCTTCCCGCCGATATGCTCGCTCGCAGGCAGGTCGTGGACGTGGTGCGTGACGTCTTCGAGCGCTTCGGCTTCGAGCCCCTCGACACGCCCGTCTTCGAGCGCATCGAGACGCTGACCGGAAAGTACGGAGAAGAAGGTGAGAAGCTCATCTTCAAGATTCTGCGGCGCGGAAAGGGCGGCGAGACCGGCGCGTGTGACCAGGCGCTCCGCTACGACCTCACCGTGCCGCTCGCGCGCGTGTTGGCCATGAACGCCCAGCTGCGCATGCCCTTCAAGCGCTACCAGATCGCCAAGGTTTGGCGCGCGGACCGTCCCCAGAAGGGCCGATTCCGCGAGTTCTTCCAGTGCGACGTCGACGTCGCCGGCACCACTTCACCCCTCGCCGATGCCGAGTGCTTGGCGGTGCTGTACACGGCCCTGAGCGAGCTCGGCTTTGCCGAATTCACCATCCGTCTCAACGACCGGCGCATCCTCACCGACCTGGCGGCCGCCGCCGGCGCCGAGGATTCGAAGAGCGAGACCTCGTTCCTGATCGCCCTCGACAAGCTCGACAAAGTCGGTCGTGCCGGCGTGGACAAGGAGCTGATTGGACGTGGCTTCGAGGCCGACGCCATCGAGAAGGCGTGGAAGGTCCTCGCCCCGCAAGAGAACGACGACGCCACTCTCGACTACCTGGCCTCACAGCTCGGTGAGCGCGGCCAGGAGGGCGTGTCCTTCCTCCGGCAGGTGCGCGACGCAGCGTTGGCCCTCGGTGTCGACAGCGCGCGGCTGACGGTCGACCCCACCCTCGCTCGCGGTCTCGACTACTACACCGGCCCCGTCTTCGAAGCCGTCGTCCAGGAGCCCAACGTGGGCAGCATCGCCGGCGGCGGCCGCTATGACGGCCTTGTCGGCGTGTTCTCGAAGCGCGACATTCCGGCGGTTGGCGTTTCCCTCGGACTCGAGCGGATCATCACCGTGATGAAGGAGCTCGGCATGCTTCCCGAGCCGGCACCCGTCGCAGAGGCCCTGGTGACCGTGTTCGCCGCCGAACAGACCCCGGCCTCGCTCAAGACCGCATCCGCACTCCGCGCTGCCGGTGTTCGCACCGAGCTGTACAGCGGTGACGGGCGCTTCAAGAACCAGTTCAAGCACGCAAACGCGCGCGGTTATCGCTGGCTCGTCGTTGTAGGACCGGACGAGGCCGAACAGGGCGTCGTCATGCTCAAGGACCTCGCCTCCGGAACCCAAGAAAAGCTCACCGCCACAGACGCTGCCGCGGCCATCGTCTCGGCGCGCTGACCGCTGGCACGCAGGCTGCACAGCCCAGTGCGGTATGGTGGTGTGGGCCTACGCCCTCCCTCCCCCTCTTCCCTCCCCTATTCGGAGTCCCCCATGGCTCGCTCGCTTACCGTTACGCACGAGGAAAACCCCTCGACGAACCCGCTCCTGACGGGCTTTCTGATCCTTGCGGCCGCAGTCCTGATGCTATCTGCCCTGCTCGGCGCTCCCTCGGCTACCGGCGAAGTTCCGGCTCCGTCCGAGGCCACGTCCGCGCGATAGAGAACCTCGATGCGCAAACGCCTCGACCACAACTTGGTGCACGAGAGTCCCACTCCCATCTTTATGGGAGAGCTTCCGAAGGACTACGGCTCCGTCCCCGCACCCGTCGTGGTCAACTTCTGCGGCGTCTACGCGCATCCAGAGCCACCCGTCCGCATCACGCTCGGGTTCCCACTCCTCGACAGCATGGACGATACGCTCGCTCCGACGAAAGTGGAGCTCGAGCAGTTCCTCGAGAGTGTGCACCCCTACGTCGAGCGCGGCCCGACCTACTGGCACTGCCACGCCGGCCTGAACCGCAGCGGTCTGGCCCTCGCCGCGTACTTGCATCTGTACCGCAAGCAGTCCATCAGCGACGCCATCGTCGGCCTGCGAGACAAGCGCAGCCCGATGGTGCTCTGCAATGGCCTGTTCGAGACCCGCCTTCGCACTTGGTACGGCGGCCCCGACGAGCAGCACTTCGAGGCCTTTGACCTCGATACCTACCTACGGGAGCGTTGGGGACGCTGAGTGCATCTACGATGCGATGCACACCCTCGATGATCGATAGATGCGTTACCCTCCGACCGTGCGAAACCTCCCCTTCCTGCTGCTTGCTCTCACCGCGTGTCGCGTCGAGTTTGGCCCGCCCGGCGGCGGTGCTCCGGTCGCGGTCGACGCGGGTGCTGAACCCACCGGCGAAGTGTGGATCTACACCTCGATGTACCAGTCGGTCATCGACCAGGTCGACCCGCAGATCCGCGAAGCGTTTCCAGGCGTCGAGCCGCGCTGGTACCAGGCTGGCTCCGAGAAGGTGGCGCAGCGTGTCGAAGCCGAGTGGGACGCGGGAGGCTCGAAGGCCTGCCTGCTGATGACCTCGGACCCGTTCTGGTACGCGGCGATTACCGAGAAGGGGCAGCTTCAGCCCCACTTCGCACCCAACGTCCTGCAGATTGACCGGGGCATGGTGGACCCGGACGGTCACTGGGCCACCGCTCGGGTGAGCCTGCTCGTACTCGGCGCGCACGAAGATGTGGCCGAGGACCAGCGACCACAGGCCCTTACAGACCTGACCGACCACCGCTTTGATGGACGCGTCAGCATCGGGGATCCGCTCTCGTCGGGGACGATGTTCACATTGCTGTCCTTCCTCACGACCGACCAGGGCTGGCCCTTTGTCGAACAACTCCGCGAACAAGGTCTGGTGAGCGCCGGCGGCAACTCGAGCGTGCTCACCCGCATCGAGACCCGTGAACGCGAGATTGGCGTGTTGCTGCTCGAAAACCTGCTCAAGGCGGCCGAGAAGGACACGCCCGCGAAGCCGATCTACCCGACCGACGGGGCCATCGCGGTGCCCGGGCCCATCGCGTTGACCACCGACTGCCCCAACCCCAACGCAGCCCGCGCGGTGTACGACTTCCTTCTCTCCGACCCCGGTCAGCAGGCGATGGTGGACGGCAACATGTACGCCGGACTGCCGCACTTGCCTCCCCCGACCGGCGCCAAGCCCCTCTCCGAGATTGCGCTTCGCCCTTGGTCCACGGCGTTCCGTGAAGACGTGGCCAGACGCAAGGGCGACATCAAGGAGCGCTTCGCCGAGCTCGTGTCGGGCGGAAAGTGAACCGGCTCGCAGCGCTCAGTCGCCCGCTCGTCCTCGGCGGGGCCCTCCTGCTGCTGACAGCGCTCGTCGTACTGCCCCTCGGCGGACTCGGTCTGCGACTGCTGCAAGACCCAATGGCCGGGCTCGACGCTCTGCAGCACCCCCTGAATGTGCGGGCTGCCTGGCACACGTTGCTGCTCTCGGTCTCGGTGTTGCTGTTCACGCTGGTGGTCGGCGTGCCCCTCGGCTGGCTCGTGGGTCGAACCGACCTGCCCGGCCGCTCGATGTGGCGGGCGATCTGCACCACGCCATACGTCGTGCCGCCGTACATCACCGCGATTGCGTGGATCACCCTGCTCAACCCCACCAACGGCCTGCTCAACCGCGCACTCGATGGCATCGCGGCCCCACTGGACATCTACACCCTCGCGGGCATGACCTGGGTCATGGGTCTGGCGTACACCCCGTTCGTCATGCTCGCCACCGCCGACTCGCTCTCGCGCATGGATGCCTCCCTCGAGGAGCAAGCGCGCATTGCAGGGGCGTCTCCGCTACGCACGTTGCTGCAGATCACACTGCCGATGGCGGCTCCTGGCATCTGGACGGGGGCCGGCTTCGTGCTCGCAGCCTCGGCGGCATCCTTCGGTGTGCCCTATCTGCTGGCCTCCGGCGCAGTGCATCCGGACTTCGTACTCACCACCCGCATCTACCAGGCCCTTGACCTCGACCCGTCGACGGGACGCCCTGCAGCTGTGGCGCTGTCCATCGTCTTGCTGGCCATCGGCATTGGTCTTCCCGCGCTTGGCCGATTGCTTCAAGGCCGCCGGCGCTTCACGACGGTCACCGGCAAAGCCACACGAGGAGCGCCGTTCGCCCTCGGACGCGCAAAGCCCGTCGCCCTGGCGTTCACCTCGATCTATGCGGGTGTCGCGGTCTTCCTGCCGCTCAGCACCATCGCCATCACGTCGCTGATGGGCAACTTCGGTCGTGGCCTCGGCGCCGATAACCTGACCCTCTCGAACTACTCGGCGGTGCTGTTCGAGCGCTCCGATACCCTCGACGCCCTGCTGCGAAGCCTCTTCCTCGCATCGGCGGCGGCCACAGGGGCCGTCTTGCTAGGCGGATTGCTGGGATGGCTCGCGAAGCGCACCCAGACCCGCGGGCGGAAGCTGGTGTCGTGGCTCGCAAGGCTGCCGTACGCCATCCCCGGCACGGTCCTCGCGCTGGCCCTGATCCTCACCTTCTCGCAAGAGATGCG
Organism: Pseudomonadota bacterium; assembly: GCA_023954855.1. Lineage (GTDB taxonomy): Bacteria > Myxococcota_A > UBA796 > UBA796 > M1803. Next base: position 76,295 of record JAGSGY010000005.1, on the reverse strand, counting down.
CATCATCGTCTTCGAGCGCCTGACCGTGGGCATCGCGCTCGCCGACACGGTGTGGATGCTTGGGCTCGCCTACATGGTGAAGTTCCTCGCGTTTCCCGTCGGCAACGCCGAGGCCGGTCTCGAAGCGACGGACGCCAGCCTCGAAGAGCAGGCCCGCATCAGCGGCGCGGGCTGGGGCACCACGATGGCGAAGATCACGGGACCGCTCCTCGCTCCAAACCTGGTCGCAGCCTGGTTCCTCGTCTTCATGCCGGCCTTCTCGGAGGTCACCATGAGCATCTTGCTCTCCGGGCCCGACACCCGTGTCGTTGGCACCCTACTCTTTGACCTGCAGACCTACGGAGACCCGCCAAGCGCCGCGGTTCTCGCGATGGTCGTCACCGTGCTGGTGCTCGGTGGGAACGCCGGGCTAAGACTTCTCTCGCGCGGAAAGGTGGGCCTGTAGATGGCAGACGTACGCATCGAAGGACTGGTCAAGCGCTACGGCGACAACGAGGTCGTCCGCGGACTGGATCTGCACATCAAAGACGGCGAGATCGTCTGCCTGCTCGGCCCCTCGGGCTGCGGCAAGACCACCACCTTGCGCATGGTTGCCGGTCTCGAGACCCCAACCGCTGGCGTGATTCACATCGGTGAGCAGAAGGTCAGCGCACCCGGCCTCTTCGTGCCCCCGGAGCAGCGTCAGCTCGGCATGGTCTTTCAGTCCTACGCCGTGTGGCCCCACATGACAGTGCTCGGCAACGTCACCTTCCCCCTCAAGGTCGCCGGGCGCGCCGCCGACGCCGATGCCCTCGCGAAGAAGGCCCTCTCGGCCGTGCAGCTCGACGGACTCGACGGACGCTATCCGCACGAGCTCTCCGGAGGCCAACAGCAGCGCGTAGCCCTGGCACGAGCGCTGGTCGCCGAGCCGAGAGTCTTGCTGCTCGACGAGCCCCTCTCCAACCTCGACGCCCGCTTGCGCGAAGAGATGCGCGACGAGATTCGCGCGTTGGTGAAGCGCATCGGCGTGACCGTTATCTTCGTGACCCACGACCAGGAAGAAGCGCTCGGCCTCTCCGACCGCGTGGCCGTCATGGAAAAGGGCGTCATCCAGCAGGTCGATACCCCCGCAGGCCTGTATGAGACGCCTGCAAACGGGCTGGTCGCACGCTTCGTCGGCACCCTCAACGAGATCAAAGGCGAGCGCACGGCGACGGGTGTGTCCCTCGATGGCGTCGAGGTCGCCGCGCGCGCAACCAGTGAGAGCCCGAGCTCGGGTCCGTGCATCCTCGGCTTTCGCCCCGAAGCAGCAACCCTCTCCGAGACCGGCATTCCGGGCGTGATCACCGCCAGGAGCTACCTCGGCCACACGGTGCGATACCGCGTGCAGATCGCAGGCTCAGCCGTTCTGGTCGATGGTCCCCGCGAGCTCGAGATGGGTGACGAGGTCCACATCGCCATCGCCGACGCTCTCGTGCTGGGGATCGATTGATCGAGACCGTCATCGTCGGCGCAGGCCTCGCGGGACTCACCCTCGCCCATCGACTCAAGTCGGAAGGCCAAGAGGTTCGGGTGCTCGAAGCCTCGGCGCGCACGGGTGGGTCCATCGCGACGGACCAAGTCGATGGCATGACCATCGAGCGCGGTCCTCAGGCCTGCCCCACCACCGCGATTGCCGTCTATGACCTGATCAGCGCCCTGGGCGCGGCGGAGCAGGTGGTCGTCGCCCAAGAGGCCGCGCGAAAGCGGTTCTTGCTCCACGACCGCCGCCTCGAGCCCCTTCCACAGAAGTTCAAGGACGTCGCCAAGTCGCCCCTGCTCGGCATGCGCGCGATGGGCCGAGCGATGAGCGAACCGCTGGTGCGTAGAGCCCCCGACCCCGGTGAGACGGTCTACGACTTCATCGCCCGTCGCTTCGGGCCGGCCGTCGCCGAGCGCTTCGCGACCGCCTTTGTCGCCGGCGTTTACGGCGGAGATGCGCGCGAGCTCGAGGTCGGCGCTGCATTCGAGGACTGGGTCAGCGCTGAGCGCCGCCACGGAAGCCTCGTGCGCGGCATGATGAACAAGGCGCCCCACCCTGCCCACGCGCCCCGGAACCTGTTCACCCTGAAGGGCGGCATGGTTCGCCTCACCGACGCCCTCACGGCATCGGTCCACGACACGCTGGCGCTCAACAGCCCCGTCGAGCGCATCGAGCACCAGGGCAACCATTTCGTCGTGCATGGGGCGCAACCCTTGAAGGCGAAGAAGGTGGTGATCACCGTTCCACCGCTGCCCGCGTCACGCCTCCTTCCGGACCTGGCGGACCTCGCGGCGATTCCCAGCGCCCCCATCGCCGGAGTGCACCTGGCTTGGCCGGCCGGCACCGTCCAAGAGCAGGCCGGCTTCGGGTGGCTTGCCGCCCCCGAGGAGCGCAAGGACGTCCTCGGCACCTTGTGGGTCACCGCCGGCTTTCCTGGGCACGCGCCCGGTCATGTGATGAAGCGGGTCATGCTGGGCGGCACCCGCGACCCCAGCGCCGTGGCACTCGACGATGCCCAGCTGATTGAGCGGGCCCGTCGGGTGCTTCGCGAGGTCGAAGGCATTCAAGCCCCACCCGTGTTCGCCCATGTCGCACGCTCGCGCATCGGCATTCCGCAGTACGTTCGGGGACACCTCGCGCGCATGGCTCGCCTGAAGCGCGCCCATCCAGGCCTTCGTTTCTTGGGCTGGGGCTACACGGGCGTGGGCGTCAGCCACTGCGTGCAAGCCGCGATGCATCGCGACTGACCGCGCCCGCTACGATGGCGTTCCAGGAGAGAACTTGCTCAACAAGATGGGACTCAAGAGCGTGAAGACCAAGGACCTGAAGCTGGTCCTGGGTCTCGTGCATCGCGGCGAGCTCGAGTGCCCCATCACCCAGATCGGCCTCGCGGTGAACGGCGTCCTTCGCCTCGGTGATGACCTCGCCCACCTCCGCGGCTTGGACGAGGCGGGCGTACGCGCCGTGTTGATTGCCGTCATCGCTGAGCGGCCGGTTCAGCGTACGCCGTGAGCCGCTTCGCCTTTCTCACACGACGGCGCTTCCTGGCTCTTGCCGGTGGAACGGTCGCGGTGGGGGCAGGTGCCACCGGCGGGGTGATGCTTCTTCGCGGGTCCGCACCAGGAGTTGACGGCCTCCGCCAGCTCAGTGCCCAGGGCTACCGCACCATCGCGGCCGTCGCGCGAACCCACCTCCCCCCTGGAGGCGCAGTTCCCTCCGGCGCCGACGACGCGGGTCTCGCCCGTGCCTTCGATGGATGGTTGGCCGATGAGCCACCCGAGGTCATCCGCGACCTGTCGATGGCCCTGCACCTGGTCGAGTTCGGGCCGATGCTCTTCGACGGTCAGGCGGCGACGTTCAGCAATCTCGCACCCGATGCCCAGCTGAAGCACTGGGAGGGCTGGCTCTACGCCGAGAACGACACCCGCCGTCAGGTCGCCGTCGCCTTCAAGAAGTTCCTCGCCCTCGTCTTCTTCGACCGACCCGAGGTGTGGGCAGCCATCGGCTACGGCGGGCCGTCCTTTCACGGGATGCCGAAGTGATTCGCGACTGCGCCACCACCGCCCCCGCCACTTCCACTCGCGTGGACACGGTGATCATCGGCTCGGGCTGCGCTGGGGGAACGACCGCCTGGGTACTCGCCGAAGCAGGACGCGAGGTCCTGATCATCGAGGAAGGTCCGGACAAGACCGGTGCTCAGCTGACCCAGCGCGACGGCGAGATGTACGACCAGCTCTACATGGACCGCGGCGGCCGGATGACCACCGACCTGTCCGTTGGCATCCTGCAGGGCCGCGTACTCGGCGGCGGCGGGGTCATCAACGCGAGCGACGTGGTTCCTCTCGAAGACCCGGTGCTCGACCTGTGGGGACGTCGGTTCGGCCTTGTCGACTGGACGGCCGAGGCGCTGAGGGCCGCACGGGCGCGGGCGCTCGTCGATCTCTCCGCCAACCCGATTCGCGAAGACCAGGTGACTCGCAACAACCAGGTGCTTCGCGAAGGCTCCACGAAGCTGGGCTACGCGGGCCACGTGATGCGGCACAACCGCGTGGGATGCGCGGGCATGGGCACCTGCCTGATCGGCTGCCCGATCGATGCCAAGAAGAACCCGCGCATGGTCGCGATTCCCGCCGCAGTCGAGGCCGGCGCCACTGTGTGGACCCGTGCGAGGGTCGTGCGCATCGAAGACGCGGACCAGGACACCAAGCGACTGGTCGTGCGAACCCTGGACGCCAAGGGCTACCACGAGACCGGTGAAGTCGAGGTACTCGCCTCGACGGTCGTCTTGGCCGCGAACGCCGTGGGCTCTGCCGCGCTTCTCGTTCGTTCCGGAATTGGAAACGCGCACGTCGGAAGGCACCTCTCGCTCCAGCCGCAGCTTCCCGTCCTCGCCGACTTTCCCGACCCCATCCACGGGTTCCGCGGCATTCCGCAAGCCTACGCGGTGGACGAAGCCGAGTACTTCGACGACGAGCGAGGACTGTGGGGCTTCCGCATCGAGTCGATCATGGGCACGCCGGGCATTGTCGCCTCGCTCCTGCCCTACGCCGGGGTGCGCGCGAAGAACGAGATGACCCGCTACCCCCATCTCGCCGCCGCGCTGCTGCTCACGCCCGACACGCCATCCGGCAGCATCGACGTCACCCAGTCCGGCCGCATCCTCGTCGACTACACGCCATCCAAGGACGTGATCGACCGCTACCGCGACGCCATCAAGATGGCTGCGCGCAGCTACTTGGCCGCCGGGGCCACCCGGGTCGCCGTTCCCACCCTGCCCCCCATCGTTATCGAGAGCGAAGCCGACCTCGCGAAGGTCGATGCCTACCCGTTCCGCCCAGCATCCGCCCCGCTGATCTCGGCACACCAGCAGGGCGGGGTGCGGGCGGCACCGAACGCCTCCGACGGGGCAGCAAACCCGGAGGGACTCGTCTACGGCACCCGCAGCGTCTACTGCTTCGACTCGGGCCTGTACCCGTCCAGCAGCTCGAGCCACACGATGGCCCCCATCCTCGCGACGAGTCGTTGGCTCGCCGAGGCGCTGCTCACTCGCTGAGCACCGGGAGCCGAACCTCGGTCCCCTCGAAGATCACCCGCTGCGACGCGGGCACCGTCTCGACCGCCTGTGCCCATGGCACGGTGGTGTTGCTGTGCGCCTCGTACTTCGGGAAGCTCGCAGAACCGAACTCGACCAGCACCCGACTGCCCGCCTCGAAGACGTACTCCACGGGCCAGGTCTCGAGCTCGAGGGCGAGCACATCACCCGGCGTGTAGGTCGCGTTTCCATGCCCATCGCGGTGGGAGAGCGCGAGGATGCTTTCGCGGACATGGATGCGCCGCCCGTTCGCCCGCTCCTCGAGGAAGCGCACGTTGATGGCCGTGTCGGGGGCCTCCGACGCAAAGGCCACCGTCGCCTGCAGACGTCCCGCGACATGCAGCGGCTCGACGAGCGGCTCGGACCGAAAACCGATCAGGTCATCCCGGCGCTCGCAGAGCTTTCCCTGGCTCAAGAAGCCGGGCTCTGAGCCCCTCCAGAGCGGAAACGACCCCGCGAGCACGCCGGCACCGCCATGAGAGGGCGTCGGCTTCGCGGGGTCATAGACAAAGCCGGCCTCGCCGGCACCGCCGATCTGCGAGAGCACGCCCTCGCAGCGCTGGGCGTCGACGCCGTCGACCGGCCGAAGCACGAGGTCCTCGGTCGGTGGCGGCCAGGCATCGCGATGCACCCATCCCCCGCCGTTCACGACGTAGGTGGTGACGCCTCCGGTCGGGTACTGCAGTGGCTCGCCCTTGAGGTGGTGGTCCATCCAGTCGAGCAACCTCGGCCACTGCTGGTAGGTCGCGGCCAGGCCCACATCATCGCGAAGGCCGTGTTGCCGTACATCTGCCGCCACCTGCGTGAGGTGGTTCCACGGACCGATGACCCAGTGGGACTCCGACTTTGTGCCCAGCGCCTGCCAGGTGTCGAGCTGGGGCCCCGTGAACGCATCGCTCCACCCGCCCATCGACAGGATCGGCAGCGGCGTGACCTCGGGAATCTCGGTCGCGGCGAGCACGATGGGACGGTTCCAGAACGGGTCGGCCGGATCGGTGGCGTGCAGCCAGGGCTTGAACCACTCAATCGACTCGCCAGCGCTTGCCTCGTCCATGCTCAAGCGCGGACGGTGCCGCAGAGCCCGGTGGTAGCGACGACTACCGGAGAGGTAGCGGAAGTCGTGGTCGGAGGGCATCAAGCCCATCCACGCCGTGAGCAGGTCATGCCGGAACAGACCGCCCTCATAGGCCATGTCGTACAGCTCGGTGCCGATGACGATGGGGACGATGGTCTTGAGCGACTCTGGTGGTGTGTGCGCGACCGCCCAGGCACTCGCACCCAGGTAGGACTCGCCCATCATGCCGATGTTGCCATCGCACCAAGGCTGCTTCTCGACCCATGCGAGCGCCTCGAGCCCGTCGGGACCTTCGTTCTCGAACGGCAGCCACTCGCCCTCGGACTTGCCTCGACCGCGCTCGTCCTGAAACGCACAGGCGTAACCATGGCGGTTGAAGATGCGGCAGCGGCCGTTCAGCACTGGGCCCATCGGGTAGGGCACGCGCATGAAGATGACGGGCCACGGGCCCTCACCCTTGGGCAGAAAGACGCGGGTGTGCAGCTCGGTGCCATCTGAGAGCGCCATCGACTCGGCAAAGCGCTTGCCCGCCTTGGCACTCGGCTCGGGCATGTGGTGGTTCGAACAGCCGACGAGCAGCGCCAGCACCCAGAACAGCCGCATGCTCACTCTTTCCAGGGCGTCGGGAAGTCGGTCTGGAACGCCACAAACTGAAATGCGGCCGACACACCGCGCTCGCCATTGGCCAGCTCGACATCGGCGATGTTCTCGTTGTCTGCGAGGTTCTCGACTGTCTCCATGATGGTCGCCTTGGTGATATCAGCGATGCCGTCTCCGTCGGTGTCGAAGCCCTCTTCGGGAATCGTGGGCTCAATGACCTCGTCGATCAGCGCGCGCGCCGGGACCACGCCGGCGATGTAGCCGTCGATGGCGTTGTCATCGAGGTTGCCCCAGACGTGGGCCTGCTTGACCTGCGCGAGCACCGAGCCCGAGCTCTCGAAGAAGGTCATGGGCACGTACACATTGTCGGGCCCGCCGGTGAACTTGCGCTCGCTGTCGAAGTGCCCGCGGAAGGTCGAAGCCGGTGTTCCGTCGGTGTCGAGCGAGATGTCGTCGACCTGCAAGTACCCATTCTCGGTCGTGCCACCGAGCAGGTCGATCTCGAGAATCAGGTCTTCGTGACGCGCGAGCATGAGAATGTTCAGCAGGTTGCTGGCAATCGCCGAAGCGAGCGTCTCATTGAAGCCGTCGCGGGACATGTCGACGTTGGTCATCACGAAATCGACGGGGATCAGCGCGTTCGGGAGGTTGTTGTCCGGTTCACCATCCCCGGTGAAGTCCAGGCCCTCTCCCTCGGGCAGCAGGACGAGGCTGGAGGCCTTGAACTTGCCGTACTCAAAGGACGACGGGTAGCCGGGAAGCGGGTCTTCCCCGCTGTCGTAGAGTCCGGTGCCCGGCTCGGGCTCGGGTTCGGGCTGCTTGCACCCGACGACCAGTGCGCCCAGAGCGACGATTGCGACCACGCGCATAGAGACCTCCACCCAGGACCTTGGCACCCCAAGCGACCACGCGCAACCCGAACTCTGGTCGCCAGGGCCAGATCCGTCGCGTTGCATTCAGGGCAGCAAACCGACGCCCAAACCCCGCACGTCGCTCACTCGCCGCACTACCTGATTTGCAGGCCGCCCATCTAGGTTAGACACCGCCCCCGGTCCCAGCCTGCGGACCGAACGGAGCACAAGCATGGACCTCCTCGAACTCCTGACCTCGGGTCGCGTGACCGAGTTCAACGACCAGCGCGGATCGCGCCGCAAGATCGACCTGTTTGCAGCCGATCTGCCGGGTCTTGACCTGACCGGTGTCGACCTCGAAGGCGTGAACCTCGAGAAGTCCGACCTGACCGGCACAAAGCTCGATGACGCGGGCCTGCTTCGGGCAAACCTCTCGGGGATCGACGGCGGTGAGATGTCCCTCGCCGGGGCACTCGGACCACGCGTAAAACTCCGCGACGCCTGGCTCGAGGATGCGGACCTCAGCGACGCCGACTTCACCAAGGGCGACCTCAAAGAAGCCACGCTCGTACGCACGAAGGGCTCGGGCTTCTGCGGGGCGAACGCGCGCTTCGTAGGTGCGGACATCCAAGACGCCGCTTGGTCGGGCTGCTTTCTCACCGAGGCCTCGCTGGCAGGCGCGGACTTCACAGGTGCCGACGTGTCGCGCAGCGACCTCACCGATGCTTCGGCGAGCGAGACCAAGTTCGTGAACACCCGGCTCGATGCCGTGCTCGCGACCCGCCTGAAGGCCCCGGGCGCTGACTTCTCCGGCGCGTCACTCGTGGGCGCCCGCCTCGACGGCGCAAACCTCGCCACCGCGAATCTGACGAACGCGAACCTCACCGGCGCCGACCTGCAGAACTGCAACCTCACCGGCGCCACCCTGACCGGCGCCACGCTCCGCGGCGCGAACCTGTCGAACGCCACCCTCGACGAGGTGGACCTCACCGAGCTCGACCTCACCGACGTCGACCTCACCGGTGTTGACCCCGCGACGATCACGCTCACCGACGCCCAGAAGGGCCAGGTCTCGGCGATGGGCGTGTCCGCCCACGCCGATGCCCCCCGGCGCTACGAGGACCCAGTCGGCGCACGCATCGGCAAGCTGACCTGCTTGTTCTGGGTCAACGTCGATGGCGAAGAGATGGAGCTGCCGGAAGGCATGGAAGGCGTCGATGCCGCCGACATTCCGAAGACCCCGAAGAGTCTGCGCTGGACCCTGCTCACCGACCGAAAGAAGGTCACGAGCGGCGTGCTCGCCCTGCAGGCTGACGGCGTGCTCGGACAGGCCGTGCTCACCCGCGAAGACGGCTTTGATCTCTGGGCCGTCGTCGCTCGCCCCGATGGTGTGCAGGCGTTCCGCTACCCGCTGTCGAAGGACGGAACCGTCGGAAAGCGCGAGTCCTGGCCGCTTGGCTACCCGCCTGCCGTCCCACCCATCCTGCGGAACGAGGGCAACACCGTCTCGATCTATGGCCTGGCTGCCCGCGGACCGACCGCCATCACCCACCGCATGACCGCCGAAGGCCTGCAGGCTGTGGGGTCGAGCCGCATGCCCACCGCCACCGGCATGATCGGAAATCACGACCCGATCGTGTCGAACAAGGGCGGCGTGCTCACTCCCCTCGGCCCACGTCGCGCCGAGAACCCGCTGCGCGCCCCCGAAGGCTTCCCCGGACGCCGGGCGACGGCTGCCCGCCGTGGCGACGAGACCATGGTCGTCTGGGCCGCTGCACCCATCCCCGAGCGCGACCCGGGTGGCATCCGCTACTCCTGGCTGGTCCGCCGCGGAAACCCCGAAGTCGACCGCCTCTCCGTCAAGCCCGGCGTGGTCTCGATCGATGCCATCGGCCACGGCGAGAGCATCCTCGTCGCCTGGGTCGAGATCGCGTTCTTGCAGGGCGAGAAGCTCTGCATCGCCGCGCTGCCCGACGGTGACGTCAAGGAAGTGGACCTCGGCGAAGAGGCCCCCGAGAAGGTGCGTTTCGCCGTCAGCGCCGATGGCTCGCCCATCGTGATCGTCACCACTCCCGAGCAAGCCGTGCTCGTGGTCGACGCCGCCAAGGCCAAGCTCTTGTCGAGCGACCGCGAGTAGGTCAGGACGGCTCGATCACCAGGTCCACGACGACCGCGTGGTGATCCGAGAGGTCCGACTGCACCACCTCGGCCGAGCGAGCAGCCATGCACAGCTCCGTGCCCGAGCGCACCCAGACCCGGTCGAGGCGCTCGGTGCCTCCTGGGTAGGTGGGTGAGAGCTCGCCCACGCCTGCGGCTGCATCCACAAAGCCCGCATCGCGTAGGCGCTTCAGACTCTCGCCGTCGCGGTCTTCGTAGAGGTTGAGGTCCCCCATCACCACGGCGGGTCCATCGCCGCTGAGTTCCAAGATCTCGTCGAGCTGGGACAGGCGCACACGGGCTGCGCGCTTGGAGTCGCCCGCCTGCATGTGGGTGACGTGAACCGGAAGCTCAGTCCCAGAGACGCTGACGTTCGTGGTCAGCACCCCCTTGGCCTTGAGCCGATCGAAGCCTGAGCCCGACGCAAAGTGGTGAAGCTTGGACTCTTCGGCCGGTAGCTGCGAAGCGAAGCCGAGCCCCGAGTCACCGCGGGTAAGCGGTGCGAGCAGAAGACCCGGCAAGTCGACCAGCGGTCGAGCTCCCTTCCAGACCTCTTGCAAGCCCATCATGTCGGCCCCAAGCGCATCTGCGAAGCCCGCGAGCGCTCCGAGTCTGCCCCGACGGTTGGGCGCCACAGGAGCCGGAAGGCCCCAAGTATTGAAGGTCGCGACGCGCACCGACTCGCCACCCGCACAGGGCTTGGCGTAGGCCGAAGAGGCCGACAGGGTTAGGACCAGCGAAAGGAAGTAGCGAGGCATTGTTCAAATCCTACGCACGAATCGCACTGCTCGCCACCTGCGCAGCACTGTTCACGCAAACGGCATCTGGCTACGAGTCCGACCAGCTCACAGGCCGAGACACCGAGCTGGCCGATGCCATCCCCGCCGGCAACGCGCGTATGCGAGCCGCCATCGAGCTCGCGGTTCGGGACACGAACCAGCGAACCCGCTGCAAGGCCTCGCCGGCAAAGGCAAAGCGGCAGTTCATCCAGACCTTCTACCGACTCGCTGCGAGCGAAGCGACCGTTCCCGAGCGCGGCGGACTTCGCGCCCTCGGCTTCGAGGCCATCTCGGCCTTCTTGGAGCACGAGGCCGACACCATCGCCTTTGGCGCCGGCGAGAGTGTCTACGGCGACGTCACGTTCGGACAGAGTGCCGTACTCTCGGTCGCGGGCATCGCTTCGACCATCGAGCTGTCCGGACACCGGATCGGCACCGACAAGATCGACCACTTCATCCACTTTGGGTACTTGCAGTGGCAGAAGTCGAAGCAAGGCGCCGACCCCGCCCGCGGCAAGCGCTGGGGCGTGCACACCGAGCGTACCTTCTTTGGCCTGTACACCAGCAAGGCGTTCAGCTTCGCCGACCTCGCTGCGAATGAGGCCGGAACGCGCTTCTACGCGTCGCTCTTCGAAGACGGGGGCCCAGTCGCCTATGTCGATGGCTGCATCGAGCAGACCGATGCGCCGTTCGACTGGCGCGAGTGGGTGACAGCAGACTGGGACGAGGCCCTCAACCCCAGCGTCTACAGCGGCCCGGTGGGCGAGAAGATCCGGCTGCGCATCGCCAAAGATCGCGATCACTACTGCCAAGTCTACGTCGACGTGCTCGGCGGTGAGGCCTATGACGCGATGCTCGCCGAGCGCTTCGCCGGCGTACCAAGCTACGCCGACGCGCCGAGAGTGCCGGTCCGGACCGACCCCTTTGAGCTGGCCAAGGCGTGCGCGGATGCCGACCGCTGATCGAAGCACCCGTGTTGACCCACAGTTGACTCGATCGGCCCTGAGGATGCCGTACGTTCGCCGACTTCACGAGAATCGGCATGATCGACCCGTCCCTCCTCGCATCTCCCCCCGGCACGAGCCCTCTCGAGGCCCCGAGCCCGAAGACGCTCGTGCGCGAAACCTGGCGACGCCAAGGCGAGATCATCGCAGCCGACGGCGAGCTTCCTCCGAAGCGCTATCCGAACGCCGCCGTACGAGGCGCCCTTCAGACGCCGCCACCCGTCCGCTTTCGTAGCGTGACCCCCACGGTCGAGACCCCGGTCGCACAGCCACTCTCCACTCTCAACGGTCCGCCGGTGGCGGTGACAGCGCATAGCGTGCGCCAGGCATTTACCTTCGGTAAGACCGAGCCCGACTTCGATGTGAAGGGCGTTGGCAACTACAGCTGGGCTCCACGGCGCCCCGATCAAGACCTGCTGTACGGCGATCTCGACGGCACCCTGCGACCCGCCATGGCCCGCGAAGCGAGCCCGCCCGGGCAACTGGCCGCAATTATCTGGGTGGCCGTAGCGATCGGTGTAGCCGGCGGAATCTCGCTAGCAGCGTGGTTTGGCGCGTAGACCGAGCCGCCACGACGCCGCCACGACCCCGCACTGAATGCCGCCTCACATTGCACCCCCATCCTGCGTCTGGTAGGGACAGGGTCCTTTTCAGGGAGCCCCTCGCATGGCCGAGTCCGTGACCAAGGAGCAGCTCCTCGAGATGTACCGGATGATGTGTCTCATCCGTCGCGTCGAAGAGCTTGCTGCCAAAGCCTATACCCAGCGTAAAATCATCGGTTTCTGCCACCTCTACATCGGTATGGAGGCCGTCGCAGTCGGCACCTCCTCTGCGCTTCGGCCAGAAGATGTCGTCGTGGCCGCATACCGAGAGCACGGCCAGATCCTCGCTCGCGGCGTCGATCCCGAGCTCGTGTTCGGCGAGCTGTTCGGCAAGCGAACCGGCACCACCCAAGGAGTTGGCGGCTCGATGCACATGGCATCGCGCGAGCACAACTTCTGGGGCGGCTACGGCATCGTCGGCGGGCACATTCCGCTCGCAGCCGGGGCGGCCTTCGCTGCCAAGTACAAGGGCGATGACAGCATCGCGCTCGTCTACTTCGGCGATGGTGCCGCCCAGCAGGGCGTGTTCTACGAGGCCCTCGAGATGGCGCAGCTCTGGAAGCTGCCGTGCATCTTCCTCTGCGAGAACAACTTCTACGCGATGGGCACCAGCCTCGAGCGTCAGTCCTACCTGACCGACATGTCGCGTCGCGGCGACGGTGTGGGCATGACCCGCTGGCAGTTCGAGGGCTTCGATGCCGTCGAGGTGCACAACAACATCGCCAAGGCCGCCGAGCACTGCCGCTCGGGCAAGGGCCCGGTGATCGTCGAGGCGGTCACCTACCGCTACCGTGGCCACTCGATGAGCGACCCCGCCAAGTACCGCAAGGACGGCGAGCTCGAAGAGAAGAAGAAGCGCGACGGCATCGACCTCGCCATCGACCGGCTCAAGAGCGAGCACGGCGTGTCCGACGCCGAGCTCGAGGCCATAAAGGCTGACGTCGATGTGCAGGCACAGGCCGCCTACGACGCTGCACTGGCTGCTCCGGACGCCGATCCGAGCAAGCTCTACGACTTCACCTACGCCACCGAGGCGCAGTAGACATGGCACAGCTTCAGCTTCGAGAGGCCCTTCGCCGGGCGATGCAGGAAGAGATGCGCCGCGACGAGCGCGTGTTTCTCATGGGCGAGGAAGTCGCCTACTACGACGGCGCCTACAAGGTCAGCCAGGGCATGCTCGCCGAGTTCGGTGAGAAGCGCATCATCGACACGCCGATTGCCGAGAACGGCTTCACGGGCATCGCGATTGGTGCGGCGATGGCCGGACTTCGTCCCATCGTCGAGGTCATGACCTGGAACTTCGCCCTCGTGGCCTACGACCAGATCATCAACTCCGCCGCCAAGATCGTGCAGATGACCGCTGGCCAGTACCAGGTCCCGATGGTCATTCGCGGAGCCAACGGCGCCGCCGAGGGGCTTGGGTCCCAGCACAGCCAAGCGCTCGAGTCGATCTTCGCCCACTTCCCCGGACTCAAGGTCATCTCGACCGCGACGCCGAAGGATGCGTACGGGCTGCTCAAGAGCGCGATTCGCGACCCGAGCCCCGTGATCTTCATGGAGTCCGAGCTCGCCTACGGCACCAAGGGTGAGGTTCCCGACGAGGAATATCTGATCCCGATCGGCAAGGCCGACCTGAAGCGCGACGGCACCGACGTGACGCTGGTCAGCTGGAACAAGCAGGTCTACAACTGCCTGAGCGCCGCCGACCAGCTCGCCAAGGAAGGCATCAGCGCCCAGGTCCTCGACCTGCGCACGATTCGCCCCCTCGACGAGCAGGCGCTGTTCGACTGCATCAACAAGACCCATCGCATGGTGGTCGTTCAAGAGGGCTTCCCCTTCGCCGGCGTCGCCTCCGAGGTGGTGAGCCGCGTGCAGGAAGCCTGCTTCGATGCCCTCGACGCGCCCATCCTGCGCATCACCAACCGCGACCTCAACCAGCCCTACGCACCCGAGCTCGAGAAGATGGTGCTGCCGAGCATCGACCGCATCGTCGCTGCCGCTCACACCGTCTGCGGACGCTAGGAGGACCCGATGGCCGAGTTCTACGAAATGCCCGCTATCTCACCCACCATGGAGATGGGCACGCTGGTCGAATGGCGCGTCAAAGAGGGCGAAGCCTTCACACCGCAGACCGTGCTCGCCGAAGTCGGCACCGACAAGGCAAACATGGAAGCCGAGGTCTTCGACAAGGGCGTGCTGATCAAGCACCTCATCGAGGAAGGTGACGAGGTGCCGCCCGGCTACCCCATCGCCATCGTCGGGAACGCCGCGGACGAGGACATCACCGCCTTGCTCGCCGCTTTCGAGGCGAAGAAGGCCGAGGCCCCCGCGGACGAAGCGCCGGAAGCCGCGCCGACTCCAGAGCCCACCCCGGCCCCCGTCGCGGCGAAGCCTGCACCCGCCCCCAAAGCGCCGGTTGCCATGGCCGAGAAGCCCTCGCTGGACCGTATGTGGCAGGGCAAGACGCTGTCTGCGGACTTCCAGGACCCCCACGGGGACATCGGCTACGGCCGCGTACAGCGGCGTATCGTCGCCTCGCCGCTGGCCCGAGCGGTCGCCGCCGACAAGGGCGTGGACCTGCGCCACGTCACCGGCACCGGACATGGTGGTCGCATCACCCGGGATGACGTCGAGAGCGCAAAGTCGGCACCCGCCGGCGGAACCGGGCTCACCCGCGGCGAGACCAAGGTCGTGCGCAACAGCCCGATGCGCAAGACCATCGCGAAGCGCCTGCTCGAGTCGCACAGCGACATTCCGAACTTCTTCCTGACCGCGACCTTCGACATGGGCGCCTTCGTCGGATGGCGAACGGCGATCAAGGCCTCGCTGCCGGACGTCCGCGTGTCCTACAACGACATGCTGACGGCCTGTGTGGCTCGGGCGCTGCGCGCACACCCCCAGGTCAACGCCTCGTGGGATGCCAAGGCGATCACCCAGCACGGACAGATCGACATCGGCATTGCCGTGGCGCTTCCGCATGGGTTGATCACGCCGGTCGTTCGCGATGCCGACCTCAAGAATCCCGCCCAGATTGGCGCCGAGATTCGCGAGCTCGCCGGCCGCGCGAAAGAAGGCAAGCTGTCCGAAGACGAGTACAGCAACAACACCTTCACGATCAGCAACCTCGGCATGTACGCAATCGACGAGTTCACGGCGATCATCAACCCGCCCGCGAGCGCCATCTTGGCAGTCGGCTCGATTCAGGAAGTTCCGGTGGTCGAGAACGGCCAGCTCACCGTCGGACACCGCATGAAGGTGACGATGACCTGCGACCACCGCGTGGTGGATGGCAAGGTGGGCGCCGAGTTCCTGAAGACGCTGCGCAACTACGTCGAAGCGCCCGCACTGATGCTTCTGTAGAGCCTGAGCGCCACTGAATGGGCGCTCACGATGACGCGTCCGTCAACCCGCGATACCCTCCCCGACCCTTCGGAGAAGACATGGCGGACTACGACGTTCTGGTCATCGGCGCAGGCCCTGGCGGCTACCCTGCGGCAATTCGCGCAGCACAGCTGGGCCTCAACACGGCATGCGTCGAGCGCGAAAAGCTCGGCGGCGTGTGCCTGAACTGGGGATGCATCCCCTCAAAGGCGCTGATCAAGAGCGCTGAGCTCGCGAACAAGATCCGCAAGGCCGACAGCTTCGGCCTCTCGGTGGGCGAGCTGACCGTGGACTACCCCAAGGTCATCAAGCGCAGCCGCAAGGTGTCCTCGCGCTTCGAGAAGGGTGTCCGCGGCCTGTTCAAGAAGTACGGCGTCACGCAGCTCTCCGGCACCGCACGCCTGACCGCCCCCGACACCGTCGTCATCGCGACGGCGGACGGCGAGCAGACGGTCACCGCGAAGCACATCATCGTGGCGACCGGCGCCCGTGCTCGGACCTTCCCGGGCATCGAGCCCGACGGCGAGCGCATCCTCACCTACCGCGAGGCCATCGTCTCCGAGGCGCAGCCCGAGAGCGTGGTCGTGCTCGGCGCCGGCGCGATCGGCCTCGAGTTCGCCTACTTCTTCAACGCGATGGGCACCAAGGTCACCGTGGTCGAGGGCCTGAACGAGGTACTTCCCCTCGAGGAGCCCGAGTGCGCGGCGGTCGTGCGCAAGTCGTTCGCGAAGTCCGGCGTCTCGTTCGAGCTCGGCCGCTTCGTGAAGGAAGTACGACGCAAGGGCGACGGCTGCGAGGTCGAGCTCACCGACGGCACGCTGATCGAGTCGCAGTACGTTCTCATCGCACTCGGCATCACGCCGAACTCGCAAGGCATCGGCCTCGAGGAGATTGGTGTCACGACCGACCGCGGCTTCGTGCCCGTCAATGCGTCAATGCAGACCAATGTGCCCGGTGTGCTCGCCGTCGGCGACCTCACCACCAAAGGCGGACTCGCGCACACCGCCACCCGCCAGGCCCATGTCGCCGTCGAGCGCATCGCCGGCGAGCACGTCACCGACGTCGACTACGGCAACATTCCTGCGTGCACCTACTGCCAGCCGCAGATCGCCCACGTCGGCATGACCGAGGCCCAAGCCCAGGCCGCGGGCAAGACCTACAAGGTCGGTACCTTCCCGTTCATGGCCAATGGCAAGGCCCAGGGTGCCGGCAGCGCCGAGGGCTTTGTGAAGGTGCTCGTCGACGAGCAGTACGGCGAGATTCTCGGCGCCCACATCGTCGGAGCCGAGGCGACGGAGATGATCGCTGAGTTCGGTCTGGCCCGCTCGGCCGAGGTGACCGCACACCACCTGATCGAGACGGTGCACGCGCATCCAACGTACTCAGAAGCCATGATGGAAGCCGTCGCCAACGCGCTCGGCGTCAGCGTCCACATCTAGCGAACGGCCGCCGCCCGTCACCGTCGGGTGAGGGGCAGCTCCACATCGGCCCAGTCGACGAGCCCCCGGTGGTGCGATGCCATCCAGACGGTCGCACCCGAGTCGGCGAGCCGATCGAGCAGTCGCACGAGCACTTCGGTGTCGACCGGATGCAAGCCGACGCTGGGGTCATCGAGCACAAGCAGGGTGCCCTCTGCACCGCGCTTCACGGCGCGGGCAAGCTCGCGAGCCAGCTTGAGCCTCTGGGCCTCGCCGCCCGACAAGGTGTGTCCCGGCTGACCAAGCGGCAGATAGCCGAGTCCCACATCCACGAGCGCCCGCAGGTGGTTCTCGAGGTGCGGATGACCCGCGAGAATGGGAAGCAAGTCCGAGGCGCAGCCCTGAAGCAGCTCGTCCGCGGAGAGCCCCTTCCACCGCACGTCGAGCACGTCTGCAGCGAACCGTCGACCGTCGCAGACCGGACAGCGCAGAAACACGTCGGGAAGCAGCTTGAGCTGCACACGTCGCAGTCCACTGCCCTTGCAGGATTCACAGCGCCCGCCCTTGGCGTTGACCGAGAAACTCGAAGCGGTGAAGCCCCGAATCCGCGCCTCTCGCGTAGCGGCAAGCAGCGGACGCATCACGTCCCACAGGCCCGAATAGGTCGCCGCATTCGATCGCGGTGAGCGGGGAACCGAGCGCTGGTCCGCGTGCACGACCCGCGAGATCCGCGTGTCTTCCTTGGCCACCGCAACCGCGAGCTCCAGGAGCCTGGACTTACCAGAGCCGTTCGGTCCGGTCGCCACAAGCACGCATCCGAGGGGCAGGCCATGCCCATCGACCTTCACCAGCCCGTCGGCGGAGCGCCCCTTGCTCTCCGGCAGACGGCTTCTGCCCGAGGTCCACAGGGCCGTGGACGTGTCAGCCGCCAAGAGTGCATCGACGGAGCCATCGAAGATGACCTCGCCACCCCGCTGCCCGGCGCCAGGTCCAAACTCGATCACACGGTCCGCCGCACGAATCACCGCCGGATGATGCTCGACCACCACCACGGTGTTTCCCGCCTCGACCAGCCGACGCAGAAGTCGGATGACGCGCTGCACCTCGGCATCATCGAGAGAGGCGGCAGGCTCGTCCACCACGTAGACCACCCCCGCAAGCGCGCCACCCGCATGCCGAGCTAGCCGAAGTCGCTGACGCTCACCGGCCGAGAGTTGTCCTGCTGCCTGATCGAGTGCGAGATGTGACAGGCCCACTTCCCCGAGTATCGCCAGACGTCGGTCCAGCTCATCGAGGATGGGAGTGGTGACATGGGTTCGCTCGGCCGCACCTGAGAATGCCGACAGCGCGGCGACGCGCCGGCGCAGCAGGTCGACGAAGCCGATCCCTTGGTACCGGACGGCCCGAGCATCCTCGCTGAGGCGCTCGCCATCACAGTCGGAGCACGTCGCTCCCTCGGCATCGACGCCTCGTCCCTGACAGAGCCGACAGGCGCCCGCCCCAAACCAGGACAGCAGCTCGGGCTCGAGCGCCGAGAGCGTCCGGTCGCAGTCGGCGCAGTAGGGCCGATCGACGTAGGTCCGTTCCTGTTCACCGACACGGGCAATCACGACGCCCCGTCCCACGCGTGCCGTCGTCCGCACCGCGTCCTGCAGGCGCGCACGCTTGTCGTTGCTGAGGCGAATACGGTCGACCACGATGCGCACGCGGTCGCCGAGCTGGTGGGCCTTAATTTCCTCGATGCGGCGCACCTCCCCATCGAGGCGGACGCGTGAGAACCCTGAGCCGACTACCTCCTCGAGGAAGGCTTCAGGGTCGGCGGTGCCCCGGCGAATCACCGGTCCGTCGAGCTCGAGCCGCCCGCCGAGCTCCAGCAGCTCCGCCACGATCTCGTCGTGCCCACGCGGCTCGATGGCCCTCATGCACTCTGGACAGTGAAGGGTGCCGGCACGAGCGAACCACACCCGCAACAAGGGAGCGAGGTCGGCTGCGGTCGCCACGGTGCTCCGCGCGGACGGGCCAGCCCCGCGCTGGTCGAGGCCGATGGTGGGTGGAAGCCCCTCGACCGCATCGACGTTCGGGCGGCGAAGACTTCCCGCCGCGCGGTCCCTCCCGACCAGCGCCTCAAGATAGCGGCGTTGCCCCTCGGCATGCAGGGTATCGAACGCAAGCGACGACTTGCCCGAGCCCGAGGGCCCCACCAAGACGGTCAGCTCGCCGAGTCGAAGATCGAGGTCGATGCCTCGCAGGTTGTTCTCTCGCGCGCCACGGATGCGGATCATGACCGGCATGTATCGCGTTAGACGCCCCCCATGGACCGCCAGTTCGACCCACCTGAAGCGCAGCCACCGAGCGTCTTGCCGTCGTGGAACCCGCTCACCGCCCTGCTCTTCATGCTGATGTGCATGTTTGCCTGGCGGGTCACGGTGGAGTGCACGCTGGGTCTGCTGACCGCTGTGGGAGCCCTGTTGAGCGGCGTGTCCGCAGCACAGCTCGCCGAGAGTCCAGAGTCGATTCTTCGCGCTGATGCCGTCGCGGTGGGCACCGCCGTGCAGCTGATCGGGATGGTGCTGGTCATTGCCTTCTGCCTGCGCATGGTGGGCTGGAACCTGGGCGAGGGCTTCGCGGCCCGAAAGAGCAAGGCGTCGCTGCTCGGTATCGCAGGCGTCTCGGGTCTCGCCGTCGGCTTCTTCCCGGGATGGATTAGCGAGCAGCTGCTCAAGCTGATTCCCGAGGACTTCGACATGGCGATGAACGAGCAGATCATCGAGTGGCTGACCAGCGGCCCTCCGCTCGGACGCGCCCTGATGCTGATCGCCGTCGTCATCATCGCCCCCATCTTCGAGGAGCTGGCTTTTCGTGGGGGTCTGTGGGCCGTCACTGAACGCGCCGCCCATCTGATGCTTGGCGACAAGCCCGAGCGACTGCAGGCCGCGCGCATGGCCGCCTTCGTGGCGACCTCATTCGCCTTCGCCGCCTACCACCTGGACCCGATCCACGTCCTGAGCCTTCTGCCGACGGCCTTTCTGCTCGGCTGGCTACGCCTCGTCAGCAATTCGGTCTATCCGGGCATCGTCGCCCACTTCGCGAACAACGGCCTCGCTGCCGTGCTCTCGCACCTGCCCCAAGACCCGTCCGAGAGCACTCCGCTCTGGGCGGCTCTGCTCTCGCTTCTGCTCACTTTGATGTTCTGCGCCATCGCCTGGATGCTGCGCGAACGGGAGACCGCGTGAAGTTTCGCCTGCTTCAAGCCCGCCTACCCACCGACCTCGTTCGCTCGGAAGAGCGGGCCTCGTTCGCCGAGAAGCTCAATGTGCCCCTCGAGGATGTCGTCCCGTGGGACCTCATCGAAGGTGCCGACGCAAACGCCATCGTGGATGGCGTGGATGCCGTGCTCGTCGGCGGAAGCGGCGAGTTCGGCGTGACCGACGGGGCGCCCTGGCTCCCCGCCTTCTTCGATGCACTCGGCACCATCGCCGACAGCGGCTTTCCCATGTTCGCGTCGTGCTTTGGTTTTCAGGGCCTGGTCGTCGCCTACGGCGGAACCGTGATCACCGATCCCGAGGGCAGCGAAGTCGGAAGCTACGAGTTGGCGGTGACCGAACACGGAGCGGCAGACCCCCTCTTCTCGCGGCTTCCGACCGCGTTCACCGCACAAGAAGGCCACAAGGACCGCGCCATCACGCTCCCGACGGGGCTGAAGCACCTGGTTCGATCAGAGCGATGCCCCTACCAGGCGGTCCGCGTCGAAGGGCGCCCGGTCTGGGCCACGCAGTTTCACCCGGAGCTGTCCGGCGCCGAGAATGCCCAGCGCTTCGGTCGCTACTTCGATCTGTACAAGAGCGTGTTCGGCGAAGAGCTAGCCCGTCGCAAGCTCGAGTCGATGCGCCCGAGCGTCGAGTCCAACGAGCTCCTGCTGCACTTCCGTGATTTCCTCGCCGAGCGGTCGTGACCTCAGCCACCGCGGCCGCACCCGAGAAGCTCCCTCCACTCACGCCTCGTGAGGTGCTCCGCCTCGCGCTGCCTGCCACCGCCGCGGCGGTCGTTCACCACGCCTATCGCCCGCTCGACCAGTTCTTCGTGCAAGGGCTCGGCAAGGAAGCCCAGGGCGCGCTCGGGGCGAGCACCTTCGTCCTGATCTTGGTGTGGGCCTCGTTCGCGATGGTGAGCACGGGCGTGGCTCCGCTGGTCGCCCGGGCCACTGGAGCAGCAGACCCTCTGCGCCGCCGCCAGGTCGTCGGACAAGGCCTGATGGCCTGCGCCGTCATCGCCGCCGCGCTCGTGTTTGGCGGAGTGTTCGTCGCGGACCACATCCCGGGCTGGCTTGGACTCTCGGGGCTGACGGCCGAGTATGCGGCCACCTACTTGCGCTGGCTCTTTCTCACCGGTGGCGCCCTGGTCGTGGCCCCGCTGATTGACGGCTGCTTCAACGCGATGGGCAACACCCGCCTTCCCATGCTGCTGCAAGCCGCCGGACTCGCTCTGAACGCAGTGCTCAATCCGCTGCTGATCTACACAGCGGGGCTCGGAACGGCTGGAGCCGCCCTGGCGACCACCCTGGCTCAGACGGCGGTGGTGCTCGTCGGCCTCACCGTCCTGGCCCGTGAGATTGGCCTGAAGCGCGAGGACCTGCGCTTCTCGCCGGAGATCTGGCGAATCCTCGAGGTCGGGACGCCCGTGGGGCTCTCGACTGCCGCCTATGCCATCGTGTACTGGGCGATTCTTCGCACCTCGATTGCCCCCCTCGGCGATGACGTCACCGCGGGGCTCGGCATCGGCTTCTCGGCTCTCGAGGCCTTGAGCTGGCCGGTCTACGTGGGAGCGTCTGTCGCCGTTTCATCGGTGGTCGGGCGTCGACTCGGTGCCGGTCAACCCGAAGAAGCCTGGCGCGTGATTCGATGGATGACGGGCCCGTCGCTCGCCCTCGGAACCATCGCGGGACTCGTCTTTGCCTTTGCGGGGCCGTTTCTCGTCAACGTCTTCACCGACGACCCCGACGCCGCGCGCGAAGCAATTCTCTACGCGAGCGTGCTCGCCTGGTCGCAGCCCTTCGTCGCGACCGAAGCGCTCACCGAAGGGGTACTCGGCGGCGCGGGTGACACGCGCAAGCTGTTCCTCGGAACCGTCCCATTCAACCTGGCCCGGGTCCCCCTTGCTTGGGCCATGGCCTTCCCGCTCGGCATGGGGGCCGCGGGCGTGTGGTGGGCCATCAACATCACGACGGTCGCGAAGGCCGCAGTGAAGAGCTGGTTCGTCTGGCGTGGGGCCTGGGCGAAGCTCGAGCTGTAGCGGCATGTAGGATGGCGCAGGAGTCGCTGTGCCCCTGATCCTGATCGCCCTCTCCGCCGCCTTTGCCACCATTCCCATGTTCACCTTCCTCGCGGTGGTGTGGTGGATGGATCGCTATGAGCGCGAGCCCGTGTGGCTTCTGCTGCTGACCTTCGCGTGGGGAGCCCTCGGCGCGATCGCCACCGCCCTCGACGGGTCCGCCACCATGATGGACTCCGTCGGCGTGCTCTCGCCGCCGCTGTGGATGGCCGATGCCATTGGTGCCGTGTTCATCGCACCGTTGGTCGAAGAGCCCGCGAAGGCCGTAGTGCTGCTGATCGTGGCCCTGACTCCCCACTTCGACAACGCCACTGACGGCTTCGTCTACGGCGCCGCAGCGGGGCTCGGCTTCGGCATGACCGAGAACTTCATGTACTTCTCGTCGGTCGCCGCTGAGGGCCACGTGGGCATGTGGGCGGGCACAGTCGTGGTCCGTACCCTCTACTCGGCCGTCATGCACGCCACCGCGAGCTCGGTCGTGGGGGCCTGCATTGGCGCGGTGAAGTTCCGCGGCGTGGCCTGGGTCGCCCTCGCGACCACCATCGGGCTTGCCATTGCGATGGCCATTCACATGGCGTGGAACGGCCTGCTCACCCTCGAGGGCATCGCAAACGCAGGCGGGCTGCTGGCGCTCTCGAACTTCTTCCTCTTTCCGCTCGAGTTCCTCGTCATCTTCAGCGTCTTTCAGGGTTGTCTGTGGCTCGAGTCACGCATGATCCGCCGCGAGCTGGCCGAAGAGGTGGCGAGCGGCCTGCTGCCCGACGGGCACGCGAAGGTCCTGTCCTCCTACTGGAGGCGCATCGCCAGATGGTGGACGGAGGGCGAGGTGTTCACGAGTGCCTACATCCATGCCACCACGACCCTCGCGCTCCGCAAGAGCCAGCATCGCCAGCTCAACGCCCGCGGTTCGCGCCTCGCACCCGGCTACCAACGGCAGGTCGACGCACTCCGCGAAGAGGTCGCCGGCTACCTCCGCAGCTAGATCACTTGGTCTCGGGACCGGACGCCGACTTCTCGGGCTCGCGGTAGAAGGTCACCACGGACTGGGTCGCCGTCAGCCCCGCCTCATCCTTGGCGAGCACCGTGATGGTGTTCGGCCCACTGTCGAGGGTGACGTCCACCGTGAACGGCAGTCGTGTGAGCCCGGATGCACCGGCGCCGCCCTCGTAGAAGACCTTGTCCTCGTTGTGGAAGACCATGACGTTGTCGAGGCCCGCGTCGTCGCTGACGAAGCCGCTGATGCTCACCGTCGAGACGTCGAGAAGGTCGGGTGCGGTCTGGGTGACATGCACGACGGGCGGCTCGCGCTCGGGACCGACGGGCAGCTTCGCGCCGACCGGAATCTCGATCTTCTCGCTCTGTCCGAAGTAGCCGTAGAAGCCGGCACGAACGATGGAGGCGTGGTCGTACGCGCTGCCATCACCAATCGAGAGTTCGAGGACGAGGGGCTCGTCGGAGCCCTCGCGAATCTCGACCTGCATGGTGCCGGTCCACTCGTCGCCAGCGCGGAGTGTGCGGTCGCAGCCCTTGGCGTACACGGGCCGTTCACCAGCGGCGATGCGTGGGTCGTCTTCGGCGCCGACGACGTTGCCGCCCTCGACTCCAGCCTTCTCGACCCCACAGGCATCACCCGCTTCGGTGCGCATCGCGCCTGGCTCGAGCGTGCCCTCGCGAATGTCGAGCGCCTTGCCGGACTTGTTGCGGATACGCGCGTAGGCATCGCCCGTTGCCCCATCGCCGATGTTCTGGACATGGATCTCGACCGCGAGCGTCTCACCGACCTCGGCGATGCCGTTGCCGTTGCCACCCACAGCGTCCGAGAGCGTCCAGTTCCAGTGCAGACGCGGCAGATCGCGTCCCTTCACAGGGATGGTCTGGTCGTGCGCCGCCACTTCGCCGCCGCCGTCGCGGAACTCGAGGGCAAACGGTGCCTGCTCACTCGGGTAGCCGTCAGCCACGGCCAAGGGCTGGCTCCAGCTGGCCGTCTCGCCGGGAGCGAGCTTGCCGAAGAAGAACTCGAGTCCCTCGAGCAGCTCGTGCTCGGAGTCCGACACCGCACCGAGTCGGTAGAGCGTCTCGGAGCCGGTGTTGGTCACGCTGACCTCGACGCGGTCGAGCTCACCGGCTGTGAGCGCAGCGTCCTCGCCCAGCGTGACAGCCACCTCGAGTGATGCGCTGTCCACATCCTTCCCGGCGGCCCAGTCGAGCCCCTGCTCAGCGAGCTGCTTGATCAACTCGCGCTCCGCGGAGCGGCTGTGGCTGGTGACCACGTTGGATGCGCTCTGGAGAATCTCGGCACGTCGGCTGTTGGGCGCGGCGATGAGCACATCGCGAGCAAACTGCACTTCCCAGTCCGCCGACAAATCGAGCTCATCCGACCGGGCGCGGTCGCGCGGGCGACGGCGGTATTCGAGGGTGTAGGAGGGCTCGCCAAAGACGAGGTCGGCGTAGTTGAGGTGCTTGTCGAGGTCGGCCTCGCGACGCACGCGCTCGCGCCAGAACATGGCCACGTTGGGCTCATCGACGCCCTTGACCTCGCGGGTCTCGACAATGATCGGCACCAACGCGATGTCGGCGGGAATGCCGACCGACTGGATGCTCTTGTCTCCGGGGGTCAGGTACTTGGCGATGGTCAGCTTGAGCTTGGACTCGTCCGCGAAGGGGTGCAGGTTCTGTACCGAGCCCTTGCCGAAGCTGCGCTCACCGATGACGACGGCGCGGTCGTTGTTGCGGAGCGCTCCAGCGACGATCTCGGAGGCGGAGGCGCTGTTCGCGTTCACGAGCACGGCGATCGGGTAGTCGTCTTGGGTACCGAGGCTGCGGGCCCGACTGCTGTCGCGCTTACGCCCATCGGCCTCGACGGTCGAGACGATGTCCCCGCCATCGAGGAACAGGTCCGACATCTCGATCGCTTGGGTCAGGTAGCCACCAGGGTTTCCGCGCAAGTCGATGACAAGGCCCTTGAGACGCCGGCTCTGGCTCTGACGCTGCAGCGTGCCGAGCTCTTCGCGGAGTTGGGCGGCCACGTCGGCGTGGAATGCGGAGACCTGGACATAGCCGACGTCGCCATCGAGGAGCGTGGACTTGACCGGGTTCAGGCGGATCTCAGCGCGGGTCACCGAGACCTCGATCGGCTCGCTGAGTCCGTCGCGCATGATCTCGAGCAACACGGGGTCGCCGACCTTGCCGCGCAGAAGCGACACGGCCTCGTCGAGGGACATGTTGATGGTCGACTCGCCATCGATTCGCGCGATGTGGTCATCGGCCTGGAGGCCCGACTTCATCGCCGGCGTGTCGTGCAGCGGGTACTCGACGGTGAGCTTGCCCTCACGCAGGATGATGGTGATGCCGAGGCCGCCGAACTTGCCTTCGTTCTCGGTGTCCATCTGCTTCGAAGCCTTCGGCGGAAGCAGTGCGGAGTGCGGGTCGAGCGTGGAGAGCACACCGTTGACGAGCGCGTACTCGACCTCGGCGAGCGGCTCTGCGAGCGCATCGTCGGCTTGAGGGACGTCAGCCGGATCGAGCTCTTCTTGGAGGACCGAGGCGACCTCGGCCAAGGCGTCGTGGAGCTCGGCGCGGGTCTCGATGGGTCCTACTTCGATGACGGCGCGATGGTCGCCCACCTCGACGAACAACATGGAACCGCCGGACTCGCGGCGGAACATGGCGGCGGGAATGCGCCGCTCGACCGAGAGCAGGGCCGCCTCGTACATCGACTCCCAGTCGACGCGCTCGGGCTCTACGTAGGACTCTTCGACGTAGTAGAGCGTGGACTCGAGGATCTCGAGCTCCGAGAGGGAGTAGCCGCGCCCGAGGGCGAAAGCCTCGATGCCCGACGTAAGTCCGGGAAGCTCGCTGCCGACGGCTCCACCGCTGTAGTGGAAGGCCAGCAGGCTCATCGTGCTCGCTGCGCCGAGGACGGCGAGCGGGCGAAGGACCGGAAGCATGTGTTTCCCCCATGGGTGAGACGCGAACGCCTCTCATGCACCATCGTAGGAAGCGCCTCAGAGCCCGTCAACCGCACTGACACACCGAGACGATTGCCTACGGAACATGCCGGAACTGCACCTAGCCGCTGAGTGGCGGTACACCCGGCAAAACACGGCGTGGACGGGCGGATCCGTTCGAGGTACAAGACAGGGACCCGCAAGTCCCTCCCCCGCGCCCCGCGAGCCCTCCTTCGATGTCGCTGAAGCTCACGTGCCCGACCTGCGGGCAAAAGAACCGCCTCACGGAACCTCTGCCGCTACCCGGACAGACGATTCCGTGCCGTGAATGCACCACATCCATGGCTGTCACCTACCCCCCCGGGGTCATGGAGCAGCTCAAGTCGCGAGGCAAGACCTTCCGGCCTGAGCCGACAGCCCATCGGCACAACGCAGTGCCGGTGAAAATTCCGGAAGCATCACCCGAGGCGCCGACCGCCGCGGGGCGTGCGATGGCTACACGCGCCGAAGAGGAGCCGACCGGCATCCACGACCAACGGATTCTCTCCCCGTCTCAGTTCTTCCCCACGTCGGCCCCGACGAACGTGGACCGCACGACCGTCGACGCCACCCAGATCGGCCCGCCAACGGCAAGTCCGCCGCCCGCACCGGACGAAGAGCACTTCGACCGAACCGTTCCGTCGCTGCGCAGTCCATACGGCCAGTTGCCTGCAGGCACACCCGAGCCCGAGGCCATGTCCCCGGCGGCCCCTCCGCCGCCCACCGAGCCTCACTACGAACCCACCGAGATCGACCGCCAGGAGGCCCGCCCCATGGCTCCACCACCGCCATCCGCGAGCGCCGCACCACCGGCCAAGACCCCGAAGTCTCCCGCCGGCCCCAAGAAGAAGGGCGGCTGCATGGGCCGCATGCTCAAGTTCGGAGCCGTGCTCGCCATCCTCGGCGTGATCAGCGCCGGCGTCGGCTACCTCGGTGTCAGCAGCTACTACGGCAAAGACCTGCCCACGATCGAGGCGCTCCGCGCGTACTCGCCACCGACCGTCACGGTGGTCTACGACAAGAACGGCGAGGTCCTTGGCGAGCTGTTCGAGCAGCGCCGCTACGTCATCGAGCTCGAGGAGATGCCCGAGCACCTCAAGCAGGCCTTCCTCGCCGCCGAAGACGCGAACTTCTACAACCATGACGGCGTCGACTACATGGGCATCGTGCGGGCCATCCTGCGCAACGCTGCCCAAGGACGCATGGCCCAGGGCGCTTCGACCATCACCCAGCAGGTGACCCGCAACTTCCTGCTCACCCGGGACAAGAAGCTCGAGCGCAAGATCAAGGAAGTGCTGCTGTCGTGGCGCATCGAGAAGGCCTACGAGAAGGAGCACATCCTCTTTCTCTACCTAAACGAGATCTACCTGGGCTCCGGCGCCTACGGAGTCGAGGCCGCGAGCCGTGTCTACTTCGAGAAGTCCGCCAAGGACCTCACACTCGCCGAGGCCGCCATCCTCGCGGGTCTGCCCCAGCGCCCCAGCGACTACTCCCCGCACCGCCACTGGGACAAAGCCCAGGGTCGCCAGGAGTACGTGCTCACCCAGATGGTGCGCAACGAGTTCATCACCGAGGCCGAAAAGGCTGCCGCCCTCGCCGAGGACGTCGTCGTCGCACCGAAGACCGACGACTTCGGCACCAAGGCTCCGCACTTCACCGAGTACGTGCGCCGCTACCTGGTCGATACCTACGGCCACGACCGCGTCTACAACGAGGGGCTGCAGGTCACCACGACCTGTGACCTCGAGCTCCAGGACATTGCCCAACAGGCCGTCATCGACGGTGTGTACTCCGTCGACCAGCGCATGGGCTTCCGTCGCGAAGGCGTCGAGAACGTCGGCACAGATGGCATTGCCGCGAAGCAAGCCGAGATCGATCTCGCCATCCGCGAGGCCCGCGCCCTCGAGCTCGACCCCGCCGGACGTACCCCGGCCGCAGAAGAGACCGAGCTTGTCGCCGGCAAGCGCTACGACGCCATCGTGCTCGACGTGAAGAAGCGCTACGCGAAGGTCGGCATCGGCAAGGTCGAGGCCATCATTCCCCTGGCGTGGACCGAGTGGCTGTACAAGCCGAATCCGCGCAAGTCCTGGCGCTACCGGACCGCGACGGACATGACCGAGGGCTCGGTTCTCCAGACCGGCGACGTCGTCTGGGTGCAGCTCGAAGCGCTGTCCACCAAAGACGAAGCGGTCGCGAAGGCCTTCAAGAAGACGCCGGGAGAGAGCACCGCCTTCGCCGCTGCTCGCCTGTGGCAGGAGCCCGAAGTCGAGGGCGCGCTGCTCTCATACGACGTCGACAGCGGGGCGGTCCGCTCCATGGTTGGCGGCGCCTTCTGGGAAAAGAGCGAGTTCAACCGCGCCGTGCAGTCCAAGCGTCAGGTCGGCTCGACCTTCAAGCCGATTGTGTACGCCGCAGCCATCGAATCCGAGCGCGTGACGACGGCCACCATGATCGTCGACGGCCCCCTCGCCTTTGCCACCGACCAGGACTTCATCTGGAAGCCGGCCAACTACGGCAACGACTTCCTCGGCAACATCACGCTCCGCAAGGCCCTGGCGATGTCGCGCAACACCTGTACGGTGCGCGTGCTCGAGGCCATCGACCCCGGCATGAACGACGATGTCGTCTACGAGTTCGCGCGGCGCCTCGGCATCGGCGGCACCCCAGCGCACATGCTGCCCGAGGACCACGTCTCCTCCAAGGACAACGACCACCTCTGCCCGTGGGTCCGCGAGACCCCCGACTCCACCATCTGCATGGACCGGAATCCCCCGAAGGATCCCGAGATCAGCAACACGCGGCACCGCAAGCTGATGGGCCCGGACGACGTCTACATGTGCCGCTCGTGCGACCTGTCGATGGGCCTAGGCTCTGCATCGTTGACCATGGAGGAGCTCGCTCGCGCGTACTCGGCGTTCGCGTCCGGCGGTGAGCTGATCGAGCCCTACTACATCGAAGAAGTGCGCGATGTGAAGGGTGAGGTGCTCGAGAAACACGAGAAGCCCCAGTCCGAGCGAGTCATGTCTCCCGAAGTCGCGTCCATCACCACTTGGTTGCTGCAAGGTGTCGCCACCGAAGGCACCGCTGCGCGCGCTAGCCGTCTCGGTATCCCGGTCGCCGGGAAGACCGGCACGACGAACGACGAAAAGGACGCGTGGTTCGTCGGCTTCACCCCCGAGATCATCACCGCCGTCTGGGTGGGCTACGACACGCCCCGCAGCCTGGGCGTCAGCTCTACCGGTGGCCGTACCTCGCTTCCCATCTGGATGGACTACATGGAGGACGCAGCCCGCAAGGACACGCCATCCTTCGTGATGCGCGGCGACGTCGAGTGGGCTCAAATCGACCAGGACACGGGACGTCGCGTCTCGTCCGGCGGTCGCCGCTACCCCTTCCTGCCCGAAACGCTGCCCGACGCCACTGGCGCCTCGGCCGGCCAAGTCACGGCAGAAGACCTCATTACGGAGCTCTAGCTCGTGCGCGTCTCTCATTGCTTCTTCGCCCTTGCGCTCAGCGCCTGCGGCACCGGATCCACCCCGGTCTCCGACCTCTGTACGGTCGAAGCCGAGCTCAACGCCGCCGAGGGCGTGGCTGGCGACACCATCACCGCGACGGGTAGGCCGTTCTCGACCCGCGCCGACACCATTGTGCGTGTCGGAGGTGTCGATGCCGACGTCATCAGCGCCGAGCGAAGCAGCGAGTGCTTGCTCTGCGACACGTGTGTCGATGAAGTCGGGTGCACCGGCTGCGAGACCTCGTGCACGGAATGCAACGCGCTGTGCGCCGATTGCACCGAGACGGTCAGCTTCGAGCTTCCCGCGATCGCAGCGGGTCCGACCGAAATCGTCCTTCTGAACCACTTCGGATCGACTGACCCCATCGACTTTGTCATCCTCGACGGAGACAGCGGAGACACCGGATACAGCGGCGCACGCCGTCGCAGCCGGTCCCGCGGCTTCCGAACCCCATTTACAGAACGGCGAGACTGAACACTCACGCAGCGTCTAGACGGGTTCTCGACTTGATCGACCCCGCCCGCTGGTGTAATGACACCGTCTCGTACACGGAGATCCCATGCGCATCCTTGCGGCACTGCTCGCGAGCCTGGCCTTCACCTCCCCCGCACTCGCGGGTGGACTCGGCGTTCTAGGCACGTTCGGCGTGCATAACGAGCCCGTCTACTTCTATGACAGCTCGAACAACCTGGCTCAGTACAAGCTCAGCGAGACGATCGCGAACTACGGCACGGGCATCGAGCTCGTCCTCGGTGACCGCGATGACCGGATTCTCGGTACGCTCCGCGGCTACTGGGTCCAGGACAGCGCACAGCGCGACCCGGCTTCGATCACCCAGACGGTGAACCCGAGCAATGTCGTCTCCGCCTTCCGCGACACTCCCCGCAACGTGGGCATGGCTTCGGTCGGTCTGCAGTGGGGCATCATCGGCTCCCCGGACTTGTTCCAGTTCAACGCCGTTGGCGGTCTTGGCTCCGGCTTCCTGACCAACGACCACACCGAGTTCCTCTTCCTTGAGGGCGGCGTGGGCGCGCACTATCAGTTTGCACGGTCGATGCAGGTCTTTGGTAACGTGATGTACACGATGCGTTGGCGCAAGGGTGCGCAGCACGGTCCCATCGCGTACGCTGGCGTCCGCTACCTTTTCGACTGAGGTCCTCATGAGCCCCACCCGTGCGATTGCTCTCACTGCAGTCGCTGCACTGGTGGGGCTTGGTGCATCTTGCGGTCTCACTCCGCCGGGAGACTCGCCGAGCTGGACGGACCAGCTTCAGGCTGACTCCCCCTGCTACCGCGTCGACCTGATGGACGGGCTGGACGAGGAAGATGTCGCCGAGTTCCGCAATCTCTTCGATTGCCTGAACCACAATGGCCACTTCGAGTCCCTCGAGCCGACCGTGGCGACGCTCGAGACGTCGACCACCCGTGGCGATCGACTGGCCGCTCTTGAAGCGGCCCATGCCATCAACACGCTTCCCGATGCCGGCGTGGACGTGTTCGCCCTCGCTGGCGTCGCCGTCGAGCTTATTCGGGCCGAAGATCGCCCCGTTGACGAGGTCATGGACCTAGTCCTCGAGCTCGAATACGGGGTCCGTGCCGATGTCGTCCGCCAGGGCGTAGACTTGTCAAGCCCGGTGGCCCTCGAGAACGGCGCCATCGCGCCCCTCGTGACGGTGCTCCCCGCCGCTGCAACTGCGATGCTCGACGACGACCTCGAGACCGCCATCTGGGCAGGGGAGCTGCTCGAACACCCCGAGACGGCCCGATGGATCCGCACCTTTGGGAGCCTCGCGACCTCTCCGCACGCCGATGTGCAGCCCGCGGTCGACCGACTCGTCATGGACCTCGGCTCAGCCGTCCTCGCGACGCGAACCCCCGCCAACGACCACTGGACCGGCGCAACGGGCGACAGCCTGCGCGACGCCGTCGACGTGATGGTGCTTGGCCCACGGCCCCTGATTCCCGCTATCGCCCCCGAGACCGACGCCGTACTCTCGGACCCCATCGTGCGCACCCTGCTCGAGCAAGCGCTGGTCGCCCGCGAAGCCGACGGTGTGCTGCAGCAGGTGCCCACCGAGCTCGTATGGCTGGCGACCGTCGACATTGACGGGAACCCGCTGCAGCGCGGCGAGATGTCGGCGCTCTCTCACCTCGTGCGGCTCCTGCACGACACCAACCGGCCGATGGTCTGCGGCATCGACCTGTGGATCACCTCGATCGATGTGAACCTCGGCAATCTCGCGGAGACCATCCTGCGCACCCTCGCGGGCATGGACCCCGGCTTGGTGCAAGGCGGTGCTGGCTTGCTCGGAGGCATCCTCGACACGAGCCTCTCCGAGTTCATGATGGATGAGCTCGCAGACAGCAACCTGTGCCCGGCCATCACCCCGACCGTCATCGAGGACCTTCAGGTCATCGACGTCATCTCGGGCGACGAGAGCGAGAACCTGCTCATCGTCTTCATCGACATTCTCAAGGCGATGCGCGACGGGGAGCAAGACCGTATTGGCGAGCTTGCGGACCTCGCATCGGACCTGCACTCGACGGGCGCGATCTCACCCATCGAGGAGCTGGTCGTCGACCTGGCGAAAGAGAAGATCCTCCTGGACATCATCGCGCTGATCCCGGTGCTCTCGGACCCGGTCCGCTACAACGTGACCGCCGGCGCAGAGCCCGCCGCAACCCTGCAGGATGGCCTGGACCTGCTCGGGTGGATGTTCCGTCCCGACAACGGTGAGACTGGGTACGACCAGATCGCGCCTCTGCTGCGACCGGTGTTCGAGCTGGACGAGACGTACACCGCCTTGCACCATGCCTCGGCGGTCATGGCTGACGAGAACAGCCAGCTCGCCCACGCCCTCGACATCGTGCCGCCACTCCTCGACGCCGATCCGGAGCTCGAGACCCTCGCGGCACTCGCGCCGCTCCTCAAGGACCCCGAGGCAGCTGGCAGCCTACTCGAGATACTCGAGAGTCCCGGCGTCGCTGACGCTCTTCTTGCGACCGAGACCGTGGAGGGGCAGAGCGAAGTGCCGCTCGCCTTCCTCGGCAGACTCATCGTCAAGGGAACCCTGGACGACCTGCTTCACATGGTGGACCTCGCACTGCTGAGCTTCGACGAGCTCTAGCCCCGAGGTCCCCGCATTCCTCTGGAGGCTTCGATGAAGCTCATCTCTACCGACGCGGCTCCGGCCGCCATTGGCCCCTACTCGCAAGCTGTCGTCGCCAACGGCATGGTCTTTTGTTCCGGGCAGATTGCGATGGACCCCGAGACCGGCACTGTGCTCGACGGCGATGTCGCGGCGCAGACCCGCCTCGCGCTGCGCAACCTCGCCGCTGTCCTCGAGGCGGCCGGCAGCTCCCTGGGCTCCGTCGTGAAGACCTCTGTCTTTCTGAAGGACATGGACAGCTTTGCCGCGATGAACACCGTCTACGCCGAGGCCTTCGGCGATCACCGGCCTGCGAGGGCCGCTGTCGAGGCGGCACGACTTCCCAAGGACGTCGACGTCGAGATCGAAGCCATCGCCCTGCTCGACTGAACGCCCCGCTCCCCGTACACTGGCCGGACGCGGAGGCTAGATGGCACACCCGGAAGACGGCCCAGTAGGCGAGGTCGTCAAGCGGCTCGAGCAGCACTTTGGAACCCCACCCGACACCGCCGTGGTGCTCGGCTCGGGGCTGTCGCTACTACTCGACAAGATGACGATTGAAAAGCGCGTGCCGTACCCTGACCTGGCCTTGCCTGGCTCGGCGGTCATCGGTCACGCAGGCGAGGCCGTGCTCGGCACCTTGGGGGACACGCGCATGCTCGCCATGGCCGGACGCGTCCACTTCTACGAAGGATGGGAGCCGGCCGAGCTCGTTCGCGGCGTTCGCGCACTCTCCAAGTGGGGCGTGGGCCAAATCGTGTTCACCTGCAGCGCGGGTGGCATCACCGAGGAAATGGAGCCGGGAACCCTCGCGCTCATCTCAGATCACCTCAACTTCCAGGGCACCAGCCCGCTCTTGGGGCCAACCTACGGCGACGTACGCTTTCCTGACATGAGCACCGCCTACGACCCCCGCCTGCGGAACGCTGTGCGCGAAGCCGCTGCATCGCTCGACCTGAACCTCGAGTCCGGAATCTACGCCGCGATGATGGGCCCGGCCTACGAGACCCCGGCGGAAATCCAGATGCTGAAGACCGTGGGCGCCAGCCTCGTCGGCATGTCCACCGTTCCCGAGATTCTCGCTGCGGCCGGCTGCGGCTTCCCCGCGGTGGCCATCGCAATGGTGTCCAACAAGGCCGCTGGCATCACCGGCAACCCGCTCACCCACGAGGAGGTCACCGAGACCGCGCAAGCGGCGGCGGGCCACTTTGCGGCGCTGATCGAGGCCTCGATTGCCCGCTTCTAGTGCCGTGACCGATGCCGACCTCGCGTTGGCCGAAGCAGCGCGCCAGGCACGCGAGAACGCTTGGGTTCCGGTCACGGGGTTTCGAGTTGGCGCTGCGGTGCGCACGGCAGATGGGTTGGTCTTTGCGGGCTGCAATGTCGAGCACCCGGTGCCGCACGAAGGCAGCTGCGCCGAGAAGGTGGCGCTGTACCACGCTGTCGCCGAGGGCCATCGCAACTTCGAGGCGGTGGCCGTAGTGAGCCACAACGACCCTCCAGCCACCCCCTGCGGCTCCTGTCGGCAGACGCTCGACCATTGGGGCATTCGGCGCGTCATCGTCGCCCACGAAGACGGACGCACCCAGGTGTTTGATCTGGCCGAGTTGCTGCCAGAGTCGTTCAAGTGGATGCCAGAGCCTCCGACGCCGAACTGAGGCGTAGTGGTGGCGGTTGCCGGCAGGGCTAGCCTGTGTGATAGGCGGGCAACCTAGGAGACGCATGTTCGACGATACCCCCCTCGTCATGGTGGAAGACGACGAGGCCCTCGCGAAGCTGGTCGCGACACTTTCCGAAGCGCCGGTCATCGGCGTCGACACCGAATCAGACTCGATGTACTCGTACCAAGAGAAGGTATGCCTTCTCCAGTTCTCGGATTCCGAGCGCGACTACATCGTCGATCCACTGAAGATCAAAGACATGTCCCCGCTCGGCGCTGTCATGTCGAATCCCGACATCGTGAAGATCTTTCACGGCGCCGACTACGACGTGGTCTGCATGAACCGCGACTACGGCTTCAAGGTCGTGAACTTGTTCGACACGATGGTGGCGGCGCAGTTTCTCGCCTTCAGCCGTCTCGGCCTTGCCGACCTCATCGAACGGAACTTCGGTCATCACATCGAGAAGAAGTTCCAGCGCCACGATTGGTCACGCCGGCCGCTCTTGCCCGAGCACCTCGACTACGCGCGCGGCGACACCCACTGGCTCCTCGCCATTCGCGAGCTGATGCTCTGGAAGCTGACCGCCGCGAATCGCATGGCCCACCTCGAAGAAGAGTGCGCCATTCTCGAGAAGCGCGTGTGGAGGGAGCGCAAGCGCGACCCGAACTCCTACCTGCGCGTCAAGGGCACCCGGGACCTGAACGACACCGCAAAGCGCGTGCTCTTCCGCCTCTATGAGTGGCGCGATGGAGTGGCCAAAGCCGCCAACCGCCCGCCCTACAAGGTCGTCCCCGACCCAGTGCTCGTCGAGCTGGCACGCAAGCAGCCGGAGAGCCGTGACGCTCTCGAGCGCATGTTCTCGCGCAAGACGGCCATGAAGCGCCGCTACGGTGCCGCATTGGTCGAAGCCGTGCTCGCTGGACTCGAGGATGACTTCGAGGTCCCGACCTCGGTTCCGTCCAAGAAGAAGAACAACGAGCCTCAGGACCTGCCGCCGGCGCGCATCTGGGGTGGTCTCCTCGACCGGACCGCGACGGCGCTCAAGGACTGGCGCAACGGCCTGATTCGCAAGGATCCATCCCTGACGTCGGTGACCATCGTCTCGAACGGACAACTCAAGAGCATCGCGGCCACCCGGCCCACCACGCTCGAAGAGCTCGGCGCACTACCCGATGTGCGCAACTGGCAGGTCCGCGACCACGGCGAGGCCATCATCGCGGTGCTCGACGAAGTCGCACCGCCGATCAGCGAAGACGAGGATGGAGCCCCGGTGTTTCAGGCGCGTGGCGAAGGCCGCCGACGCCGTCGCCGTCGCTAGGCGGGCTCGAGGGTCTCGAGGACACCCTGCACGTCGGGGTGTACTTGGTAGAGGGTCAGGCTACGCCCGAAGGCGTTCTTCCACTGCCGTACCCGTTCGCGGCTCACGTCGAACTCGTCGGCGATGACCTGACCCGACTGCCCCTCGTCTAGCGCCTGAAGCAACCATCGCAGCTTCTGCTCGCCGTAGCGGTTGATGAAGTTGCGGGCCACGCGTGTGCGGCTGGTCATTAGAGTCCCCCGTGTATGTCGCGCCTCGACCCCCCGGTCGACCGAAGACGGGTATCGGACCCGCAGCGCGAGTCCACCCTACCAGAACCCGTTGACATGTCAACCACCAACGGGTGTCACCAAACTGGCGGAAGAGTCCGGCGTGGGAGAACCACGCTTCACGAGCAAAATCGACGCGCGCGCCACTCGAAATCGAACAACGCCCAAAGCTCGAGAGTTTTTTCCGACGATCGACGGATGATCGGGCGCAAACCCCGATCACGAGCCCAGTCGATCAAAATGCCGATCCGATCTGCATTTTGATCCGGTCGGTCAGAATTCGCGCTGTTGACGCGTCAACTAATTTCCTCGAAATTACCTGAGTTCTGAGTGCGATCACCCGCATGGCGTTTACATGATCGGGGTGTCGAGATATCGTCCTTTTGGCCCCGCCAGGGTCCGTTCAGTGAGGTTGGACCCCCAATCCCCAACCCCCCCCCATTTCCCACCCCCCAAATCAT
The DNA here is from genome assembly GCA_023954855.1 of Pseudomonadota bacterium. GTDB lineage: Bacteria > Myxococcota_A > UBA796 > UBA796 > M1803. Next base: position 39,648 of record JAGSGY010000005.1, on the reverse strand, counting down.
GTCCCCCCTTCCAGATCGGAAGAGATCCAACCTCGTCCCCCCTGGACGGACCCTGGCGAAGTCCCTCGCTCGGATGGCGCTCGCGACTGCATGGCGAAGCCTCCATCCCTCATCGAGAGGACACTTTCACGAGACCGAAGCCCCGGCGCCCTTGAGCCGAGTGCACTACCGCACCGCCGACGGATGGCGTGCTCCCCTGTTCAGGCTCGACCCGGCGCCCGGCGGCTCCGGAGAGCCTGTTCTGCTCCTTCACGGTCTCGCTCTCGGCGCACACTCACTGCGCTACGGCGCAGGCCCTACCCTCGCGTCGGCACTCGCTCGCGCCGGGTACACCGTGTACTGCGTCAGCCATCGTGGTGACCGCGACGCACAAGGCCCCACCGGGGGTGCCATCAACCTCGACGCGGTCGTGGAACGAGACCTCCCCGCCGCCATCAAGGCTGCCCTCACCGACTGCGGCTACCGACGCCCACACATCGTCGGTCACGGCCTGGGTGGCCAGCTTGCTCTCGCGCTGGCATCACGCGAGAATCTGGCGTCGACCACGGTCATAGCGGCGCCGGTGCGCTTCACCCGCCCGCGCTCCGAGACGCTCCGCTTGCACCGTGCACTCGCGCAGCTCCCATCGCACTGGCACCTGCCGACTGCCACCCTCGCGCGCCTCGCGGCCCCCTGGCTGGACGAACAGGCCACGATGCGTGACCGCCTGCACCCAGGCAGCACCGAACCCTCCCGGGTTCGCGGCGCCGTCCACCACACCAGTGACGACCTCGCACTCGGCATCCTGCAGCAGCTGCGCGACTGGATCGACAGCGACAGCCTCATGCACGCGTCAGGACTGGACTACGTGGAGGCCCTCGTCGAGGCGCATGGCCCGCTGCACCTCGTGCACGCTCCCGGCGACAGCTTGGGTCACCCTGGGTCCCCAGAGGTCGTACTCGACCGCTGGGCCGGTCCTAGCAGTCGCACAGACCTACCGGGCCACCTCGCCCGTCTGGACGCGCTGCTCGGCAAAGACGCAGACACCGAAGTGTTTGCGCCGGTCGTGACCTGGCTCGACTCCGTACGGCGCCGAGCCTGGTAAGCCTACTCTAGCGAACGGTCGCGTCGGCCACGGCAGCGTCGAGCCACATCTCGCGGAACTCGCGACGCTTGCCAAACAGGACCTGCTCGCGCACGTTCTCTTGCTCGGTCTCGTAGCGGGTCATGTCGGCCTCGGTCCGTGAGCGAAGCGCTCCGACCCAGTACACACCGCTGATTTCTTGAACCTCGGGGAGCGTGTCGCCAGCGGCGAGGTCGCGGGCCGCACCGAGAATCGGCGCCGGAACGCCACCGATGACCGAGTCACCGGACAGCGGGATGGGGCCCGTGGTGAGCACAGTAAGCTCTTGTTCGTCGAGCATCGCCGTCCGTGCGGCGGCATCGCCCGTCCAGCTGCCGAGCAGCTTCTCGGCGTAGGCAGCGGCTTCGGCGGGGGCAGCGTCTTCGACCATGATGGCGCGCGCGATGTCGTTCTTCACGTCGTCCATGGAGATCACGTGCGCCGCTTCCTTGGCCTCGAAGCGGTACAGCCGGACCTGGCGCTCATCGGCGAGCACCTTCGAGTAGGCGCCAACTTCGACGCCGGTCAGGGCCGAGACGACCTTGCTACCGAGCTGCGCCTCAGTGAGTAGCCCGAGGTCTCCGCCTTCGGATGCAGACGGGTCCTCAGACCAACGACGCGCGAGCGTGTCGAAGTCTGCACCGGCCTCGAGCTCGGCGAGCAAGCCCTTCATGCGCTCTTCGAGAGCGTTGACCTCGACGCCATCCTCGCGGATTTCGAAGCGAAGAAGGCGAGCATGGAACTTGTCGGGGACGTCGTAGAGCCTCTCGAAGTCGCGATCGTACGTCTCTTTGACGCGCGCTTCGTTGTCGGCGAGCCAGGTCGCGACCTCTTCATCCGTGAAGGTCATGTCGTCCTGGAACAGCGACGGACGCACGCGGACGTACTCGAGATCGATGCGCGTGGCGTCGTTGACGTACGCGGCCTTGACCTCGGGCTCGGCCACCGAGGTGCCCATCCAGAGAAGCATGTCGAGCTTGCTGCGAAGCAGGCTCTTACGAACCCGGTCCTCGTACTCGGCCCGCGTGAAGCCCTGCTGGCGAATGATGGCTTCGTAGCGCTTCTCGCTGAACTTGCCCTCTTCGCTGAAGTAAGGCGTGTCGAGCAGCGACTGCGCAATCTCTCGGCTCGACACCTGAAGACCGAGCGCCTCGGCCTCCTGGAGGGAGACCTCGGATCGAATCATGCGTGCACGCACCTGATCCTTGAGACGCTCGCGTCCGGCTTCGTCGAGCGAGCCAGCTTGGCCCTCTTCGATGCGGAGCTCACGGCTGAAGTCCGTCGGCCGGATCGGCACGCCGTTGACCATAGCCACGGTTCCAGCCTGATCACCGCTCGTCTGACCATAGGCCAAGATGAACGTCGCCACGACGGCCACGAAAACTAGCTGCATTCCGCTCGAGTCAGTACTCGAGCGCATCCTCTCTAGGAGCGACATAGGGTCTACGCCTCCGAACGACCCGGTCTATCGGGAAGCGCCGTCTCCATCAACCTCAGACTACAGTCGCCTTCCGCGACCGGTCGCTGAGCCGGACCACAGCACCCGACGTGTGTCTCGGTCGAGCTTGTTACGTTCGTAGCGTTTGCGGGCCTTCGACATCCACTCGCGTAGGTTCTTCTTGCGCTTCTTATGGGACGGATGGGTCGAGAGAAAGCTGGGAAGACCCGTCCCAGCAGCCGCATTCATACGGTCCCACACCTTGATCGACTCGGCGGGCGGGTAGCCGGCCTTGGCCATGTACATGAGGCCAATGACATCCGCCTCGGACTCGTGCATCCTCGAAAACGGAAGCATAATTCCGAATTCGGCACCCACACCCAGCGCACCGAGAACGATCGCCCGCTGCTCGGGGGTCCACTGCGTCTCGCGGGCGAGCAAGAGCTCGAGCCCAACCAAGCCGCCGATCAACGTCAGCTGTTGGCTCAACCGCTCAGCACCATGACGGGCAGTGGCGTGGCCGACCTCGTGACCCATCACGAAGGCCATGCCTGCCTCGTTTCTGAGAACGGGCAGAATGCCGGTGTAGAAGCCGATGTAGCCGCCAGGTAGGGCCCAGGCGTTGATGCTGTCATCGACAATCAGCTTGTACTGCCAGTTGTACTTCTTCTTGTTCGCGACGCGCGAAATGCGTCGACCGACCTTGCGCAGCACGTCGGCATCTGCACCGCCGCGACGGACATTCACGCCCGAGAGCATCTGGTTGTACGAGACCTTGCCGATCGTGTTGACGATGGGCTCGGGAATCATGTTCAGCTGAATGCGGTTCGTGATGGGCACCTTGGCGCAGGCGACGGCGAGGCCGAGCGCAGCAACGATGGCGAGAACACGACGGGGGTGCATACGAACTCCAAGGGGCACGAGCGAGAGCATATCGAGGGAGACGCCCGGGGCCCGGAAAGCATTCGAGAAGCCGCAAACGAGCTCGCGCCAGCACCCCCAGGCGCGCCCCAAGTTGAAGCCAAAATCGTCGCGCGCACGCCGGTGAATACGCACCTGAAAACCCCTCGAAAAAGAGCCAAAAAACCCTGGATGATCCACTGGTGCGGATCGACAGACAGCTTCCTTGTGGATCCGCCTGTTTTCCTTGTGCACACCGATTCGGACGTGCTATCAGAACCGTGCATTGAGCCCCCCTCTTGATGCATCCCCTCCGGCCTCCCCGGCCACCCCTCCCCCCTTGGCTTCGGCCACCCCCAAACACCCCCCTCCCCCGGTCCGCCATGTTCAGTGCCGTCCTCGGTCTGTTCAGTCAGGATCTCGCCGTGGATCTCGGTTCGTCGGAGACTCGCCTTTACCAGCGAGGCTCCGGCGTCGTGGTCAGCGAGCCCACCGTTGTCGCCGTTCAAACCGATCGCCGTGGACGCCGTCGCGTCTTGGCGGTCGGTTCGGACGCGCGACCGATGCTCGGCCGCACACCCACCGACATCCTCGCCGTAGAGCCCGTTCGCGACGGGCGCATCAGCGACTTCGAGGTTGCTGAAGCCCTCCTGATGCACCTCGTCCGCCGCGTTCACGGCCGGAATGGCTGGGTGCACCCACGCATGGCCATTGCCATCGCCCACGACGCCACCGACATGGAGCGCCGCGCCATCCGCGAGAGCTGCGAGGCCGCGGGAGCGCGCCACGTACACCTGGTCCCTCGCCCTGTCGCCGCCGCTCTCGGTGCCGGACTTCCCGTTCGCCGGGCAAGCGGCCACATGGTCGTCGACATTGGCGCTGGCGCCAGTGAGATCGGCGTCGTCAGCCTGCTCGGCGTAGTCCACGGCACCATCGTGCCCGGCGGCGGAAATGGCATGGACCGTGCGCTTAGCGCCTGGCTGAACGAGACCCACCAGCTCTTGGTCGGCGCGCAGAGTGCTTCGGGACTGAAGCACGCGCTCGGTTCGGCCTTGCCCCCGCGGCGACCCGACACCGCCATCGTGCGCGGACGCTGCTTACGCCGCGGCCTTCCCCGAGCCATCGAGGTCGACGGCCACGACGTGCACCAGGCCCTCGTTCCCGCCATCGACGCCATTGCAGCCGGTATCCGCGCCGTGATGGAGGCCTGTCCGCCAGAGCTCGCTGGCGACATTGCAGACCACGGCGTCGTCCTCACCGGCGGCGGCGCACGCCTACCCGAGATTGCCACCGCCCTTCGCGACCGCACGGGACTCCCGGTCGTGGCCGTCGACAACGCCGAGAGGGCCATCATCGAAGGCACGGGCCTGGCGCTCGAAGAACTTGCACTCCTCGAGGCCGTCGCGTGCTGAGCACCGGAGGAGACCGCTCGGCCTGGACCTACACCCCCGCGCCGCTGCGTCGCAGAGCGGAAGCGACAGCGCCGTCGACCACGCGCAGCCGCTCCAAAGCCATCGGCCGTGTCCTCGTCGCCGGTACGCTCCTTGCGTTCGCCATCGCCGGAACCGCATCCCCCATGCTGCGGGCGCCGGTGACGGATGTCGCGTCGCAGGCCCAGTTCGGCGTGGGCCAGGCCGCCAGCACGGTCGCCGTCGCCTGGCAGGCCCACACGCGAACCGCGGCGCTTATCGACGAGGTCCAGGTCCTGCGCAGCGAGCGAGAGCAGCTCCAGCTCGACTTGATGGCCACCCGTGCCGCCCTCGCAGAGGCAGACCGCGTCGCGGGCGCGGTAGCGCTGGCCCGGACTGAAGGTCTCACCGGAACCACGGCACGCGTCATCGGTCACGGAGCTACGCTGCGTCTCGACCGCGGCGAGGCCGACGGCGTCACCGTCGGAAGCACCGCCATCACCGGCGATGGCATCGTCGGGCAGATCACCGCAGTCGGGCCGAGCCATTCAGAGCTGCTGCCGATTGCCGACCGGCGGCACGCCCTTCAGGTGCGCATCGAAGGCGTTGCAAAAGCGACCACCGCCACCGGAACCGGCGACGCGCTGACCCTGCCGCACCTGCTGGCGACCGCACCCATCGAAGTCGACGCACTCGTCTTCTCGACCGGCGTCGGCGGTGTTTTCCCCGCGGACCTTCCCGTGGGCGTGGTCGAGTCCATCGCCCAGAGCCCTGACGGCCCCTTCCTCCAGGTTCAGCTGCGACCCACTGCATCCGTCGAGGCCCTCTCCGAGGTGATGGTGCTCACTCGATGAGGTCGGTGCCCCTGGTGCTCATCGCCTGGCTCGCCTCAGGTGTGCTTGGCATTGCAATCGACCCGTTCGTGCCGCTGGCGGCCACACTGGCCCTCGCCGAAGACCGCTGGCTCGGCCGGGCGAGTGCACTGGCACTTGCGCCCATTGCCGCGGCCATCGCCGGGCTCCCGGCCGAGACGACACTCGCAAGCTACGCCATCGCCGTCGGCGTGGGCACAGCACTACACGACTCGCTGGCGCCCGGACCGAAGTCTGTCCTGCTGCTGGTCACTGCGGGGGTTCTCGGGGCTGCGGCCACCGCATGGCTTGCCACCCTCGCCGGTACCCCGATGGCGGCGGCCCCTGTTTTGCCGACGCTGGCGTGGTCCGCTCTATACGCAAGCCTCCGCACGACCTAGCCATGCACGACCTCCGCCACCGCATTCGTATCGCGTCGACCCTGGCCCTCGCGGGCTTCGCCGTCCTCGGCGCCCGCCTGGTGGGCCTCGCCGACGCGCACGCCGATGTCGCCTTGGACAATGCGCTTCGCGAGCAGCGGGTCTTGCCTCCACGTGGGCGCATCCTCGATCGAGAGGGACGACTGCTCGCCGACGCCCGTCCCTCGGTCGACCTCACCCTGGTGGCGGCTGAAGTCATCGATCCGGACGCGGTGGTCGAGACCCTGGTCCCCTACCTGGACGAGCGAGCCATCGAGCAGCTCGGCGAGTCCCTCGACGCCAAGGGCTACGCCCGCCACGCGAGCCGCATCATCGCCCGTGACCTCGACGAGGACGTGCAGGCCCGGATTGCCGCTCGCCTGCACAAGCTCCCCGGAGTGGCCCTCGCGGCCGGGCACCAGCGCACCTACCCGGAAGGCGTCGCGGCACCACACCTCGTCGGCACCGTGGGCGAGGTGAACGCCAACGACCTGCTTCGCCGGGACAGGAGCCGCTATCGGGCCGGCGACCAAGTCGGGCGGCGAGGCGTCGAGTCCGCGCTCGAGCGCGAGCTTCGCGGCGAAACGGGCAACGCCGTGACCCTCGTCGACGCACTCGGCCGACCGGTCGAGGCGAGTCAGGCATGGGGCGAGCGGCTCACGGCTGAACAGACCGCACGACGTGCGCTCGCCAGACCCGGAGCCGACGTGCGGCTCACGCTCGACCTGGACCTCCAGTCCGTCGCCACCGAGGCCCTCGGTGACCGCCCCGGCAGCGCCGTCCTCATTGATGTGCGAACCGGCGAGCTTCTCGCCTATGCCTCAGCTCCCGGGTTCGACCCCGACGAGCTGGTTCACGGCGTGGACCGAGCGCGCTGGAGCGCCCTTCGCGCCGACGAAGATCGCCCATTACTCGACCGAGCAAGTCGCGGGCTCTATCCCCCCGCATCGACCTTCAAGCTCGTCTCGGGAAGTGCCGCGGTCGATGCCGGTGTCGACCCCGCAACCACGGTGAACTGCACGGGCGGCACGCGCATTGGACGACGCACCTTCCACTGCTGGAAGCGTTCGGGCCACGGCATCGTCGACCTCGAAGGGGCGCTGAAGAACAGCTGTGACATTTGGTTCTACGCCACTGGCCAACAACTCGGACCCGACGGACTGGGGACCGCTGCGCGTGACCTCGGCCTCGGAACTGCGACGGGGTTCGACCTCGGCGACGAACGTACGGGGTTGGTCCCCGACGAGGCCTGGCACGTCGACCGCCACGACCGGCCCTGGGGCGACGGGGACAGCGCGTCGGCGTCGATCGGCCAAGGCATGAACCTGGTCACACCCATTCAACTCGCAGTCATGACCGCCGCTGTCGCCACAGGTGAGCGCCCCACGCCATGGGTCGTCGCGGAGGTCAGCGACCCGGACGGCCGCGTGCGCAAGCTCGGCGCGCCCACGGAACCGATTGCCGTGCAGACCTCTGACCTCGCGCTCGGCGCCGTGCGCTCGGGCATGCGCGCGGTGATGCAGGATGGCGGCACCGGCTCTCGGCTGCAGATCGAAGGCTTCGAGTACGCCGGCAAGACCGGAACCGCCCAGGTGGTCAGCGCCCGCACCAAGGCCGCCCACCCCGGCCGGCACACCGAGGACCACGCCCTCTTTGTAGGGTACGCGCCCGCGACGAACCCAGAGGTGGCCGTCGCCGTCGTGCTCGAACACGCCGGCGGAGGAAGTACGCACGCGGGCCCCGTCGCACGCGACCTGATCGAGGCCTGGGCCGTGAAATCCGGCGCACTCACTCTCTCAGAGGAGGCGCCATGAGTCGCCTGCCTCTCGCTCTCGCGGCACTCGCCACAGGACTCGGTCTGGCAGCTCTGTTCAGCGCCACGAGCGGCACCGGAAGCCAGGCCACCGCGCAGTGCGTCCACGCCATCCTCGGCCTGCTCGCCTTCTCCGCGGTGCGCCGCATCGACAGTCGGCGCCTTCCCGATCTTGCCCACGCTGGGTGGCTCGCGGGCGTACTGTTGCTGGTCGCCGTGCTCGTCGCCGGAAAGGTCGCGGGCGGCGCACGCAGCTGGCTTCCGCTCGGCCCCATGGCGTTGCAGCCCTCCGAGCTGATGAAGGTGCTGCTCCCGCTAGTGCTCGCCGCGGAGCTCACGCGAGACGCCCTCCGGCCCGCCGTACGCTGGGCTCGCGTCGCCGCGCTGATCTTGGTGCCGGTGGCATTGATCGCCAAGCAGCCCGACATGGGTGCTGTGGGTCTGCTGCTTCTTGGAGCCGGGGCCATAGTGTGGCTCGCCGGCATCCCGCGGCGTCTCATGGTCGCCATCGCAGCCCTGGGCGCACTCGCGACGCCGATTGGCTGGACCCTTCTGGAGCCTTACCAGCAGGGCCGCATTCTCACCTTCCTCGACCCCACCCGCGACCCCTCCGGAGCGGGCTACCAGACCCTGCAGTCGCTGTACACCACGTCGGCAGGCGGCTGGACGGGCGCTGGATTTGGCGCGGGTGTGCAGGGGCGTCTCGGTTTTCTGCCCGAACACGAGACCGACTTCATCCTCGCATCCGTCGCGGAAGATGCCGGTGTCTTCGGGGCCATCGCCGTGCTCGCCGCGGTGTTTGCCCTCATCGCTTGTGGAATGTGGATTGCTGAGCGCAGCCGCACCCGCTTCGAGGCCATGCTCGCCGCCGGACTCTCGCTGCAGCTGACGGCCCAGGTGCTCGTCAACGCCGGTGGAGTGCTCGGACTGCTTCCGCTCACGGGCGTCACCCTCCCCTTCGTGTCCTACGGCGGCAGTTCCCTGATCGTTGTGTGGGTGACCGCAGGTCTGCTGAGCTCCGTCGCCGCAAGACGGGAAGCGGAGACCGCCGAGATGCCGGTCGTGAAGCAGCCTTGGCTTGTTTCGCGCAAAGCCCGGACAGATCTGGCATCTTGAGCCAGACGTGAACAGCACGGCCGCGCTCGGCACTGCTTGTTCGGAGGCTCGATGCGCGCCCTCATTCCACTGCTGCTCTGCCTACTCGCGCCCGTCGCCCAGGCCGGGCCCTTCGATCGGCCGGAGCTTGCCGAAGCTCAGCGGCGTGCGTGGATCGACTTCCTGATTCGAGACGGCTCCCGGCGCTATGAGCAGGGTCGGGTGTTGACTCTGATCGGCGGATCCGCGGTGATGATCGGTGCGGGCCTCAGCCTCGCTGAGACACTCGAGAACGGTCCTTCCCGCGGTGCGATGCGTCCCGGCGCCGCAATTGCCCTCGCGGGCGCCCCCTTCCTGCTCGCAGGCTTGCCCTCGATGACTGCTGGCAACATGCGAATGAGACGCGCGATGCGCATGGACGGCATCATCGTGCCCCACATCCCGGGGATCGCCGCCTGGAGCCTACTCGGAGCCATCGCCGCTTTGCCCGTAGCCACCCTATTCTTCTCGGTGGGAAGCCTCGAGTTGGCCTTTGCTGGCGGCCTGTTGGCGAGTGGGGTGTACGCACTCAGCGCGGTTCAGTACCGCATCAACAGCGACGCGTTGACCAAGCAGATCGCAATCGCTCCGATTCACGTACCTAAGGGAGCCGGACTGGCGCTCACCGCGCGCTGGTGAGCCAGCCCACGAGCGCCTCGAGGGCATCGGCCCGGTGCTCGAACCAGCGAACCTCATCGCCGACCAGCGCCACGTCGCTTGCCAACCGCCCCAGCACATTCGCGAACACGAGATTCGAGCCCGTGCGCTTGGCCTGTTTGCTGGCGAGGAGAACCAAGCCCTCTGACGTCGTGCCTGGACCGGCCGCCTTGAAGGTGACCAGCAGACCGGTCAGCCCCCAGCCGCGCACCGCATCGGCGATCTTGGGCGTGGGCTGAAGGCGAATGACCACCTCGTCTTGTCCGGACGGAATCTTGCCTCCCTCAGAGTCTGCGACCTCGTAGTCGCCGACCGCCGCCGCATGGACCACCGCACCCTCTGGATGCCGCTGCACCCACTGATGCATCCGCGCCATCAAGTCGCGGGTGGAGCCAAAGACCTCGGTGGAAAGCCCTTCCGCGCGTAGCGCAGCCTCTGGCGAGCCGAGCACGTGGACCGAGCAGCCCGTGGCCGCCCAAGCCCTGGCAAGCCCCACTCCGGTGCGTCCGGAGGAGTTCGCGGACACGTGGCGCATCGCATCGATCGGGTTGCGCGTCGCACCTGCGGTTACCAGGACATCCATCTCGCCTCCAGGGCATGAGATTATCTCGCCGTCACCCAAGAGCGAATCTGTGTCCTACACCTACACCCTCCCAGCCAAACCCCACGCCCGTGGCGCGCAGGGCGAGGTGTACTTCGCGACCCGCAGTGATGGTCACGAGGTCGCGGTCAAGGTGGCCTCGGAGCACCCGAGCGCCGCGGCCGCCCTCGCTTCGGAAGTTGAGATGCTCAAGGCCTGCGCCAAGGCCGATGTGATTGGTGTGGTCGAGGTCCTAGACTTCGTACGCATTCAGGGACGGCCGGCGCTGGTGATGCCTCGCTACCCCCGCCACCTGGGCGAGTGGCTCCAGGGCGTGCTCGACGCCCCCACCGCCGACTCTCTCGGAGAGATCCTCGAAAAGTGCGGCCAGCTCGCACGCATTCTCTCGGCGGTGCACCGGGTCAGACATGGTGGGGCGGCCATGCTGCATCGCGATGTGAAGCCCGAGAACGTGTTCCTCGATCACGACGGCCAGCTGGTGCTCGGCGACTTCGGCGGTGCGATGGGCATCGACGGCCTGCGCGCGGTGGAACTGGCCGTGTTCGGCACGCCGATGTGGGCGCCCTTCGACCAGATCCTCCCCGGTCGCGCCATGCCGGATCCGACCTGGGATACCTACGCATTGTGCGTGATCTTGTTCGCCGGACTGACCAAGGCCCGCCCCGCATACCAGGCCGATCCTCGTGGGTTGCTCACGTCACGCGGCCGCGAGCTCTGGGAGACGGCGCGCAAGGCGACCAGCACCGAGGCCGCCGAGTCCCGCACGCTGCGAGCGGCATTCCACACCAAGCGAAAGGGTGCGAGCGCGGCCGACTTGGTCGACTTCACAGGACGCAGTGCGCTGACGAAAGGCGACCGAAAGGCCCTCGACGGCGGCATCGCCCAGCTGGCTGGGCTCGCGGGGCTCGACCCACGGCGGATTCAAATGCTCCAGCGGGGTTGCTGGAACCTGCTCGTGCGTGGGCTCTCACCCGCGTCCCACCCCTCGCCGCCAAACCGTTACCGCGACGCCGAAGAGCTGGCCGAGCAACTCGAGGACCTCCAGTCCATTGTGCAGGCCACCACCTCGTCCCAGCGACAGGACCGCCTCCGCTCACTGGTCGGCAGCACGATGGAGCTCGATGCACTTACAGACCGTGGTGAGCTGGCGTCGCTCGTGAGTGACGGGCCGCGATGGGGACTGTGGATTGCCCTGACGGCGGTCGTCGGCGCCGCGGCGGGCGGCTGGATGTTCCGCGCCGAGATCGAGGGCGCCGTGCGGCAGGCTGGTCTTCTTGGCACCGACGGACAGATCACCATCCCGGGCCGCATCGTCACTCTCGCGGGGGACAACGTCTCGGTCCCCTCGTTTATGCTCGACCGCAACGAGGTCACGCTGCGCCGGTGGGCCGAGTGCGTCACCTCAGAGCAGTGCGAGGACAAAGGCGAGACCGGCGAGCTTCCGGTCACCGGCCTCAGCTTCGACGAAGCCTCGACCTTCTGCACCTGGGCGGGCGGCCGCCTACCGAGCGAGGCCGAATACCGAGCCGCCACCGCCGGAGGACCATGGCCATGGGGCCAGGACAGCCCGACATGTGCGCACGCTATCGCCCTCGGCTGCGACGGATTGGCCCCTGTGGGCAGCACGCCGCTCGGCACCAGCGAAGAAGGCGTGCTCGATCTCGCTGGAAATGCCTGGGAGTGGAGCTCTGAGGGGCTTCTGCTCGGAGGGTCCGCAGACTCCGGTAGCTCGGAACTCGGTCGACGCGGACGCATTGAACCCACCGAGGAACAAGTCCCACCCACGCTCGCGGGCGTGCGCTGCGCATACGACCTGTAGAGCGCCGCCAAGACTGCTATGATCGGCGCATGGCCTCTTCCTCCGCGCGGAGCACCCCCAAGCGCCGCCCTCTCCTCTCCCACCGACGCCTCCTGCTCTCCGAGACCGTGCTGGTCCTTGGCCTCGTGCAGATGTTTGCGCGCGACTTCGTCCTGACGGACGCGAACCTGCCGGCCCCACTGCGCGTCCTCTTCGGCATGGCCCTGATTCTCGGCCTGTTCGGCGGGCTGGTGTTCTACGTGCAGGAACAGGTCCGCTGGAGTCTCACGACCACGCACAAGGCCGTGCAGCGCCTGCCGTTGCCGACCCCAATGGTCTTCGTGCACACCCTGGTCTTCGCCGTGTTGTTCTGGTGCTACGCCGCCTACTGGCAGCTGGATGAAGAGGTCTGGCGCTCGCTCGTCGCGGGATTCGAGCAGGCCAAGCTCTGGTACGCCACACGCGGAGCCTAGTCTGGAACCTCGGGCCGCCGCGGGGGTCTGTCCAGACATGCTCATTTTGCCCTTTCTGATCGCATGTGCCGCCGAACCCACCGAGGTGGAGACACCCGCTCTGACTCCGGAGCCGCATGCGCTGGCGCCCGAGGCGGAGGAGGCAGAACCGCCAGCGCCGACGACGATTCGCGAAGGCGCCGACCAGCACGGACTCGCCTGGCCCCCACCGGACTTGTGGATCCAAATCGACAAGTCGGACCGGGTGCTCAGCGTCCTGTCCAGCGACACGACTCTCGTGAATTGGCCCATCGGACTGGGCGGAGCACCGGCCGGAGACAAGATTCGGCAGGGTGATCAAAAGACACCAAATGGGACTTTTAGGATTGTGACGCGCAATCCGAAGTCGCTCTACCACTTGTTCCTCGGGATTTCGTACCCGGACGCCGCCGACGCCGAACGGGGAATGGAGCGAGGCTGGCTCACCGAGACCCAATCCGACGCGATTGCGGAGTCCGAGGCAAATGAGACAAAGCCCCCTTGGAACACCACTCTCGGAGGCGCCATCGGCATCCACGGTGGCGGAAGCAGCGCGGATTGGACACTGGGTTGCATTGCTCTCGACAACCCCCACATCGAAGAGCTCTGGGACCTTGCGCCACACGGAACACGCGTCACCATCCGCGAATAGCCAAAATCGCACATAGGCTACGACGCGCCCCACACGGGTGAGAGAGCGCTTAGATCGTGGGATCTCAGGTGGATCGGCCCACCTTCGCGATCGAGCATCCCAGAAATGAAAAAAGTCCAAATAGCCTTGAATTCATGAACCGCGTTGCTATACTGTGTTCACACCGAGAGGTGAGGGGATGGAAGAAATCGCCCGATACGGCATCGTCGCGGACCGGATGGAAACATCCCGGTGCCCCAGACTCCTGGGGGTGAGCCAGGTGGCTCTGGAAGCACCAAACGTGCAGACGCCAAGTCGAGCGATTCTCCTCCACTCCAATCGCTCCGGGTTCGTTGCATCACCCCTGTCCATCGCGAATGTACCGCGCGGACTGGGACGAGTTCCCTACGCAGCAACCTCCAAGAATCCGTCCTCGTAGACGTTTCGAACCCGGAGCTCCTCACCTCGGTGGGGAGTTTTTTTGCCTGCGATCTGCCGTCTAGCTTCGGACGTTCCACACTTCGACAGTGGCTCCGGCGCTGAGCAGACGATGATTCCACGCGCGCTGTTCATCGCGAAGGCTGTCACTCGGTCCCTTCACCTCGACCAGCAGGACGCCTTGCCCGACGCGTGACGGGTGGGCATCGCCAAGGCGAACGGCATCGCCTGCGAGGACGACAAGGTCGGGAAGCCCTGCAGCGGCTCGGAGGCCTTCATCGAGCAGGTGCTCGAGCAACGCCGCGAGAGCAGCCGGCTTGAATCCACTTCCCAGTGCAATCAGCTCTTCAGGTGTCGCCAAGTCCCAACGCGCTCCGGACAGGCGAACCCCCCACCAGTGCTGCACCGCGACGCCGAGCCGATCGCCAGCCTCCCCCGCTCGGACGCCCGCAAGAACGGTGGCCACCGCATCGGCTCTGCGCTCCCGGAACTGCGGGGTGGCAAGGTCGAGGGGTCCGGACAGAAAGGGCACCGGCAGCTGGCCGGGTACGGGGAGGAAGTAGGTCTCGGCGAAGAGCAGAGCGAACAGTGTGCGCCACAGTGGTCCCTCCGCGGTCAGCACGCGGCGACCTGAAGCGATGAGGCGAGACGCGACCGCCTCCTCGACGGCGAGCCCTCCTTCCCAACGCGGCCGGCCCCCTTCCGCAGGTGCTGGGCTGAGCCGGAGTCGTCTTTCCTTGGGCACCAGGAGAGGCCGGGACGGCGCCCACGCCAAACCCAGAGACTTGGCGACTCGCCGACCCGCGCGCTCAGAGGCGATGCGGTCCCCCAGACGCGCCTCGGACCTGGCCTCCTGCAGCACCCACAGCGCCTCTGTGCCCCGGCCCTGATGCTCGATGACGCGGGACAGCCGTACTGCGGCGCTGCCCGCCGGAAGCCAGAGAGCCAAGCGCTTGTACAGGGCCTCGGCACGGCCGAAGGCCCCCTCTCGCTCGATCGTACGAATGGCCTCGAAGATCGACCTTCGCAGGCGACGGCGAGGGTCCAACCGTCCCGGCGGCCAGACGCGCGTGGGATCCTCGAGCAAGGCAAGCGCATCCTCGACAGGGTGCTCTGCCGCCAGCACCGCCTCCCACCGCAGAAGGTCACGACGGGTCGGGAACAGCGCCACACCGAGGGTGCGCTTGTACTCGGCCCACCGCACCATCCCGAGCCGTTCGACGACCCATTGACTCCGGTCCGCGTAGATCCGCCCGAGGGCAAAGCGTTCCAGGCGACGAATCAGCCCAACGTGGCAGAGCGAGACCACCTCCCGCTCCCTTCCAACACGAAGCCCCTCAACACGCTCCACCAGTGCATCCCGCCGTCCGCCGACGCGAAGCTTCTCTCGGCGGCATGCGGCCTTCAGTTCGTCAACGGTCAGCACTTCGAGGCGTCCAGGCCAGGGCACAAAGCGCGTGAGTAGGCCCGCATCCACGAGCGCATCGACCGCTACGCCACAGTCCGCCACCCCTGCAAATTCGAGGCGATCCACCGCGAAGACCTTGCGCTTGCGACCGGACAGGCGGGCGAAGACCCGAGCCTGTTCATCCACGAGGGCTCGCATGCGGCGGACGACGCTCAGCTCACCGGCCGTCAGCAGATTCGCGCCTCGAGCCAGGCCCAAGTCGAGGATCTCGAAGAAGTCGTGGACGGGCAGATCCCAGTCGACGCTCACGCGACCTCGATGGCGTCCTCGACATCGCCATCGACGGCTGGCGCCTCGGCGAGACGGCGAAACACGACGAGCATGCGGCGTCCGATGTCGTCCATCCGATCGCGTGCCGCCACCGCCGCCCACCCCGAAAAGACCACGGGCACGAGACGGGTCACACGCCGTCCGACCAGCAACGCGCTCTGTTTGACGACCGAGGTCGCAAGGCTGCCACCCGCACTCTGCACATCGGTGTCGACGGTGTCGAGCATGACTCGCGGCAGGTCGCTGACCCGCACCCCGACGGTTCCCCTAGCGGGAAGGCGAACCTCAAAGCCTGCGGCAAGGGCCTGAAAGACGGCCATCTCGCCGCGGTCGGTGTCGGGATCGAAGCCGTACACAACGGCCAAGCGCTGTGCGAGGCGAAGCGCCGCGACTCCGGTGGCGAGCACCTCGGGAGGCACCGACAACGCGCCCGCCAGGGACACCATGCCGCCGAACGCACCCACGCGAACTCGACTCTGACGAACCACATGCAGCGCGGTCATCTCGACCTCTGCAAGCGACGGCCGCTCGGAGCCATCGACGTCGAGAAACGGACGGCTGGCACCGCGCAGACGCGTGCGCATGCTCGGCGCATCGACAGACACAGCGGCCACAAGCTGACCGACCAGGCGTTTGTCCGCCCGACTTGCCCACGCACCAAAGAGATCGCGAATGCTCGCCATGGAGTTCGCTTAGCCCGGTGTCATGCGTCGATCGAGGCGGCGAGAACGCGAGAGATCGCGCCAAACGACCGCCCAGACTCGGCGCGCCAGTGGGAAAAGGCCTCTTGGACCCGCTGGAGATCGCGCTTCGACGTCGGCTTCTTGCTCACGATGCCCTCGGCCACGAGCCGCGCGACAACGTCGCCGGAGAGGATGAAGGTGTCTCGGCCGAGAAAGCGCAGCATCATTGGACCGCTCATGCCGCCGAGCCGCGAGCCACGCTTGGCGAGTGCCGCCCATAGGCCCACCATGTCGTGCTCGGGCCACTCCGCGACCCATCGGCCGAAGCTGCCATGCTCTGCGGCAATCTCTTGCACAAAGTGGGCGTTGGCGAGGGTGGCCTGGATCTTCTGGCCATTGCGAATGATGCGGGTGTCCTGCTGAAGTCGCGCGAGCTCCTCGGTGCCGTAGGTCACCAGTACATCGGGCTCGAAGCCCTCGAAGGCCTCTTCGAAGCCCGGCCACTTCTTCTCGACCACGCTCCAAACGAAGCCCGCAGAGAAGATGCGCTGCGCCATCTGCGACAGCCACCGATGATCGGGAATGGCCGCGAGCTCCACGCCTGCACGCACTTCCACATCCGCGCGGGCCTCGACTGAGTCCTCGCCATGCCGGTCCACCGCAAAGTCGTAGATCTCGTCGAAGCTTCGCATGCGTCCTCCCCTACAGCGCCGGAGCATCCCACGGAATGTTGAACGGCGGGTCCACGGTTCGTCCGTCCTTCGGGAGCGCGTCGATCCGCGCGCGCTCGTCCGCCGTCAGCTCGATGTCCTGCGCGGCGAAGTTCTCGGCGATTCGACCGGCATTGCGCGACTTCGGAATCGCCATCACTCCCTCTTGGCCAAGCAACCACGCAAGCGCGATCTGCGCCGCTGTCACCCCACGTGCCGCCGCCATCTCTTGAAGGGTGGGGTCGGCAATGATGCCTCCCTGCGCGAGCGGACAATACGCCGTCAGTGCGATGCCGCGGGCTCGTGCCTCGGACAGCAGCGCGCCCTGCCCGAGCAGGCAGTGGTACTCGACCTGGTTCGTCGTGAGCTCGACGTGGTTGGCCGCCTTGGCGAGTAGCGCCGAGGGGTAGTTGCTGACGCCGATGTACTTGGCCTTTCCGGCCTGCTGGACCTCCCTTAGGGCGTCGAGCGCAGGCTCGAGCGGAAAGTCCGCGTTGGGCCAGTGAATCAGCAAGAGGTCGACCGGACCGACGTCGAGCTTGGCGAGGCTCTCGTCCGTCGTGCGGAGGATTCCGTCGCGATCGAGGAAGTCACGCCAGACCTTGGTGGTCACGAAGACATCGTCCCGGTCGACCGAGGACTCGCGGATAGCACGCCCCACATCGGCCTCGTTGGCATAGAGCTGTGCCGTGTCGATCTGGCGATAGCCGACGTCGAGCGCCGTGCGGACTCCGTCGTACGCCTCGGTGCCAGAGAGGCGCCACGTGCCGTAGCCGAGCGCGGGAATGCGAGCGCCGCTCGCGGTGGAGACATAGAGCATGAGGCTCTCCTGGTTGGCGACGAAGCGTATCCCAACTGGCGAAAGGCGCATCGTTGCATCGACCCTGAACGGACTGTTCCCGCTCACCCGCATGAGGGTTGGCTAGGATGACTGCACGAGAGGTCGCCCTGTTCACCAGCCCCCGAGCCCACACCACCATCTGCCGCTGCTGCGGATGCTGTTGTTGTGCCTCGACCGGGCTGCGCTGACGACCCCTCGTTCACGCGCACCCGGCTGTCGCGCCGGGTCGGCGCTCGTCGTGGTGGGCCCACCTAAGGACTCACAATGCACCCCTACCTTCAAGCTCTCGCCGGCGGCGCGATGATTGGCGCCTCCGCGTCAATCCTGTGGGTGTTCCACGGGCGGATCGCGGGCATCAGCGGCATTGTCGGTGAGCTGTTCACCCGCAAGCCAGACGGAGTGAGCTGGCGCGTGGCCTTCCTCACGGGTCTGCTCACAGGTGGCGTCGCGCTGGGTTGGTTCGCACCGGAACGCATCACGACCCTTCCCGACACCTCCCCGATCTGGATGGTCGCCGCAGGTCTTCTCGTCGGCGCCGGTACCCGAATCGGAAACGGGTGCACGAGCGGGCACGGCGTCTGTGGAATCCCCCGTGGCTCGCGCCGAAGCCTGACGGCCACTCTCACCTTCATCGGAGTCGGCATGCTCACCGTCGGCGTCATGCGCGCCCTGGGCGGTCTGTCGTGAGAGCGCTGCTCGCCTTTGCCGCCGGGCTGCTGTTTGCGCTGGGGCTCGGGCTGTCGCAGATGACCCAGCCCGAGGTAGTGCTCGGGTTCCTCGACCTCGCCAACTTCAACCCCACCCTGATCTTCGTGATGATCGGCGCCGTCGCCACCCACGCTCTGCCGACGTGGTGGGCGCTACGCCGGGGCCGCCCGCTTCTCGACGACGAACTTCACCTGCCGACAGCGACGGCCCTAGACGCCCCGCTCATCGGCGGCGCCGTGCTCTTCGGCATCGGTTGGGGGCTCGCCGGGTACTGCCCAGGCCCGGCGCTGGTCTCCGCAGCATCGGGAAGCGAACAGGCACTGCTCCTGGTCGGGTCCATGTTCGTCGGAATGGCGTCAGTTCAGGGGGTGCGACGCTGGTCGCCCGCCGCGCGGCGAGTCAAGAAGGCCCATGCGGCACATCCATCGACTGACGGTGCGCTTCGGGGACTGTGACCCCGCCGGCATCGCCTACTTTCCCCGGATCTATGACTGGTTCCATCAGGCGATGGAGACCTGGTTCGCCGAGCACCTCGGCACGCCTTACGACGTGGCGATCCGCGAGTGGAAGCTGGGCTTTCCCGCCGTGAAGAGCGAAGCCGAGTTCAAGGTGCCCTGTGCCCTCGGCGACTCGCTTCGCATCGAGCTCACCGTGCCTCGGCTCGGCACCCGGAGTCTCGATCTGGCCTACCGCATTCACGGTGAAGACGGCGTGCTTCGCGCAACCGGCCAGACCACGGTCGTGATCGTCGATCTCGACCCCCAATCCGCGACGCATCTGCGATCGATTGACCCGCCGCCAGCGCTGGCCAAAGCACTTGCTCACTTCACCGACCCATCGAACGAGTAGACTGCCGCATGCGATTTCTTCCCCTCCTGGTCTTGTTCGCTTGCGGTGACGCCGCGGACGAACGCGCTCTTGTCGTCCTCGAAGAGGGCCTCACCAACGTGCCTCAAGAAGATGAGTGCATGATCGAGCCCGCCATCCAGTGCTGCGACGACATCACCGTGGTGCGCCTGTCCGATGCCGCCGCCCACTTCGACGTCTCCGAGAACGACCTCGCGGGCGTCGGGCGAGCCCCGGTGAACTACCTCGACGAGACGGGCGTCATCGCGTTCACCTCGAGCTGCCCAGGCGAAGCCGCCAGCCTGACCGCGATTGATCTGCGCATCGACGACGAGACCGGCGTCGCTACGGTGACCTACATGCTCGTGACCGACGAAGGCGACGGCACCACCGACCCCGTTCGCCCATACAGCGTCGTGTCGATCGCCCGGCCCCCGTCCGAGATCACCGAGATTGCTCACGAAATCGCGGTCCCGGAGTAGGACATGTCGAAGTTTTGGCTCGACCGCTGGGAGACCGGCCAGATCGGGTGGCACCGCGCCGATGTTCATCCCAACCTGATGGCACAGCACGAACGCCTGCTAGCGACGTCAGGCGCCGTCCTGGTCCCGCTTTGTGGCAAGACGCGCGACGTGGCTTGGCTCGCCGAGAAGACCGACGTGATTGGCGTCGAGCTCTCGCCGATCGCCACCGCCGAACTCTTCGAAGAGGCCGGGCTCACCCCGACGCGCGACACCCATGGTCCCTACGAGCGCTGGCGTGCTGGGCGGATCACCATCTTGGTCGGCGACTTTTTCGCGCTCACGCCAGAGTGGACCGGGCCAGTGAGCGGCATCTGGGATCGCGCGGCGATGGTGGCGATCCAGCCCAACCGCCGCGAAGCCTATGTGACCGTGCTCCGAGCCGTGTGCTCCGGAACCCTGCTCTTGAACGCCCTCGCCTACGACCAGTCGATCTCGGACGGCCCGCCGTTCTCGGTCAGCGCGCAACACGTCGACGCGCTCTTTGCCTCGTCCGAGCTGCTCGATGATGTCGATGTCCTCGATGACCGCTGGCGAAGCAAGGGGCACACCAGCGTGCGCTCCCAGGTGTACGCCATCGGGTTGACGTAGGTCAGCGCCGACGCCTTCGAGTCGCCTAAGCGGCCAAGTCGTGGCCAGCACTTGCCCATTGGGCACCATCCCGTTGTAGGCTGCACTTCGAGGAGGTTCTTTGGACACGATCGGCGACATCCCCGAGCTCGATGACCCGACAATCGAGGGCTACGCGGGCGACCTGCCTTGGGTCCGAAGAGCGGCAATGGTCATCAACCTGATGGGTGCCCTGCAGATGCTCGGCGTTCTCGCGATGATCGCCGGCGCTGCCCTCATGAGTGCCCCTGCCACCGGCGATGCGGCGCTCGATGCCCAGCTCGCCGAGAGCATGCTGCCGATGCGAATCGCCTACGGCGTGGCCGGAAGCTGCTGTGCGCTTCCGTTTGCGCTCTTCCACTTCGTGACTGCAAGCAACCTGTCGAGCGCGAAGAAGTGGTCGTGGTTCGCGGGCGTCGTCCTCGGCGCGATCTACGTACCCAGTCTGTGCTTCCCGGTCGGTGCCATCGTGCTCTTCGGCCTACTTCAGACGGACGTGCGCAAGCGCTTCCTGGGCTAAGCCCAAGAGCAGAGTCGCAATCGAGACCGGTGCTCCATGTGACGCACCGGCAAACCTGGGCTATGGGCGGCGCCCAAGGAGTTCTTTATGCGCCGTTTCGCTCTTCTGTCCGTGCCCGTTCTGCTCGTCGCCTGTGCCAAGCCCGCCGAGGAGGCCCCCGACGACCTCGACGCCCTCGCGGCATTCATGTTCGCGAACTTCGACACCGAGGGCGATGAGCTCGCTTCGGGCTCGGTGAACATCGAGGAGTACCTGAACACCCTCGAGCTCGATGGCGACGTCGAGGACCGCACCGTCGGCCTGACCGCGCTGACCTCCGAGAACTTCGGCGGTATCACGGTCAACTCCGACTACGACGGCACCGAGCAGGTCCCCCGGGCCGTCTCCGGCATCTCGTCGCACGACCTCGCAGCGAACGCAGGGCTTGCGCTCGAGACGAACCACATCTGCATCGAGTCCGACACGACCAAGTACGCCGGGCGCAGCTTCTTGTCGGGCGACGACTGCTGGCCCGACAACTGTGACCGCCTCGAGACCTTCAACGAGATCCGCAAGGAGAACACCCTCGCGCAGGTCTGGTTCGACGTCTACAAGGACTTCCGCATGATCACCCTCGAGGACGGCCGCGACGTGATGGTCGCTCGCTCGTGGATGGAAGACCAGTTCATGGCCGACGGCGGAAACAACTCCTGGGACGAGCTCTACGGCTTCGAGGCGTGGATTCCCACCGAGGACGGCACCGAGACCCAGCGCTTCTACGCCTTCTGGTCTTCGGTGACGCTGAGCGCCATCGGCGATGACATCTACGGCAACCTCGTTCGTGCCGGCATCGACGAGGGCTACGTCTACGGCGACGCCTTCCTCAGCGGCACCACGACCGACGTCTGCAACAACGACCGCGACCGCGCGTACGACCGCGAGTAGTCGAGGCTAGCCGCCGAGCTCCCAGGCGAGCACGGTGGTGTCGTCCCCGCCGCTGATCAGCGACTGACCCTTGGGGTCGAACGCGAGCGAGCGAACCGCGCCGGTGTGCCCCGAGAGCGCACCGAGCGTGTTTCCCGTCTCGACTACGAAGAGCCAGACGTTGCCGGCCGCATCGCCGACCGCAGCGACTCGCCGCCTGCGATCGAAGGCAATCACCGTGACATCTGCGCTCGCGAGGGTCATCGAGGGGAGCTCGACCCCTTCGCGGGTGTCCCAGACGCGTACGGAGGGGCCGTCCCCGACCCCGAGCAGCACACCGTCCTGTGAGAAGGCCATGGGCCCATCCGGCAGCTCGCCCGGTCCTTCACAACCCGCGACGCCTTGAGGCCCGGCCATGCGCACGCTGTCCGCGTCGATGTGCACCGCCGTCGCCGGCTTCACCGTGACGGTGCCCGCACCCTCGTCGTCTGAGTAGCGAACCGTGGTCTTGGTGCCAACGGCAAGCCGCGCGCCCGCACAAGCCACCGCGCTCACCGGGTGGTCGGTGGCCCCGAGCTCGCCATTCCAGAGCACGCCGGCCGTGGTTCCAATGGCTACCGCATCGCCACACACCGCGAGACAGCTCGCATCGCTGGCCAGTTGTTCGGCACTGACGGGCTTTGCGGAAGCGCGTTCCCAGCGCCGCAGCTCGCCGTCTGCCGAGAGGGACACCAGTTCATCGCCCGCGAATCCCACACCGACGACGGCATCGAAGTGACCCTCGCCCTTGATGATCGGACGGCCGTCTGCGTGCCAGAGCCGAACCGCGCGGTCGGCTTCGCTGGCCGAGAGCACGACCTCGCCATCGGGTGCCCATGCGACACCGCGGAGTGAGACGTCATGCGCCTGAAAGCGCTCCGGCTCGCCGTCGAGGGCGAAGACGGTAATGCCGCCCTCGGTGTCGCCAGCGACAATACGTCCCTTGGGTGAGACATCGAGCTTCACAATCTCCCGGCCGAGTGAGACCACTCTTCGGCAGGCGCCATCCGCGAGATCCCAGATGCGCACGTCACCGTCGGATCCGCCGCTGACCACAACCTCGCCATCCGCCGAGAAGCTTGCCGCGAGCACGCGCCCTTTGTGTCCGTCTAGGGTGTGCTCGCGCTCCCAACCGTCGAGTCGCCAGACCCGAACACTCTCGTCTCCAACTGCGGCCAGCCGCCAGCCATCGGGGCTAAAGGCGACGCCGCGAACGGCTGACTGGCTGCCGGCGAGGACCTTGCTCGCCTTGCCAGCCTCGAGACGCCACACGCGCACGTGCCGCTCCTGGCTCTCGGCATCGCGCATGCCACCACCCGAGGCCAGCCATCGACCGTCGGGGCTGATCGCAAGCGCGAAGACCTCGTAGGCGTGCCCCTCGAGCGCGTGGAGTTCCTTGCCGTTCGCTGTGTCCCAGACGCGAATGACGCCGTCGGAGCCACTGGCGGCGAGCGCAGAGCCCTTGGCAGAGAGCGCGACGGTGTGCAGCTCCACGCCCGCATCGACCGAGAGCAGCTCCATGCCGGTAGCGGCCTTCCAGACGTGAACATGACCCTTGAACGTCGCCGTCGCCACCATTCGACCGTCGAGCGCAAACGCGAGATCGGCGACGGGGTCGGCGTGGCGGTACCGAAGCGTGCCGTACCGCGCGCGAATGCGGCGACGGAGCGGGTCACCATAAAGATCTGTGCGGTTGTAGGTCAACGCGGGCTCCGTGGAGGCTCATCCTACGGCCGGAGAAGCGTCGAGGGAAGCGGTCAGGTCAGCGACTCGAAAAGACTCACACGCCCGGCTGTTCAGCGGGCTCAGCGACGTCGTCCACGGCCTCGATCGGAGCGGGTTCGCGACCGAGAAGCTGCGCGATCTTGGGCGTACCGGCCAACACGAGAATGAAGCGCACCGGCTTGGTGAGCTGGGTCATCAGATAGGCAACGATGACCTGTGGGCCCATCCCCGAGACAAAACCGGAGAGAAGCCCAGTCGGCTCTTCGCCCGCTGCGGGAAGCCAAGCCTCTGGCCAGAGCCCGCCCTTGAGTCCCAGCCAACACACGAACCAGGTCGTGAAGAACAAGCTGAACCAGAGGGTGATGGCGACCCCGCCGTACTGGGAGACCATCGATTCGTAGCGTTGCCGTAGAGAAGCCATGGGTCGGTCTATCCGGCCGGACAGTTCCTGGCTCCCTCCTCCGCTACAAGCTGAGCATGGACTGGCACCGCGACAACGATGCGCGCATCTCCACCTTGCCCACACACTGGGGCGGTGGCTGCGTGACCGCCTGGCGCGTGCGCGGTGGCTGGATGCTCGACGCCCCTGGACTGGACCTGTTCATTCGAAACCCCAAACTGAAGACCTGGACGCGGGCGAAGGGCGTCATCGAGGCCACACTGCGCGCGCACTACAAGGGTCCTGCGGTGCTGCATCGCACCCCAAGCTGGAGCTGACTGGCCTACACTGTCGCCCATGCGCGCACTCCTTCTCGTTTTCCTTGCCGGCTGCGGCGGCAGCTCCACCGTCGACGGTCCTCTCGGCGCGTTCTCGATGCGCTACGAAGAGGTCGGTGACGCCTCGCCGGATATGCGCCTATCGTTTGGCGACGACGCCGTGTGGGTGGTCGTCAACGACGAGCTCACCGCCTACGACATGGAGTGGACGCAAACCATGCGCATTGGCGCCGTGCAGGCCGTGGGTGCGGTGCTCGACGTCGGCGTATGGCTCTCGAACGGGCTCGTGCTTCGCTCCGAGGCCGGGGCGGGTGGTCTACCGCTGACACTGCCCACCGAGCTCGGCACCCCCATCGATCTTCGGCGCGGTGACGGCGGCGAGCTGTGGATCCTCGGCGAGGCCAGCAACGGCGGTGCCTTGGCCTCGAGTATCGACGCCGGCGTGACCTGGACGATGCGCGCCGACAGCCTGCTCGCGGGGAGCGCTGTGCCCGAGACCCTCGAGCTTCGCAGCACCCTCGGAGGTGTGGTTGTCGTACTGGCCACCGACACCGACTCTGGCTCGTCCACGACCTGGAAGGTCACCGGGTCCGGCGCCGAGGAGTGGGAGGAGGGCTCGTTTCTCACCTACCCGGCCGCCGCCCTCCCCGACGGCTGGGCCACCACCCTCGAAGATGACCGCCAGCAGTTCGACGCCGTCCCCGCTGGGTGGACCGAGAGCTGGACGCCGACCGAGTCCGACGGATGGACATGGACGCACGCCGCCAACATCGACCTCAGCCCTGAGCGCGTGCCGTTGGAAGTCGTGGGTGCAGACGGCGGCGGCGTGCTCTACGTGCACGACGAGACCACGCTGTACCGCAGCATCGCGCCGTTTGGCCCCGAGCAGGACCAAGCCTCCGACCTCGAGGGGGACCTCGGCTGTGACCGGCGCTACAACATCGACTGGAGCGTGGCCCTCTCGAACAGCGCCAAGGAGACCCGGGTGCGCAACGGACTCGGCGAAGACCTGCTGTTCCACGAGCTCTTCGCCGACGGCATCACGCCGCTCTCCGACGGTCCCATCGCGCCAGACTCCGGCGACGAGGTCACGGTGCGACTCGAGAGCTGGTTCTACGTCACCGACGTCGACGGACGATGCCGAGCCCTGGTGCAAGGAAGCGACCTCAAGGCCGGGGAGCACTGGCTTGAGTAGATACGCGCCTTAGGCGTTGCGCAGCGCCCGGGTGAGAATGTCCGTCGGCGTATAGCGACGTCCCGACAGCGCGGGGAGCGGTGTGTCCATCGCTGCTGCAAGCACGGTGAAGGCCTCGTAGAGCACATGAGCGGTGCCGCCGTACATCAGGTGCCCGTCGATCTCGAACACCGGAGACACGGCCACTCCCCCTTCGTGCTCGAAGGGCACGCCCTCCCACTGCTCCCGAGCGAGCCAAGCGCGAATATCGACGCTCAGGACCTCTGCGACCTCAGCGGGCTCGGGAATCAGCTGCTGGTCCGAGACCAGTCCGACCGTGGGCTCGAGCCGGTAGTCCGAGGTGTACAGCGGAAAGGAAGACAGCCTGCCGAGCACCTCGATGTGCTCGAAGCCGAGCTCTTCGCGGGCCTCACGCAGCGCGGTGGCGGTGATGTCGGCATCCTCGGCCTCGGGCTTTCCACCCGGAAACCCGACCTCACGCGCGTGCCGCCGCAGATGCGCGGCCCGCACGATGGCCAAGATGCGGGGGGCCTGGTCCCAGACCACGGGCACGAGAACGCCGGCGTGAAGGTGATTCGTGCGCCCCGGCAGCGCGGGCCAGGTGTGACCTTCGAAGGCCCCAAAGGCACGCACCACCGCGTCGCGCTCAGGCATCCGCGAGGTACTCGTGCTCGTACTGGACCATGATCGAGAGCTCCGGCGCCTCACCCTCGAGAAGCAGGTTGCGCGCGAGCAGGTAGCCCGCATGGTGCCCGGCCACGTCGAGGCGGTTCGCCTGTCCGAGGTCGCGATGTGACAGGACAATCTCGAAGTTGCCGTCGGCGTCGGTCTCGATCTCGGTGTGGTTGAGCGAGATGGTGTGCCGGGTGTAGTCGAGCGACTCCATCCACGCGTTGTAGAGCACCAACGAGAAGTAGCGGCTCTTCGGAAGCTTGCCGCGAACCCGCATGCACTGGTCGCGCCCGAAGCGGTACCAGCAGACCTGGTAGGTGTTGTCAGGCGTCGGGAACAGCGCCC
Organism: Pseudomonadota bacterium; assembly: GCA_023954855.1. Lineage (GTDB taxonomy): Bacteria > Myxococcota_A > UBA796 > UBA796 > M1803. The sequence goes on along the minus strand of JAGSGY010000005.1, from coordinate 13,194 downwards.
CACCGGGAATCTGGATGAACTGGTTCAGCGCAGCCTTTCCAGCCATCTTGTAGGTCTGAATCGTGCGCTCGAACACAGCCTTGAGCATACGCTCCGACAGGTAGATACGCCGCGCCATCCAAGTGGCATCGAGAGGAACCGGCTCGGGGGTCTCACCGACCAACTCAATCGACACCTTGAGCGGGGCCTCACGCGTTCGGCTGGTGAAGTACTGCCGCACCATCACCGCCGTCTCGTCGCCGTCGCCGACGAGGGTCGTGAAGCCCTCGATCTCGGACGTCGCGAGACGAATCTCGAAGTTGCCTCCAGCGTCGGTGGGAATCTCCTGGTCGACCAGCCGGTTGCCGACGCGCCCGCCCTTTCCGTAGTAGAGAATCCCGGCGTAAGCCGTGCTCTCGGGGATGCGACCCCGCAGCGCGTAGACCCGTCCATCGTCGAGGCGAATCGGCGCGCGCAGGTAGTCGGTGTCCGGGTTGTCGGCGAACATCTTGCGGTGCGGCCCTTCGGCGTGGCGGAACTCCGGAGCGTCGACCGTGGAGTGCTCGACGAAGGTGTCGACCGACTCGGCGAGCATGCGAAGTAGGAAACGCCGTCCCTCGATGGCGTCGAGGTCCATGGGCAGCTTGATCTCGGACTCGAGCTTCTTGGCGAGGTCAAAGAGCGACTGCATGCCGTCCGAGAGGCGGGCAATCGGCGGGAGCTCGAGCGCGTCGAGATCGTAGCCGAGCTTGGCGGCGAGGGCCTTGGTGTCGGCGTTCACCGAGCGTGGGTCGAAGCCCTTCAGCCACTTGGTCGCGAGCGACGGGTCGATCTTCTTGCGGCCGGCCATGTTTGGGTCGCCAATCGCGCGCGCTCCCTTGGGCCCTGACCGCATGCGGTCGCCCTCATAGGGATTGGCCATACGCGGGTCGTAGTCGACGCCCAGCGCGGACGAAATGCGTTGCAGCGCGGCCTCGCGGGCCTCGGGCGACTCGACGAGTTCCTCGTAGCTGACCCGGGTCCACCGGTCCTCGGGCACGCCGGCGAGGAAGGCCTCGCAGTTCTCGTTCGACGTGCGCCAGAAGGCCTCGGCGCCCCCGGGAATCCCCGCGAGCATGACCTCGGCCATCGGCATGTTCTCGAACGAGCGGATCACCGAGCCAGGGTGGCGCACAATCCAGATGAAGCGAGCCTCGGGGTACCACTCGAGCACCTTGGCCAGTCGCTCGGGCTGTAGCGCCAGGTGGGGGCACTTGTCGACGATGAAGCGCTCGCCAACCAGCTCCTGGAGGTGGTCGTAGACTTCGGGCACAGTGAGTTCGGCCAGCCCGGCGACATGGGCCTTCGCCTCATCGACCGAGCAACCGGTGAGTTCGAGCACCGCCCGGCGCAATCCCCCCTTCTCCCAGAAGCGCGCCTCCATGTGCTTGGTGCGCTCGGCCATGGTGTCGTAGGGCGAGAGCACCATCTCTGGCGGCGAGAACAACTCTGGATGCCCTGCGAGCATCACACGAAGAAGTGTGGTTCCACTGCGGCCGCAGCCAATCACAAAGTGCACGGGTCGGGACATCGAGCCTCCTGGCCGGCCAGGGTACAGGATGCGTGCCGATGCCTAGGCCGAATCTGCCGAGCGCTCCGCTTCGTTGGCCGCCTCTGCCTGGCGAATGCGCTCTACAAGGTCATCATTGACCGGCGTCACGATGCCGTGCACGCGCCCAAGTCGCGAGACCGTGCCGTTCAGATCGTCGATCTCGGTGGTCCGTCCGCGGGAGAGGTCCTCCCACATCGAAGACCTGGCCTGGGGGTCCACGCGAAGCATCTGACGCGCGACCAGCCGAAACAAGGGTGTGGGCAGCCGCAGGACCATGGGCGCGAGTCCCGGAAGCAGCTTGCCAACCCGAACGGCCGGACGTCCCGCAGCCGCGAGCACCGCCTTCGCCTCGTCCATGGCATCGGCGAGCTGGCGCCGGTACTCGGGCTCGAGCAGCTCTTCCTGCAGTGGCATGTCCGACAGCGCGTTGATGGCATTGTTGAGGTTGAACACGAGCTTGGCCGAGAGCACGTTGTCCATGTCCGGACGCTCGAGGGTGTCAAAGCCCGCATCCCTCAGCGCGGCGGCGAGGGGAACCGACTCGGGACAGGCCTCGATCGCGAGCGGGCCACTCGTGCCTCTCTTGAACGACGAGGGTCCCTGCCGAACCACATTGAACGACACCATTCCGGCGAGCACCCGCTGCTTGGGCAGCGTCTCGCGAAGGCGTGCGGCGTTGTCGAGGCCGTTCTGGCAGCTCATCACGACAGCGCCGGCGCTGAGGTGCACGCGAGCCTGCTCAGCCGCGGCCACCGTGTCTTTCCCTTTCACCGCAACGAGCACGGCGTCGCAGGTTCCGAGCACTGACGGAGACGTCTCGACCCGAGGCCGAACGACCACCGGAGGGCCATCGAGATCCTCGAGACTCAGCCCATCCTTGGCAACGGCCTCGCGAAGCCAGTCCCGGCCGACGAGCACCACGTCATGGCCTGCGGCTTCGAGCTTTCCGCCGAGCCAGCAGCCAATCGCACCCGCGCCAAGTACGCCGATCTTCACGATGCCTCCTAGGCCTCTGCGCCGCCCTCGGCGTGCAGCATCAGCGCTTCGAGAGGCACGGTGCGCAGCGCGACCGCGTGGGTGCGCTCGAGATCGACGGGGCAGGCCCGGCCGATCTGAAACGCCGCATACCAGCTGCCGGCACACACGCACCAGCTGTCACCCGGCTTGAGCCCGGGGAAGCCGTGCTGCGGCGCGGGCGTGACAAGGTCATTCCCCTGCTCACGCAAGACTTCGAGGAAGTCCGCGGTCACCCGCGCGCAGACGGTGTGCGACCCGCGGTCACTTGCGTCGGTGTTGCAGCAACCGTCGCGAAACCACCCGGTGAGCGGGCGACGCGAGCAGGGCTTTAGGGGAGTGCCGATAACGTTGAGTGAAGCATCCATGATGCGTCGATAACGCCCTCAGCCCAGGGTGACCCTGAATGCCCCAGTCCCCTCGTCCTCGAAGCGAAACTGCTGCCCGGTGAAGGCCTGAATCACCTCGGCATTGGTGCGCGTGTGAAGCGAAGGCTCGGTGGTTCGAAACGTGCCCGAACCCGCGAAGGACAGCGGCAACAGAAGCTGATCCGCGAGAAACTCGTCCACGGGAACATCTACGGCACGCCACTGCTTGAACGCCTTCACCGCCTGCTTGGCGACGCGATGCGAGGACACGCCCTTCTTGCCGAAGCCGCAGAACACCGCGCTTCCGGTCTCGAACTCGACGTCGAGCCAGCACAGGTTGCCCGGTCCCATCGGGTCCTCCACCGTTCGCGGCCGACTCACCGGCACGTTCAGGGCCGAGGCCATGACCCGGATCTCGTCGACGGCGATGCGCGTGGGAATGCCGCTCACCACCGCCTCAGGACGAACCTGGGCGATGGCGCCACGCTCGACCCACTCAAGCGGCTGAAACCTGGAGGGAGCGACCAATGCGCGAACGCGACCCCCACCCGCCGGGTAGAAGCCATGCGCCTCGAGGGCGAGGTCCAGCACCGCTCCCATGCTCGACACCGCGGGTGCGAAGGCGCGGTCCAAGAAGGGAAACGGCGGTGCCCAGTCATTGTGGGTGCCCCCCTCGACCACCACCTCGGACTCGCCGTCCGCGGCCCAGAGCACAGGCAACAGCGTCTGAAGAACCAGGTGCGCACTCCCGGCACTGCCGATCGCGAAATGGTACGTGCCCGCGCGGATCGGTCCCGGGCGAAAGACCAGTCGCGTCGAGCCGAGCGAAGCGCCTTCGACCTCGGCGCCGCACACCTCGGCCACCGCACGCACACAGGTCAGGTGCTGCCGAAGCAGACCTGGCTTGCGACGTCCCGCACGGATGTTGTCGATGCGAAACGCCTGGCCCGTACGAGCCGACAAAGAGAGGGAGGAGCGGAGAACCTGGCCTCCGCCCTCCCCCATGCAACCATCAAGGGTCAACATTGCGCGGGCCCTCCCGGACCCAGACGATCCCATCTGGACCGTCTACGCGAAGAACGCGATGGAAAGGAATGAATGCGCCCTCGGGCTGATCATCCTCACGAATGAGATGCACCCCGGTGGACACGATGTCTGCGATGGCGAGGCCCGGAATCACCCGAACGTCTCCCGGAGCGCCGCGATGGCGCACCGAGAGCTCGAGCTCGGAGAGATCCCCGTCCCGCCAGCGATGTCGATTGAGCACGTCACGCAACATGACGGCCTCCTTCAAGAATGGTGGGCGCTAGCCCTTCACACAGACGACCTGCTTGAGCGTGTGCACGATGTCGACCAGGTCCGCCTGGGCGGCCATGACGGCATCGATGTCCTTGTACGCTGACGGGATCTCATCGATCACGCCTGCGTCCTTTCGGCACTCGACTCCCTCGGTCTGACGCTCGTGGTCGGCCACGCTGAAGCGTCGCTTTGCAGCGGTTCGCGACATGACGCGGCCAGCCCCGTGCGAGCACGAGTGGAAGGACTCGGCGTTGCCCTTTCCGCGAACGATGAATGACTTTGCACCCATCGATCCCGGAATGATGCCGAGCTCCCCTTCCCGCGCGCTCACCGCACCCTTTCGGGTGACGAAGACGTCCTTTCCGTAGTGGTGTTCCTGGTTGACGTAGTTGTGGTGGCAGTTGACCGCCGCCTCGTCGCTCTCGAAGTCGCCCAGCACCTGGTGCATGGCACGAAGCACTTGACTCATCATGAGCGCGCGGTTGGTGCGTGCGAACTCCTGGGCCCAGCCGACCGCCTCGACGTAGTCACCGAAGTGCTCGGTGCCTTCCTCGAGGTAGGCCAAGTTGTGGTCCGGGAGGTTCTGCAGGTGCACGCCCATGTCCTTCTTTGCGAGCTCGATGAAGTAGGAACCAATGCGGTTTCCGACCCCTCGCGAGCCCGAGTGAAGCATGACCCAGACCCGGTCCGCCTCGTCGAGACAGATCTCGATGAAGTGGTTGCCCGTGCCGAGGGTACCGAGGTGCACGACGTGGTTGGACTTCGCGATCTTGGGATGCTTGTCGCAGATCACGTCGAAGCGGTCGGACAAGCCCTCGCTCCAAGCACGACCGTTGGCGTCGGGGACGGTGCCCCACGAGCCCTTGTCGCGCTTCTTGCCATGGCGTCCGCGAAAACCGCTGGTGCGACCGTGCGGAACCGCAGCCTCGATGGCGAAGCGAAGCTCACGGAGGGAATCCGGGAGGTCGCTCGCGCTCAAGCTGGTGCGCCGCGCAATCATTCCACAGCCGATGTCCACACCAACGGCCGCGGGAATGACCGCCGAGAGCGTCGGGATGACACTGCCGATGGTTGCACCCATGCCGAGATGGACGTCGGGCATCGCCGCGACCCACCCATGCACGATGGGGAGCGAGGCGATGTTCTCGAGCTGCTTCTGCGCCTGGTCTTCGATGGAGACGCCGTTGACCCACGCCTTGATGACGCCGCCACTGCCGGTCTCGATTCGCTGATGTGCCATGTCGTCCTCCCTGGACTGCTCAAACACAAAGCAGATGCCGTGCCAAGTTCGAGCGGCCGCCGCGATGAGCCCGCTGTCATCGATATCATCGCACAAATGACTGCTAGAACTCGCCATGAGCGAGAGGACGTTTTACTATCGTCATAGCTAGGATTTTATCTTGTCAGATAATCCCGTCACTATCGTAGGCCTACTCGGCGTCAACCTCGACCGAGGGCACGGCTCGAAGCGGTGGACCAAGTGGCGACCGACCCCATCCCTGTTCCAGCAAGACGACCTCGAGGTCGCCCGTATGGTGCTGCTCTACGACAGTGACTACGCGGCGATGGCCAATGCGGTGCGACGCGACATTCGGAACCTGTCCCCGAACACGTCGGTCGAGCTAGTGTTGGTCCGGTTCGACGACCCTTGGGACTTCGAGGAGGTGTACGGGGCTCTGCACGAGTTCGCCCACGGCACGTCGTTCACCGAGGACGAAGAGCTGCTCGTGCACATCACGACCGGCACACATGTGGCTCAGATCTGCCTATTCCTGCTCGTCGAGGCCGGCTTCCTTCCGGGAAAGCTGCTGCAGACCCGCCCACCACGCCGCGATGAGAGCGTCGGCGGCTACTCGATCATCGACCTCGACCTCGGCCGCTACGACCGCATCGCCACGCGCTTTGAAGCCGAGCGCCGCGAGGCCACAGGCTTTCTCAAGGAAGGCATCGACACCAAGAGCCCGGCCTTCAACAGCCTCATCGACCGCATCGAGCGTGTGGCCGCCGCCACCACTGCGCCCCTGCTGCTGATGGGACCGACCGGAGCCGGAAAGACGCGTCTCGCCAAGCGCATCGCCGCCCTCAAGCAGCAGCGAAAGCAGGTCGAGGGTGCCCTGGTCGTCGTGAACTGCGCAACGATTCGCGGTGATGGGGCCATGTCCGCCCTTTTCGGCCACGTGCGCGGGGCCTTCACCGGGGCCGCATCCGATCGCTCCGGGCTGCTTCGCCAAGCCGATGGAGGGGTGCTGTTTCTCGATGAAGTCGGCGAACTCGCACTCGACGAGCAGGCCATGCTGCTACGCGCCATCGAAGAGAAGACCTTCTTGCCTGTCGGCTCGGACCGCGAGGTCAGCAGCGACTTTCAGCTGATCGCCGGAACCAATCGGGACCTGAGGGAGGCGGTTGCCGAGGGGCGTTTTCGCGAGGACCTGCTCGCGCGCATTGACCTGTGGACCTTCCGGCTGCCGGGCCTGGCCGAGCGACGCGAGGACATCGAGCCGAACCTCGACTACGAGCTCGAGCAGCAATCCCGACTCCACAACCGCCGGGTGCGACTGAACCGCGAGGCGCGGACGCGCTTTCTGCAGTTCGCCGGCTCGCCAGAAGCAACCTGGACCGCCAACTTTCGCGACCTCAACGCCGCAGTCACGCGCATGGCCACACTGTCCGACTCGGGGCGGATCGACACCACCGTGGTGGACGAAGAGGTCGGTCGGCTCCGCGACGCTTGGCGGGTCACCCAGCGCGATGTCGTGTACGAGGTCATGGGCGACCTCGCCGACGAGATGGACCGCTTCGACCGCGCGCAGATGGCGGAGGTCATCACCGTGTGCCGGGCGTCGCGCTCGCTAAGCGAGGCGGGCCGCATGCTGTTCGCCGTGAGTCGCCAGCGAAAGAAGAGCAGCAACGACGCCGACCGCCTGCGCAAGTACCTCGCGAAGTGGGGCCTCTCCTTCGACGAGGTGCGTCTACGAGCCTGAGATTCCGGCGAGATTCCACAGCAATGCGCAGAAAGATCCGCGAAGCTGTAAGCGATGAACAAGCCCACGCGTTCCCGCACTGAATGCGGGAACCGACAGGTTCTTCCGCTGTCTCATCGCCTGGGAGGCCCTATGCACATCGCCCTTCGCTCGACACTCGCCATCGGCATGCTGACGCTCGTTACCGCGGCTTCGGCCAAGCCGGATCCGTGGGGCAAGGCCACTCAGGGCATGGCAGACGTCGACGGACGCCTCGCAGTCGATGCGCCGATTCAGGTCGGCGGCCTGGCGCTCTACCCGGTGGTGGACCAGCGCGCGTCCGAGATCGACGCGGCTTTCGCAACGGTCGGCGAGGCCATGGAGCGCGGCGCACTCAAGGTCGACGAACAGGATGGCGGCACGGTCAACCAGCTGGTGGTCGACAACTACGGCGATGAGCCGATCCTCGCGCTCGCCGGCGACGTGTTCTTCGGCGGCAACCAAGACCGGATGATCGCCCACGATGTGATCATTCCACCGCACTCGCAGAGTGTGCCGCTGGCCGTGCACTGCGTGGAGCGAGGGCGCTGGGAGGCTGGCGGTGACTTCGCCTATGGCGGCCGCGCCGAGCTGACCCTGTCCAAGGCCGTGCAGACTGCCGCGTCGCAAGATGTGACCTGGGCCACCGTCTCGAAGCTGAACGCCGGAAAGGCCGCCTATGTCTCGAGCCGCGGCGGTGACGCGAGCAAGCTCTCCCCATCGACCGAGACCTACCGCGCCTCGCTGACGGCCCTTCCCGAAGCCCACGCCACCGCGCGGGCGCTGATGCTCGAGTTGGCGAAGCGCGAGCGCGTGGTCGGTGTGGTTGTGGCCTACGGCGGACGCGTAGTCGCCTCCGAAATCTACAGCCACCCGGCGCAGTTTGCGCGGCATCGCAACGGTGCCGTCGCCGCCGTCGCACTCGAAGCCACTTCCCGTCCTCTGCGCGGCGAGTCCCCTCCACCGCAGATTGCGGCCGCGTTCCTTCGAGATGCCGTACACGCGATGGAGCCCACCGAGCGCTTCGAAGGCGAGCACACGGTCAGCGTGGCGACGCGCGCTCCGAGCGGTGGCCTCATTCGCATGGCGTCCTACGCTCGATAGCGTCTCACTGCTGCTTCGCAGGCGATTTGGCGCATCCCAACGACTTCTGAGTCTCGCAGCGTACACTCCCCGCAGGGGGATGATGGGTGCGAGCGGAGCGCTCCGAGACTTGGCTTGACCGCACTGAGATCCCGCTGCTCCTGCTGGCGGCGGTCGCCGTCGGGCTGTACCTCGCCGAGCTGCTCGGCCTCGACTCCGAGATGGCGACCCTGCTTGCCCGCGTGCTCGACGTGGTGTTCGTGCTCGACCTCGTCGTGAAGAGCGCGCTCCTGCGCGGCCCCTACCTTCGCTCGCCGTGGTTCCTCATCGACTTCATCTCGGCACTCCCCGCGCTGGCGCTTCTGCAGAGCATTCCTTCCGTGGCCCGCTCGCTTCGCTTCGTTCGGGCCTTCCGCGTGTTTCGCATTCTGCGGACCCTACGCGTGCTTCGGGCCCTTCGCGTGCTTCGCGGTGTACGCCTCGCCGAGACCGATGAAGAGCGCCGAGGCACCCGCTTTGACCTCGCGCTCTCGCTCGGTGTCATCACCTACACCGCGCTGTTTCTTGGGCTGGTGCAGTGGGTCCACGCGACCTCCGCGGAGCCAGCTCGCGCCGAGTTCTTCCTGGTTCTCGGCTCCACGCTCGGCATGTTGCTGGTGCTCGGCTTGATGCGCGTGCATGTGCCCGAGGTCGCCGAGACTCAGGTCCGACAGCTCCTCAACGTGGCGCTCCCACGCCAGGTCGCGAACCACTTCCTGAAGCATCCCGAGCGCTACGACGAGACCCACGCCATGCCGGCGAGCGTCATCTTCTGCGATGTGCGCGGCTTCACGGCAACCGTCGAGGAGCTCCACGGCGACCTCGAGACCCTCAAGTCGCACCTCGAGAACGCCATCGACGCCATCGTCGGCGCGCACATGAAGCACGACCTCATCGTCGACAAGTTCATCGGCGATGCAGTGATGAGTTTTCGCGGAGGACCCCTGGTGAGCGGAGACCCCGTCGAGCACGCCAGACGCTGCGTTCAGGCCGCGCTCGATACCGTGGATTCGGTCAAGCACCTGCCCTACTTTTGCGAGGTCAAGGTCGGCGGCGCCACGATGGAGCGGGGCCTGATCGGCACCTTCGGGACGTCGCAGCGCCTTTCGTACACCATCCTCGGCGACCGTGTGAACCTGGCGGCCCGCCTCGAGAGCAGCTGCAACAAGCTCGGTGTCAACGTGCTCTTCTGCAACCGAACCCGCGCCATGGTCGCGAACGAGGTCACCTGGCGCTGCGTCGGCTTGCTTCGTGTGCGGGGAAAAGCGGATCCCGAGCCGGTTCACGAGCCCTTGCGGGGACGAGCCTCGTGGCTCGATGCCTGGGAGACCGGGCGCGACGCATGGATGCAAGGCGACGCTGCGGCGGCCACTACGGCCTTCGAAGCCGTCATCGCCAGCCGAGGCAGTGACGGTCCCTCGCAGATCTACCTCGACGCTATGGCCGACGGTCACGTGCCCGCGGACCGAACCCTACCCGTCTAGCTTCGCTCGAATCCGTTCGGCGACAGCATCGAGCTGGGTCCGTCGGCGACGCCAGAGCGGCGGCGCGAAGGCCGTGAGCACACGAGGAAGCAGGCGTCGGAGGTCCTTGGACCGCCGTGGAACCACGTGGAGGTGCACGTGGTAGACGGTCTGCGAGGCCTTGTCCCCGTCGTTGAGGACGAAGTGTACGTCCTCCGCCAGTCCGGCCTCCCGGAGTGCCGTACCGATGCGGTTTCCCACTTCAAAGAGCCCGGCGCGCTCGTCGGAGGTCAGCTCGGCCACGCGCTGCACGTGGCGACGCGGGATGATGAGCGTGTGTCCCGTCGCGAAGGGCGCAATGTCCATGAACGCGAGGTAGTCGTCGTCGATGACCACGCTGGCCTCGGCCTTGCCGGCGCAGATCGCACAGAAGATGCAGTCAGCCACGGAGGCTCCTGATCTTGTCGACCGCGCGCATCACACTGTCATCCGACTCCACCGCAGAGACGTCGTCGAGCGGCACCCACTTTCCGGCTTCCGCGTCGGAGCCAGCCGCGAAGTCGAGCGTCCGCGCACGCAGAAGAATGCGAGCGTCAAAGTGGCGGTGCTCAGGGTCGCCCTTTCGCGCCGGAAGCACGTGTACATCGACGTCGAAGAGTCCATCGCCGACGACGTCCACCTCGGTCACGCCGGTCTCCTCGGCCACCTCGCGCATGGCCGCAGCAACGATGTCCGCATCTTCTGGGTCGACGTGCCCGCCCGGCTGAAGCCAGCGCTTGAGCTTGCCGTGCAAGATCAGCAGCACCGATTGCTCGTCCGGCGAGAGCACGAAGGCCGACGCCGTGAAGTGGCCAGGCTCCCAGTGGGCGCGGTCGAAGGGGTCGCCGGGTACCGCGCAGAGGTCTCGCATGCCAGCGAGATGGGCCGCTTCGAGCTCGGTGAACGGCGCGTGACGCTCGAGCAGCTTGGAGAGGTGGGCACGTCGATTCATGAGAGGAACTCCGCGACGGCGTCGAGGAAAGGCTCGACGGCGTCGACGTGGGCGAAGTGGGAGGCCTCGTCCAACCAGGCCACCTCGGCGTCGGGAAGGAGCTCAGCAAGAGCTCTGCCGACGTGCGGCGGCACCATCGGATCCGAGGAGGCATAGACCAACTGGAGCGGGATCGGGAAGCCGAGATTGCGTTCCCGCCGCTGTTGAAGCGTGCGAACGAACTGGCGCATGGCGAACGGGGACACGGTGTCGGCCAGGTAGTGCGAGAAGGCCCGTCTGCCAGCAGCCGTGCGAAGGGGCTCGGCGACCTGCCGAACCTCCTCGACGCTCTTCAGGCTCTCGTCGTAGTAGTGCACGTTCTTGTGGGACCAGCGCATGGGGTCGCGCGCGACAAAGGCCTCGAACAGCGCGCGAAGGCCTGGAATGCGGATCGCGAACCACAGGGCGTAGAGACGAGGCTCGGGGATACCCGGAGAATGCAGGTTCACCAGGCAGCGAAACAAGGACGGATCGGAGAGCGCGGCCTGCATGCACAAGTACCCGCCGAGCGAGTTGCCCACGCAGCGGCATCCGCGCAGATCCAGCGCATCGACAAAGGCCGCGAGCCAGGCGGCCATGGCCTCGGGCGTGTAGGCCACATCGGGGGCGTCGCTCAGACCCGCTCCGACCAGGTCGGGAATGATGACGCGGTAGCGCTTAGAGAGGGGCTCGACGACGTAGCGCCAAGAGAACGCACGCCACATCAAGCCATGAACCAGCAGAAGCGGCTCCCCCTCACCCGCTTCCACGTAGTGCACCTGATGCTCGCCAAAGGCGTCGGTGCGAAGCGTGACGGTCTCATGCTTCACCCCTGCCCAGCCATGGGGTACGCGGGGGCGCAGCGGAAGGTCCTCGAAAGGGAGCTGCTCGAAGGGCTTCAGTTCACGCATGTCGCTGCATAACGCAGGAATCCTACTCGTCTCGAACGGGGTAGGCTGCGGCATGCTGATCTTCCTCGCCCTCGCAGTGCAAGCCGGTGTTCCGCCCCGCGGAGCCACCTTTTCACGCCCCGCTCTCTCGGGACCCGAGCAGCTGCTCGATGCGTCGGATGGCTTCTTTCGGCTGCACTACACCCACGAAGGCATCGACGCCGTCCCCGCCCCCGACAAGGATGGCTCCGGAACCGCCGACTACCCAGAGCGGGTCCTCGCAGCCCTCGAGTCGGCGCGGGCCATCTATGAGGCAGACGGGTGGCGACCGCCAGTTCGCGACCTCGGCGAGGGCGGCTCCACGGCGCTCGACGTGTACCTGCGCGGTGTCGACATCAATGGCTACGCCTACGCCCTCGACGGAGAGGCGGCGGAAGGCGGCTACGCCTGCTTCATGGAGATCGACCCGTCGTTGACCACGGCCGGCCTGATTCTCGAGTCGGTCGCCGTGCACGAGCTTCACCACTGCGTGCAGTACCGCTACGGGCTGACGGCCAGCTGGATTCACGAAGGCTCGGCCACCGCCGAGCAGTACAGCCAGGTCAGTGACCTGGGGCTGCAGCTCGCCGTCAACGTGCTCTGGGGCGTGCGACTGGGCTCACCCGAGCTCGCTGTCTCGGATACCACCGGACGCTACGAATACGCCGCCCACAGCTTCTTCAAGTACTGGTCCGACGCCGTGGACGACCGGCGTGTTTTCTGGGATGCCGTCGCGGCGACCCCCGAAGACGGCTGGCGCACCCACGCCAAGGACGCGGCGGAGAACGCTGGATTCGGCTCGTTTGGCGAGCTGTTCCTCGAGCACCAGGTCTACAACGCGTTCGCCTGTGGCGCCGATGACGGAAACCACTACGTGGCCGACTCCCTCGCGTGCACGACCGATGCGACCGTGGACTTCGAGACTGTCACGGGTGGCTTCGACTCGGTTCATTCAGAGACGCCGTACACGACCACGTTTCACCGCATGGCCGCGGCCGACTCGAGTCTCGCGGTTCGTGCAGACTGCGAGGTGACCGAAGGCGAAGCCGGCATTGGGCTCGTTGCCGTCGACGCCGATGGGTTGGGAGGCGAGTCGACCACGGCGTTTGGGGCGACACTGGCCGCTCAACTCGCGAGGCCGCTCGATCCCCAAGGCGAAGTGCGGGCAGTCGTCGTCAGCGTTGGCGAGGTGCCCGCCGTCGTGGAGTGCACCCTCACTCGTGTGGAAGCCACCGAGTTTCCAGAGCCCGAACCCGAGCCCGAAGCCTGCGGCTGTGACAGCTCAACCGGAGCCCTCGTATGGGCCCCATGGCTCACGCTGTTGCTGATTCGCCGAGAGCGAGGGCGCCGCTAGCAGCCACCCGATGGTGCGTTGGTCCGGTCGAAGTCCACACTGCTGCAGAGCACGACGTTGTTGCCTG
>JAGSGY010000164.1 GCA_023954855.1 Pseudomonadota bacterium | reverse complement strand
TGACAGGTACGACAGCGAGAAGATCTGCACGCAGAGCGCGACCACACTGACGACAGCGAGCATCGCCGCGCTCACGCCATCGACGTGCACGCCCACCGTGGCCATCGTGTCGCCCAGAGCGATCAGCCAGGTCCACTCAGTGATGTTGACCAGGTCTCCCTGCCCCCACCATCGCGCTGCAAGAACACCCGCAGCGCCCAAGTTGGCCACCGCCGCGAGCAGTGAGAGGGCCGCAGCCCCGACGCCTGTGCGTCGAATAGGACCTGAAAACGCGAGCAGCAGCGCGACCGCGAGGGGCGCGAAGATCGCGACGAGTCCGAGGTTTGCCGTGGCAATCATGATCGGAGGTCACTCGCGAGGTCGATGTTGACGTTCTTGCGGGTACGGTAGAGCAGCACCACGAGGGCGAGCCCGACGACAACTTCCGCGACCGTGAGCGCAATCGCGAACAGCGCGAAGGACTGGCCCGTCGCTCCCCAGTGCTGCGAGAAGGCCACCAGGTTCAGGTTGACCGCATTGGCCATCAGCTCGACCGAGACCAAGATGCCAATGGCGTTCTTGCGGGTCGTGACGCCGTAGATGCCGAGCGCGAACAAGATCGCGGCGACGGTGAGCACCATGTGGGTCATGGGTCCTTCCTCCGCACCAGGACAATCGCGCCGATCATTGCGGCGAGCAGCAGCACCGAGAGCGCCTCAAAGGCGATGAGCTGAGGTCCGAGAAAGGAGGAGCCGATGTCCTTAGCCGTGATGGGGTCGACCATGGGACCGAAGTCCGGCGTGCCCCAGATGGCGTAGAGCGTCGGAACCAGAAAGGCGAGGGCTGCCCCGGCACCGGCGAGATGACCCTCGCTCGGGTTCGGAATGTCGACGCCCTCGTCGCGAATCGTGAGCATCACGCCGAACAGCATCAGCGTGATGATGCCGCCGGTGTACAGCATGAGCTGCATGCCCGCGAGGAACGGCGCATTGAGCAGCACGAACTGCACCGCCGTCGCGATGAGCGTCACCGCTAGCCACAGCACACTGTGCACGAGGTTCTCTGAGCGCACCACCATGAGGCCAGAGGCCAAGATGATTCCGGCGATCACTGCGAAGGCCGTCATGAGGACGCCTCCTTCTTTGGATTCTGCATCTCCATCAACGCAGAACCGGAGCCCCAATACAGGGCCTTGTCGTGCTCGTTGGCGTAGAGCTTGTCCATCGTCAGCACGAGGTCCTCGCGGGAATAGCCGGGCACCTCTTGCTCGCGAACCATCAAGATGGCGTCGACGGGGCACACCTGCACGCACAGCTCGCAGATGATGCAGGCCTGCAGGTCGAGCACGAAGTCGGTGCAGGTGCCTCGCTTCTTGCCCGTGGCCTCGGACAGCTCCTTGGGGCCGCCGACCACCGTGATGACGTCCGACGGGCAGATCTTCTCGCAGAGCTTGCAGCCGATGCAGGCCTCTTCGCCGTGCTCGTTGTGCACGAGGGCAAAGGACGCACGGTACCGGGGTGCCCGTGACTCGGCGGGACGCAATCCTTCGGTGGTGCGCGGCTCGAAGAGATGCTTGCCAGTGACAATCATCGCCTTCGCGCTCTGCCAGATCCAGTTCAGGCCAACACGACTGCTCATGCGAACCCTCCAGCGACCAAGAGGGCCGAGAGCATTACCAGCACGAGTGACAACGGCACCAGGATGCGCCAGCACAGGTCCATCAGCTGGTCGGAGCGGAACCGGTACAGCGACCAGCGAATCCAGTAGATCAGCACGAACAAGACCAGCGTCTTGCCGAGCATCCACCCGAGTCCCAGCACTGCGGGGCCGGGTCCGAGGGGGCCGCCGAAGAACAGCACCGCCGTCAGCGCGCTGGCCACGATGGTGTGTAGGTACTCGGCGAGCATGAAGATGCCGAACTTGATGCCGGTGTACTCGACCATCACGCCGCCGATGAGCTCACTCTCCGCCTCGGGAATGTCGAAGGGAATCCGGTTGGCCTCGGCCAGCGACGCGAGGAAGAACAGCAGCGCTGCCACCGCACCGACAATGGCGGAGGGCGAGAGCGACAGCGCATTCCAGCCGTGGACGGCTTGGTAGGCGACGATGTCGGAGAGGCTCAGGCTGCCCGCGAAGATGACGGGAACGAGGGCGCAGAGCACCATGGGGATCTCGTAGGAGATGCCCTGGGCCACCATGCGCATGCCCGAGAGCATCGTGTACTTGTTGTTCGCGGCCCACCCGGCGACCCAGATCGGGAACACCATCAGGCCGGCGAGCGCCATCACCCAGAGGATGCCGATGTCGAGGTCGGCGACCACGCCCGTCGCCTTCACCGCGCCGTCTGCATCGATGGTTGCAGCAAACGGAATGACCGCCGCAGAAGCAATCACGAGAAACGGCGGGAACAGCGGAGCGAGGTTGAACAGCGTCCGGTCCGCAGCGCGGGGAACGATGTCTTCCTTCTGCATCATCTTGAGCGCATCGGCGACCGGCTGCAGGAGGCCAGCTGGCCCCACAACGGTCGGCCCCCACCGGGTCTGCATCTTTCCGGAGAACCGGCGCTCGAACCAAGTCGCAAGCGCCGCGCCGCCCATCAAGAAGGTCAGGAGCGGCACGCCGATGACGAGGGCGTGGACGATGGGGTTCATCGGTCCACCTCGCCCATGATCGGGTCGAGGGAGCCGAGCACTGTCACCACATCGCTGAGGAAGTGTCCGGGCAGCAGGTACGGAAGTGCGGCCATCGCATGCAGCGAGGGAGGCCGAATCTTGCACCGATAGGGTGCGGCGCCGCGTTGGTCACCGCCGCCGATGAGGTAGGTGCCGAGCTCGCCGCGGGGCGTCTCCATGCCGACGTAGACCTGGCCAGCGGCCGCCTTGAACTGAATCAGGCTCTTGATCGGCTTGGAGCCGACAATTGGACCCTGGGGAAGCATGGGCAGCAGCAAGCGAACCAGTCGCACGCTCTCGCGCATCTCAGCCACGCGGACCTTGTAGCGAGCGAGGCTATCGCAGCCATCGTCCACCGCGACCCGCACATCGACGAGGTCGTAGGCGTGGTACGGCGCGTCGCGACGCAGGTCGTGGTCGACGCCCGAGGCGCGAAGCACGGGACCGGTCTGCCCCAACTCGAGCGCCAGGTCTGGAGGCAACACACCAATTCCCTCGGTTCTCACCAGGAAGATGTCGTTGTCGCAGAGCGCCTCGTACTCGTCGAAGCGGGGCTCGATGGCGTCCAGAACCGCCTTGACCACCGTCTCCCAGCCTTCCGGGACGTCGTGGCGGTTTCCGCCAGGGCAGTGCGTGTTGTAGTGGAACCGGCAGCCCGTCAGCGCCTCGAACAGGTCGAGGATCATCTCCCGCTCGCGGAAGGTGTACATCATCATCGAGGCGCCGCCGCCGATGGTGCCGCCGATGTCGAGGGTGAAGGTGCCGAGCCAGAGCAGGTGGCTGGCGATGCGCTGTAGCTCTGCGAGGATGGTGCGAAGCACGCGGGCGCGGAGCGGAACCTCGAGGCCGAGCAGCTTCTCGAAGGCCAGGTTGATGGCCTGCTCGTTGGTCATCGGTGCGACGTAGTCGTGCTTGTCGAAGATCGGCGTGATCTGCACGTACGTGAGCTTCTCGCAGAGCTTTTCGACGCCGCGATGCAGGTAGCCCGGGTACGGAACCGCCTTGACGATGGTCTCGCCGTCGAGGAACAGCTTGATGCGCATGACCCCGTGAGTCGACGGATGCTGAGGGCCCATGTTGAGCGCCATCAGGTCGGCTTCGGGGTCGTACTCCTCGATGTCGAAGTGCGGATCGACGCGGGGCGGAAATTCAGTCATGTCACCGCCACGGCGCTACGCGCGTGTCGATCGCGTAGTCCTTGCGCAAGGGGTGGCCGTCCCAGTCTTCGGGCATCATCAGGCGGCGCAGGTCCGGGTGGTTCTCGAAGATCACCCCGACGAGGTCGTACTGCTCGCGCTCTTGCCAGTCGGCACCTGCGAACAGCTCATAGAGGGTGGGAACGACCGGACGTTCCACGCGAACCCGCCAGGCAAACGCCTCGGAGTTGGGGCCTGGCCGGCGAAGCACCGTCGCGACCTCCCAGGCCTCGACGGTCGGCGGCAGCGGCTCCTGGCCCTTCTTGACCTTGGGCGTCACCGAGGGAAAGTGCGAGGCGCAGACGGTCACGTACATCGTGAAGCCGGCATCCTTGAGCGCTCCCGCAAGCTCCACGTGGCGAGACACGTCGACAAGCGCAGGCTCACCCTCGGGGGGTACCTCAGGCAGGTCGAAGCGGGCTTGAAGGTCTTCGTAGACGCTCATTCCTCCTCCACCTTTCCGCGGACGTGCGCCGCCTCATCCTGGGTGATGTCACCGATGGCGCGGGCATCTCTGGCCCGGTCACTGTTGGCACCCACACCCAGGTTCCGCGAGGCGTCGTGCTGCTGACGAGACAGGTCTGGGTCGCGGTCTGGGTCACCCACTCGGCCAACCGCCGGAAGGATCATCTTCGCCGTCTCTGGACGGGTCTCAGGCGTGACATTCTCGCCATCGCGCTGGGCCCGAATCATGTCCTGAAGCCGCATGAGGCCGACCATGACCTGGTCGGGATTCGGGGGGCAGCCCGCAATGTAGACGTCGACGGGGACGACCGTGTCGATGCCGGGCACGACCGAGTAGATGTCGCGGTAGAAGTCGCCGGAGATCGCGCAGGACCCCATGGCGATGCACCACTTCGGCTCTGGCATCTGCTCCCAGAGCTTCTTGACGCGGGGTGCCATCTTCACGGTGATGGTGCCGGCGACCACCATCACGTCGCAGTGACGTGGGGTGGGGCGAATGACCGAGCCGATCTGGTCGATGTCGACGCGCGATGCGGCAGCCGTCATGAACTCGATGGCGCAGCAGCTGGTCGCCATGGGAAAGATCCAGAGACTGTTCGTCGCGGACCACTCGAGCACCTTGTCGACGGTGGTCATGGCGAGCGACAGCCCGGGCATGCGCTCCATGTAGTCGTACATGGGGTGTTCGTAGTTGCGGGGCCCTTCGTCTACTGCCATGACAGCGCTCCCTTGCGCAGCGCGTAGGCCCAGCCAATCAGCAGGACCGTCACGAACACGAACATCTCGACCAGCGCAAGGGTGCCCAGCTCACGGAGCGTGAGCGCCCACGGAAACAGGAACGCCGCCTCGACGTCGAACAGTACGAACACCAGCGCGACGATGTAGTAGCGGGGATGGAATCGGACCCAGGCCGGACCATCGGGCTCTTCGCCACACTCGTACGTGTCGTATTTCGCTTCCAGATTGGACTTCGCCCGCACGCGAACGAGCGCTGCGCCCACGAGCATGGAGAGCGGCACACTGAACGCGAGGCCCAGGAAGACCAGCGCGGACACCCACTGTTCCTGCATGAAGGCCCCCTTTGAACCCGGGAGACTATGCCGGCCGGTGACCCAGGACAAGTGCGTATCTAGAGCCCCACCGAAACCCGCTTTTGGCCACAACTATGGGCCAACCACACCGAGCGCCGAGATGGGGAGGGCGAGCGCGAGCCGGGTCGTTCCAGTACATTCGCCGCCGATGCTGCACACTCTCGCCGTCTCAAACTATCGCTCGCTGCGCGAGTTGGTCGTGCCACTCGGCACCCTCAATGTCGTGACCGGGGCGAATGGCGTGGGCAAGTCGAGCCTCTACCGCTGCCTGCGGTTGCTGTCCGACACCGCACACGGCCAGCTCGTCGCGTCACTCGCTCGGGAGGGCGGCATGCCCTCGACCCTGTGGGCGGGTCCCGAAGAGATCAGCCGCAGCATGCGCGACAGCGGACAGGTCCAGGGCACGCGTCGCAAGCACCCCGTTCGACTGCGACTCGGATTCACATCGGAC
>JAGSGY010000140.1 GCA_023954855.1 Pseudomonadota bacterium | reverse complement strand
GCTCATCGCGCCTTGCATCGAGGTCAGAGCCTGACCGTTTGCGGCGTGGATGATGTCGCCATTTCGGATACCCAGCTTCTCGCCGAGTGAGTTGCGACGGATGCCCGAGAGGCGGTAGCCGTCGATCTGGCCGTCGGGACCGCGGTGCGGAATCGCCCGTCCCATGCGACCCAGCGCATCGAGGTCGGCGAGGTACTTGTCCACCAGGTCGCGCTCGACCGTGTACGAGTTGTCGCCATCTTTGGAGATGTTGTCGTCGTCTTCGTTGCCGGCGCCCTTCTTGGCCTGAGCCCGACTGGCCGGCCGCGCCTCTTCATCGATGGCCAGATACTCGACCGCACCCGAGCCGCGACGGAGTGTCACCTTGGCTTGCTCGATGGCAATGACGGTCGCGTCCTGCATCTTGTCGCCGACACCGTAGGTCAGCGGAAAGCTGTCCTTGGCCTCGCCCACGACCGTGGCGACGCTGTAGTCGGCATTCGACGACACCATCGTTCCGAGCAGGCGAACAGCGAGATCGGTCATGGTGCCGCCCTCACCGCCACCACCGCCGCCGGTCTTGCCGACTGCCGTATGGTCAAAGATGTTCCGCACCAAGATGCCTTCGATGTACTGCCGCTTGGACAGCACACGGGCCGAGGTGGGAGCTGGTGCGGGGGCCGTGCCATCCGCGGCGAGCGTAGGAGCCGCTTCTACAGCCGCTCCGCTCGGCAATCCGGCGAGCGTATACACGCCGAGATTGAAGCCCCCAGCACAGAGTGCGGCGACCAATGTGACCCCTGCAGCGATGGTTGGCATCGTCCGTTTCACGGAAGACCCTCCTTAGGCCCTGTTTAGAGCAAGAGTCATGCCAACCCACAGAGCCCCTATTCGACCCGTTCCGGACCAAATTTCGGACAAGATGTCACCCGCTGAACAGCCTCACCGCTGACCCTGACAGGTTGTCATCTGAACCTAAACGGCTCTGGTACGGCGAGCCGGCTCATGCGACCCTGAACCATGATCGCACTGACCTTCCTCGTTGCCGCACTCGCCTGCGACCCCACCCAGGCTCCAGCCGAAGTACGCGAACTTCGCGCTGTGATCGAGGACTGCCGCGCGGTGACGAGCGCGTCTTCTTGGAATGCCGAGGTCGAGCACAACGTGCTGCCAGAGCACCTCGACGGCTGGCTTCGGCACGAAGAAGTGGGCATCAGGGTCATGGGTTGGAAGCTCGTCATGGACCTGGGCGATGCGAGCCTCTTTCCCACCGCGCGAGACCACTATGAACGCGTCCTCGATCGGGGCGAAGAACCGCATCGCCGGGTCAAGCGGGTCGCCCTCGCGTCTCTTCATCATGCCGCGAAGCGTGGAGTCATCGAACCCGCACGGGCCTGGGACCTCGCAGTCCCCTTCGCCAGTGATGAAGCCGGCCCTGGCCTCGCCAGCGCCCTAAGCCTCGGTCATCTCAGCAAGCTCCTGCCCGAGCGAGACCCACGCCCGATCTTCGACGCCATGCTGCCCGTCCACCCCGAAGCCGCCTGGGCCCTCTGGTTTCGCACCCGCGCTGGATTTCCCTTCGAGGAACGGCGAGCGTCGCAGTTGCTCAGCCAGACGGTGGGACTTCACGGCGGACTTCTGAAGCAGTGGGCCGCCGAAGACGCCGGAATGCTCGCCACGCTGCTGAGGAACGACTGCATTCGCACGGATTTCGAGCGCTGCGAACTGGCCGCGACCTTGCTCGCTGAAGACGCCGATGAGTCCCTGCTTCAAGCGCTGAAACCAGGATCCGCGCCCACCACAGGACCCTGACGGAAAAGCGACATTCGCGCAGGCCGTTGACAACTCCCGTCCCAGCCGCACAATAGGGCCCTCGCTCGGCCGGAGATCGCGGGTAGGGGTGCTCTGACTCCCCTCCTTTCGCCGAAACCGGTTAGCTGCCCCGACCGAAACTCTTGGAGGCCCCACATGAGGACCGTCCTGGCTCTGCTCCTCGCTGCTCCCCTCACCGCAAATGCCGCGGAACGGGGGGATATGAGCTTCAGCCTTGGTGCTGGCGCGTTCTTCGCTGACCAGCTCGACGTACTAGGCCACGGCCTCGCCGTTGTTCCGCGCTACGGGTACATGATCCGTCCCGGCGCCGTCGTTGAAGGCGAAGTCGCCATTCATTCTGGCGGCACGAACTTCGGCGACACCAGCTACCTCGACATCAACCCGCGCGTGAACTTCGTGGGCGTGCTCGGGATGGAGCAGCGGTTCCAGCCGCTCATCTCCGTCGGTCTTGGCTTCCAGCTCAAGAACTTGGGCGAGTCGGATGACCTGCGCTTCGAGAAGCTCCAGGATCCCGACTTCGACTTCATGATCAACGCGGGCCCCGGTGGGCAGTTCTTGCTCACGCCGAACCTCGCGCTTCGTGCTGACTACCGCCTGCTGCTCACGATCGGCGACGACCCGATTGGCAACTACGGCGACAACCTGCTGGGCTGGGAGCTCACCGGTGGTGCTGTGTACTGGATCGGCGAGGGCTTTGGCATCGCTGACTCGGACAAGGACGGCATCGACGACGACGAGGACGCCTGCCCCGAAGCCGCCGAAGACATGGACGGCTTTGAGGACACCGACGGCTGTCCCGAGCTCGACAACGACGGCGACGGCATCCAGGATGCCAACGACCAGTGCGTCGACATTCCCGAGGACGTCGACGAGTGGGAAGACGAGGACGGCTGTCCCGATCCCGACAACGACGGCGACCTCGTCTTCGATGAAGACGACACATGCCCGAACGTCGCCGGTCTCGAAGAGTTCGACGGCTGCCCCGACACGGATGGCGACGGCCTGCAGGACTCCGAGGACGCCTGTCCCGAGGCCGCCGGCGACGAGCTCTGGCAGGGCTGCCCCGACACTGACGATGACGGTGTGGGCGACAACCTCGACAAGTGCCCGACCGAGCCTGGCTACATCGGCGCCGAAGGCTGCCCCGATGGTGACGAGGACCGCATTCCCGACAGCCGCGACAAGTGCCCCGACAAGAAGGCTCCCGACGGAGTCGTCCCGGCCCTGTCCGATGGTTGCCCGGCCCGCGTGTTCATCACCAAGGACGCCATTCGCATCACCGACAAGATCTACTTCGATAGTGGCCGCGCCACGATCAAGTCCCGGTCCAATGACCTGCTCGATGAGATCGCCGAGATCTTCATCAACAACAAGCAGATCAGCAAGGTCGAGATTGCAGGTCACACCGACTCGCAGGGCGGCGACGACAGCAACTTGGCGCTCTCGCAGGCTCGCGCAGAAGCCGTTCTCGCCTACCTGACCGAGAAGGGTGTCGAAGCTGGACGCCTCACGGCCAAGGGCTACGGCGAGACCAAGCCGATTGCGGACAACAAGCGCAGCAGCGGCCGCGCGCAGAACCGTCGCGTCGAGTTCACCATCCTCGAGCAGACCCCGCTCGAGGTTGAGGTTGACGCCGAGGAAGCGCCCGCCGAAGAAGCTCCCGCTGTCGAGAAGGAAGCGCCTGCAGAGGAGGCTCCCGCCGAGGAAGCCCCCGCCGAGGCCCCTGCGGTCACGAAGTAAGCGCTCCCTGAGAGCAAGAGGCCCCGCCTCCCAGATGGGACGCGGGGCCTTTCTTTGTCTGGGCCTCGCGGCCCGGGCAGCGACCTAGTCGAGGTCGTCCTCGTCATCGAAGTCGTACTTAGACTTCTTGCCACCCATCATCATCAGTCCGCCGCCGACGCCACCGCCGATCAGCAATAGCAGTAGGCCCGCAGGGCCGAGAACCATGGGCGAGAACGGTCGGTAGCCTAGGTAGTAGCTCACGGTCGCGCCCATATCGGCAGGATGTGGCCCAGAGAGCTGCGCGCCGGCCAAGACCTCGTCGACGCCCCCGGACAGGTTCTCACTGCCGACGGCCCAGATGCGGAACACTCCCTGGTCGTACGGCACGACGCCCACCGCCATCGCCCGGCTTCCAAGGTCTGCTCCATACGCAAACCCAAGCCGGTCGCCGGCGGGCCGCTGTTGTGCGGGGGCAATGGGAGCAGCGCCAAAGAGCTTCTCGCGCAGCTCGGCCTCGACGCCCTCGAAGGAGTATTCGTCCACCACTCCGAGCCAGATCGGTGATGCACAGCCCACCATCACGTCTGGCTTGTCGGGCCCGCGGGGCCGCACCGCCATCCAGCACTCGTCTAGGGCGGTGAGCCCGAGATCGCGGACCAACGGCTTGAAGTCGTCGAGTTCGGTCTCGAGCATCGGCCTCCAGTCCTTTGGCAGGTCGCTCGAGAAGCCGGCAGCAGCGACCGCCCCACCCCACTCGAGGTCCGCGGCGGGCGCCACGACGTCTAGACGATCGACAAAGGCGTCACGGGCGGCTCTACCGGCCCGCCCCTTGCGCTTCCCGGACATCACCATCATGTGAAAGACGTGGCCGTCGACGGCCTCTGAGGCTCCGAACATCAGCCCACTGCCGCCAGACGCGGACACCTCGAGATCAAAGAGAGCGACCCGGCGCTTGCCGACCTTCTTGACCTCGGCGGCCACCACCTTTGCCTCGCTCATGCGCCGCGCGAGGGCTTTGTCGACCATCACCTGCTTCCAGGCGTCCAGGCTGTCGTCGGTGAGCTCGGACTGAAAGTCCGTCCCCCATGAGAAGAACAGCAGCTTGCCGCCGTCTGCCGACGCCTCGAAGGCCTCATTGGTCCAGGAGCCGGGGGTCCCAGTCCAGCGGGCAGGCAGGTCAACCCTTGCGCCGTAGGCGTCGAGCAGGAACTCGGGGTCGTCATCGCCGTAAGCGACGGAGGAGAGAAGAAGGGCCAAAGTCAGAGGTAGTTTCGTCATGGCCCCGAAGAATACAGGGCTGGAGCGCGCGCGTCCTCGCAACTGAATGACAGTTCACGATGTGCCCGGTGTCAACCGGATCTCCGCAGAGCGCAAACCGTTGGTCAATGCATTGACGACTGGAGAATTTGGAGAACAATGGGCGATTCCACGACGAGAGATCCATGCGCCTGCTCCTTCTCCCCCTCCTCTTCTCGGCCCCCGCTACGGCCCTACAACGCGACGTCCCAAGGCCCGAGCTCTGCGCCGCCTCCACGCAGGTAGTCGTCGCTGACGTGACCTCGCAGGAGACCGTATGGTCCGCCACACCGGATGGCGGTCTCGAGACCCGGGTGTGGTTCGCGACCCACCGACTGGTTCGGGGCGTCTCCGAAGACACCATCGAGCTGGTCTTCGAGGGCGGACAGAAGGGAGACCTCACCCACTGGGTCGAGCACAGCCCAGACTTCGTGATGGACGCCCGCTACATGCTCTTCCTGGCACCGCACAAGGACCGCGGGCTGCAAGTCCTCGGTGGAGAGGCCGGTGCCATCCGCATCGCCTCGAAGCCCAATGAACCTGGCGAGTCGCTCGCAAAGGTCCTCGGAACCTTGGGGGACTGCCATGTTCGCTAAGTACGCCCCCCGTACCGTCGCCGCCGTCGCTCTGCTCGGCGCCGCACCCGTCCTCGGCTTTTCACTCACAGGCATGAGCTTCAATGGCGAGCAGGCTCCGGTGGAGACGCCCTTCGAGTTCAACCCGGCCTCATTCAACGAAGGCACCCCCGCCGATGCCTACGCCGGTTGGCAGGACGCGCTCGCGACCTGGAACCTGCAGGGCGGCGCGGACGTCTACTTGCAGGACGGCGGCACCACCAGCGCCAGCTCCTGGAACGACGACGGGCGCTACATCGGCCAGTGGTACACGAGCACAAACGACCGCTACACCCTGGCTGTCGCCCAATACTACGGGTGGCAGGGACAAGTCTCGGACTGCGACATTCGCTTCTACGGGCGAAATGGCAGCGGAACCATCTACTGGAACATGGACGAAGCCTCGATCTCGAACAACGAGTCGGACTTCCGGGACGTAGCGGTCCACGAGATCGGGCACTGCCTCGGACTCGGCCACAGCAACAATGCTGGCGCCATTATGTACGCCTCGTCGACGGTCGGCACCGCGGTTCGGGACCTGCACCAAGACGACATTGACGGCGTAGTGCATCTCTACGGCGAGTCGGCCCCCCGCATTCGCATTACCGCCTCGACGTTGGACGATGACGCCACTGGACCGAGTAACGGCGACGACGACGGCATCATCGAGCG
This sequence comes from Pseudomonadota bacterium, assembly GCA_023954855.1. Classification (GTDB taxonomy): domain Bacteria; phylum Myxococcota_A; class UBA796; order UBA796; genus M1803. The sequence goes on along the minus strand of JAGSGY010000140.1, from coordinate 3,761 downwards.
CGGCGAGACGTTCGAGCTCAGCCTCGACGTCGAGAACTACGGCAATGTGGACGCCACCAGCGTCACCGCGACTGTGAGCGAGTCGGACCCCGACCTGAGTGTCGTGACCGCCACCGCTACGATCGGCAACGTCAACGTCGGCGCCGCAGGAAGCACGAACACCACGCTGGTCCTCACCGTGGGAGCCGGATGCGCTGCTGACTTTATCGCGACTCTGGACCTGCAGTTCACGGATGGCATTGGACGCCGCTGGTACGACGCGGTCGACGTAGACGTCCTCTGCGAGACCGACTCGGACAACGACGGGGTCACCTTTCCTACGGACTGCGACGATTCCAACAGCAGTATTTACCCGGGCGCCACCGATACGCCCTACGACGGTGTGGACGCCGACTGTGCCGGCGACAGCGACTATGACGCAGACAACGACGGCTTTGACTCCTCCGGCTACGGCGGAACCGACTGCGACGACAACAACGCAGCGGTCAACACCACCGCTCAGGAAGTCTGCGACGCAGCCAACGTGGACGAAGACTGCGATGGAGCCGCTGATGACGCGGACCTCACCGTCCAGGGGCAGGCCCAGTACTTCTACGACTCGGACGGCGACGGCCACGCCGACCCGACCATCGACGGGTGGTACTGCGACCCGACTTCGGCTTGGGTGACCCTCTACGACGACTGCGACGACACCGACGCCGACATCTATCCTGGCGCCCCGGAGCTCTGCGACACCAAGAACAACGACTGCGACAACCGCGTCGATGAAGGCGCCAACGGCACCGCCACCTGGTACGCCGACAACGACGGCGACGGCCAGGGGGATGCCCAGAACACCACCGAAGCTTGCGGCCAGCCCAGCGGCTTCGTCTCGGACAGCCGCGACTGCGACGACAGCTCGGCCCTCGCCTTGGTCGGAGGCACAGAAGAGTGCGACGACCTCGACAACGACTGCGACGGTAGCGTCGACGAAGCGGGCTCGGCCTCACGCACGTTCTACGAGGACACCGATGGCGATGGCTACGGCGTCAACGGCAACACCCAGTTTGGCTGCGCCGCCCCGAGCGGGTTCGCTTCCTCCGCTGGCGACTGCGCGCCCAACGATCCGAACGTGAATCCAGGTGCCACAGAAGTCTGCGACGCCGGAAACGTCGACGAAGACTGCGACGGCGGAGCGGACGACGCCGATCCCCAGGGCGCATCCGGCACCTCGACCGTGTTTGTGGACGGAGACGGCGACAACTTCGGCACCGGCGCGGCGCTACAGCTGTGCGACCCCGCCTCCAACCACGTCGCGGCGAATGGCGACTGCCAGGACGGCGACAACACGCGCTACCCGACGGCTCCAGAGTCTTGCAACAACATCGACGACGACTGCGACAACGTGACCGACGAGGACGCTGGCGACCAGTCGACCTGGTACTTCGACAAGGACGGCGACGGATACGGCAACCCCAACCGAACCGAGTTCGGATGTGCGCAGCCCGACGACTACGTGGCAAACGCCCTCGACTGCAACGACGAGACCGCGCTGATGGCGCCGAACCTCACCGAGGCTTGCGACAGCCTCGACAACGACTGTGACAACACCGTCGACGAAGACGGCACCAACCCGCGGACCTTCTACTTGGATGCGGATGGTGACGGCCACGGTGTGCAGAACTCCACGACCCAGGCGTGCGCCGAGCCGAGTGGCTACTCGCGGACGTTCGGCGACTGCAATGACTCCGATGCTGGCATTCACCCCGATGCCCAGGAGATCTGCGACGACAACAACGTCGACGAAGACTGCGACGGTGCGGCGGACAACCAGGACTTGAGCGTGACCGGGACCACCCGCGTGTACCGAGACCGGGACCACGACGACTACGGCAACGACGACGAGTTCTTCGATCGCTGTGACTGGTCGGACATCGACTTCACCCCGGTGGGCGGCGACTGCAACGACCGCGCGAGTGGCATTCATCCCGGTGCGGACGAGTACTGCAACGAGATCGATGACGACTGCGACACCAGCATCGACGAGGACCCGACTGACGTCACCCCGTCCTACGTCGACACCGACGGCGATGGCTACGGAGACGACGCAACCGCGACACTCGCGTGCATTGCTCCCCAGGGCAACGTGCTGCGCGGTGGTGACTGCGATGAGTCTGACGCAACCATCAACCCCGGTACGATCGAGACCTGCGCCGACGGCGAAGACCAGGACTGCGACGGAAGCATCGACGAGACCGGCATTCCGGTGAACTGGTACGACGATGACGACTCGGATGGCTACGGCGACGACGCCACCGTACAGAGCGCGTGTCTGCAGCCCGACGGCACCGTGCAGACGCCTGGAGACTGTGACGACACCACGAACCAGGCCTACCCAGACGCCCCCGAAGCCTGCAACCGTGCGGACGACGACTGCGACGACGCGACCGACGAGGGACTCGGCGGCGTGACGTTGTACGAGGACACCGACGGCGACGGCTTTGGCGACGCAACCAGCACGACGGATGGCTGCCCGGCGTCCGGCATCTGGGTCCAGAACGACGACGACTGCGACGACACAAACGGTGCCGTGCATCCCGATGCCGAGGAGGTCTGGTACGACGGCGTCGACGACAACTGCGACGGCAACGACAACGACCAGGACGGCGACGGCGTCGCCATTGACGACGACTGCGACGACCTCGACGCCACCGTCACTGAGTGCCTGGACGAGGACAGCGGCAGCCCCACCGACGACGTCGACGACACCGGTACGTCTGGCGACGACATCGACGACGGAAACAGCGGGTGTGGTTGTTCCAGCAGCCCCGGTTCCTCGGTGCTCTGGTTCGCACCCCTGCTCGGCTTGGCGCTGCGTCGGCGGCGCTAAAGTCGACCGGTGAGCCGGGCCGGCGCGGCCGGCTCACCCGCTACGGACGTAGGTCCTTGAAGACCCGCAGGTAGTTCAGTCCGAGGACCTTGCGAATGCGGGTCTCGGTCCAGCCGCGGTCGAGCATGTCCTGCACCAGGATGGCGTGGTGCGTAACGTCGGGCAGATCGCGCGGCGGGATGATCATCCCGTCGTAGTCCGTGCCGATGGCGGCGACGTCCTCGCCCGCGACGGCGATCACGTGCTCGAGGTGATCGAGAATCGACGAGCGCTGGCCCCACATCAGCACCGGCTCGAGAAAGTTCGACTGGTACATGATGCCAATACAGCCGCCGCGGTCGGCGATCGCGCGAATCTGGTCGTCGTCGAGGTTGCGCCAGTGGTCGCGGACCCCACGAACGCCTGTGTGCGTCACGATGGGCGGCAGGTCTTGGGTGTGCACATCGAGAGCACCCCAGAAGGTCTTGGCCCCTGCATGGGCCAGATCCACGAAGACGCGGTTCGCGTTCATCCGCTCGACCATCGCCCTTCCGGCGTCGGTGAGTCCGATGTCGCGCCCGAGTGGTGCCGAGGTGCCGCCGAGGTCGCTGGTCGTCAGGTGGACCAAGGTCATGCGCACTAGGGTCTCGCCAAGTGGGCCGTCGAGCACCGAGTGGTCTGCCGAGAGCGCATTCGCACCCTGGAGGGTGATCATGCAGGCTGTACGGCCTTCGGCGACGATGGCGTCGTACTCGGACCGGGTTCGCGCGACGCCGAAATGGTCTTGATGGGCCTCGATGCGGGCGACCACGCGCTCGACATTGGTGAGGGTGGTGGCAAGCCGATTCGCCGCGGGACGCACCGGGTTCGTGGCGATGTCGTACATCACGCCGGTGAGCGAGGCTTCGCGCAG
>JAGSGY010000044.1 GCA_023954855.1 Pseudomonadota bacterium | reverse complement strand
GAAGAGGGCGGTCGTCACAAGCCGTTCTTTGCGGGCTACCGTCCGCAGTTCTACTTCCGTACGACGGACGTGACCGGTGACATCCAGCTGCCCGAGGGCGTTGAGATGGTCATGCCTGGTGACCACATCACGATGACGGTTGAGCTCATCATGCCGATCGCGATGGAGGACCAGCTTCGGTTCGCTATCCGCGAGGGTGGCCGCACTGTCGGCGCCGGCGTGGTCAGCGAAATCATCGACTAGCTCGTTCGTTTTCGTCCGCGCGATCCCGCGTGGACACACCGGCGAAGCGGAAGGCAGCGCGTTTCTTGCGCCGACTTCCGCTTTGCATTAGTTGGCACGTCGCTTGCCACCGGGTTCGTTCTGCTTACCTAGTGGCCGCACTCGCCCGATGTTCGTCACACATTCCGTGTGACTCCCTCATCGGGGCCGACGGCCGGATTCTTTCATGCGTCATCAGCGTTTCATCGTACTCAGCTTCATCGCCACAGGCGTGCTGGTCGCGGTTGCCTTCCAGGCCGGCTTGGTCTCGGGTTTTGGGCAGTTTGCGGTTCCGGACACACGCGTGTTGGGTCTGGTGAATCTGAGCTCCGTGCTCTCGCTGGTCGCAGGGGTCCTCACCTTCGTCGCCTTGCTCCGAAACGAGCAGGCGGTTCAGTTCACCGACGAAGTCGTCGATGAGCTGACCAAGGTGACCTGGCCTACTCGAGATGAGACCGTTCGCGCCTCCACCACGGTGGTGGTCACCACGCTGTTCACAGCGGGTGTCCTTGGCGGCTACGACTTCATCTGGAAGAAGGTCGCCGACATGGTCCTGTTTACGGCCGGCTGATTTCGTTTCTACCTCGGCTTGGCCGAGAGGAGAGTTCCATCCATGCGCTGGTATGCGGTGCATACGCTGTCCGGTTCCGAGGACAAGGCCCGTCGAGGCCTCGAGCAGCGGATCGAGCTTCATGAGCTCGGTGACCGTTTTGGTCGAGTGCTCGTGCCGTCCGAGACGGTGGTCGATCCAAAGACCAAGCGCAAGGTCACTCGGCGCTTCTACCCCGGCTACATGCTGGTGCAGATGGTGCTCGACAACGAGACCTGGCACCTCGTGAAGAACACGCCACGCGTGATGGGCTTCGTGGGTGGCGCTCGCAATCCTCCTCCGGTCCCCGACGAGGAAGTCCGTCGCATTACCGCGATGCTCTCCGACGACGAAGAGGCCGCGCCACGTCCCGTGCTCGATTTCGAGCTCGGCGAAGAGGTTCGTCTCACGGAAGGTTCCTACGCATCCATGCGCGGAACTGTCGAAGAGATCAGCGAGCAGCGCGGCAAGCTCCGCGTGAAGATCAACATCTTCGGACGTCCCGTCTCTACAGAGCTCGGCTTTCACCAGGTCGAGAAGCTGTCCTAACCGGACGCTCAACACTTTCAGACTTTCCAGCGCCTCTTCGGGGGCGGGAGCACGAACATGGCCAAGAAGGTCGTAAACCAGATCAAGCTGCAGATTCCCGCAGGGCAGGCCCGCCCCGCTCCGCCAGTCGGTCCCGCCCTGGGACAGGCCGGCGTGAACATTAAGCAGTTCTGCGACGAGTTCAACACCCGCACCAAGCCCCAGGCTGGTGAGGGCCTGGTGATCCCTGTGGTCATTACGGTGTTCTCCGACCGCAGCTTCTCGTTCGTGACAAAGACCCCGCCGGTCGCCGTCTTGCTGCTCAAGGCAGCGGGTGTCGCCAAGGGTTCCGGACAGCCCAACCGTGAAAAGGTTGGAACTGTGACCGAAGCCCAGGTGGAAGAGATTGCGAAGACCAAGCTTCCCGACTTGAACTGTACCAACCTGGAGTCGGCCATGAATCAGGTTCGTGGTACAGCCGTGTCAATGGGAATTATCGTCAACTGATCCAGCGTCCGTAACCGGGGGAGGGTGGTCGACTCCCGTTTACCCCGGCCGGCGTGAGTGATGGGGTGCCTTTGGGTGCGCTCATTACCAAGGAGAAACTACCGTGACAACACACGGAAAGCGGTATCGGAATGCATCGCAGCTCGTCAGTGACGGGCAGCGGTACTCGATCGATGAGGCGGTAGCGCTCATCGGGAAGACCGCAGGCGCCAAGTTCGACGAATCCGTCGACATTGCTGTGCGCCTAGGGGTGAATCCCCGCCAGGCGGACCAGATGGTTCGTGGCGCGGTGAGCCTGCCTCACGGAATCGGCAAGTCCGTTCGCGTTGCTGTCTTTGCAGACGGCGATGCGGCGCGTGCCGCGGAGGAGGCTGGCGCCGACTTCGTTGGTTCGGATGATCTTGTCGCCCGTATTCAGGGCGGCTGGACCGACTTCGACAAGGCTGTTGCTGTTCGCAGCATGATGGCCAAGGTCGGTCGGCTCGGTCGAGTGCTCGGACCTCGCGGTTTGATGCCGAACCCGAAGACTGGAACGGTCGTTGGCCCTGAAAAGGTTGCCGACGTCGTCAAGGAGCTCAAGGCTGGTCGCGTCGACTTTCGGGTCGAACGTGCCGGTATCGTCCATGCCCCCGTTGGCAAGGCGAGCATGACTCCTGACCAGCTGCGCGATAACATCGTCAGCTTGGTTCAGACTTTGGTTCGTCTGAAGCCTGCGAGCGCCAAGGGCATGTACGTCCGAGGTATCGCCATCAGTACAACCATGGGCCCGGGCATTCGTCTCGACGCCAACGAGGCTACCCGCCTCGCGTCCGAGTCTCGGTGAGGTGACCTATGAATCGTACTGATAAGGCCGAATTCGTCGATCAGATGCGCGGACAGTTCGCGGAGGCACCCTTTGTGGTCCTCACGGACTTCACGGGCTCCACTGTTGCTCAGATGGATGCCATTCGCCGCGCCTGCGAGCCTGCCGGACTTCACTACAAAGTCGTGAAGAACACTCTGTGCAAGCTTGCTGTCTCCGGAACTGAGCTCGAGCCTCTGGCTGAGCACTTTCGGGGTCCGATTGGCGTTCTGTTCTCCGGCGAAGACCCGGCAGCAGCTGCGAAGTTGCTCAAGGGCCAGCTGAAGGACAACGAGAACCTCGCCGTTAAGGCAGGGTTCTTTGAGGGCACCGTTCTCGATGAGAAGGGCGTCCTTGCCATCGCAGATCTTCCCAGCCGTGAGGAGTTGCTTTCAACGCTTCTTCGCACGATTCAGGAAGGCCCGCGGCAGATCCTCGGTGTCCTGCAGGCCCCTGCTCGGGACTTGCTCTACCTTCTCAAGAACTACGAGGCGAAGCTCGAAGAGAGCTCCTAACGCTTCGAAATCTCTGAACCCCAGAGGCTTCGCCTCGCGGGTATTCCTTTGGAGGAACCCATGTCCGTTACTCAGGACCAGGTTGTCGACTACATCAAGAACCTCAAGCTTTCCGAAGTCAAGGGCCTCATTGAGACCCTTGAGGACGAGCTCGGCGTCGAGGCTTCGGCCCCCGTCGTGGCCGTCGCCGCTGGTGGCGGTGCCGCGGAAGCTGCCGAAGAGCAGACCGAGTTCGACGTCATCATGACGTCGTTCGGTGGCAACAAGATCGCCGTTATCAAGGCGGTCCGTGCCATCACGAGCCTCGGGCTCAAGGATGCCAAGGGCCTCGTCGAAGGCGTGCCGGCCAAGATCAAGGAGGCCGTCTCCAAGGAGGAGGCCGAGCAGGTCAAGGGTCAGCTCGTCGAGGCAGGCGCCGAGGTCGAGGTCAAGTAGTCATCGACTACGTAAAGCCCACTTCACGGCCTCTTACCGGCGGTCGTGGAGTGGGCTGCTCGTCGTTTGACGAGCGAATTCGGGTGCTCGCACCCATTGCCGGTAAGCCACCCCAGGCAGGTCACGCCCACGCATGAACATTTCGTTCACCCCATCCCCGACAACCGGCCGCGGCATCGCACGCGCACGGATCGGGATTTCTCTGTCTTCAGAGAACGGGGTTGACCAGGTGTTCCGCGCTGCGAACCGCACCCGCGTGAGCGACCCCACCAAGCGATTTTCCCTCGGAGCCACTCGCGCTGACGGTTCGGCCGTCTCCCGAGTGAGAGGAGTGTCCTGATGTCCCAGTTGCTGGCCAATAACTTCAAGTACCGCAGCTCTTATTCTAAGACGCCGCCGGTCATCGAAGTTGGCAATCTCATCGAGATTCAGCGTCGTTCTTACGAAGCGTTTCTCCAGCCAGACGTGCCGGAAGCGGAGCGCAAGGAGCAGGGCCTTCAGTCCGTGTTCCGTAGCGTGTTCCCCATCCAGGACTTCTCTGGTCGGGCCTCGTTGCAGTACGTCTCGTACGAGCTCGAGCCCGCCAAGTATGACGTCGACGAGTGTCGCGAGCGCGGCATGACCTTCTCGGCCCCCATTAAGGTGGTGGTTCGCCTCATCGTCTGGGACATCGACGAAGAGACCGAGACGCGTACGATCTCGAACATCAAGGAGCAGCCGGTCTACTTCGGCGAGATTCCGCTGATGACCGAGAACGGTACGTTCATCATCAACGGCACCGAGCGTGTCGTTGTGTCGCAGCTGCACCGTAGCCCCGGCATCTTCTTTGACTCACACCGTTCCAAGACGGGTGGTCGCAAGGAGATCTTCACGGCTCGGATCATTCCGAACCGCGGCTCCTGGATCGATTTCGAGTTCGACTCGAAGGACATCCTCTACGTGCGGATCGACCGTCGCCGCAAGCTCCCGGCGACTGTGCTGCTGCGCGCACTCGGCTACGACACCGAGGCTCTCCTCAACTACTTCTACGAGTCGGAGCGCGTGTTCCGGAACGAGAAGGGTTGGTTCAAGGAGACCACCGCCGACCTGCTCTTCCAGCAGAAGGCCACGGTTGACGTCGTCGACGCCGATGGCACCGTCATCTGCCGCAAGGACAAGAAGTTCCTCAAGAACATCCTGCGGAAGATGCGCAAGGCCGGAATGCTCACCAAGGAAACTCGCGTCGTGAACGGCGTTGAGCAAGAGCTTGAGCTCGGCATTATTCCGATCAGTGAAGAAGACCTGATTGGAAAGGTTAGCGCGTACGACATCGTCGACATGAACACGGGGCGCATCCTCGTCGAGTGCAACGAAGAGGTCACCCAAGAGACCATTTCTTCGATTCAGGCACATGGCATCGACGAGCTCAACGTCCTGTTCATGGACAACCTGCTCGTGGGCAGCTTCCTCCGCGACACCCTTCTCGTCGACAAGGTTGTCTCGACCGAAGAGGCCGTCGTTGAGATCTACCGCCGCCTGCGCTCCAGCGACCCGCCGACGTACGACACGGCAATGGCGCACTTCGACAACTTGTTCTTCAACGCCGAGCGGTACGACCTCTCCCGCGTTGGACGTCACAAGCTGAACCACAAGCTCAAGGTCGACGTTCCGCTCGACCTCACGACGCTGACCCGTGACGACATCCTTGAGGTCGTGAAGTACCTCATTGACCTCAAGAACAACAAGGGCGTCGTCGACGACATTGACCACCTCGGCAACCGCCGCGTTCGCGCGGTTGGTGAGTTGCTCAACAACCAGTACCGCGTCGGTCTCGACCGCATGGGCAAGGCGATCAAGGAGCGGATGAGCCTCACTGAGATCGAAGCTCAGATGCCGAACGACATCATCAACTCCAAGCCGGTCACCGCCGTCGTCAAGGAGTTCTTCGGTTCCAGCCAGCTGTCGCAGTTCATGGACCAGACGAACCCGCTGTCGGAGATTACGCACAAGCGTCGTCTCTCGGCCCTCGGACCTGGTGGACTTACGCGTGAGCGTGCCGGCTTTGACGTCCGTGACGTCCATTCCACGCACTACGGCCGAATCTGCCCCATCGAGACCCCTGAGGGCCCGAACATCGGCCTCATTGCGTCGCTGTCCACCTACGCTCGCGTGAACGAGTTCGGCTTCATCGAGACTCCGTACCGTAAGGTCGTCGAGGGCACGGTGCTTCCCGAGGATCCCTACTTCCATGACGCCATGGAAGAGGAGCGTACGAAGCAGGGCAAGCCCCAGGTCATCGCGCAGGCCTCCGTGCCGCTCGATGCCGATGGCAAGTTCGTCGAGGAGCTTGTCCCCGCTCGTAAGGGTGGCGACTTCGTCATGGCTCGCGCCGAAGAGGTCACGCTGATGGACGTCGCACCGAGCCAGCTGGTCTCGGTCGCTTCTTCCCTGGTGCCGTTCCTCGAGAACGACGACGCCAACCGCGCCCTCATGGGTTCCAACATGATGCGCCAGGCCGTTCCGGTCGTTCGCACCGAGGCTCCGCTCGTCGGAACCGGTGTAGAGCGCATCGTTGCGCGTGACTCCGGAGTCACCGTGACCGCCCGTCGCGACGGCGTGGTGGAGTCGGTGGATGCGTCGCGCATCGTCATCAAGACGGAAGAGGGAGATGGTGAGGTCGGAGCCGACGTCGACATCTACAACCTGACCAAGTTCATGCGTTCCAACCAGAACACGTGCATCAACCAGCGTCCCGTGGTTCGTCCCGGTGACCCGGTTTACGCCGGCGACGTCATCGCCGACGGCCCGGCTACGGTGGCTGGTGAGCTTGCCCTTGGCCAGAACGTCATCGTCGCGTTCATGCCGTGGGGTGGCTACAACTTCGAGGACTCCATCCTCATCAACGAGCGCATGGTTCGCGAAGACCTCTACACCACGATTCACATCGAGGAGTTTGAGCTCGCGGCACGTGACACCAAGCTCGGTAAGGAAGAGATCACTCGCGACATCCCGAACGTCGGCGATGAAGCGCTGCGCAACCTCGACGAGTCGGGCATCATCCGCATCGGGGCAGAGGTTCGCCAGGGTGACATTCTCTCCGGCAAGATCACGCCGAAGGGTGACACGCAGCTCTCTCCCGAAGAGAAGCTCCTGCGTGCCATCTTTGGTGAGAAGGCCGGCGACGTTCGCGACACGTCCCTCCGCGTTCCCCCGGGAGTTGAGGGCACCGTCATTGGCGCCCAGGTGTTCACCCGCGAGAGCGAAGAGAAGGACAACCGTGCTGTCGAGATCGAGGCTGACGGAGTCCGTCGCATCGAGCGTGACCGTGACGAGCGCCTTCGCACCATTCGCGAGTCGGCGCTCCGTTCGCTGGTCAAGGCGATGAAGGGTCAGAAGGCTGCCGCCCCGATTTACCACCCCGAGAGCAACGAAGAGCTCCTCGCCTCTGGCGCGGACCTCTCGGCCGCGAACCTTCGCGCCGTCCCGGTGGACCTCTACGACCGCATCGCGGTTGAGGACCAGGCTGCCGAAGACCTGCTCTGGAAGGTGACGGATGACATCCGTGCCAAGATCGACGAGGTCCACTCCCGCTACAAGGCGAAGATCGAGCGCCTCAAGAAGGGCGACGAGCTTCCGCCGGGCGTCATCAAGATGGTCAAGATCTACGTCGCCATTAAGCGCAAGCTTTCGGTGGGCGACAAGATGGCCGGCCGCCACGGTAACAAGGGCGTCATCTCCCGGATCCTGCCGAGCGAGGACATGCCGTACCTCGAGGACGGCACGCCTGTCGACATCGTGCTCAACCCGCTCGGCGTTCCGAGCCGGATGAACATCGGCCAGATCATGGAGACCCACCTCGGTTGGGCAGCTCGCGGAATGGGCGTCAAGATCGGTCGCATGATCGAGGAGGCCTACCCGGTCTCCGAGCTCCGCGACTACCTCCGGGCGATCTTCGCTCGCGATGGTGTCGTGCTTGAGTTCCTCGAGGGTGCAACCGACGACGAAGTCCAGCGCTTTGCATCGAAGTACCGCGCGGGTGTGACCCACGCGACGCCGGTCTTCACCGGTGCAAACGATGCCGAGATCAAGACGGCGCTTCGCCTTGCCGACTTCGACGACGACGGGCAGACGCTCGTGTACGATGGCCGAACTGGAGATGCGTTCCACCAACGCGTCACTGTCGGCATCATGTACATGCTGAAGCTGCACCACTTGGTCGATGACAAGATTCACGCTCGGTCCATTGGACCGTACTCGCTGGTGACGCAGCAGCCGCTGGGCGGAAAGGCCCAGTTCGGTGGTCAGCGTCTCGGTGAGATGGAAGTCTGGGCCCTCGAAGCCTACGGCGCCGCCTACGGCCTGCAGGAATTCCTGACGGTCAAGTCGGACGACGTGGCCGGTCGAACCCGGATGTACGAGAGCATTGTGAAGGGTGAGAACGTGCTGGAGGCCGGCCTGCCGGAGTCCTTCAACGTCCTCGTCAAGGAGATGCAGGCGCTCGCGCTTGACGTCGAACTCATCGAGGACCGCGAGGCTCTGCGCTAAGCGCGAGCCTACGCCTCTCTATCTTTCCCCAATTTTAGGCCCCTAGGGCCACCCCCCGCTTCCAGGAGATCGCCGTGAGGGAGATCTACAACCTCTACGAGAAGCCGAAGAACCCGCTCAACTACGTGGCCGTGCGTGTATCGCTCGCGTCGCCGGAGAAGATCCGGAGTTGGTCCCACGGCGAGGTCAAGAAGCCCGAGACCATCAACTACCGGACATTCAAGCCGGAACGTGATGGCCTGTTCTGTGCGCGGATCTTCGGACCCGTGAAGGACTACGAGTGCTTGTGCGGAAAGTACAAGCGCATGAAGTACCGCGGCATCACCTGTGAGAAGTGCGGCGTTGAGGTCATCCAGGCCCGCGTCCGTCGTGAGCGCATGGCGCACATCGACCTCGCAACGCCGGTGGCGCACATCTGGTTCCTCAAGAGCCTTCCGTCGCGCATCGGCAACCTCCTGGACATCACGCTCAAGGATCTCGAGAAGGTTCTCTACTGTGAGTCCTACATCGTCACCGACCCGGGCGAGACCACGCTCGAGCGCGGCGCCATCCTCGGTGAGGAGGACTACCAAGAGATGATCCGCACCTTCGGGTACGGTTCCTTCGAGGTCGGCATGGGCGGCGAGGTCATCCGTGACCTGCTCGCCGAGCTCGACGTCGTCGCGCTCTCCGACCAGCTCCGCACCGAGATGAAGGAGACTTCGTCTGCGGCTCAGCGTCGTCGTTACGCGAAGCGTCTCAAGATCGTCGAGGCCTTCCGCGACTCCGGAAACCAGCCCGAGCACATGATGCTCGAGGTTGTGCCGGTCCTCCCGCCCGACCTTCGTCCGCTTGTTCCGCTCGATGGTGGCCGCTTCGCTACCTCGGATCTCAACGACCTCTACCGTCGCGTGATCAACCGGAACAACCGTCTGCAGCGTCTGCAGGACCTGAACGCCCCTGAGATCATCATCCGCAACGAGAAGCGCATGCTTCAGGAAGCGGTGGATGCCCTCTTCGACAACGGCCGTCGCGGCAAGGTCTTCACCGGGCCCAACAAGCGTCCGCTGCGCTCGCTCTCCGACATGCTCAAGGGCAAGCAGGGCCGCTTCCGGCAGAACCTGCTCGGAAAGCGCGTCGACTACTCTGGCCGTTCGGTCATTGTCGTCGGTCCCGATCTTCGTCTCCACCAGTGCGGTCTTCCCAAGAAGATGGCGCTGGAGCTGTTCAAGCCGTTCATCTACAACAAGCTTGAAGAGCGCGGACTGGTCACCACGATCAAGGCCGCGAAGAAGATGGTCGAGAAGGCCAAGGAAGAGGTCTGGGACGTTCTCGAGGACGTCATCCGCGAGCATCCCGTGATGCTCAACCGTGCACCGACCCTTCACCGTCTCGGCATTCAGGCCTTTGAGCCGGTTCTCATCGAGGGCCGCGCCATTCGTCTGCACCCGCTCGTTTGTACGGCGTTCAACGCCGACTTCGACGGTGACCAGATGGCCGTCCACGTGCCGCTCTCGATCGAAGCGCAGATCGAAGCACGCGTTCTGATGATGTCCACGAACAACATCCTCAGCCCCGCGAGCGGCAAGCCGATCATCCAGCCCTCCCAGGACGTCGTCCTTGGCGCGTACTACATGACGCGTGAGCGTCGGTTCGCGAAGGGCGAGGGCGAGGTGTTCTCGAGCCCTGAAGAGGTCGAGCGCGCCTACGACGCTGGCGAGGTTGGCCTGCATGCACGCATCAAGGTGCGCATGCCTTCGCGTCCGCTCGAGCTTCGCCTGTCGGAAACGCTCACGGACTTGCTCGATGCTCACCTCGTTGTGGGCGTTGACGTCGATGACAAGGAAGAGATCTGGCACGTGCACCGTGGGCAGGTCGAACGCTTCGTCTCGGACGGCCAGGCCGTCGCTATGGGCGAGTTCGCTGCGCTGGGTGGCAACACCTACGCAGTGGCTTCCCGCGAGGGCGTGGACGTCGATCTCGGCGACGATACGGACACCGCTCTCGTCCTCGACATGGCGCACCTTGACCATCCGAAGGGCAAGGCGAGCTCCTACAAGGGCCGCGGCTACGGCATCGGCGACTTGAAGAAATTCAAGAAGGACTCCACCTTCGCCTTCCTCGCCTCGTACCACAACGGTGCGGTCGACGGCTTTGCCGAGGCTTCTGGCGCGACGCCTGCGGCGGGTGCCAAGGTTCGCGAAGAGACCGTTGCTGGCTGCTCGGTCTGGATCTACGAGCTTCCCGAAGTTCGCGGCGCTACTCGCGTAGTCGCCACCGTGCACCCGCAGATCGTCACCGACGACAAGGGTGACATCCTCATCGACGCACGCTCGAACGTGGCCAACCGTGTTCGCCAGCTTCGCGAGGTCGTCTCCTTCCTCCGCAGCGAGTACGTCGAGACCTTGACGCTCGTCGCAACGGCTGCTGGCTTCTTCGGCTACAAGCAGCAGGTTCCGGTCTGGACCCAGGACTTCGACACGAACGTGGTCGAGGCCCGTGGTGAGCTCGTCGAGACCACCGTCGGTCGCGTCTTGTTCTACAGCATCGTGCCGGCGAAGCTCCCGTTCGGACTCGTCGACCGCCCGATGTCGAAGAAGGCACTCGGTGAGCTGATCGACCGTTGCTACCGCGCCTGCGGTGCGAAGCACACGGTTCTGCTCGCGGACGGCCTCATGCGCCTTGGATTCCGCATGGCAGCCGAGGCAGGTATCTCCATCTGCATCGACGACATGAAGATTCCGAAGAAGAAGGCTGCCCTCCTCGATGAGGCCCGTCGCCAGGTGAATGAGACCGAGTCCCAGTACAACGAGGGGCTCATTACGCCTCGCGAGAAGTACAACAAGGTCGTCGACATCTGGTCGAAGGTGACCGCCGACATCACCGAGGAGCTGCTCTCCAGCCTCTCCGAGGAAGAGGTCGTCTCGTCCACCGGCGAGGTGGCTACCCAGCCCGCCTTCAACTCCATCTTTATGATGGTCGACTCCGGTGCGCGTGGTTCGCCGACGCAGGTTCGTCAGCTGGCTGGTATGCGCGGTCTGATGGCCAAGCCCTCGGGCGAGATCATCGAGCAGCCCATTACTGCCAACTTCCGCGAAGGGCTGACCGTCCTCGAGTACTTCACGTCCACACACGGTGCGCGTAAGGGTCTCGCTGACACGGCTCTGAAGACGGCCAACTCTGGTTACCTGACTCGTCGCCTCGTCGACGTCGTCCAGGACACCATCATCACGGCCGTTGACTGTGGCACTGCCGAGGGGCGCGAAGCGCACTCCCTCATCGAAGGCAACGAGATCATTGAGCATCTCGGTGAGCGCGTCCTCGGTCGCGTTGCCGCGGAAGACATTCTCGATCCTTACTCGGACGAGGTCCTTGTGGCCCGTAATGAGCTGATTGACGAAGCTGCCGTGGACCGCGTGGTCCAGTCCGGCGTCGAGCGCGTCATGATTCGCTCGGTGCTCTCTTGCGACATGCGCTGGGGCGTTTGCGGTATGTGCTACGGGCGTGACCTCGCTCGCGGCAACCTCGTGAACATCGGTGAGGCCGTCGGCGTCATCGCGGCGCAGTCGATCGGTGAGCCGGGAACCCAGCTGACCATGCGTACCTTCCACGTTGGCGGTACCGCCTCCTCGAAGGTTGCGCAGTCGACTCACGAACTCCGGACCAGCGGTACGATCCGCTACAGCGACATGCTTCAGACGGCCGTGGACCGTGAGGGCAACATCATCGCGATGTCCCGAAACGGCGAGCTCAGCGTCGAAGACGTCAAGGGTCGGGAGCGCGAGCGCTACCCCATCGCCCACGGTGCCGTACTCCTCGTCAAGGACGGTCAGAAGGCCGCCGCGAAGATGCGCGTCGCCCAGTGGGACCCCTTCAACCTCCCGATTCTCTCCACTGTGGGTGGCGTCGCGAAGTTCGAGGACCTCGAAGAGGGTCGCTCCATGCGAGAGGAGATCGACGTTACCGGTCTTTCGCGCATGGTCGTGACTGACTTCAAGGACACGGACCTCAAGCCGCGTATCGTGGTCAAGGGCGCGGATGGCAAGACCCACCGCTACTTCCTTCCCGTGGGCTCCTACATCATGGTGCAGAACGGCGGCGACATCGAAGTTGCCGACGTCATCGCCAAGATTCCGCGTGAGACTACGAAGACCAAGGACATCACCGGTGGTCTGCCCCGTGTCGCGGAGCTCTTCGAAGCACGCAAGCCGAAGGAGGTTGCCGTCATCAGTGAGATCGACGGTACCGTGACCTTCGGCAAGGACACGAAGGGCAAGCGCCGCGTCGTGGTCACCCCAGAAGAGGGTGAGGTTCAGGAGTACCTGATTCCCAAGGGTAAGAACATCACCGTCAACGAGGGTGACTACATCCGCGCTGGTGAAGGTCTGATGGACGGTGCGGCCAACCCGCACGACATCCTGAAGATCAAGGGTGAGGACACGCTGGCCCGCTACCTGGTCGACGAGATCCAAGAGGTCTACCGCCTCCAGGGCGTCAAGATCAACGACAAGCACATCGAAGTCATCGTGCGCCGCATGCTGCGTCGCGTGAAGATTCGCGATGTGGGCGATACGGACTTCCTCATCGACGAAGTGGTTGAAAAGTACCGCTTTGAGCAGGTCAACCGCCAGATCGTGTCCATGGGTGGTCTGCCCTCCCGTGCCGAGCCTCTGCTGCTAGGCATCACGAAGGCGTCGCTCTCGACCGATTCGTTCCTCTCCGCAGCCTCCTTCCAGGAGACCACGCGGGTGCTCACCGAGGCCTCCATTAAGGGTGCCATCGACGAGCTCCGTGGCTGCAAGGAGAACGTGATCATGGGTCGCCTCATTCCGGCCGGTACTGGCTTTGCCGCGTACCAGAAGCTCGGCATGAGCTTTGCCGATGAGTCAGACGCCGAGGCGATCGAGATCGCCTAGCCCGCTGGAGGCCGGTGATCGCCGGCCTCCGCTTGACAGCGGGGCCTCAAGCCCATAAGTCCCGCCGGCCGAGCAAAGCCGGTTCATCCGGACGCTCTACTGTATACGATCCCACCCGGGGTCGAATTTTCGAGGATTCTCATGCCGACCATCAACCAGCTCGTGCGGAATGGCCGTAAGAAGGTCAAGCGCAAGAGCACGGCTCCGGCCCTGCGCGCATGCCCCCAAAAGCGCGGTGTCTGCACTCGCGTTTACGCAACGACTCCTAAGAAGCCGAACTCGGCTCTTCGTAAGGTCGCTCGCGTCCGTCTCACCAACGGAATGGAGGTCACCTCCTACATCCCCGGTGAGGGTCACAACCTCCAGGAGCACAACTCCGTGTTGGTTCGTGGCGGCCGAGTCAAGGACCTTCCGGGTGTCCGTTACCACATCATCCGCGGTGCGCTCGACGCTTCCGGTGTTTCTGACCGTCGTCAGGGCCGCTCGAAGTACGGCGCCAAGCGTCCGAAGAAGTAGGAAGTACCCATGCCGCGTCGCCGCCAAGTAGCGAAGCGTGAGATCCTCCCGGATCCCCGTTTCGGAGACTTGCTTGTCTCCAAGTTCATGAACTGCGTCATGCGCGATGGCAAGAAGTCCATCGCCGAGGGCATCGTCTACGGAGCTCTCGACATCATCGAGCAGCGCACCAAGGAAGATCCCGTTCTGGTGTTCCGCCAGGCCCTGGAAAACGTGTCGCCGATGGTCGAGGTTAAGTCCCGCCGCGTCGGTGGCTCGACCTACCAGGTGCCGATCGAGGTTCGTCCCTCCCGTCGCACGGCACTCGCCATGCGCTGGCTCATTCAGTTCGCTCGCTCGCGCGGCGGACGCTCGATGCGCGAAAAGCTCGCGAACGAGCTCATCGAGGCGAGTCATCGTCGCGGTGGCGCAATGAAGAAGCGTGAGGACGTGCACCGTATGGCCGAGGCCAACAAGGCGTTCTCGCACTACCGCTGGTAGTGCACACTGGGGTGAGGGCTTTTGGTCCTCGCCTCCGCCCGAGTGGCGCGTAGTCACTCATCTCTTTTCTCAAACGATCGGCTTTGTCGGACCTGTGAGTGGCCAACCATTCGCTGAGCGACTAATAAGCGCCGGTCGACAAGACCCTGACGAATTTTCGGAGAGCGCACGCGAAGTCGCGTGGACCTCTTCGGGGCCTCTTGGGTCGTCCCAGATAGCTTTCCACCGCCGCACATCAATGATGCGGCCACCTGGAGTCTCCCATGGCGAAGGAGAAGTTCGAGCGCACTAAGCCGCACGTCAACATCGGCACCATCGGCCACGTTGACCACGGCAAGACCACGCTTACCGCTGCGATCACCAAGGTGCTCGCTGACGCGAGTGGCGGCACCTTCATGGCGTACGACGCGATTGACAAGGCGCCCGAAGAGAAGGCCCGCGGCATTACGATCAACACGGCTCACGTCGAGTACGAGACGGCCAACCGTCACTACGCTCACGTCGACTGTCCCGGTCACGCCGACTACATCAAGAACATGATCACCGGAGCCGCCCAGATGGACGGCGCCATCCTGGTCGTGAACGCGGCTGACGGCCCGATGCCGCAGACGCGCGAGCACGTGCTCCTGGCTCGCCAGGTGCAGGTCCCGTACATCGTTGTCTTCCTGAACAAGGTCGACATGCTTGACGGCGACGAAGAGATGCTCGAGCTCGTCGAGATGGAAGTCCGCGAGCTTCTGTCGAGCTACGAGTTCCCTGGCGACGACCTTCCGGTCATCGCGGGCTCGGCGCTCAAGGCCCTCGAAGGCGACACGAGCGAGATCGGCGCCCCCGCCGTTCAGGCTCTGATGGACGCTGTCGACAGCTACATTCCGACGCCGGAGCGTCTGACGGACCGTCCGTTCCTGATGCCGATCGAGGACGTGTTCACGATCTCCGGTCGTGGCACGGTTGCGACGGGTCGCGTGGAGCGCGGCATCGTGAACGTTGGCGATTCGCTCGAAATCGTGGGCATCCGCGACACGACGACGACGACGATCACGGGCGTTGAGATGTTCCGCAAGCTGCTTGACCGCGGCGAGGCGGGCGACAACATCGGCGCACTTCTCCGTGGCGTCAAGCGCGAGGACATCGAGCGCGGCCAGGTTCTGGCTGCTCCGAAGTCGGTGACTCCGCACACGAAGTTCAAGGGCGAGGTCTACATCCTCAAGAAGGAAGAGGGCGGTCGTCACAAGCCGTTCTTTGCGGGCTACCGTCCGCAGTTCTACTTCCGCACGACGGACGTGACCGGTGACATCCAGCTGCCCGAGGGCGTTGAGATGGTCATGCCTGGTGACCACATCACGATGACGGTTGAGCTCATCATGCCGATCGCGATGGAGGACCAGCTTCGGTTCGCCATCCGCGAGGGTGGCCGCACTGTCGGCGCCGGCGTGGTCAGCGAGATTATCGACTAGTTCAGGGAAAGCTTATGCCTTCGAACAACAAGATCCGTATCCGCCTCAAGGCGTACGACCACAAGCTGCTCGACAAGAGCGCCCGCGAGATCGTTGAGACCGCGAAGCGTACTGGTGTCGATATCCGTGGCCCGTTCCCGTTGCCGACCACCATCAACCGGTGGACCGTGCTTCGTGGGCCGCACATCGACAAGAAGTCGCGTGAGCAGTTTGAGCGGCGTACCCATCATCGGCTCCTCGACATCATGGAACCCACCCAGCAGACCGTGGACGCGCTCATGAAGCTCGACCTCTCTGCAGGTGTCCACGTCGAGATCAAGCTCTCGTAGCTGTATAGGACTCTCCGATGCCTACTATCGATGTTCACAACACCGCTCGTGAGAAGGTCAGCTCCGTTGATCTCGACGACGCCGTCTTCGGCGGCGAGGTCAAAGAGCACCTTCTCTACGCTGCGGTTCGTTACCAACTCGCAGCTCGGCGTGCCGGCACCCACAAGGTGAAGGGTCGCGCTGAGGTTTCTGGCAGTGGCAAGAAGCCGTTCCGCCAGAAGGGTACGGGCAGCGCCCGTGCTGGTCACAAGCGCTCGCCGATCTGGCGTGGTGGCGGTGCCGTCTTCGGTCCCACCCCCCGCTCGTACGCGTTCAAGCTGAACAAGAAGGTCCGCAAGGCCGCTCTGGTCAGCGCGCTTAGCCGCCGTGTCGAAGAGAGCAAGCTCGTCGTCCTCGACAAGCTGGAGCTTCCCGAGATCAAGACCAAGCAGGTTGTCGATCTCCTCGGACGCTTTGAGCTCTCCGATGCCCTCGTCGTTCTCGACGGGCGCGACGAGACGGTTCTCCGCTCTGCTCGTAACCTCTCCAATGTCACCGTTCTTCCGAGCGATGGCCTCAACGTCTACGACCTCCTGCATCGGCAGAACCTGGTCATGACCGAGGCCGCCGTGAAGGCTGTGACCGCGCGTCTCGGAGGTAACTAATGGGCATTCAACACGTCCTCGTCCGTCCGCTCGTGACGGAGAAGTCCACCTCGGACCTTGGGTCCGACCGCACCTATGCCTTCGAAGTTGGCGTGGCGTCGAACAAGGTCCAGATTCGCAAGGCGATCGAAGACTTCTACGGCGTCAACGTGACCCAGGTTCGCACCTTGGTCATCCGCGGCAAGAACAAGCGCTGGGGCCGACACGTCGGCAAGCGTTCCAACTGGAAGAAGGCATACGTCACCGTCGCTGAGGGGCAGTCGCTCCCAGTGTTCGACGCAGGCCTCTAGGGATTCACTATGGCTGTGAAGAAGTTTAAGCCGACCTCTGCCGGTCGGCGGTTCATGACCGTCTCTGACTTCGCCGAGATCACGCGCTCTACTCCAGAGCGTTCGCTGCTCGCGCCGATGTCGAAGAAGGGCGGACGTAACAACCGCGGACGCATTACCGTGCGTCACCGTGGTGGTGGTCACAAGCGCCGCTACCGTCTGATCGACTTTCGTCGTGACAAAGAGGGTGTGCCTGGGCGTGTTGCGGCCATTGAGTACGATCCGAACCGCTCGGCTCGCATCGCGCTGATCCACTTCGTGGACGGTGAGAAGCGGTACATCCTGCATCCGCTCGGCCTCAAGGTCGGCGATACGGTTGTCACCAGCGACACGGCGGACATCAAGCCGGGCAACGCGATGACACTCGTCGCCGTTCCCCTTGGTACCTGGGTTCACAACATCGAACTCAGCAAGGGACGCGGCGGTCAGCTCTGTCGCTCCGCCGGAAGCTACGCGCAGGTCATGGCCAAGGAAGGCGGATACGTCCTTCTTCGCCTGCCCTCGGGCGAGCTCCGTCAGGTGTGGGGTCAGAACCGGGCCACGATTGGTCAGGTTGGCAATACCTCGCACGAAAACATCGTTATCGGAAAAGCCGGCCGTACGCGCTGGCTTGGTCGTCGCCCGCATGTGCGCGGTACGGCCATGAACCCGGTCGACCACCCGCACGGTGGTGGTGAGGGTCGTTCCAAGGGACGTCATCCCGTTACGCCATGGGGCAAGCCGACCAAGGGCTTCCGCACGCGCAACACCCGGAAGATCTCCTCTCGTTTCATCGTTAAGCGCCGCAAGTAGCAGCGCGGGGATTCACCATGCCTCGTTCCGTAAAGAAGGGACCGTTCATCGACGGGCACCTCCGCAAGAAGGTCGGCGCTACACGCCAGGCTGGCACCAATAAGGTCATCAAGACCTGGAGCCGTCGTTCGACCATTCTTCCCGATATGATTGGGCTCACCTTCGCTGTCCACAACGGACGTCAGTTCATCCCGGTGTACGTCACCGAGCAGATGATCGGACACAAGTTCGGCGAGTTCTCTCCCACCCGGACGTTCCGCGGTCATGCCGCTGATCGGAAGGGCAAGGTCCGCTAGGAGGGTCTGATGGAAAGTCGCGCTGTACTCCGTAACGTCCGCATGTCCGCACAGAAGGCCCGTCTCGTGGCCAACCTCGTGCGAGGCCGTGACGTGTCTGAGGCCGTTGAGATGCTGACCTTCACACCGAAGAAGTCTGCACCTCTGGTCAAAAAGCTCATCGAATCCGCTGTCGCCAATGCAGAGCATGCTGCGGCCCGTGGTGGTGATGAACTCGATGTGGATGACCTCTACGTCAAGACCATCTTTGTGGATGCGGGTTCCTCGCTGCGTCGGTTCCGACCGCGCGCCCAGGGCCGTGCCACTCGAATTCTCAAGAAGACCAGCCACATTACTGTGGTCCTGGCGACTCGCTAGAGGGACACCATGGGTCAGAAGGTTCACCCCGTAGGCTTCCGAGTGGGGGTCACCCAGGGTTGGGATTCCCGCTGGTACGCAGACCGGGACTACGCACGGTATGTCGAGGAAGACCTCCGCATCCGTCAGCACATTAAGCGCAAGCTCTACTCCGCTGGAGTGAGCCGCATCATGATCGAACGCGCCGCGAACAAGGCCAAGGTCTTCGTTCACGCCGCAAAGCCGGGAATCATTCTCGGCAAGCGTGCGACCGGTCTCGATGCGCTGCGCAATGAGCTTCAGCAGATCACCACCACCGAAGTCTTCGTGAACATCATCGAAGTTCGCAAGGTGGAGACCGAGGCCATCCTCGTCGCCGAGAACATCGCACAGCAGCTCGTGAAGCGCGTGTCGTTCCGCCGTGCGATGAAGAAGGCGATCACTCAGGCCCGTCGCGCTGGCGCGAAGGGTGTGAAGGTGATGTGCGCCGGCCGCCTCGGTGGTTCGGAAATGTCGCGTCGCGAGTGGTACCGGGACGGCCGAGTGCCGCTCCATACGCTGCGTGCAGACGTGGATTACGGTCTCGCAGAGGCCAAAACGACCTACGGCGTCATCGGCGTCAAGGTCTGGATCTTCAAGGGCGAAAAGCTTCCCGGCGACGACGGTCGCGGAGCTTAGGCGTCTAGGAGTAGATTACAATGCTTTCTCCCAAGCGCGTTCGTCGCCGCAAGGTACAAAAGGGACGCCTTCGTGGCTTCGCCTACCGTGGGTCCGAGGTTTCTTTTGGAGACTTTGGCCTGCAGGCGACGGATCACGGACGGCTGACCTCGCGTCAGATTGAAGCGGCTCGTATCGCCATGACTCGGTATGTGAAGCGCGGTGGAAAGGTCTGGATTCGGATCTTCCCCGACAAGCCCATTTCGAAGAAGCCGGCCGAAACCCGTATGGGTAAGGGCAAGGGCGCTCCGGATCATTGGGTTGCGCTGGTCAAGCCCGGTCGTATTCTCTATGAGCTCGACGGCGTTGCCGAAGAAGTCGCTCGTGAGGCTTTTCGCCTCGCTGGCCACAAGCTTTCCGTTGGCACTCGCTTCGTCACTCGTGATGCGGAGGTGCTCTAATGGCATTCGCAGACCTTACTGACGAGCAGCTCGTCCACACGATCATCGCCTCCGAGCGTGAGTTGCTGGCGGCGCGTTTCGCGCACAGCCAGCAGCAGCTCGAGAACACGGCGACGCTCGGTTCGCTTCGGAAGACGGTCGCCCGTCTCCGGACGGAGACCCGCACGCGCGAAATCGCGGCGGGCCTGAACAAGGACGCACTGGTCAACCTTCACGCCAAGACCTTCCAGGCAGCGGAAGCAACCGTCGAAGAGGGCACCCAAGAGAAGGGTGGCTTCCTCAGCGGAATTGTTGACAAGCTGCAGGGCAAGGAGTAAGTGGCGGGCGCTCCATCCTTGATGGGGCGCAACTTCGGGCACTAGTCGGCCTTGACGACTGACAAGTGCTGGAACGAGTCCAGCCTGGCGAGCGTCCTACCTTCGGGTAGGAGACCTCCTCGGGCGAGCCTTCGTCACCGCCGTGCACAGAGCACGAACTCGGGCCGTCAGCATGACTGTTCGGCAGAGAGGAAACGATGACTAATGAGAAGCAAAGCGGGCGTCGCAACGTCACCGGGATCGTCATTTCCGATCGTATGGATAAGACGGTCACGGTTCAGGTCACGCGGTTGGTCAAGCACCCCCGCTACCGCAAGTATGTGAAGCGTTCGAAGAACTACAAGGCCCACGATGAGAACAACGAGTGTCGTATCAACGATACCGTCGTACTCGAAGAGTGTCGGCCGCTCTCCAAGACCAAGCGTTGGACTGTCGTCCAGCGTAGCGGCCTCGAGTAGGCCCAGGTTCCCTAGGGGGTTTCTATGATTCAGACTGAGTCAGTCCTCGACGTGGCGGACAACTCTGGCGCGAAGCGCGTTCGATGCATCAAGGTGCTCGGCGGCAGCAAGCGCAAGTACGCCTCTGTCGGAGATATTATCGCCGTATCCGTCAAAGACGCCGCGCCGAATGGCAAGGTGAAGAAGGGTCAGATCGCCCGGGCCGTCATCGTACGGACCAAGAAGGAGATCAGGCGCCGTGACGGTAGCTACATCCGCTTTGACGTGAATTCTGCAGTTCTGCTGAACAAGGACAACGAGCCGGTCGGAACCCGTATTTTCGGGCCCGTGGGTCGTGAGCTCCGCAGCAAGAGCTTCATGAAGATCGTCTCCCTCGCGCCTGAAGTTCTTTAGGTCGCTGGAGGAAACCATGGCTAATGCAAAGTGCCGCATCAAGGCTGACGACACCGTTGTCGTTATTGCCGGAAAAGACAAGGGTAAGGTCGGTCGCGTACTTCGCGTGCTCCCAACGGAGCGTCGCGTGGTGGTGGACGGCGTTGCTCGAGTCAAGCGTCATCAGCGCCCGACGGGCGACCAGCCCGGCGCCATCATCGAGAAGGAGGCGTCCATCGATGTCTCCAACGTTGCTCTCTGGAACGCTGACGAGAATCGTCGCGTGAAGGTTGGCTACTCGGTGGTCGAGGGCAAGAAGATCCGCATCGATCGCGCCACTGGCGCGGCGATTGACGGCTGAGGGACATCATGGCAAACACGAGTCCTCGTCTTAAGGTCCGGTACGCCGAGACCGCGATTCCGGCCCTGCAGGAGGAGTTTGAATACTCCAACGCAATGATGGTGCCGCGCCTCAACAAGATTGTTCTGAACCTCTCCATGAAGGAGGCGACTCAGAACGTCAAGTTGCTGGAGGCCGCTCGCGAGGAGCTTACGCTCATCGCCGGTCAGCGCGCTGTCATTACGCGAGCCCGCCGGTCCATCGCAAACTTCAAGCTTCGTGAGGGTATGCCCATCGGTGCTCGTGTCACGCTTCGTGGCCCGCGCATGTGGGAATTCCTCGATCGGCTTGTCTCGGTGGCGATTCCGCGTATTCGGGACTTCCGGGGTGTGAACCCTGGCGGTTTCGACGGTCGCGGGAACTACTCCCTTGGCGTCACCGAGCAAATCATCTTTCCTGAGATCGACTACGACAAAGTCAGTCGCATCACCGGAATGAACATCACCTTCGTTACGACGGCCACGAGTGATGAGCAGGGCCGCGCCTTGCTCAAGCACCTCGGTATGCCGTTCGCGGCCTAAGGCCCTGCTCATTGGTGGCAGGTCTTCGGAAACCGCCGCCAGGAGGAATCCTTCATGTCCATGACTGACCCAATCGCTGATATGCTCACGCGGATTCGGAACGGCCAGCAGGCCGGCCATCCCACCGTGACCATGCCGCGGTCAAACATCAAAGTAGCCATCGCTGCAGTCCTCAAGAACGAGGGCTTCA
This sequence comes from Pseudomonadota bacterium, assembly GCA_023954855.1. Classification (GTDB taxonomy): domain Bacteria; phylum Myxococcota_A; class UBA796; order UBA796; genus M1803. The sequence continues at coordinate 22,149 of JAGSGY010000044.1, read as the reverse complement.
TCGAGGGCTACGTCGAGAACGCTGACGCCGTGCAGGGACGACTCAAGGTCTTCCTTAAGTACGACAACGGCAGCCGCGGTTCCATTCGTGGAATCGAGCGCGTGTCTCGTCCCGGCCGTCGTGCATACGTCGGCAAGGATGAGCTTCCCCGCGTCCGTAGCGGTCTCGGAATTGCAATCCTTACGACATCGCGTGGGCTACTCACCGACCGTCAGGCCCGTCAGGCCGGCGTCGGTGGCGAAGTCCTCTGCCACGTCTGGTAGGAGTTCCACATGTCTCGCATTGGAAACAAGCCCATCACCGTTCCCGCTGGTGTGACTGTTGAAGTCGCCGGTGGCGAGGTTCGCGTCAAGGGTCCGAAGGGACAGCTTGCGCAGGCCCTCGTCGGGTCGGTTGCCGTTCAGGTTGCCGACGGCCAGGTCGTGTTCGAGCGTGCCGGAAACGGCAAGCAGGCTCGTGCCAACCATGGTCTCATGCGTTCACTTGTGAACAACATGGTCCAGGGCGTGCATCAGGGCTTTGAAAAGCGCCTTGAGATCATCGGCGTTGGTTACCGCGCAGACGTGCAAGGGTCGAACCTTGTCATGCAGCTCGGTTACTCGCACCCGATCAACTACGCAATTCCCACGGGAATCGCCATTGCGGTGGACAAGTCCACGAAGCTGTCCGTCAAGGGCATCAGCAAGCAGTTGGTTGGGCAGGTCGCCGCTGATATTCGCGCGTTCCGCCGTCCTGACTCCTACAAGGGTAAGGGCATCCGGTACGAAGGCGAGCACGTCTCCCTCAAGGCCGGTAAGTCGGCCTAGGCCGGAGGAATTATGGGAAAGACAAACCCCAGGCACAAGTCGCGTCTTCGTCGTAAGGCGCACATCCGTAAGTCGGTGCATGGCACCACCGAGCGTCCGCGCTTGAGTGTGTTCCGGAGCGCGAAGCATATCTACGCGCAGATCATCGATGACTCCACTGGAGCAACCCTCGCATCGGCTTCGTCCGTGCAGGGCAGCTTCGAGGGTTCGGGTGGCAACCGCGACGGCGCAGCAGGCGTTGGCAAGGCAATCGCTGAACAGGCGAAGGCAGCTGACATCGGTACCGTCGTCTTTGATCGCAACGGCTATCTCTATCACGGCCGCGTCGCTGCTCTCGCAGATGCCGCCCGTGAGGGTGGGCTGAAGTTCTAGCGGCTGAGCGCTGCTTGGCACGGAGCATACATGAACAGGAACAACCGGCGTCGTCGTAATGACGCGGACTCCAACCTCATCGACAAGGTCATCTACATCAACCGGGTGGCCAAGGTTGTGAAGGGCGGTCGTCGCTTCAGCTTCTCGGCCATCGTGGTCGTGGGTGACGGTGAAGGCTCTGTCGGAGTCGGCTTTGGAAAGGCAAACGAAGTGCCCGAGGCTATCCGCAAGGGTACCGAGCGCGCCAAGAAGGCCATGAAGAAGTACGCGCTGACTGGAAACACCATCGCGCATGACGTTACGGGCCACTTCGGTGCCGGTCGCGTTCTGCTGCGTCCCGCCTCGGCTGGTACCGGTGTTATCGCCGGTCCCGCAGTGCGCGCGATCATGGAGGCCCTCGGCGTGCACAACGTGCTCACCAAGTGCCTCGGTTCGTCGAACCCGCACAACGTCGTCAAGGCGACGTTCGATGCGCTGTCGCAGCTCGAGACGCCTGAAGCCTACTCGGCCCGCGTTGGTCGTCCGATTGAGGACGTGCTGGCGAACTACACGGTCGTCGCTCCGTCGGCGTCGGCGTAGGGGGAACGATGAAGTTTCTGCAAGTCACACTGAAGCACAGCGCCATTGGGCGCAGCGCTAAGCAGGTCGCGACCATTCAGGGCCTGGGACTCCGCAAGATCGGACAGTCCCGGAAGCTGGAGAACACTCCGGCAGTTCGCGGAATGGTCAAGAAGGTCCTTCACCTCGTAGAGGTTGAGGAGCTCGCCGAATAGGCGACGGGAGCATTAAGATGGCAAACGAGCTTTCCAACCTGAAGCCCTCCCCGGGCTCGACTCGCTCGCGCATGCGCGTGGGTCGTGGAGAGGGGTCCGGCAAGGGTAAGACCGCAGGCCGCGGTACCAAGGGCGCCCAGTCGCGCTCTGGTTACAGCCGCCGTCCAGGTTTCGAGGGTGGTCAGATGCCCCTTCAGCGGCGTCTGCCGAAGAAGGGCTTCACGAACATCTTCGCCAAGGACTTCGAAGTCGTTAACGTCGCACGTCTCGCCGATCTAGAGGCGGGCAGCGAGGTGACGGCGGAGTCCTTGAAGGCTGCTGGAATCATCAGCCGGATTGGCAAGGATGGAGTGAAGGTGCTTGGTCGAGGCGAGTTGGGGGTTGCCCTCCATGTTCGCGTGTCCAAGCTAAGCCGAACCGCCGCGGAGAAGATTCTCGCCGCTGGTGGTTCTGTCGAGGGGCCCGTTCCGGGCGCCGGTGCCTGAGTAGCTAAGTGGGCAACGTCTTCACGGACATCTGGGAGATGGAGGATCTGCGAAAGCGGGTCCTCTTCACTTTGGGGATGCTTGGCGTCTATCGTCTGGGCATCTTCATTCCCGCACCCGGCATTGACCGGGTTGCGCTGGGTGAGTTCTTCAACCAGCAGCAGAACACTCTGTTCGGGCTGTACGACATGTTCTCAGGCGGAGCGCTGACACAGTTCAGTGTGTTCGTTCTCGGGATCATGCCGTACATCACGGCTTCCATCATCATGCAGTTGCTGACGGTGATGTGGCCCGCCCTTGAGCGGATCAAGAAGGAAGGCCAGCAAGGCCAGAACCGGATCACTCAGTACACGCGGTACCTGACGATTGCGATTGCCCTTGTGCAGTCGTTCTCGATGGCCGTGGGTATGGAGCAGATGCGCGTCGGTACCGCCGACGTGGTGATTGAGCCGGGCTGGGGCTTCCGCGTCATGACCATGCTGACGATGACGGGCGGTGCATGCTTCGTCATGTGGCTTGGTGAGCAGATGACTGAGCGGGGCATCGGAAACGGTGCGTCGATCATCATCACGGCTGGAATCGTCGCGGCGATTCCTGCAGGTGCTGCGCAGCTGTTCCAGCTGATTCAGCTTGGCGACCTCAACCTGTTCCAGGCCTCGCTGCTTCTCATCTTCATGTTCGGCGTGGTGATGGGCATCGTGTTCATCGAACGCGGGCAGCGACGGATCCCCATTCAGTATGCGAAGCGCATCTTGGGACGTACGGTCTACGAGGGGCAGTCGACGCACTTGCCGCTCAAGGTGAACACCGCCGGCGTTATCCCGCCGATCTTCGCTTCGTCCCTGCTGATGTTCCCCAACACCATCGGAACCTTCTGGGACCTCGCCATCCTCGACTTCATCGGCGGTGCGCTGTTCCCAGGTCGCTGGCTGTACAACATCGTCTACGCCGGCCTGGTCATTTTCTTCGCGTTCTTCTACACGGCGGTGACGTTCAACCCCGTCGATGTGGCCGAGAACCTGAAGAAGCAGGGTGGCTACGTGCCACGCATCCGTCCCGGAAACGAGACGGCCGAGTACATCGATCGTCTGCTTACCCGGCTCACCGCTGGTGGTGCCGTGTACCTGGCGGTGGTCTGCATCCTCCCGACCATTCTGGTGACGGAGTTCAACGTGCCGTTCTACTTCGGTGGCACGGGCCTGCTCATCATCGTCGGCGTCACCCTTGACACCGTCGCCCAGATTGAAGCGCACCTGATGACTCGTCACTACGACGGCATCAGTGGGCCGACCGGTAGCCGGGGACGCCGTACGCGGATGGAGGGCGGCGGCAACGCCGTGCTCTAGAATGCGTGCGCGCCTGAAGGAGCCCTGGGAGCTCAACGTCATGCGGTCCAGCGGTGGCCGTCTGGCGGAAGTCGTTGCTCTCCTACGCGAGGCGATCGCCCCTGGAGTGACCACCGGCGATCTCGATGGTCTAGCTGAGGCTGCCATTCGGGAGCGCGGCGGAATTCCCTCCTTCAAGGGGTACAAGCCGGGCGACGTTGTGTACCCGGCGACGATCTGCGCTTCGCCCAACGAAGCCGTGGTTCACGGCATTCCCAATGCGGTTCCGCTGGTTGATGGAGACATCATTAGCGTCGACGTTGGCCTCATCTATGGGGGATACCATTCTGACTGCGCGTTCACCGCGGTGGTCGGAGAGGGTGACCCAGAGGTCAGGCATCTTCTTGACGTGACCGAGCGGAGCATGTATGAGGGCATCGCTTCGGCTACGCCGGGCAATCGGATCGGTGACATCGGCCACTCGATTCAGTCCTTCGTCGAGCCTCACGGCTTTGGCATCGTTCAAGAGTATGTAGGACACGGCATCGGACGGCTTCTTCACGAACCACCGTCCGTTCCGAACTACGGCAAAGCCAGGTCGGGGCAGCTGCTCAAACCAGGTATGTGCATCGCGATCGAGCCCATGATCACCATGGGAAGCCACCACACGAAGACACTGGATGATGGCTGGACCGTCGTCACTGTAGATGGCAGCTTGGCTGCTCATTTCGAACATACCGTCGCGATTACACCGCGCGGACCCGAAATTCTCACGATGCTAGACGCCAACCGGCCGAAGGCATGATCACGGGTCGGGGACATTCGTCACCCGGCAGCCCGGAAGGGCAAAGGAAACAATTTGGCTCGCATCGAAGGCGTCGATCTTCCGCGCAATAAGCCCATTTGGGTTGCGCTGACGTACATTTACGGCATTGGTCCCACCACGTCTCGGCAGATTGTCGAGCTCGCGGGGCTCGATGGCATGACTCGCGTGGCCCGTCTGACGGACCGCGAAGTGGCTCGTCTCCGTGAGACGATCCAGCAGAACTGCCAGGTCGAAGGTGACCTCCGCAAGGAAGTTGCCATGAACATCAAGCGTCTCATCGACTTGGGTGCCTACCGTGGCGTGCGTCATCGCCGCGGTCTCCCCACTCGTGGTCAGCGCACGCACACCAACGCTCGTACCCGCAAGGGTCCGCGTCGTGCGATTGCCGGTAAGAAGAAATAGGGGAGGTTTAGTATGGCTCGTCGTCAGACCAAGAAGAAGACCAAGAAGAACGTTCCCGTTGGCGTTGCCCACATTCAGGCAACGTTCAACAACACCATGGTGACCATCACCGATGCCAACGGCAACGCCGTGGCTTGGAGCTCCGCTGGAGTTCTTCGGTTCAAGGGATCCCGCAAGAGTACACCGTTCGCGGCGCAGCTCGTTGCTGAGGATGCCTGTAAGAAGGCCATGGACCAGGGCATGAAGAGCCTGGGCGTCCACGTGAAGGGCCCTGGCACCGGACGTGAGTCCGCGCTGCGTGCAATCGCCAACTCTGGCCTGCGCATTACGCACATCAAGGACGTCACCCCGATTCCGCACAACGGCTGTCGCCCGCCCAAGAAGCGTCGCGTCTAGCTTGTGCTTAGGCCGGTTGCCCACCGGCCTCTTTCCCCTATTCTCGAGCGTAGAGCGGCCGGTTGGGCTGGTCGCTGAAGCTCGTTGAGGATTCCACTATGGAAGAGACCGTGTACGCCAACTGGCGCGCCCTCATCAAGCCCCGCCGCGTCGAGCGCGACTCCAAGTCGAGCCAGACCTACGGCAAGTTCGTCATTCGTCCGCTGGAGCGTGGCTTCGGTACGACGATTGGCAACAGCCTTCGCCGGATTCTCCTGTCGAGCCTTCAGGGCGCGGCAGTGACCTCAGTCAAGATCGACGGCGTTCTTCATGAGTTCTCCTCCATCCCTGGCGTTGTCGAGGATGTCACCGACATCATTCTCAACATCAAGGGTGTCTTGCTTCGCACTTCTTCGACCGAGGTCGTGCGTGCCACGCTCTCCGCTGAGGGCGAGCGCGGCAAGATTACGGTCGTGCGCGCAGGTCAGCTGACCTTCGATGCCGACTGCGAAGTCCTCAACCCCGAGCACCCCATTGCCACCCTGACCGAAGAGGGCAGCTTCCACGCTGAGCTCACGGTCGCGATGGGCAAGGGCTACGTGCCTGCGGGCGAGAACAAGGACGAGGCGGCGCCGCTCGGCACCATCCCCGTCGACGCCATCTTCAGCCCCATCAAGCGCGTCCGCTACCTGGTCACCAACGCTCGCGTTGGCCAGCGCACGGACTACGACAAGCTTGCTCTTGAGATCTGGACCGACGGTTCCGTCGTTCCCGAGGACGCCCTGGCGTTCTCTGCAAAGATTCTCAAGGAGCAGCTCCAGGTGTTCATCAACTTCGCTGAAGAGGATGAGCCGGAGGTCGAGGAAGACGATGCAGAGGAAGAGGAGTTCAACGAGAACCTCTTCAAGCGCGTCGACGAGCTCGAGCTGTCGGTCCGCTCCCAGAACTGCCTGCAGAACGCCGGCATCGAATACATTTACCAGTTGGTCGAGAAGAGCGAAGCCGAGATGCTGAAGACGAAGAACTTCGGCCGGAAGTCGCTCAACGAGATCAAGGACATCCTTTCCGACCTCGGCCTCGCGCTTGGAATGAAGTTGCACAACTTCCCCAAGCACAAGGTCGGCTAGTCCGAGAGGGGAGGAGACCCAATGCGTCACCGTAAGTCTGGACGTAAGTTCGGTCGGAACAGCTCGAGCCGCAAGGCGATGTTCCGAAACATGGTCACATCGCTGATGCTGCACGGGCAGATCCGCACCACCGAGCCGAAGGCCAAGGAACTCCGCAGCTTTGCGGATAAGGTCATCTCGCTCGGAAAGGGCGCGCCCTCGCTCGAAGGCCTCGAGGCCGGCGAGCTTGCAGCAGCTAAGGCACGTCGCGTGCACCTGATTCGCCGTGCTCGTTTGCTCATCAACAATGATGAAGCACTCGACAAGGTGTTCGGTGAGTACGCGGAGCGCTTCGCCAACCGTCCGGGTGGATACACCCGCGTGGTCAAGGCTGGCATCCGTGGCGGCGACAACGCCTCCATGGCTATTGTTCAGCTCGTCGAAGGTCCGTCGGCCGAGTAAGGCGGTAGCCGTACGTTTGTGCGGCTTCTCCTGTCCGGTTCGCGCGCTCGCATCAGCGAGGTGAGGCTTGTCGATTGTCGACAGGCCTCTTTTTGTAGCCCCCGTGGGCTAGGGTGCCTCATGCATGATGCCGAGCAGAGACTACGTCAGTTCGAGGCCCACCTCACGTCGGCCGGTCTTCGCTATACGCGGCAGCGCCGGGTGATTGCGGAGGTGTTCTACTCAAGCGGTAGACACCTCTCGCTAAATGAGATCCTCGATCTCGCGAGGGCGGAGCAGGCCAGCATCGGTTTTGCGACGGTTTACCGGACCATGAAGCTGCTCGCCGAGGCCGGCCTTGCTCTCGAGCATCGCTTCGGCGAGGACTCTGTCCGCTACGAGCCGGCTGACCACGACCACCATGACCACCTCATCTGTACGCGCTGTGGGCACATCATCGAGTTCGAAGATGACGTTGTCGAGGCCCGGCAGGAACAGGTGGCCAAGGAACTCGGGTTCCGTGTGGCTTCCCATCGGCATGAGATCTACGGCGAGTGCCTTCGGGTCCCGTGCCCTCATGAGCAGCAATTGGCTGACTAGACGGGTTGCCGGTCGCATCGGGCGGAACTAAGTAGCCGCCTCACGGGCTTGTCCTGCGTCTCGCAGTGCGCCCACAGGAAGAACATGTTCGTCCCCTATCTCTTCGTCGTGTCTGTACACATCATCCTCTGCATCCTGCTCGTGCTGGTGATTCTTCTCCAGCCTGGAAAGGGTGGAGACGTCGGCGCGGCCTTTGGTGGCGGTGGCGGCGGTGGTGGTCAGGTGTTCGGACCTCGCGGTCCCGCGGGCCTTCTCGCCCGTGCAACGACCGGTGTCGCCGTGGCCTTCATGGTGACGTCGATCACGTTGTCGCTGTACTCCAACAAGAGCCTGCGCAACGACGTGAACCTTGATGACGAACTCGAGCGGATCCAGCAAGAACGTGCTTCTGAGGAAGAGGGTTCTGAGGCCGCTTCTGAGACAGAGGATGCTCCTGAGTAGCAGATCCTGCTTGACGCTTTATCGGGCCCTAGATAAGCCCGGGGGGCTAATGCGCGAGTGGCGGAATTGGTAGACGCGCTAGGTTGAGGGCCTAGTGGCTGCAAGGCTGTGGGGGTTCGAGTCCCCCCTCGCGCACCATCTTAAAAGGTGCTCTAGACGCCCCCCGGAATCTGATTCCGGGGGGCGTCTTCGCTTTGGGGCTCCCTGGTTTGGCCACGCGTTGGGCTGAGCCCAAAACAACACGAGCGCGTGCCGATTGCTCGACACGCGCTCGACCCGAAGTGCGAGGCCCTAGGCTTCGCGGACAATACCCGCGAAGCTCTCGGCGTTGAGGCTGGCGCCACCCACCAACGCGCCGTCGATATCGGGGCGAGAGAGCAGCTCGGCGGCGTTCGCTGGCTTCACAGAGCCGCCGTACTGGATGCGCATCTCGGCAGCGACGAAGGCCGGGAAGTTCTCGGAGAGCCATCCACGGATGCTGGCATGCACCTCTTGCGCCTGGTCTGGGCTCGCCGTGCGTCCGGTTCCAATCGCCCAGACGGGCTCATATGCGAGGGTGACACCGGAGAGCTGATCGGCGGGAATGCCGAGTAGTGCTGCCGACACCTGGCCGAGGACGACTTCGTCGACCTTGCCAGCGTCGCGCTCCTCTAGCGTCTCGCCGACGCACACGATCGGCAGCAGTCCAGAGGCGAGGGCGAGCTTGACCTTGGTGCGCACCATCTCGTCGGTCTCGCCAAACAGCTGACGCCGTTCCGAATGACCGATGAGGACGCGAGTACAGCCGGCTTCCCGTGCCATCTCCGCAGAGTTGGTGCCGGTGAATGCGCCGGAAGTCTTGCCGTGGATCTGCTGAACGCCGACCTCGATGCCTGACCCGCGAGTTGCCTCGACGACTGAGGCAATCGAAAGAGCGGTCGGGAACACGGCGACATCGACGTCGCCGCGGTCCGAGAGGGCTGCAACCCACTCGCTCGCAAGTGCGCCGGCCTCGGCGGGGCCCTTGTTGAGCTTCCAGTTTCCGGCGATGAAAGGACGACGGCTCATCGTGACTTCCTGCGTAGAGCGTTGAGGCCGACGAGGCTGCCGTTCTCGAGGTACTCGAGAGAGGCGCCACCACCGGTGGAGATGTGGTCCATGCGCTCGCCGAGGCCGAACTTGGCGACTGCGGCTGCGGAGTCGCCACCACCGACGAGCGTCCAGGCCTTGCCGCTTGCGAGGACCTCTGCGACGGAACGTGTGCCGCCGGCAAAGGCATCCCACTCGAACACGCCAAGTGGGCCGTTCCAAAACAGGGTCTTGCAGGTACGGAACTCCTCGGACCAGGCAGCGACCGTCTTCGGGCCCACGTCGAGGCCCATCGTGCCCTCGGGAATGGCTTCATGCGTGGAAGGCTCCGCGTCCTCCGCGAAGCGATCGGCCACGATGTGGTCGATGGGCAGGTGCACCTCGACGCCTCGCTCGGCGCAAGTGGCAAGCAGTTCATTGGCGAGGTCGAGCTTGTCATCCTCGACACGGCTTGCACCCACGTCCTCACCCTTTGCGGCGAGGAAGGTGTAGGCCATCGCGCCGCCGACGAACAGGTGGTTCACGCGCTTTGAGAGGCTGTCGATGACGCCGATCTTGTCGGAGACCTTTGCCCCGCCGAGGATGGCGCCAAACGGACGGTCCGTCTTCGAGAGGAGCTTGCTCAGGGACTCGAGCTCCGCTTGAACGAGGAGGCCAGCCGCGGACGGAAGGTGCTTCGGAACACCCGTGATCGATGCGTGCTTTCGATGCATCGCGCCAAAGGCGTCATTCACGTAGCAGGTGGCGAGTGAAGCCAATGCGCGTGCGAAGTCGTCGTTGCCGCTCTTCTCACGTGGGTCAAAGCGCAGGTTCTCCAGCACCAGGACGCCCTTGTCCGGAAGCTCGCGGACGAGCTCGGCCACGCCGTCTCCGACCGTGTCGTGAGCGAACACGACCTCGGCGTCGAGGAGGCCTGCGAGGTGGGCGGCGACGGGGAGCATCGAGAGCTTCGCAACGCGTTGCCCCCTCGGTCGTCCCAAGTGGCTCATCAGAATCACTCGGGCACCCGCATCACGCAGATGCTGGATGGTGGGTAGCGCTGCGCGGATACGGGTGTCGTCGGTGATCGTCGTTCCGTCGAGGGGGACGTTGAAGTCCACTCGACAGAGCACGGTTGCCCCCTCGAGCCGAAGGTCGCCGAGGGTCTTGATCTTAATCATGCGGCTTTCCCGGTGATGGCCAGGGCGAGGTCGATCATGCGACACGAGAAGCCCCACTCGTTGTCGTACCAGGTCAGTACCTTGACCATGTTGCCGCCCGTCACCTGGGTGAGGGAAGCATCGATGACGCTCGAGTGCGCGTTGCCAATCAGGTCGCTGCTCACGAGCTCGTCGTGGCTCACGTCCAGTACGCCCTGGAGCGCACCTGCGGCAGCCTCTTCGAAGGCGGCGTTGACTTCCTCGGCGGTCGTCGAGGTGTCCAGTCGTGCGACGACGTCGACGATGGAGACGTCGGGCGTGGGGACTCGGATGGCCATGCCTTGAAGCTTACCCTCGAGCTCTGGAATGACGAGCGAGATGGCCGTGGCAGCACCCGTGGTGGTGGGGACCATGTTCAGGGCCGCCGCACGCGCGCGGCGGAACTTGCCCTTGCGGTGGGGGGCGTCGAGCAGGTTCTGGTCCATCGTGTAGCTGTGAACCGTCGTGATCAGGGCATCCTTCAGGCCGAAGCGCTCATGGAGGACCTTGGCCGCCGGGGCGAGGCAGTTGGTCGTGCAGCTGGCGTTCGACACGATGTGGTGCTTGGCCGGGTCGATCTGGTCATCGTTGACGCCGATGACGAACGTGCCGTCGACGTTCTTGCCGGGCGCGGAGATGACGACCTTCGACGCTCCGGCATCGATGTGGGCCTTGGCCTTGGTGCCGTCAGTGAAAACACCCGTGCAGTCGAGGACGACATCGACCTCGCGTGCGGCCCAGGGCAGGTCCGCGGGGTTCCGCTCGGCACTGGTCGGAATGAACGTCTCGCCGATTTTCAGGCCGCCTTCGACGGCGGTCACGTCCTGGTCGAACCGGCGGTGCACGGTGTCGTTCTGGAGGAGGTAGGCGAGCATGTCGTCCGAGGTGAGGTCGTTGATGTGAACGAACTCGATATCCGTGCGATTCCAGGCTGCTCTCAAGACGTTGCGTCCGATGCGTCCGAAGCCATTGATCGCGATGCGCAGGGCCATGGTGGTTTCCTTCGTTTGGTGTAGCAGCGTGGGTTATCCCGGCGCGCGGGGGATTGAAACCCCTAGACGCCGCGATTACGGGCGTGAAGGAGACTCTTTGGCTTTGCTCATCGGGAACGTCCCCTGGGAAGACGAAGAGTCGGAGCGCAGACTCGTCGCCGAAGCGCTGGGAGTGTCGGCGGAGCGCGTACTTGAGACCGACCTAATCAAGAAGAGTCTCGACGCGCGACACAAGCGCCAGGTCTGGCGTGCGGTCTTCCGCGTAGTGGTCGAAGATGAAGATGAAGTGCTCGGAAGAGTCCCCTCGGTGCGCCCTTGGGCGGATCGTGATGATCTGCGATACGGCCGAGAAGTGCCGACGCCGTCCGTCGAGAGTTGGCCGCCAGAGGTGCGTCCCATTGTGGTCGGAGCTGGCCCTGCAGGTCTTTACGCGGCCCTCGCCCTCGCTGAGGCGGGAGCTCCGGTGGTGCTTCTCGATCGCGGGGGGGCCGTGGATGAGCGCGTCACCGCAGTCAATGGACACTGGCGTGGTCGCCTCGAACTCGATCCCGAGAACAACCTGTTGTTTGGCGAGGGTGGAGCTGGAACCTTCTCGGATGGCAAGATCTACACGCGACGGCGTGACGGCGAGATTGGCTACATCCTCCGGCGCCTTGTCGACTTTGGCGCCGACCCCGAGATTCTCACCGATGCCCTCGCTCACTTGGGCACGGACCGGGTTCGCGCCATCCTGCCGGTGTTCAGAGCGCGCCTTCAGGAGCTCGGCGCCGAGGTGCGATTCGGCGCGTGCGTGAAGGAGCTGCTGGTGGATGGAGGTCGCTGTGTAGGCGTCCGACTGGCGGATGGGTCCGAGATCAGCGGTGGGCCGGTGTTCGTGGCCACCGGTCACTCTGCGAGAGACAGCGCTGCCATGCTGCGTCGCGCAGGGGTGGAGGCGACCCCTCGCCCGATTGCGATTGGTGCCCGTATCGAGCACCCTCAGGCCTTGGTCGACCAAGGGCTGTACGGAGGGCCCCGCGGGGACCTTCCCGCAGCCTCGTACCGGCTCGCGCACGTCGCCAAAGACGCGCGCAAGGCGCACACATTCTGCATGTGCCCAGGAGGCATGGTCGTTCCCGCATCGGAGCGTGCAGACCGGGTCGTCGTGAATGGGATGAGCTTTGCGGCTCGACGCTCGCGCTGGGCGAATAGCGCCATCATCGCGGAGGTCACCGTCGAGGACTACGGCGGCGAGGACCCGCTCGCTGGGCTGGCGTTCCAAGATGCGATCGAACAGGCCGCGTTCGAGCTCGGAGGCGCTGACGGCAAGGCACCGGCTCAACGGGTGGATGACTTCCTCGCCGGGCGCGACCCATCGGACGACCTTCCGCGGACGAGCTTTCCGCTTGGCGTGAAGGCGGCACCGCTTGGTGGCTTGCTTCCGGCGGCGGTGGTTCGCGGAATGCAGGAGGCCATTCGGGCCTTTGATGCGAAGATCCCGGGCTTCGCGGGCGCGGAGGGCGTGCTGATCGCTCCCGAGACCCGCACGACCAGTCCGGTTCGCTACACGCGCGATGCCCACCAATGCTCAACCACCGTCGCGGATCTGTATCCAATCGGCGAGGGAGCCGGCTATGGCGGCGGAATCGTGAGTTCGGCCCTAGACGGCCTACGTGCAGCCCGAGGCGTCGTGCGCCGCTTGGCTACCTGAAGGCGACGGCGAATCCAGTTCCCTTGCCCATGGTGACCTGACCACGGCTCTCTTCGCCTGCTTCGCGCATTGCGCAGTTGGTCTTGGCCAGCGTCCAGGTGATGGTGCCGATCTGCGCACTCTCGGCGTCAGCGATGGCCCACGTGCCCGACTCGGCACAGGGGATCTCTTCGAAGTTCGCTTCGACGGAGGCGTCGGCCGCCCAGGTTCCGTCGGACTTGAAGTCCAAGGTCTTGTAGATGAACTGCACCGAGGAGCCAGACCCCGTCGGCTTCCAGTTGGTGATGTCGAGATCGATCAGGTTCTTGGCGAAGGCCTTTGCGTTGCCGCCGCCAGGCATCGAGACGCTGATGGTAGCCGAAGCCGGGGCGGGAGCGGGGGCATCCGCGCTGGCGGTGGGGGCACTCTTCTTGCCGCAGCCGGTGACTGAAAGGGCGAACAGAAGGGGGATGAGAGCGGTGCGCATGAAGCCTCCGAGGGTGCGCGAGCATAGCGGTTTCGGGACCCGCGGTACAGCCTGTGGATAACTCTGTGGAGTTTGGGGACATGATCGCGTCCCTGGGCGGCGATGCTGATATGTTCAATTATTGCGCACGCGAAAATGGGGGTTTAAGCGGGGTAATTGGGTGGGGGTTGCGCGAACCCCGTTAATCGGGAAATCAAGGGTCAGGACAAATTTTGTGGACAAAACGCGAAAAGCCGCCCCCCAGAAAACTGGGAAGCGGCTTTTGCTTGTATGGAGCGGGTGATCAGATTCGAACTGACGACAACCACGTTGGCAACGTGGAGCTCTACCACTGAGCTACACCCGCAGGGTGTGCGGCAAGATGTTCGTCTTGCGAAGCGCACCGCATTTAATCCGGTCGGAATGGGTGTCAAGGGAAACGATCGTGTTCCCGCTCAGTTGCGAACCGGGAGCGCGCCCAGTTCCTTGTGGATGCGGTAGGGAAGAGCGGGACCTTCGAAGATCAGGCTGCTGTACAGTTGCACGGCGACACACCCCGCGCTGAGGAGATCGGCGACCTGATCGGCGGTGTGGATTCCACCCACGCCGACGACGGGAAGACGTCCGGCACTGGCGTCGAGAGCCGCCTGGATGCGATTGCGGGCGAGGGGCCACAGCGGGCGGCCCGAGAGGCCACCGGCTTGTTCGGGGTCGTGGGTGAGCCCTTCGCGAGAGAGCGTGGTGTTTGTGGCGATCAGTCCGGCAAGTCCGAGCTCCACCGCAAGGTCGACCACCTCGGCAATCGCCTCGTGGGTGAGGTCAGGGGCGAGCTTGACGAGAACGGGTGTGTCGCCCGCTTCTTCCAAGACGGCGTTCAGAATGGCCTTGAGGGGCTCTCTGTCCTGGAGCTCGCGAAGTCCTGGAGTGTTCGGTGAAGACACATTGACGGTCAGGTAGTCGGCGAGCTCCGCGACGCGGCGGGCGGAGGTCCTGTAGTCGTCTGCGGCCTCGTCGAGCGGGGTGATCTTGCTCTTGCCGATGTTCACGCCGACGGGGCAGGCTGGCCAGTGACCGCTCTCCCGTAGCTGGCGGAGACGGTGTGCCAGATCTTCGCTGCCACCGTTGTTGAAGCCCATGCGATTCAAGATCGCGTGGTCCTCGGGAAGGCGGAACATGCGCGGCTTGGGGTTTCCGACCTGGGCGTGAGCCGTGACGGTTCCGACCTCTACGAAGCCGAAGCCCAAGCTGGGCCAGAAGGGGATGGCCACACCGTTCTTGTCGAGGCCGGCAGCCAGACCGACCGGGCCGGCAAGCTTCACCCCGAACGCCTCGCGCGCCAGCGAGGCAGGCGGAGGGCCCATGGTGAGGTTGGCGAGTGCACCGAACAGCCTGGGTGCGGTAGACAGCAGGCCGAGGGTGCGCTCATGAGCCACCTCTGCGTCCATACTGAAGATCACACGTCGGGTGAGGGGCCAGCCGACGTTCAGCATGTCAGTTCTCTCCGCGGTCCGACCAGGCTTCCCGCAAGACGGGCAGGCTGCCGAAGAAGTAGTCGACAAACGACCACAGGGTCACGAGGGTCACCACCAGCATCACACCCCAAGCGACGGTGTCGAGGGGAAGGTCCGGCCGGAACTCCTGGCCGACCAGGGTGATGAAGATGATCTGGGTGCCGACGCCCTGAACGACGGCCTTGATCTTTCCGGACTGGCGCGCGGCGATGACGACATTGCGGGTGGCAGCGACCGTGCGGAAGAAGCTGACCGACGAGTCGCGGTAGAAGATCGCCATGATCATCCACAAGTCAGCGACACCGATTGCGTACAGCCCAAGGAACAGCGTGAACCGCGAGAAGGCATCGGAGAACGGGTCGAACAGCTTTCCGAAGTCGCTCACGGCGTTGTAGTCGCGTGCGATCTTGCCGTCGAGCAGGTCCGTCAACTCGAGCAGAAGCGCGAGGACAGCGGCGACAACCACACCCGTCACCGTCTCCATGGTGAGAAACACCACTGCGAGGGGCGCGAGCGGAAGCCGCGCCAGGGTGATCAGGTTGGGGTCGATGGGCGGCTGCTGTTGGGCCATGGTGCGCTGTCATCACACTTCGGGTCGTCCGCGTCAACCGTTGGTTCGGGTGGCGTGAAGATGTACTGCAGCGCAGACGCGACCGAGAGGAACAAGGTGAAGGCGCCGAGCACCAGTCCGACGCTCGGCCAGTGCACGTCGAGCCAGGGCCCATGGAACAAGAGAACGCCGACGGCGGTGCCCTCGAAACTGATCATCCACCGGCCGAGGAGGTTGGGCTCGTAGGTGAACCCTGAGAAGCGAGCCTTCCACCAAAAGAAGGCGATCAGGGCCGTTCGGGTCATCAACAGCCAGAACAGCCAGCCTGGGGCCCATCCATTCAGCCAGAGTGCGCACCAGGTGAAGTCGGCGAGGCACTTGTCGGCCGTCGGGTCGAGCCAGTCGCCAATGCCCTTGGGGGCGTCGAGCTTCTTCGCGAGCCAGCCGTCAATCAGATCGGTGAGGGCGGCGGTGATGAACAGCCAGAAGGCGACCCAGTGGTACCCGGACAGCAGGATGTAGCCCACAACGGGGCCGGCGAAGCCGCGGGAAGCGGTGAGGATGTGGGGAAGCCAGCGCATCGCCGGCTCATAATCAGTCTTCGCGAGCCGGGGTTGCGCGCGCGATACACTGGGCAACCCCGACGGAGGTCCCTTGGGTCGTGTACAGACTGACTATCTCGTGATTGGCTCCGGCGTAGCTGGCATGTGGTTCGCTCTCGAGGCCGCTGAGCACGGTACGGTTGCCCTGGTCACGAAGGCTGAGTTTGGTGAGTCCAATAGCCGCTACGCGCAGGGTGGGATCGCCGCGGTCTGGGACGAAGATGACAACTTCGATGCTCACATCCAGGACACCCTCATGGCGGGCGCTGGACTCTGTCGTCGCGAAGCCGTTGAGGTGACGGTTCGGGAGGCGCCCTCGGTTATCCACCGGCTCATCGACCTTGGGACGGAGTTCACGAAGAAGGCCGACGACACCTACTCACTTCATCGCGAGGGGGGGCATAGTGCCCGTCGCATCTTGCACTCGGATGATCTGACCGGTGCGGAGATGGTGCGAGCGCTCGGTGAGGCGTGCAAGGGGCACCCGCGCATTCAGGTGGCGACACACCAGATCGCGGTGGATTTGATCACGTCGCAATGGTTGGCACGCCAAGAGGGCGAGATTCCGGAGCCGACCAACCGCGTGCTCGGGGCCTACGTCCTCGACACGAAAGAGGACCTCGTTCACACCTACGGCGCACGAGCGGTCGTGCTGGCGACGGGTGGCGCGGGCAAGGTCTACGTCTACACAACCAATCCCGATGTCGCGACCGGCGACGGAATGGCGATGGCCTACAGGGCGGGTGCGCGGGTCGCGAACATGGAGTTCGTCCAGTTCCATCCGACCTCGCTGTACCATCCGCGGGCGAAGAGCTTCCTGATTTCCGAAGCGCTGCGAGGCGACGGCGGTCTGCTCTACGATGCCGATGGACACCGGTTCATGCTCGACTATGACGAACGGGCTGAGCTCGCGCCGCGCGACGTCGTGGCGCGCGCCATTGACGCCGAACTCAAGCGGACCGGTCGAGACTGTGCCTACCTGGACATGCGGCACCTCAGCGGGGAAGAGCTGTCGCGGCGCTTCCCGAACATTGACGCACGCCTGAAGTCGCTGGGCATCGACATGTCCAAGGAGCGCGTGCCAGTCGTGCCCGCCGCTCACTACTTCTGTGGTGGGGTGCAGACGGACCTACACGGCGAGAGCAATGTCGAGAACCTCTTCGCGATCGGCGAGAGCAGCTGCACCGGGCTTCATGGCGCGAATCGGCTTGCATCCAACTCTCTGCTCGAGGCCTGTGTGTTTGCGACGCGGGCCGCTGCCCGTCTCGCCGAGCGTGAGCTGCCCCCGCACCGAGAGCTCCCAGAGTGGAACCCAGGCTCAGCGGTCGACTCCGACGAGCTCGTGGTCATCACCCAGACCTGGGAGGAGATTCGTCGGTTCATGTGGAACTACGTCGGAATCGTACGGACACACCGCCGGCTGAAGCGCGCGCTGCGGCGGATTCATCTGATTCGCGATGAGATCAACCGGTACTACTGGGACTTCCGGGTCACCGCGGACTTGATCGAGCTTCGGAACCTCGCGAAGGTGGCCGAGCTGGTGATCGAGTCAGCCCTGAAGCGCCGGGAGAGTCGGGGCCTGCACTACACCCTGGACTTTCCCGAACGCGACGCGCGGTGGATTCACGACACCACGCTCATGCATCGCTACTAGTCCTTCCGCGAGCCGCGACGTCGCTTCCGCGCTTCGAACGACACCACGATTCCGCGTGGAGGTGAGGGCGCCATGACGACAACCACATCTTCGTGGGGACAGAGGTGGCAGTGTTCACGCACCTCGACGATGAGGTGGCCGTCGGACTCGGGGAGTCGAATGCTCGGTGTCTGGAGGGAGCGCTGCTTGCATGCGGGGCACCACGAGAAGCGCGCTCGGTGACCGACGGCCAAGGTGGTGCAGGTTGGACACGCGGGACAAGCCAGGACTTCGTAGCTGCGGCCCTCAGGAGGCTGCAGGTGCTCCATTTTTGTTCGACAGGCGGGGCAGTCGCGTTGGCGTCGCACGGAGAGATACATCCCAGTCGTGAGCACGGCAGCAAGGCCGATACTCAGAAACCAGAACGCTGGATTCAGCACAGCCGCGTCGCGATGGGAGGGGCCGTGCCCACCAGGGACTCGACCTCTTCGGGCTTCTTGGGCACGGCGTATGTGAGCACCTCTGGGCCATCGTGAGAAACGTGGATGTCGTCCTCGATGCGGATGCCCCCGAATCCGAGCCAGGCTTCGGCCTTGTCGAAGTCGACCTGACCCGCGAAGCGCTCTCTAAGGGTGCCGTCACGAAGGATGGCGGGGACGACGTAGAAGCCGGGCTCGATGGTGACCACCCAGCCCGCCTCGAGCGGCAGGTCTAGGCGGAGGTTCTCGGTGCCGAACTGGTTGGGCCGGCCGCGACCAGAGGGGTAGCTCGGCAGGTCGCCGAAGTTCTCGAGGTCGTGGACGTCCATGCCGAGGTGGTGGCCCACGCCATGCGGGAAGAACAGGGCCTGTGCTCCAGAGGCCACGATGGTATCGACGCTTCCATGAGCCAAGCCCTCGTCGATGAGGAACTGGGCGAGCACGCGCGAAGATGCGTCGTGGACTTCCTTGTAGCGCCGTCCAATGGTGCAGAGCGCGATACTGGCGAGCTCGGCTTCGAGGACGGCATCATAGGCGGCGCGCTGGCGGCCGCTGAAGGTTCCGGACACGGGCCAGGTTCGGGTGATGTCCACTCCATAGCCAGTGTCGACTTCGCCGCCGCCGTCGAGCAGGAGCAGATCGCCCGATTCTAGAACTCCGTCGTGGCCGTGATTGTGGAGCACCTCGCCCCGACGGGTGAGGATGGTCCCGTAGCCGGGGACGGCGCCGTGCAGTCCAAGGACGGCCTCGAACAGGACGGCTAGTGCACGCTCGGACTCGCCTGGGCGGGTGGCGGCCATGGCAGCGCGGTGAGCGCGGGCGCTGATGGCAGCGGCGCGGCGCATCTCCGTGAGCTCGGCCTCCGACTTGTTTCTGCGCATCCCAATCACGGATGCCACCAGCTCTGGGTCGCCGTAGGTCCTTCCAAATACTAGGGGCCCGGCCCACGCGGCGGCTCGACGGTTGGCGGTGGCGTCTGCCACTGCGAGACTCTTGACCGTGCGACCGGCCAAGTGAGTGTCGAGCGTGGCGATGTCGCGCACATCGCGAATTCCGAGCCCGGCGCCGACTTGCTCCGGACTTGGGGTCGGGCCGTGCCAGAGTTCATCATCGTCGCCGGGAATCGGCAAAAACAGGGTCGTCTCACCGTCCTCGATGAGCGCGGCCGCGTCGGGTCCCGCGTACCCGAGGAAGTAGAGGAAGGTGCTGTCTTGCCGAAAGGGCAGGTGGTTCATTGGGAGATTTCGCGCCCGCGTTCCATTGCCCATCAGCAGAATCGGGCCGCTGACCTCGCGTTGCAGTCGTTCGCGTCGTAGGCGGTGAATGGCGGGGTCGAGCATGGGCCGAGTCTCCAGGTTCGGGTCTTCTAACCGATTGCATTCGCCTTCGACCGCTCGCCGCGGTGGCCGTTGGAGGGCCGCAAATGTGGACACGGCCGCCCCAATCCGGTACTCGCGGCCGACACACGGGGGCTCTGCCGTCCTCGCAGCGACGAGAGCTTCGTGAGCACATTCGACGAACTGAACCTGATGGAACCCCTGCGCCGTGCCCTTGACGACCAGGGCTACACCGAGCCGACACCCATCCAAGTACGTGCGATTCCGCCGCTTCTCGAGGGACGAGATGTCCTCGGCGTCGCACAGACGGGCACGGGCAAGACCGCCGCATTCGCGCTGCCAGTCCTGCAGCACCTCGCAGGCGACCCCTTCGGAGGACGGCGCCCGATTCGCACGCTGGTGCTCACCCCGACCCGCGAGCTCGCAACCCAGATTGGGGAGAGCTTCCGGACCTACGGAAAGTACCTGGACGTCTCGCACTTCGTGATTTTCGGCGGGGTTGGTCAGGGGCCACAGGTCACCGCGCTTCGCCGTGGGTTTGACGTGTTGGTCGCCACGCCCGGCCGTCTACTCGACTTGGTGCAGCAGGGGCACCTGCACTTGAGCAGTGTGGAGTTCCTGATTCTCGATGAAGCGGACCGCATGCTCGACATGGGCTTCATCCACGACCTGCGCAAGATCTTGCGCCTGCTTCCGGACGACCGGCAGAACCTGCTGTTCTCGGCGACCATGCCCCCCGCCATCGCGCATCTCGCTGCGGACTTCTTGGACGAGCCCGTTCGCGTGGAAGTGGCCCCCGAGAGCACGACCGTCGAGCGCATTGAGCAGCAGGTGATGTTTACCGAGAAGACCAACAAGCGCCACCTACTCGCACACCTCCTCGACACGCTCGACATCGAGCGGACCATCGTGTTCACGCGTACGAAGCACGGCGCCAATCGCCTCGTGAAGTCGCTCGACAAGGCTGGCTTCACCGCCGCCGCCATTCATGGCAACAAGTCCCAGAATGCCCGCACCCGGGCGCTCGATGGCTTCCGCGAGGGAGAGATCAAGGTCCTCGTCGCCACCGACGTCGCCTCGCGAGGCATCGACATCGAGGGTGTGACGCACGTCTTCAACTTCGACCTTCCCAATGAGTCGGAGAGCTACGTGCACCGCATCGGCCGGACCGGTCGCGCTGGACGCGGCGGCATGGCCATCTCCTTCTGCGACATCTCGGAAGGCGACTACCTGTTGGACATCGAGCAGCTCACTGGGGTGCCGATCACCCCCATCCTCGACCAGCCCTACCACTTGAACGAGGCCATTCCCAGCCCCCGGACCGGACGTTCCGGCGGACGTCGTCCCAGCTCTGGCGGTCGCCGTGGCGGTGGTGGCCGTCGCGGTGGTGGCGGCGGTGGCCGGCGCGGAGGGTTCGGCGGTGGCCGCGGTGGCGGTGGCCGCGGTGGCGGTGGCCGCCGTGGTGGTGGCGGCGGACGCGGCGGAAGGCGCTGAGGACCCGGGCCTAGGCACGAGTCCTCGCGCTGGCCTACTTGGCCTCAGGAATCGGAGCGCCGAATAGGGTGCTCCGCACGTCGTCGAGCAGGTCGTCGAAGAGTTCCTGCTCGTCGAGCAGACGCGCACGCACCTTCTCTCGACCCTGGCCAAGCCTGTCGTCGCCGCGCGAGTACCAGGCCCCATTCTTTTGGATGTGGCCCGTCTCTTCGGCGAGAGACATCAGATCGCCGGCTGGGCAGATGCCACGCCCGTAGATGATCTCGACCTCCGCCGTCTTGAAGGGTGGGGCGAGTTTGTTCTTCACGACCCGCACGCGAACCTTGTTGCCGACGTGCTCGGCCTGCTCCTTGATGGCGCCGATACGACGGATGTCGATGCGCACGGAGCAGTAGAACTTCAGCGCGTTGCCGCCGGTGGTGACCTCGCCGTTGCCCCAGGTGACACCAATCTTCTGCCGCACCTGGTTGATGAACACCACCATCGTGCCGGTCCGGCTTGTGATGGCCGTGAGCTTGCGCAGTGCCTGGCTCATGAGGCGGGCCTGCAGGCCCATGTGAGAGTCGCCCATCTGGCCTTCGATCTCGGCCCGAGGGGTCAAGGCCGCGACCGAGTCGACGACGATCAGGTCGATGGCACCCGTGCGAACGAGCGTCTCGGTGACTTCGAGTGCCTGTTCGCCGCAGTCGGGCTGGCTGACGAGAAGCTGGTCAATGTCGATACCGAGCGCCTTTGCGTACGTGGTGTCGAGTGCGTGCTCGGCGTCGATGAACGCAGCGATACCGCCCTGCTTCTGAACTTCGGCAATGAGCTGAAGGGTGAGCGTGGTCTTGCCGGACGCCTCGGGGCCGAAGACCTCGATGACGCGTCCGCGGGGCAATCCCCCGATACCTAGGGCTCGGTCGATGGCAATCGAGCCCGTCGAGACGGCCTCGATCTCGGCGCTGCTCTGGTCTCCGAGTCGCATGACGGTTCCACGACCGAACTGCTTGTCGAGGTTGGTGAGGGCGCCCTCGAGCGCTCGTTGCTTGTCTTCCATTGCGATTTGCATCGCGGCCTCCTTGGGAGAGTGGTGACGCGAAGATTCACGTCGGGTGTTGAATGGTTGCGTGCTCGAACGTGCAGCTGGGCCCCTTCACGGGGGCAGGGGATGCGCGTGAGCGGGACGTCTTCGAGCCCGCCGTGGTCCCACTCGACGACTGCGAATGGACCTTCGAT
>JAGSGY010000115.1 GCA_023954855.1 Pseudomonadota bacterium | reverse complement strand
GGTGGGACGCGGCGACAAGGATGTGGCGGCCTTGGTCGGCCTGCTGCGCAAGCATCGCCCAGCTGCGGTGGCGGTGGGGAATGGCACGGGCGGCCGCGAAGCCGAAGCTCGCGTCCGAGAGGCGGTGAAGCAAGTCGACACTGTCATCCAGGTGGTCAGCGTCAACGAGTCGGGGGCGAGCGTGTACTCGGCCTCGGAGCTGGCGGGCCGAGAGCTTCCCGACGTCGACCTCACGGTTCGGGGTGCCGTCAGCATCGCGCGCAGGCTCCAGGACCCGCTCGCCGAGCTGGTGAAGGTCGACCCCAAGTCGATCGGCGTGGGCCAGTATCAGCATGATGTGGACCAGGCCAAGCTCGGACGGCGCCTTGGCGATGTGGTCGAGAGCTGCGTGAATCGAGTCGGTGTGGACCTGAACACCGCCAGTCCAGCGTTGCTCGGGCACGTGGCGGGCTTGGGACCGCGGCTCTCCGAGGCCATCGTCGCGCGCCGAGAGTCCCAGGGCGCCTTCCGCAGCCGGCGTCAGCTACTCGACGTGCCGAAGCTCGGCAAGAAGACCTTTGAGCAGTGCGCGGGCTTTCTGCGCATTCGCGACGGCGTCGACCCTCTCGACAACTCCGCGGTCCACCCCGAGCGCTACCCCCTCGTGAAACGAATGGCCGCCGACCTCGGTGTGTCGGTGGCGAAGCTGGTCGGCTCACCGGCACCTGGTCGCATTGATCTCGCGCGCTATGCCGATGCGGAGACGGGCCTGGCCACGCTGCGCGACATCGTCTCTGAGCTCGAGAAGCCCGGGCGCGACCCGCGAAAGGCGTTCACCACGGTGCAGTTCGACGAGGCGATTCAGACGCCGGCGGACCTCGAGATCGGCATGGTGCTCGACGGTGTGGTCACCAACGTCACGAACTTCGGGGCCTTCGTCGACATCGGCGTTCATCAGGATGGTCTGGTGCACATCTCGGAGCTTGCCGATCAGTTCGTGCGCGACCCCCATGCGGTCGTTCGAGCGGGGGACGTGCTTCAGGTGCGTGTCCTTCGAGTCGACCGCGCGCGCAAGCGCATCGCGCTGTCGGCCAAGAACACGCGGGACTGAAGTGGCGATTTTGACGTTTCGCTCATGGGTATTCGCTGTGTTTTGGGTCCGCCCGCGATAGAATTCGGGTAAGACTTGGAGTGGTCATGAGCGCCGTACTTGCTGGAAACCCGTTGATTCCCGAGGCGGACGGTTTTGTCGGCCACACCGCTGCGGATGTGGTCGACCAGGCTGTCGCCGAGGTCAAGGCGCATCTGCAGACCTGGAAGGACACCTCGCTCCAGGCGCGGATCACGCTGCTTCAGCAGATCGTGGTCGAGACGGCCGCCGCTGCGGATGGCTGGGTAGAGGCGGGTATCGACGCCCGCAAGCTGCAGCGCGGCACGACTGTGCAGAACGAGGACTACCTGCTTGGGCCTTGGCCGACGATTCGCTGTGCCCGGCTGATGGCCGCCACGATGGATGAGTTCGCGAAGAACGGGTCCCTCGACACGGGCCCGGTTCGCACGCTTCCGAACGGCCAGGTTGCGGCCACCGTCTTTCCCGGCGACCTCTTCGACAAGCTCTTGTTCATGGGGCACAGCGTCGAGATCTGGATGGAGCCCGGGGTCACCCAGCCGGAGCTTGCGGCGACCATGGCGCCTACACTGAAGGACCCGCCGGCGCCGAAGGTCGCGCTGGTTCTCGGCGCCGGAAATGTCTCGGCGATCAGCGCGACCGACGTGCTGCACAAGCTGTTTGTCGACAATGAAGTCGTCGTGCTCAAGATGAATCCGGTCAACGACTACGCCGGGCCGTTCATCGAGGCGGCCTTCAAGGGGCTGGTCGATCTGGGCGTGCTTCGCGTCGTCTACGGCGGTGTCCAGGCCGGTGTGCAACTCACGAGCCACGAGGATGTGCAGTCCATCCACATGACGGGCTCGGACAAGACGCACGACGCCATTGTGTTCGGTCCAGGCGAAGCCGGGCATGCGAACAAGCAGGAGCGCGCGATTCAGAACCATCGCGAGATGACCTGCGAGCTCGGCAACGTCAGCCCCGTCATCGTGGTCCCCGGACCGTGGAGCGCTAGCGACTTTGCGCAGCAGGGCGAGGCGATAGCGAGCCAGATCACCGCGAACGTCGGCTTCAACTGCATCACCGCCCGAGTTGTCATCAACCACCGCAGCTGGGATGGGCGCTCGCAGTTGCTCGATGGCGTGCGAAAGTCGCTGAGTGCGGCTCTCCCGCGTCACGCCTACTATCCGGGGGCTCGCGACCGCTACGACAGCTTCGTGGCCGCGCACCCCGAAGCGGAACGCTTTGGCTCTGATGCCGACGGCAAGGTCCCGTACACCTTCATCACCGGCGTCGACAGCAACGACTCCGACGACATCGTGTTCAACACCGAGGCCTTCGCGCCCGTCATGGCCGAGACCACCCTCGATGCCGCCGATCCCGTCGCCTTCTTGAAGGCCGCGGTCGAGTTCAGCAACAACCAGGTCTGGGGCACTCTGGCTGCCTCGATCCTGGTCCACCCCAAGTCGCTCAAGGACCCGGCGATGGCCGCCGCGGTCGAGCAGGCGATTGCGGATCTGCGCTACGGAACGGTCGCGGTGAACACGTGGGCGGGGCTGTCGTTTCTGCTCATGCAAGGGACCTGGGGCGCGTTCCCGGGTCACGACGCCTTCGACATTCAGTCCGGCACGGGCTGGGTGCACAACACCCGCATGTTCGGAAAGCCCCAGAAGAGTGTGATTCGCGCGCCGTTCAGGCCGATGGTGAAGCCCGCCTGGTTCCCGAGCCACAAGAAGGCGGATGTACTTTCGCGACGCATCACCGAGTTCGAGGCCAAGCCGGGCTGGCTGGCGCTCATGCCACTGACGGTCGCGGCTATGCTCGGCTGAGCCCAGGGCGCTCTCGGTGAGCTATGTGCGCGCACCAACCCCCCGGCGGCGCATGAAACTGCACAGACCCGAACCCATCCTCAAGCACGACGCCCTACCCGTGGATGCGACGACCAAGCCGCGCCAAGCGGCGATCAAGCTGCGCGACGGCAAGACCCTGATCGTGACCGACGCCTACGGCACGGGTGCGGACATCCTCGAGGCGCTGCGCACGGTCATTCGCGCCCCTTCTTCCGAGGCCTCCTATGCGGCCCGCCAGGCCTACCGTCGCACCGTCCGCGAGGCCTCGCTTCGCTTGCTGGCGCCCGTAGTCAAGCACCGCATGAAGCTTAAGCACGCCGCACCGATTGGCTTTCTGGAGGAGCTGTACCCGAAGCTGGTGGCCTTTGCGCTGCCCTTCGTTCAGGTCCAGGAGCTGCATGGCGCGTGGCAGACCTACCTCGACGGGGTCAAGCTCGCGGTGCTCGGGCACAAGGTGTTTCCGTTCTATGGCACCTACGCGCCGACCCGGACGTCGCACCTCGAGCTGTTTGCGACCTGGATGAGCCAGTACGAGGGGCCGCGCACTCGCGCTGTCGATGTCGGAACGGGCTGCGGCGTGCTGGCGTTGATGCTCTGCAAGGCAGGCTTCGAGCAGGTGCTTGCGACCGATGACAACCCGAACGCCATCGAGAGCGTGAGCCGCGAGCTGCGCCGCCACAAGATCGAGACCCCCGTCGAGCTGCAGCACGTCGATCTGCTCGGCCACGACCCACAGCCAGCCGAAGTCATCGTCTTCAACCCGCCGTGGATGAAAGGCGAGGTGAGGGGACATCTCGACCGGGCCCTGTACTTCGAAGATGGCCTGTTCGAGCGCTTCTTCGAGCAGGCAGACGCGCGGCTTACACCGTCAGGCCGCATCGTCCTGCTGTTCTCGAACGTGATCACGCTGGTCCAGCCGGATGTCCCGCATCCCATCGAAGCTGAGCTCGAGCGTGGACGCTTCAAGCTCGTGAAGAAGCTGAAGCGCAAGGTCAAGCCGCCACGCGGCAAGGACGGCAAGCGCCGCAACACCCGCGAGAAGGTCGAGGTCTGGGAGCTGGAGCGGGTGTAGTTGGTGGGCGACCATCCGCTGAATTTGGCGTTCCGCTTCTTTCTGGAGCTCGCCGCCCTCGCAGGCTTCGCCGCGCTGGGTTGGACGGCGCCACCGCCGTGGCATTGGGCGGCGGTCTGGATGTTGCCGCTCGCGGCGGCCGCCATCTGGGGCGTATTCAACGTGCCCGGAGACCCCAGTCGTTCGGGAGAGGCGCCGGTGGTGGTGCCCGGTTGGGTCCGGCTTGGTCTCGAGGGCGCCGTTCTGATCGGCGGTGCCGCGGCGCTTGGTTTGGCGGGGAGGCCGGCGCTCGGGCTCGCGGTGACGCTTTGCGTGCTCGTTCACTATGCACTGTCCCTCGACCGCGTGGCTTGGCTCCTCGAGCGGTAGAGTCCTGCACGTGGAGGGACCGTGAGACGTCTCGTCGTGCTTTTGTGCATGGTGGCCTGCGGCAAGCCGCCGGTCGTGCACACCCAAGAATCCGCCGAACCGGTCGACGCCGCAGAGGCATCGGCTCGCGCCGTGGTCGCCGCTTCGGGGTGGGCCAGTGCCGTGGGAGAGCTCGAGGTCGTTCGCTCGCCGCGGCCTCCGTGGACCGGGGACAGGGCGACTCAGCTGCTCGCTGACGCCACCCTGGCGTGGTTCGACGCGGGCACTCGCGAGCTTCACGTCGCAGATGCGGCTCTGCACGGTGCGGTCTGGACGGGTGCCCAGGATGCCGAGGCGAGTGCACTTGTGCGTGACTGCCCGGCGAAGATGCTGGGCACCACGGACCTTCACGCCGTGATGCTTCACGAGCTTGGGCATGCGGCGCTGCTCTCGGCGGAACCCTTGCAGCGCTTGCACCAGCTTCGTCAGTGGGGAGCCCTCGCGGGGTGGGAGCAAGCTGTAGGGCGCGACCGTGGGGCCGAGTGGGATGGCGAATGGATGGCGGCCATCGGCATGCGCGGGCCTATGCTGCTACACGAGTGGCCCGAGACTGCGGTCCGCCTGTGTTCCGGTGAGCCTCGCGGCGAGGGTGCGTTTCGCACGTCGCGGACCGACTTCGTCTCGCTGTACGCCCAGTTCGATCCGCTCGAGGACATGGCCGAGAGCTTCCGTGTCTTTCACACCGACCCCGCACGGCTCGCCGCCACCTCGCCGGCCAAGTACCTCGCCATCGCGACCCCCTCGGCGTGGGGAGGCACAGCAGTGCCGATCACGCTCGAAGACGCGGCGATGCGGCCGGGTGTCGAGGCTCTCCTCGCGAGCGCGGCCGAGGTCGGTCTCGAGGCCCTTCGCGCGCACCCCACCCTTCAAGCCGCCGCCGCGGACCTAGCCCAGACGCCGTATGCCTCGGACGCCATCGATGTGTCTCGCTGGCAGCTGATCCGCGAGGACGGCCTGGCATTCCGTCCGCCCGATGTGTTCTTCGAGAAGCTGCTGGCGGAGTCCGCGGAGCGGGAGCGGGCACATCGCGAGTTTCAGGAGGGCATCGACAATATGCGGGAATGGGGAGCCGGGGGCTCCGACTAGGTCGTCAGTCGATCCAGCCTTGCTTCACCAGGCTCTTGAGCCGCTCGGGCTCGGTGGCCGTCGTCTTGCAGACGAAGCCGCTGATGTGGGCGAAGTGCACGTCCGGCTCGTCCTGGACCTGGCAGAAGTCGAGCTTGGGGTGGTCCTCGAAGCGGCTGATTCCGTAGCCTGGGCCGCGGCGGTCTGGGTAGACGATGGCGGCGATGGTGTCGCCGAGTCCTTCGGCGCGGATGTAGTTGTGTACAGCGGTGCTGGGCTCTGCGGCGGCGGGCTCGGTGCGCGGCAGATACAGCGCCTCGATGGTGTCGGCGCCTTGGTCGAGGGACCAGCGCTGCACGTGTTCTGCGACGAAGTTGATGCGCTTGCGCGCCTGGTGCAGGTCTTCGAGCATGTCCTCGCCGACGATGCGCATGAACTCGTAGACCGGGTCGCCGGCTGCGAGGGCGGTGGCCTTCGCGAACCGGCGGATCAAGCTGGCGTCAACCGGGGAGTTGAGCTGAGAGATGGCCCGACGGGGCACGCCGAGCCACTCGGCCGTGCGCTTGGGACCCCGCGAATCGAACCACTCGGCCGGCTCGAGCCAGTCACAGAACTTCAGCGCGTCGTCGTAGAGCTCGAGGTGCATGAGCAGCAGGCTCAGCGCACAGGTCGGCTCATGCTCACGCGGGAAGTGGTGGTGGTCGAAGTTGCTCAGTGCGGCGTCGTGGCTGCCGCCGACGTCCACGATGGCCACTGCCGGATCGGCGAGCTCATCGGGCGTGGGGTCGCGCCTGAACACGCGGGCTCCGTGAAGAGCGATGAGAATGCAGACTGCGAGCACGTCGTCTTTGTGCGCGCCGCCGGGATGAGTGACGATGGTGTGGATCATGAGCGGCACTACCACGCTGGCGGCGTTCAGGCGGCCTCTTCGGCCCTCTTGAGTACCCAGATGCCGACGCGTTCGGCGGCTCGGGCTTCGTGCAGAGGGTCCGATGTGTCTCGGCTGCGGCGGTGTGAGGCGCCCGTGTCCGCGTGGTGCACGACGGTGAGGCCGGCATCTCGGATCTGCGCTTCGAGCTCGCCCTGTTCACGCAATCCGAGTCGCTCGGGCAGATCCGAGATCAACAGTGCCGCACACCCGTCGGGGGTCAGGTGGGCGTCGATGCCGCGCAAGAACCGCTGCAAGAGCTGGCCGTCCTCGTCGAAGACCGCGTGGTCCAGACGCGTGCGTGGCGTCTCTGGAACCCAGGGGGCGTTGAAGACCATGCAGTCGACCCGTGTGTCTGCAGGGAACAGGTCGGCTCGGACGGCGGTGTACCGGTCGTCGAGCGCCAATGAGGCGGCGTTGTCCGTCGCGCAGGTGATGGCCCTGGGGTCGAGGTCGGTGCCGATGGCCGTGCTGGCGCCGTTCTGCAGCAGCACGAAGGCCAGCACGCCGGTGCCGCAGCCGACGTCGAGCACGGTCTTGCCGCGCACATCGAGGTGAGCGAGCAACTCGACATAGGCGCTTCGCGTCGGCGAGAACACGCCGAAGCGGGGGGTGAGCCGTCCAACGAGTCCCTCGACCTCCATGCCCTTGCGCGTCCACTCTGCCGCGCTCAGGGCGCCGACGAGGGTGTTTAGCGCCACGATGCGCAGCGTGTCGGCCAGTCCCCAGGCGAGCTCGACGGCCTCGGTGGTGTCGGGGGCTCGGCGCAGGTTCACTGAGCCGTCCACCTCGATGAGCACGAAGATGCCGCCGAGCAGCGCCCCCTTCGCGCGCACGTCTGCCCTTTGCTCGCGCCACTTGTCCTTCAGCGACTTCGTCCCTGGAGGGTTGCGACGACGATCCAGGCGTCGGCGCAGGGCCTTGAGCAGGTGGCGTCCGTTCCGCCAGTCGCCAGTCCACAGCAGCGCCTCACCCGCTCGCAAGCGCCGAAGCACCTCGTTCGCTCGGTCGGTGTCGTCAATGTCGCCGAGCGCGGTGGGCAGATCACGGGCCGACTCTGAGAGGAGGCTGGCGCGGCGACCGTCGGGGAGGGGGATCATGCGCTTCTCTACGCCGTCAGCGCCGCCGGCTCCACCCGAGTTTCGGCGGCGAGCGCGGTTTGTGCGGTCGAGGTCCTAGACGCGGGCGGTGTGGTGCGCAGCTAGGGATCTCGTGAACAGCGCGTGGAGTTCGAATGTCCCCGAGCGATGATGACCACGATGGCTTCGAGCTCAGAGGGCTCCAGGCGCCGAACTGGCTCGACCGCGTGCGCGACGTACGCTTCTTCGACCTGTTCGAGAAGTACCGCCAGCGCGTGACCAACCCGAAGACTGGGCTTCCCTTCGAGCCCACCCCCAAGGGCAAGCGTGAGCTATCCCTCGAGCAGCTGGCGTTTCAGACGGGTGGCTGGCTTCGGGTCGCGCTCCAGGTCTTCTTCCCGATCTGTCTTCTGGCCTTCGGGCTCTCCTTTCTGTGGGACTTTCACGGCCTTCTAAGGGCGAGCTCCGTGGCGGGTGCCATTGGTTTTGGCACCAACTGGATTGCGATCAAGATGCTGTTCTGGCCGCGGTACAGCCGGCCGGTGTTTGGGCACGGCCTCATCCCCGCCCAGCGGGATCAGCTCATCGAGAAGGTTGCGGACGAGGTCCTCGAGAACCTGATCAACGAGGAGCTCATCCTCCGCAAGGTCGAGGAGACGAGGATCGTGCAGCGCTTCAGCGTGGCCTCGATCGAGAAGCTCAAGACGGTCGTCAAGGACCCCGAGTTCAGAGACGACGTGAAGCACATGCTGCTCACCTACATCGGCGAACTCACGTCCAACGACGCGTTCCGAGAGGCCGCCGTTCGCCGCGCCGAAGCGAGCGTCGAGGACTTTGCGGGAGCCCGCTTTCGCGGCTGGCTGGTCGGAAAGCTCAAGGATGTCTGGCGGGCGCCGCTGATCGAGCTCGTGAACCGCGAAATTCAGCAGATGGACTCCACTGTCGGGGATGGACTTTCACACCTCGACGGCCTTCTGGAGCAGTTTCCGCAGGCCCTCGAGAAGCGGCAGGAGGCGATCGACAAGGTGCTCACCACGATGCTGCTCGGCCTTGTTCAGGAAGTCGACGTTCGTGAGATCGTGATGGAGCAGCTGGGGGACGTCACACCGGAGCAACTCGAGCGGGCCTTCCTCGAGTTTGCCGACGACAAGCTCTCGTACATCACACTTCTGGGCGGTCTGTTCGGCGTGATCGGCGGAACGGTCATCGTCTGGCCGCTCGGTGCCGCGCTGGTGCTGGTGTCCGGAGTGCTGTTGCTGACGGTGTTCGACGTGCTCGCCTACCGGGTGCTCTCGGGCGCGTGGAGGCTGCCTTGGGTAGCGCCTCCTGCCTCTGAACTCGAACAGCAGGCCGAGGCGACCTAAACGCTCAGCTCCGTACGACCTGCACGACGCCCTGGCTCTCGAACCAGCGCGCGATGCGCTCGACCTGACTTCCCTGCATGATCAGGGTGTCGCCGTCGATGCGACCGCCGCTTCCGAGCTCGCGCTTCAGGCGCTTGAGCACCGCCTTGTGGCCTGAGACGATCCCATCGATCTGGGTCACGGTCTTGCCGCGGTGCCCCTTCTTGCTCATGCGGATGACCATCTTGCGGGCGTAGGTGACCTCGGACTCTGGGGCTGGAGCCGGCTCCGTGGCGGCAGGAGACTCCTCCGCGCTCTCCGGTTCACTGGCTTCGAGGCCCACACCCTTGAGAAGGTCGCCAAAGGTTCCAGACATGCGCGCTCCAGGCGAGGGGGATGTAGCCTGTGGCCAGCGTATCGCGTCTGCATGACCCCGTACTTTCCTGACGGTGCTGAGACGGGCCAAACCCCCGAAAACTGCATAGACTGAGCGCTTGTTCATTCCGGGCCCCGCTGGCCCGCACTGGAGCCACTATGAGCGCTTACAAAGCCCCCCTCGAGGACATCCGATTCCTGCTTGAGGCCTTCGACTACAACGAGCGCGTGCAGTCGATCCCGCGCTTCGAAGACTTCGACCTCGACACCGCGATGGACCTGCTCGAGGGCTACGCCAGCTTCTGCGTCGAGGTGCTTCAGCCCCTCAACGGGCCGGCCGATGCATTTGGCGTGAAGTACAACCCCGACGACCACTCGGTCACGACCGCTCCCGGCTTCAAAGAGGCCTACCAGCAGTACGCCGAGAACGGCTTCACCGCGCTGCCCTTCCCGCAAGAACACGGTGGAATCGGCGCTCCAGTCGTCGTCTCGACCCTCGGCTCCGAGGTTCTCATCGCCTCGAACAAGAGCTTCTCGATGTGCCCTGGCCTCACCGCCGGTCTCATCGACTCCCTCGAGGAGCACGAGGTCCACAGCGACATCTACGGCAACGCCGACCTCCTGCCCAAGCTCATCAGCGGCGAGTGGGCCGGCACCATGTGCCTGACCGAGCCCCAATGCGGCACCGACCTCGGCCTGATCAAGACCAAGGCCGAGCCCTTCGGCGACCACTTCAAGCTGACGGGAACCAAGATCTGGATCACCTTCGGCGAGCAGGACATCACCGAGAACATCATCCACCTCGTGCTCGCCCGCCTTCCCGATGCCCCTCCCGGAATCCGCGGCATCTCGGCCTTCGTGGTGCCGAAGATCAACGATGATGGCAGCCGAAACCCGGTGTTCTGTGGCGGAACCGACCACAAGATGGGCATCCACGCGTCCCCGACCTGTGTGATGAACTTCGAAGACGCCGAAGGCTGGATCGTCGGCGAGCCCCACCGCGGCATGCGCGCGATGTTCACCATGATGAACGCCGCTCGTCTGAACGTCGGCATCGAGGGCGTCGCGCTCGGCGAGGCCGCCTACCAGTCCGCCCTGTCCTTCGCCAGGGACCGTCGTCAGTCGCGCTCGCTCGCACCCGCCAAGAGCGACCGTAACGCCGAGGCCGACAACATCCTCGTGCACCCCGACGTGCGTCGGATGCTACTCGAGATCAAGTCCACCAACGAGGGCCTTCGCGGCCTCGTGGCCTGGATTGCGATGTGCTACGACCTGTCGCACCACGCGACCGACGAGGAAGAGAAGGCCAAGGCGAGTGACCTCGTGGCCCTGCTCACGCCGATCATCAAGAGCTATGGCTCCGAGCGCGGCTTCGACAACATCAGCACCGCCATGCAGGTCATGGGTGGCGCTGGCTTCACGTCGGACTGGCCGGTCGAGCAGTACATGCGCGACGAGCGCATCGCGATGATCTACGAGGGCACCAACCACATCCAGGCGCTCGACCTTGTGGGCCGCAAGATGCCGATGCACGGCGGCCGCCTGATGCGCGTGTTCGCTGGCGAAGTGACCTCGCTCATCCGCGAGTGCTCCGGCAACGAGGCTCTCGCTCCGTTCGTGGCCGCGCTGAAGACCGAGTCCAAGCGCCTCAACGACACCACCATGAAGCTCGGTGCGGTGGCGATGTCGGACCATGAGGTCATGGGCGCGGTAGCGTCGAACTTCCTCAACCAGTTCGCGCTCGTGACCCTCGGCTACGTCTGGCTCAAGCAGCTGTCGAAGGTCGTGGACCGCGACGAGTCCGATGCGCTCCGCCGCAGCAAGTTCCAGACCGGCCGCTACTTCTTCGAGCTCGTGCTGCCCGATGCGGCCGGCTACGCCGCGAAGGTCGCGGTCGGCAAGGAGCCGATGACCGACGTGGACGTCGACCTGCTCTAGTCCAGTGTGGCGGCGGCCCTCGAGGGTCGCCGCCTGCGCGGCTGCCTACTCGGCGGGCGCCTTCTCGAAGCGCACTAGGTAGTTCTCTTCCAGGCCCACATCGACGGCGCCCTTGTCGACAAAGCCCGCAGCGACGACTTCGTCCGAGAACACCTGTTGACCCGCCCGCACGTGGCCGAGGATCCAGTCACTGGACTCGCCTTCGATGCGCTTGAAGTCGAGCAGGTAGAGCACGCCGCCCGGAGCGAGCGCGTCGTGAATGCTCTTCAGCATGTCCTGCGGGTGGTCGAAGTGGTGGTAGGTGTCGCAGATGAACACCACGTCGACGGAGTTTGCCGGCAGCTCTGGCGAGCGCTCGGTGCCCTCGACGACCTCGACCTGGGTCCAGGCGTTGTCGGTGGCACTGGTGCGAAGCAGGTCGAGAAACCCTGGCGAGATCTCGACGGCGTAGACCTTGCCCTCGGCGCCCACCGCCTCGGCGAAGGGGGCGACATACAGACCGGTGCCCGCACCGATGTCGGCGACGCGCGCTCCCGGCTCAAGTGCGAGGGCTTCGAGCACCTGCGGCTGGCGAAGCACGACCTCACGGGACTCAGCGCCGAAGCGCTCGACCCACTCGTCGACCTTCATCTCGGGATCGAGGAAGCGTTCGTTCAGGCCCAGTGAGGCTTCTGGTGCGGCGTCTTCAGCGCTCTCGGAGGCGGCACTCTCGACAGCTTCGGCTGCTGCGGCGGGAGCCTCTGCAGCGACTTCCGGCGTCGGCTTGGCGGGGCCGCAGCCGGCGAGCCAGGCGAGGGTGAACACGGTGGCGATGGACTGGGAGTAGGCACTCATCGTGACGGCGTCGCTCCAAGGTTGCGGTGGCCGCAGGTATCGAGCGGGCCGCGCGTGAGCAAGGCGCCGGGTGCCCACAGTCTTCGGCCGGTCCCGCTGCCTCGCGGGGTATCCTGGTTCCTTGGAGAGCCCATGTGGTCACTCGCCCTCATGCTCGCCTCGGCACAGGCCGAGCCCCCTGAAATCCTTCCGCTCGCCGTGGGCCACACCTGGGTCTACGAGCTTCGCGAAAAGAAGGGCGGCGGTGTGCGCTTCCTCGGCATGCGGCAGAAGTCCGCGACGAACATCAAGCTCGCCGACTGGACCTACGCCATCACCGCGAAAGAAGGGGAGCAGTACCTGGCCACGCTGACCATCGTGCCGGCCGAGGGCCTGACCACCACCGCGCAGATGCGCCTGTGGGAGCGGGACGGCCAGGTGTGGACGGATGCAGGGCAGGGCGAGCGGCTCGCCATCGAGGCGATCATTCCGCCGAATCCGGTGTCTTCGGAGCGCATTCGCTGTGTGGCGCACATGCTCGGCGGCGTGGTCGGCAAGTGTCCTCCGGTGTCTGGCGGGCCGAAGGGTGTGACGCCCGGACTGCATGAGGGCATCGTTGGAGCCGACGTGCGCCAGGGAGCCGGTCTTGCCCAGGTGCTCGTAGGTATCGCCACCGTGGGCACGCTGATTCCCGGTAATCAGAGCAGCTACGAGCGGCTCAGGCTGAAGCAGTTCACGGCCGGAGAGGGGGCCGAGATCGCCTCGACCGAGAGTGCGTTCTTCTCGGCGGTGCAGTCCGGGGGAAGCAGTCCGAGTCAGCTTGCCCGGCATGCCCAGACCCACCCACCCGACGCAGAGGGCGCGGCGGCAGTCGTGGCTCAGGCGGGAAGCCGTGACCCGGCGATGGCAGCGCTGCTTCCCCACCTCTCTGCGTCAGACCAGCATCCCGTGCTGCGGACGGCGCTACAGCATTCGAGCAAGCCGCTCGTCACCATGGCCCATGCCAGCGGATTGCTGAAATCCGAACCGACCGATGACGAGTGGACCGGCCTGCTGGCGCCGTTCGGCAACGACAAGGACCGCGGGCGAGCACGGCTGGTGCTGTCGGGCGGCAACCCACTCTTCGTCGCGATGCTCCTGGCTGACGACACCTTCGACCACGATCGCATCTCAACGCTCGAGCGCGAACTCCCCGCCCATCCCGTGACCGTGGAGCAGGCCATTCCGGTGCTCGAGGTGTTCAGCTTTGACGACGGGCGCTCCGAGGCCATCGAGTTGCTTCTTGCCGGAGTGCCCGAGGAGCAGCGGGGCGCGGCGTTGCTGGTCTGGGTGCCGATTCTCGGCTTTGACGACGCGAAGATCGAGCTGATGACGCGCCACCTCGAGGCACTCAAGGCGTTGCCAGCGGACCAGCGGCAGCTCCTGGTCGAGGACTCGAGCTTCAAGAAGGACGAAGTACGGGCGCTACTCGGCCTGTAGCGCGCGCTAAGCTCTCGCATGGCACGCATCCTTCTATTCACGGCGCTCGCGGCATGTTCGGCTCCGGTCGACCATGACGGCCCCTGGGGCGAGGTGAGTGAGCGGATGGCCGAGACCTTCGAGATTGAGCTCGAAGAGGCACGTGCCGAGCAGGGGCTCACCGGCTTGGCCATGGCGGTGGCCTTTCACGACGACCACACCTTGTGGACCTCAGCGACGGGCTCGGCGGTGAACGACCCACAGGCCGACTGGCTCCCCGCCCACACCTCGCGAATGGGCAGCGTCACCAAGACCTTCACCGCCGCCATCGTGCATCAGCTCATCGAAGAAGGCATCGTGACGCTCGATGACCCCGTAGAGAAGTGGGTCACAGGCGGGTACACGGGCGTGACGGTCGAGCAGCTGCTCGGCATGTCGAGCGGCATCGTCAGCTACAACTACGTGGGCAACTTCGACACCCAGCGGGCGTGGACGCCCGAAGAGCTGGTGCAGTGGGCGTGGGACCACGAGTCCACCCTACGGTTTGAGCCGGGCACGCGGTGGGAGTACTCGAACACCAACTACGTGCTGCTTGGGCTGATCATCGAGGCCGCCACCGGCGAGTCCTACGAGAGCGAGCTTCAGCGGCGGCTGCTCGACCCGCTCGCCCTCGACTCGATGTGGCTGTCGGGCACCGGCGAGAAGCTGCATCCCGATCTGGTGCATTGCTATGGCGAGGCCGGCGAGGACCTCACCGGCGTGGACCCGTCGTTTGGCTGGGCGGCGGGCTCGCTCGTCAGCAACCCAGCGGATCTGGCGCGCTGGAATGACGCTCTGTACTTTGGGGACGTGCTCTCTGAGCAGGGTCTGGAGCGCATGGTCTCTCCGCGCGGATTGACGG
>JAGSGY010000088.1 GCA_023954855.1 Pseudomonadota bacterium | reverse complement strand
GCCGGGGGCTGCGGCGCGGGGAGCCGGAGCTGCGGGAGCCGGAGCGGGTGCGGCCGCTGGTGCGGGCTTTGCCGCCGCCGGTGCGGGAGCAGGTGCGGCCTTCTTCGGGGCAGCGGCACCGGCCTCGCCGAACTCGACGAGGGGGGTGTGCACCTTGATGAAGTCGCCGGGCTCGCCAAAGAGCTTCGTGATCGTGCCGGCGCGGGGCGAGCTGATCTCGACGTTGGCCTTGTCGGTCATGACCTCGCACAGGGGCTGGTCTTCCGTCACTGAGTCGCCGATGGCGACCTTCCAGGCGACGACTTCGCCCTCGATGACTCCTTCGCCGATCTCGGGCATCTCGAAGATGAAGGACATGCTGAACTCCTTAGTAGTCGACGCTCTCGCGCGCAGTGCGCACAGCATCCGATGCCGTGGCGCTCGCGGGAGGCGACTCGAGGTAGAGGAAGGCGGCTGCCGAAGCTGCGCGCTCGATCTTGGACGCCAAGGCGTCTTCGGAGGGATGCACGGCGACGATACGGCCGGTATGGCGGGTCCACTCGCCGAGCGCGTCGGCGTCGAGCGGAGAAAGACAGACCAGGTCGAGCACCGCGGCGGAGATGCCTTCGGTTGCGAGCTGGTCGGCGGCTTCGAGCGCTGCGTGAACTGCGCCTCCGAAGGCGGCAAGCGTGACGTGGTCGCCGCTACGCAGGACGCTCGCGGTGTCGAGGCTGGACGGAACCGAGCTCTCGCGACGCGAGGTGTAGAGCGCACGTGGCTCGAGGATCACGACGGGGCCAGGGGACCGCAGGGCGAGGCTCAAGAGCGCGGACGCCGATGCCGCCGAGCTCGCACAGACGATGCGCAGTCCCGGCAGGTCGAGGTCGGCGAGAGGACGATCGACTCGGTCGCCAGCTTCGGAGCCGACCGGCACACGAATGACGACGGGGGCGCTGAACTCACCATCGAGGCTTGCCGCTTCAGCGAGCGGCTCGAGGACCGCCAACAGACGGGCAGAGCTCGTGAGCTCGACGACCGGACGCTTTCCGGCCAGCGCGAGGCCGACGGCCACACCGACGGTGCCGCGCTCGGCAACGGGAAGGTCGAGCACGCGCTCTTCGCCAAAGACATCGAGGAACCCGGAGGATGTGCCGGCCACACCACCCGCGCGCCCGACGTTCTCGCCGAGCAGGATGATGCTGTCGTTGTCCTGCATCGCGGCGAACAGCGTGCCGCGAATTGCCGCGGCCATCGTCAGGCTGGACATGGGTCCTCCGAAGCGGAGCGCTGTAACCGGGGCCCGCTGGAAGCGCTGCATGAGCGGTGGTTCAGTCGTTCGTGTTCACGGAGCTGTCGCAGGAACGAGGCCTCGTTCATGGGGACATCCATCCTGCGACCAGGGGAATGACGAGGGCGGAAGCCAGCGTGGTTGCGACCACTGCAACGGTGACTTGCTCGGTGTCCGTCTCGAACTCGCGGGCGAGGGCAAAGGTCGAGATGGCGGTGGGCATGGCCGACAGCAGGATCAGGACTGCACCTTCTGTTGTCGTCAGCCACTCGAGCTGCTGGCATCCGAGCACGACGGCAGCGGTCACCGCGGGCAGCGCGAGGAGCTTCGCCATGATCTGCACTGGCAGCAGCGCGTCGAAGCTGAGGGCGCGCCCGTGCGTGTGGATGAACAGGCCGATCAAGAAGAGGCCAACCGGACTCGCGGTCTTGCCGATCGGCGCGAACAGCGAGGAGCCGAGGCCGAGGACCTCTGGTGGTGCGAGGCGAAGCGCGAATCCGACGATCGGAGCCCATGCGAGCGGCTGGCGAACCACCTTCTGGAGTGCCCGTCGCAGCGCGCCCGATCCATCCCCGTTCTCGCTCCAGGTCAGCAACAGGGCAGGGCCGACAATCATCGACGTGGTGACGTGAATCGCCACCGCCAACGCGCCAACCCCGAGGGCCTCGGGTCCCAGAACGCCCTCCACGACGGGCAATCCGACATAGGCCGTGTTGCCGAACAGGGTGGTCAGCACGATGGCGCCCGCCTTGCCGCGAAGCCATGGCCTGGCGATGGCAATCAGTGCGACCATGGCCAGCGCGATGGCGGGAATGACCACGTAGAACGCTGGATTGGTGGGCACCGTGAAGTCCCGGTCGACCATCCCCACAACAATGAGCGTCGGAAAGGCGAGGTACAGCACGAACCGGTTCAGCGCGCCGATGGCAGCGTCGGGTTCGGGAAACAAGCGTGCAGCGCCTGCGAGAATTCCCAGGATCAAGGGAACAGCGAGCACACTCAGCGTGAGAGCGAGAGACATGGCCCGGCTCATACCTTGCCGGGAGCGCGAACGTCGGCTCTCTAGGGTGCGGCGGGTCCCGGACTGACGTTCAGCGACCAGTCGTACTCGAAGGTCTCCATCGCACAGCCGGTCTCGATCTCGTGGTCACGCAGCGCCGCGTTGAGGGGCTCGTCCGCGTACTGAAGCGCCACGACACAGGGGGAAAGCGCCCCGCTCCAGCGTGAAAAGTCATCCGCGTACCACTCAAAGAGAGGCGAAAACAGCAGCTTGCCATCTTCGATTCGGACGCCGCGGTCGGGGTCATTGACCCAGGCGCGCATCTGCCCATCGAGCTGCCGGTTCAGTCGGTCGCCCGTGAAGATGCCCCGCCGTAGGGGTGGGCAGCTCATCGACCCGCAGTTCAGGGCACCGTGGATGCGGTAGTCGAGCCTTCGCAGGCGAATGCGCTCGTGCTCGATCTCCCACAGGTTGTAGTGGTTCGCATCGATGGCGTAGCTCTGATCGAGAAAGAAGCCGGCTCCGTCGATGGGCAGCCATCCGTCGACGTCCTTCACCGAATCCGGGCGTCCGTTCTCGAGCACCGAGAAGAGCACGAAGGCGTTGTAGGCATTCAGCCAGATCGCGCCGCGTTCGTCCGCCGATCCGAACAAGCGACGCTCTGCGAAGTAGCGGACCATGGCGTCCAGAGGCTCGCGGTCGGCCTCGAGGGCGTCGTAGTCGACGTAGCCTCGCTCATCGACCACATCCTTGAGCAGGCTGTCGTAGTCGATCCACACGCCTTTCGGGGACGCCGCGACAGGGGAGTCCATGGGCGTGCGGCACGCGGCCAGCACGAGGAACGCGGGCAGAAGACGAATCACTCGTCCTCTGGAATTCCTGCTGAGGTGGCCAGCGCGGAAGCATCCCACTCGGCCATGACGGGCTCGGCGGCTTCTTCGAGATCGCCGTCGTACAGCCAGTACAAGCTGCCCACGGCGGTGATGATCGCGACAACGGCGAGAGTGACGAGTCTACGCAACGTTCCTCCGGGCTCCCCCCAGGGGCCCAGCCCCACTCTATCGCGTCTCGCGTTCTTGGGTTAGGGGCGCCGCCCTCTGGAGAGACGATGCCTACCGCGGAGATCCGCCCGAACCTGACGCTCGCCTACACCGACTCGGGCCAAGCCGATGCGCCCGCTCTGGTGCTGATCACCGGCCTTGGGGGCCTGAAGGAAGCCTGGTACCGCCAGGTCGGCGCGCTCTCGAAGTCCTTTCGGGTGATCACCTTGGACAATCGCGGAATGGGTGGGTCCTCGCTCGTCGATGACACCCTCACCATCTGGGACATGGCCGAGGATGTGGTGCTTTTGCTCGACCACCTGGGCATTGCGCGCGCGAACATCTTCGGCGTGTCCATGGGGGGCAAGATCAGCCAGGAGCTTGCCCTCACCTGGCCAGAACGCGTGCTTCGCCTCGTGCTTGGCTGCACGTCTCCAGGAGAGGACCACCGCATCGAGGGCCGTCAGCCCTCCAAGCTTCGCGCCATGCAAGGGCTCGATGCCGAGGGGTTCCTGACCCAGATCGTGCCGGTGCTGTTTGGGGCGAAGTACGTCGCGGCCAACCAGGGGGCGATGAAGGCGTTTGCGCGAGGCCGAGAGCGTCGCCCGCCGAACCCACGCGCGTTGGCCCGACAGTGGGAGGCCTACGACAGCTTTCACTCCTATGATCGGCTGGCCGGACTTCTCCATCGCACGCTCTGCATCACCGGTGACGAGGATGCCCTGTGCGACTGGCGAAACTCGGAGCTGCTTGCCGATGAGCTCCCGAATGCCGAGCTGTACACGGTGGAAGGTGCGGGCCATTCCTTTCATCTCGAGGCGTTCGAGGAAGTGAATCGCGTCGTCGAGCAGTTCCTGCAGACCGGGCGGCTGCCCTAAGGAAGCAGGTGCGGAGTGGACGCGTCCTCGCGATCGGGTGACATCGCATCCCCGAGGAGGACTCGTTCCATGCGCGCGACCGGTGCCCACATCGTCACCTACCGAGATGACCCCGCCGATGCCGAGGTGATCAGCCACAAGCTGATGGCCCGAGCTGGCTACATCTACAAGGTCTCTGCGGGCCTGTACGCCTACAGCCCCATGATGTGGCGCAGCATCAAGAAGGTCCAGAACATCATCCGCGAAGAGCTGGACGATGCCGGTGCCCTCGAAGTGCAGCTGCCGATCCTTCAGTCCTCTGAGCTGTGGAAGAAGTCGGGCCGCTGGGATGCCTACCAGGCCTCCGGCACCATGTTCTCGACCAGCGATCGCAAGGACGCGACCTACGGGCTCGCGCCGACCGCCGAAGAAGTGGTCACTGACTACGCCGGCTCGAGCGTGAACTCGTACAAGCAGCTTCCGCTGAACCTGTACCAGATCCACACCAAGTTCCGGGACGAGATCCGCCCGCGCTTTGGACTGCTGCGGGTCAAAGAGTTCCTCATGAAGGACGCCTACTCCTTCGACGTCAGCGAAGAGGCTCTCGACGTCTCGTACGAGAAGATGCGCTCGGCTTACTACCGGATCTTCGAGCGCATGGGCCTGCGGGCACTCGGCGTCGATGCCGATCCGGGCGACATCGGTGGCTCCGGATCGATGGAGTTCATGCTCGCCGCCGAGACAGGTGAAGACGACATTCTCGTCGAGCCGGGTACCGGCTACGCGGCCAACACCGAGAAGGCCGAGAGCGTGCTCGCTGCATCGCCCTCCGCCGGTGAAGACGCGCGCGCACTGCGGATCGAGGACACGCCGAACATTCGTACGGTCGCCGAGCTGCAGGGCTTCTTCCCCGAGATCGAGGCCTCGCGCATGGTGAAGACCGTGCTCGTCAAGGCGGTGCACGCTGAAGAAGAAGTGCTCTGGGCGGTGTTGATCCGCGGCGATCAGGAGATCAACGAGGTCAAGCTCCGCAACCACACGGGTGGCCTTGCGATTCAGATGCTGACCGCCGCCGAGATCGAAGAGAACACCGGTGCCAAGCAGGGTTTTGCGGGTCCTGTCGGACTCTCCGATGCCTTCAGTGTTGTCGCGGACCTCTCGG
This sequence comes from Pseudomonadota bacterium, assembly GCA_023954855.1. Lineage (GTDB taxonomy): Bacteria > Myxococcota_A > UBA796 > UBA796 > M1803. The sequence continues at coordinate 14,828 of JAGSGY010000088.1, read as the reverse complement.
TCGAGGGCATGGTCAACCTGCTCTGCGGCTGCAACGAGACCGACAAGCACGCACTCGACGTCTTGCCCGGCCGCGACTTCGCCGTGCCGACCTATGCCGATGTGCGCCTCGCACGTGCCGGTGAGCCCGGACCCCGCGAGGGCAAGCCGCTCGAGCTGTACCGCGGCATCGAGGTCGGCCACATCTTCAAGCTCGGCACCAAGTACGCCGCTCCGATGGGGGCAACCTTCATCGGCGACAACGGCAAGCCCCAGCCCTTCGTCATGGGCTGCTACGGCATCGGCGTGAGTCGGGTCGCCGCCTCTGCCGTCGAGCAGTTTGCAGACGACAAGGGCATTGTCTGGCCCGTTCCGATCGCGCCCTTCGAGGTGGTCGTGACCTGCCTCAACGTGAAGAAGGCGCCGCTCACCGAGACGGCTGAGAAGGTCTACGAGGCCCTCAAGGCCGCCGGCATCGACGTGTTGCTCGACGACCGCAAGATGGGCCCGGGTGCCAAGCTCAAGGATGCCGAGCTGCTCGGCTTCCCGTACGCCATCGTCGTCGGACGCTCGTGGGAGAAGGAAGGCCAGCTCGAGGCGCGTGAGCGTGCTTCTGGCGAAGGCTGGGCGGGGGGTCTCGACGAGATCGTGCAGTCGATCATCCACAAGGTCGAGGCCGGTCGCGCCGGACTCGAGCCCGAGGGTCGATGAGCAGAGTTGCCCGAATTCCCGCCGATGAGCGTCTGCGCATCAGCGAGATCTACGCATCGATTCAAGGCGAGTCCACGCACGTGGGCAAGCCCTGCGTCTTCGTGCGCCTGACCGGCTGCAACCTGCGCTGTTCGTGGTGCGACTCCGAGTTCACCTTCACCGGTGGGGGCATGCGTCGCATCGACGACGTGGTGGCCGAGGCCACGGCCTTTGGTGTGCGCACCATCGAGGTCACCGGCGGCGAGCCGCTCGTTCAGCGCAATGCTCCCGAGCTCATGCGGCGTCTTCTGGACCTCGGCCACGAGGTCTTGCTCGAGACCTCGGGCAGCGTGTCGATCGAGGACGTGCCCGAGCAGGTGCGGGTCATCATGGACCTCAAGGCCCCGGGCTCGGGAGAGGTGGGGGCCAACCTCTGGTCGAACCTCAAGCATCTCGATGCCCAGGACGAGGTGAAGATCGTGCTCGCGTCGCGCGAGGACTACGAGTGGGCACGAGAGCAGGTGCGTGAGCGAAACATCCCGGCGATCTGTACGGTGATGTTCTCCCCGGCTTGGGGTGAAATCTCGCTCAAAGATCTTGCGGCATGGATCATGGAAGATCGGCTCGATGTGCGCATGCAGGTCCAGTTGCACAAGGTTGTGTGGGGCGCGGACGCACTCGGCGTCTAAGCCTGCTTGCTCGCTTCGTCCCGGCCGGATACGAGCCGAGCCCCAAGTGGGGCCGGTACGCCCGAGTCCTACGGCCTGAATTCTTAGGAGTCCGCACCATGACCAAGACGGCTACGATCTCGTCGCTCGTTCGCCAGGCAGCCAAGAACGAGCAGCTGTTCCTCGAGGTCACCCAGAACGTCCTCTCTGAAGAGCCCCACGAGCGCATCGCGGACTTCTTCGACAAGCTGAACATTCCGCGTTCCGTCGGCTCGACCGCGAACTTCGAGCCGATCGGTTCGATGACGCAGACCCCCGACCAGATCGGTACCTTCGAGCAAGAGAAGGCGATCTCCGACGGACTGCAGAAGTTCCTCGACCGCCACGAGCGCAAGATCAAGTGGCACGCCGGTCACCCGTCGGTCGAAGGCACCGAGAACGTGTTCTTCGTGTTCCGCTGCATGATCGTCGCGACCAACGCTCGCCTGCAGCGCATCGACTTCTTGCTCAAGAGCAAGGATGAGCTGAACCCCCGCGAGTGGGGCATCGCCCGCGAGATGATGAACAAGACCTACCTCTCGTTCCGTCGCTTCCTGAACCTCACCGCAGGTCCTTGGGTCGACGCCATGACGCAGACGATCCCGCGCGAGCAGTTCACCGAGCTTCTCGGCGAGTTCCACGCGTTCGTCGATGTGGCCATCACGCAGCTCGAGGAAGGCCGCGGTCGCATCGAGGATCGTCGCACCGAGCTCTCCGTGCTGCCCGAGGGCTTCCCGGCCGTCAAGCCGCCGATCTACTTCGGTGGCGACCTGCTCGCCCGTGGCCCCTGGAAGCTGTTCTGGTCGCAGGTCGTTGACCGCGCCGCACACTTCCGCGAGGCGGCGTGAGCCTCCGCGCTCTCGCACTGACGGCGGGCCTTGTGCTCGCCGTTCCTGCATGGGCAGGCGGTGTCTCGGACACGGCGGACACCGCCGACGTCACAGACACTGCCGACACCACTTCCGTGAGCTCCAACGAGGCGACGAACGCCTCGGGGCTCGCTGGCGAGACCGGTGGCGTGCTCTGTGGCTGCAGCTCGAGTCCGCTCGCTGCGTCCTGGGTGCTCTTGCCCGCACTCGCGCTGCTTCGTCGGCGTTCCTAGCAGGTTCGCTCGGCGCGCTCGTGCGTCGGGCTCCGCTGCCTATTCGTTGCCGATCATGTAGTCGAGCAGCAGGCACTCGAGGTCGCTGGGAAGGTCGGACAGGTAGTCCGGTGCTTCCATCTGACGATCGAGGGCCGCATCGCAGTAGACCGCGACGGTCCGAGCGACCAAGCGGGCGGACTGCTCGATGACGTAGTCCTTCTCGGCCGCATTCAGGTCGTCGAGCACCACGGAGGGCGCGGTGCCACTCGTGAACTTCAGCCGATCCCAGCCGAAGGCGGCGTCCGAGGCGTAGTAGGACATGATGCGCGCGAGCTGCCAGTAGTCGTCGCCCTCGTCGGGTACCCGGGCGGAGTTGGCCCCGAACTTCGAGGCCATGAGGCCGGCGACGGTGCGCGGCTCGGAGCGGCCGTCGGATCCGGCGACAAACATGCACTGCTTGACGCCCTGCAGGCCGATACTTGCGGTCTCGACCTCGTCGTCGGCGAACTCAAGGCCCGGACCGCCAGTGGCTTCGAGTGCACTGCGCTTCAGGGCGATGTCGGTGCCGATCGCCACGGACTCGTCGACCAGCGCATCGATCTGAAGGGGAGCGATGCCCAGGTTCTTGCCCTGGCGCCAAGTCATGAGGGCAGGGCCGCGGCCGCAGGAACGGTCGCCGTTCGCACTGTCGACCAACGTCCACTCGCGTCCTTCGACGTACCCCTCGGGCGCGGCGATAAACGCGAAGATGCGGGCCACGTTGTCGGGCACGCCCGAGCTCTTGACGGCCGACTGGAAGGCCTGGAAGTCTCGCGACTTGCTGGGGTTGCGCACCCACTTGAGGCGGCGGCGCTTGTCGCCACTGCCGATGTACTTCTTGTACTCGGTCACGTAGGCCTGGCGGAAGGCGTCGTCGCCGAGAAGGGTGGTCTCCCAGCGCGGGGGATCGCGCAAGACCCGTCCTGTGAGGCCGGGTACCGTCTGGTCCTCGAGATCGCCGCTTCCGCCGCCGAGCATGGCCTTATCGGCCTCGCACTGGACCAGGTCACTCTCGGTTCCCGCCGCGGACTGCTGAAATCCGACGGCCGCACAGCTCGCGCCGCCCGCCATGACCCAGCCGGACATGACACTCGCGCCGAGGATGATGTTTCGCGGCTTGAGGAACGCGCCGGAGCTGATGAAGGTGTAGGCGCTCTGCGCCATGCTGCCGAGGCTGCTGGTGACGACCTTGGCGAAGCCGATGCGCTTGATCTCCTCCATGAGGGAGCCGGCGCTGAGCCCATCGCGCGCCGCGGAAATCGCATCCTTGGGCGACTGGATGAGGTCATCGCCCTTCTGATCCTGCGGTCGCTCGAAGAGCACATAGAAGCGGGGACCTTCGGGCGTCACCAACGAGAAGGAATCGCCCGAGGCGATCGCGGTAGGCGAGGTCACCTGCTTCGGACGGCCATGTCCTCGGAAGGCGTACACCGTCGCCGAGCGCTCAGTCGGCGCAATGATGAAGCTGCCGTCGGGTTGCGCGAGGACCTTCACATGCTGCGGCGCGACTCCGTAGGCCTCCGGCAGGGTGATGTCGTTCGCGCTCGGATCGGAGCCAAGGCGAACTTCAACGCCCGAAAACGGGCCAAACTTTGTGCTCCCGAACTCCGGGGCCAGCTGCAGATAGGTCTGTGGCTTCGGCGGCATCCATGCTCCCTGCGCGGCATCCTACCGTGGCGGTGGGCTCGCGGGGGCTCCTGCGGTAGAGTCGCGGTCGCGCGGAGAGTCAATGAACATCTACCTGGTGCCCCACAACTGGGCGCGGCACGTTGCCGTGGGGCTTGTGGTGGGCGGCGCTGGGCTTCTGGCCTGGTGGAGCTTCCTCGGCGTAACCCTCGTTATGGGCCCGAGTCTGTTCGAGCTGGGCCTCCTGTGGACGCATGGTGCGGAAGGCTGGCTGCTCTTGAGTTGGGCCGCGACGGTGATCGGTGGCGCGTCGGTTGCCGCCGAGATGGGACTGCGGCGCGCGCCGCCGCTCAAGCGGATCGGACTGCCGATCCTCGGAGCACTTGCGTCGTTTCTGTTCGCGCAACTCTGCATGGGCATGGCGAGCTGCATCATGGGTTTAGTCGTCTCCGAGATGATGGCGCCCCTGCGCGAGGACGGATCGCTGGTGACCTTGCGCTACACCCTCGCCCTGTGGATGGGCGCGGGCATGGCGAGCGCCCTCGGGCCCCTCGCGGTCCGTAGGTTCGCTGGATGGACGACGCATGTGGGAGCGGGGCTGATCTGCGGCTCCCTCGCCGCCGCGGTCTGGCACTGGACTAGCTACTACTTCTTCCACGACCTCTACCTCTCGGGCGCCTTGGCGATGCTCACGTGGGGCGTGCTCCACGGCTTGTTCGCCTGGCCAATCCCCTCTGAGCTCTACGCCGGATGGGTGCGTGTGCTCTCCGACCGTCGCTTCGGATACCGGGTGCCGGTGGACAGCCCCGGAGCCCCAAGCAGCGAGCGCTTCGTCGGACACTTCCCTCGCGGCCTCGACCTCTTTCTTCCCGTCGAGGACGGCATCGCCGAGCTCCACGTCTCTTTCGTGAAGGGGCATGACGGGCGCTACACGGTCCGCGGACTCTCTCAGTGGCCGACCACGGTGCACCGCTTCCTGGAGTCGATCGACTTGCGCTACGACCCCAGACACCCCTCTCCCCTTGAGACCGAGCTGTCGTCGGGAGACACGGTGACCCTGTCCGATAGCGTTCACTCCACCCTGGTCGAGTTCGTCATGCTCCCGAAGGAGGAGCGGTGAAGCGTCTGCTTCTGGGTCTCATCCTAATGGTGGGCGCCTGCGAGAGTGCCGAAGATGGCTCGGTGCCGATCGAGAACTCCACCTACCGTATGGGTCAGGTAGAGCAGCTCGAGGACAACGAGCTCGAGCTCGAGATGTTCCGTACCCGAGAGGAGTGCCGCGCTGCGGTGGGACCGGCCGACGAGGACGCGTGCATCCCGCAGGTCGACCGGCAGAATGGCGAGGTTCGACTCTCCTTCCGCATGCGTCGCAAGCGCACTGGCGACCTGCACCCCCTGTCTCTGGACAAAGACGTTGTGCAGGTGTCTCACATGGGCTCGGTCGTCGGCGTTGGTGCTCGGCAGGCCGTTGAGCTCGAGGCGATGGGCGAACAACGGGCCGGTCAGCTGTTCATCGTGCTCATCGACGGCTCCGGCTCGATGTACGAGAACGACTCGGCGGCGCTCGGCAAGGTGTACAGCGCACTGAAGAACAAGGACGTTCTCGATGCGTTCTTCCCGGGCACGGTCGACACCGGTGTCGTGTTGCTTCGCTTCACCAAGACCGTGAAGGGGCTCGATGGTGGACCGCCACGCGTGCTGAATACGCGGTCCGAGTACAAGCAGATGCTCGAGTACATCGCGAGCTCCGAGCGTGGCTTTACCCACCTCTACGACGCGGTGACCTACTCGATGGGGCCGTTGATGGCCGAGCCGGCAATCGAGGAGTGGAAGACCATTCACGATGCCGAGCCCACAATCATCGCTCTGACCGACGGCTTCAACAACGAGAAGGGCAGCGACTCGTGCGCGACCAATGCGCCCCGTCTGCAGACGGTCCTCGAGAACATCTCGATGGCAAGGCAGCAGTCGTCTTTCCAGGACCGGCCCACGCTCTACACGGTTGGGCTCGGGCGTCGGCTCTGGCCCAATTTCGTGGTCCCCGAAGAGGGGGGCAAGGTGCGGCCCAAGGTGCTCTGCGGCCAGTACGCCGACAGCATGATCAACGGCAGCCTCGAGCGCATCGGCATCGACAACGCCTCACTCTCGTGGATGGCGTTGGCGGGCGGTGGCGAGAGCTTCGTCAAGAACAACGACCGCGGCTTGGCCGAGGTCTTCAAGGCTGCCGCTGCCGTGCGGTACGGATGGTTTCAGCTCCGCTACAAGGTCGATGGTTTTCACCACCGGCGCAGCTTCGAGACCAAGGTCAAGCTGCTGGCCTTTGCTCGGTCTGGCGCGACGACGACCTTCCATCCGAGCGCCTGGCTCGACGGACCGTCAGTAGTGGCAGAGGATGCGCGCTGGCGCACCCCTCTCGGGGCTGGGGCCACGATGGGCCCGTTGATGACCGTTCTCGGGATGCTGGTGCTGCTGCACTTCATGGGCCCCGCGGGGTTCAACGCGCGCAGAGCCATGTTCCGACGGGCGAAGAAGACCGGAGCGGCCGAAGCGCCTCCTGCGGAACCGACCGCGCCACAAGCGGTCGATCCAAACCAGCCGCCTCCACAAGCCTGAGGCGGCGGCAGGCGGCCCTGATACAATTGGGCTGGGAGGTCGTCGACGGACGCCATCGGTCACTACACGGTTGTCCGGGAGCTGGGAGAAGGCCAGTTCGGCACCGTCTATCTCGCAGAAGGTGAGCTGCCGGGAACCCGCCGGCGCTCCAAGGTTGCGATCAAGCGACTGATCGATCCAGCGAAGCGCGGCGCCCTCGACGGCCTACGCCGTGAGTTCAAGCTGCTGGAGCAGGCGCGTCATCGCTCGATCTGCAAGGTCTACGAGTTCATGGATGCCGAGGCGGCCGTCGTCATGGAGTACGTGCATGGACGCACCCTCCGCGAGATCCTCGATGCCTTGGATGAAGCGTCCGCATCGTTTCCTGTGGAGGCGGCGATCGAGGTTGCGCTCGAGCTGGCGGACTGTCTGTACCAGGCGCACTCTGCGCTCGGACCCAACGGGAACCCGCTCCAGCTCGTGCATCGCGACCTCAAGCCCGAGAACGTCATGCTCACACCGACGGGTGAGGTGAAGGTCCTCGACTTTGGACTTGCGAGCGTCCACGACCCAGAGCGCGGGCGCGATCCCGGCAAGGGCACTCCGCTGTACATGGCACCCGAGCAAGCGGCGGGACGCACCGTTGACCACCGCACCGACCTTTTCGCCGTCGGACTGGTGCTCTACGAGATGCTCGCCGGCCGTCCAGCCTACGAAGTGCCCGAATCGGGTCCGGATCCAGTCGCTGAAGTTTGGCGTCGAATCGAGGCTGCCGAAGTGGGCGACGGCATGAAGGAGCTCGCGCGCCGAATGCCCCATGCCGCCCGGATCGTAGACCGGTGCCTGCAGGCCAATCCCCGGGCGCGTTACGAGACCGGAAGAGATTTGCTGCTGGATCTCCGAACGCAACTGCTGAAAACTCGTGGGGCCCATCTCCAGGAGTTCTGCGACTTCTTTTTCCAGACTATCCAGCCGATCGGGTCGCTGGAGACCGACGACGGCAGGCGACGGGCCCCCGGAAGGGCTCGCGGAACCCCACAGAGGCGTCCAGAGAACATGGCAAACGACAAGCCTTCGCGTCCGAAAGGGCCCCCCCGTCCCGGGGGACCCAAGCGTCCAAGCGGTCCTCCGCGGCCTGGTGGTCCGCCACGTGCGGGTGGGGGACCTGGACGTCCCCGTGCCTCCGGACCTCCGGGAGCGAGCTCGCGTCCGCCTGGACCGAGCTCCCGCCCGCCCTCTTCGGCTCCGACGCGTCCGTCTGCGGCCCCGCCGGCTTCAGCTCGAGGCCCCCAGTCATCCGCGCGTGCCCCGGATGAGACCGGCATGCTCAAGATGACGGCCCTCGATGGCTCGGGCGAGGTCGAGCAGGAGCAGAACAAGTCTGCCACGCAGTTCTTCGCGCTTCCCGCGTCCAAGAAGAAGAAGGACCCGCCGCCCGCGCCTCCCGTCTCGGGCCCGGTCGCTTCGGGGCCAGGCGGTCGCGGGTTGCCGAGCCCCTCCGCGTCCAACGTGTCCCTTCAGCCCCACGCCTCGCCGATGGGTGGCGGTGGCGGCGGCATGGGCATCAGTGGCCCGGTTGCGTCCGGCACGACCAGTCCATTTCAGGTCGGACAGCAGGTGTCGATCGGCGACGATCTCGGCGACGAGAGCCGCGCTCGCACCTACCGGGTCTACTTCATTGTGGTCGGCTTGTTCGCGATGGTGGGCTTCGTGGCTTGTCTCGGAATTGGTGGCGTGTGGTGGCAGGTCAACAACAAAGAGGAGCCCGTCGAGACCGTCTCGGTGGCCCCTGCTCCGAAGACCAAGACCAAGCCGAAGGCCGACACGGGAGCTCCGGCGGCCCTTCCGCCTCCGCCTCCGCCGGTGTCGCGTCCAAGGCCACGTCCGTCTGGCGGACCTAGACCGGCGCCCAAGCCGGTTGCGCCAGCTGCGCCGACCGTCCGCGACGTCACGATCAACATTCCGTCCGGGGTGTTCTTCACCGGAGCCGAGGTCACCTGCGCGTCTGCCGGGTTCCGCGGTCGCGGAGCCTTCTCGGGGACGTCCGCGAAGGTCAGCAGCGTTCCGCCCGGAGACTGTGCCATCCACTTCAAGGGTGGCGCGCCGGCCAAGGCGTCTGTGTCCGGTGGGGCAAGCTCCTACAGCTGCACATTCCCGAGCGGCGTGGCGGTCTGCAAGTAGGGCTGCGCTCACGGGGATCGCGGTGAACACGCCGCGATCCTCACGTCAGCTGCTCCGTGTGATGCCTGCTAGCGGCGGTCTCAGCAAGTGTGCGCGTGCGATCACGCCATGCTGCGCCAGCCGTGGTAGACATGGTGTTCGCGCGCACCAAATGGCGGAGAGTGCTGGATGTTTAAGTGGGTGATTCTCGTCCTCGGACTGGTCACGACAGCTCACGCAGCGGACCTTCCTGAAGGCCCGACTGCTCAGCCTGACTTTGTGGCCGGACCTCTCGAGGACCTACAGGCAGACCGCGACGCGGCCAAGGCCGAAGAAGATGCCGCTGCTGAGGCCCGCATGGCTGAGCTCGAGAAGGCTCGCGCCGGAAAGGCTGCCCGCGTCGTGGTGCTGAAGTGGAAGGGCTCGAACGCCGGTTACGACAACGACACGGTGCAGCGCAACGTGCGTACGCGCATCGCCCGGCCCGACGCCAAGTTCATCTCCGAGATCGACCTGTACCAGGCCGGCCGTAAAGAGCCCGACCGGACCAAGCGTCCTTTTGAGCAGCGTGGCTCCGTCCCCGACGAAGTCATTCCCATGCTCGAAGCGGCCGTGGCCGACATCGAGACGGTTCCGTGGAACCAGATGACCGAGGCCGACTGGGGCATCACCGCGAACAACCTTCGCGACCTCGCGTCCCAGGTGTGGTTCATCGACCGCCCTGAGCTGCGTGAGCCGCTGTTTAAGCTCTACGTCCAGATTGGTCGTGCGGCTGAGAACCAGAACTACTCGGCCCCGCCGTTTTACGAGAACATCGGCGGACAGCCGGTCAACTACTACTGGTTCCTCGCAGGCGGTCTGGCGTCCGAAGACGGCGAGCTGCTCGCTTCGCTGTCGAGCCAGGACCTGCACGGCGCGATCAAGTACTACGCAGACTCGATCAACAACGGCACCATCCCCAAGATGACGCTCGCCTTCGAGATGGAAGACCAGTGGGACGCCAAGGCTTTCGCCGGTGAGTACGAGGTCTTCATCAACGGACTTCCGACGCTGATCAGCGACACGGACTCGCTCCTCAAGGTCCCCGCCGGCCGGGCGGACGTCTACCTCAAGCGGTCCGATGGGCACTCGATCTCAGACTCTATCCAGCTCGACAAGCTCGACGACAAGATCTACTTCGTGCGCGACGTCGCTCGAAAGAAGATGGGCATCGACTTCATCGACCAGCTGATGGACAACCCGAACCTCTGCAACCCGTCGGTCGATGGTGACATCCTCACCTACCTGGCCATCTACGCGAAGCTGCACATGGAAGCCGAGATCTACATCTCGGTCGCCGAGGCCGGAAACCCCAACAAGGTCCTGATCTGGAAGTACGACCGCGACACGGCGACCATCCAGAAGATCCTCGACCCCACCGGTGGCTTCCCCATCCGCTTCGCGGCCTTCACGGGCGCTGGTGTGACCTTCAACGGCGCCTCGGTGAGTGCGCCCGATGCGACTTGTGACCCCGCGGACTTGAGCTGCGAGCCCACCCCGCCCGCGCCTGAGTTCGGCATCGGCGGCATTCCGGTCTGGTTCCAGCTCCGCGTGCACTACGGCCGTCTGTTCGTGCCCGTGGGCATCGAGTACACCGCCAGCGTCGCGACCGACGACAACGACGAGCCGCTGCCGTTCTTCGATGTCTACCAGACCTCCGACGGGCACAACGTGCAGGATGGCGACGGGGCGCTTGCGTACCGTGAGCGCATGTTCTCCCGCCTGATCTACACCGGCGTGGGCGTGATGCTCGGCAAGGATGCCGCCGTCGGTCTCGGACCGCGCGGCTTCCTCCGCGGTGGTTGGTACAACGTGCCGCACATGGTCGATCTGACCGGCCACGTTGGCTACACGCTGCAAGCGCCCTTTGACGAGAGCACCGGCCGCGTGCGCTTCCTCATTGACGCCGATGCGTTCGCGGGTGTGATGATTCCGATCGCGAAGACTTCCCGCGAAGATGTGCCGCCCACCTTCGGCATCCAGGCCTCGGCCGGCATCACCTTCTAGTGTCTGACCTGCGCATCGTCGCAGCGCTTGGCCGCAGCTCCCACGCACCTCTGCTCGCGGTGCACCCGGGCTGCGGCTTTGTCGTGCTGGGCCATGCTGGGCCGGAACTCGGTCCCGCCAAGGCCTTTGTGGTCGCTCCGGTCGATCTCGTGACCGTAGAAGAGCGGCCGTTTGCTGTGTGTCCGTACATCGCCGGCCAAGACCTCGCCGTCCTGCTCGACGCCCATCCCGAAGGACTTCCCGAGACATGGGCCGCCGCCATTGCGGCCGATCTCGTCGAAGGACTGAATGGGCTCCACGCGGGCGGAATCGCCCACGGGGACGTGCGCGCCGACAACGTGCGTGTTGGCCTCGACGGTGTCACTCACTGGGTCGGCGTGCGGGGAGGGGACTCGGACTCGGACTGGAGGGAACTCTCGGATCTCTTCGAGCGCGTCGTGGCGGACCCAGAGAGAGTGGTGAAGGCCATCGACGACCGCGATGTCGATACGTTGCGTCGCCTCGGCCATCGGCAACCCGTTGTGGACCGGCAAGAGCGGCTTCCACACGATTTGCAGGACCTCGTGATCGGAGCGCCCGCGGCGCCCGCACCTCCGCCTCGGCTGGTCCTGGCTCGAATCAGCGTGCTCGTGCTTGCTCTGGGACTTGGAATCGGCTGGACGCTCGCACCTCGGGGCGGTCCGCCGGTCACGGTTTCGGTCCCCGGCGCCGCGGGCGTATCGCTGCAGTGCGGCCCTCGTAGCTGTGAGGTTTCCGCCGAGTTCGCGGAGGGTCGCGCTTCGGGTACGGTGGACGTGGTTGCGGCAGAGCACTACTCCTGCTCACGCACCGATGGAACCCTCGTATGTACCGCCTCCTCCCGCTAGCCGTTCTCTCCTTTGCGACGCCTGCTTTCGCCGCCCCGACCGTGGTCTGGCTCGAGCAGGAGGTCCCCGAAGAGTCCTTCACGCGCAAGGCCGAGAAGCTGCTCGAGGTGTCCGCATCCCACGTGGCGCATCCCGAACTGGCGTTCTTGCCGGCACCCCTCGATGCTGAAGATGACGAGGGCTACGAGCGCATCAACGACTTGATGCTCGAGACGCGCACGCGCTGGAATGAGTACGAGGTCGAGTACGGCTTTGCCGAGGACCTTGCTGGTGCGATCCGGCGAGTCGATGTGGTCCGCGATGCCAAGGATCTTCGCACGCTGGTCGACGCTAGCCTGCTGATGGGGGCCGCCATCGAGATGGCCATGACCCCAGAGGAGTTTCGCGGCGCATCGCGGGCAGAGGCTTTCCGCGTGGTCCTCTCCGGCGTGGGCATGAACCGCGGCTTCGTGCAGGCCAGTGCACTTGACTACGAGCGCGAGGTGGCTCGTGCCGACCTCGCCGATGGCTCGCGTTTCGGCGACTACCAGGACTTCGCGGATGTCTACGATCAGCTTCCCGAAGGGTCGATCGATCTGACGACTGCCCCGAAGGGCGCGACGGTCATCCTCGACGGAGAACCGGTCGAGGCGGGCGCGAATGAGGTGTTTGCACGCGCCGGTATGCACTACGTGCACTTCGATCTCGACGGTGAGGTGCTGGGCCGCATGGCGGTGGATGTACAGCCCCAGAAGGTGGCGGCGCTCCCGCTCGCGGTTCCGCTCGTAGACCTCGGCCAGGCGCGCAACTCCCTCGTGAATGGCGACACCTCCGACTTTCCGACTTCGGTGAGCACGGCGCTTCAGGCGCTTCAGGGCGAGGACGACCTCTACATCGCCGTCGTCTCCGGCAATGGCGTCGAGCTCATGCCATGGGCCGATGCAAAGAACGCGAGCAAGCGGCCGGTCACGGTGCTCGCGGTCGCTGAGCTCGGCGGAACCGCGGTGTTCTCGGAGCTCTTCGCCGGCGGCAGTGGCCGCGAGATGGTGCCGGGTGCGAGCGGGTCTCTCGGCTTTGAGATCGGCATCTACAACCTCGCGATCTTGCTCGGAAGCGATGTTGCGGTGACCCCCGGTCGGGTCGTTCTGTACGGAAACTCCGACATGACGGCGAACCAGTCCACCAGCGCGCTGCCGATGCCCTACGGCGGGCTTGGCGCCTACATTCTGCGCCCGCGGGGACGCAACGCTACGCTCATGCTCGGTGGTACCTACGGCTACCAAGGCCCGTCCCACTGGGGATTCGGCGCCCGCCTCGGTCTCGGCATTGCCACGGGCGAGACCAGCTGGTTCCGCATGACCGCGGGCGGCACCACCGCTCCTTCGAGCGTCTGGGACGATGCTTTGGGTCGAAAGATCCCGCTTCAGACGGCTTACTTCCGCATCGGCTTCGCGACGCGTCTCTAGCTGCGAACGGCCTAGTACATGCCGTCCACGTAGTGGTAGAAGTCGCCGAAGTGCACCCGGTTGATCTGCTTGCCCATCTTGTGGAGCTCCCCGGCGACCGCGACGATCGCGTGCTTCATGCCGACCGGCTGGCCCTCGCTCGCGGCCACGATGCAGGCATTGATCGCGGAGTTGATGATGTTGCCGCCCGCGATGTGGAACTGGGTCGCGAGGTAGTCTAGATCGAGGTCATCGTTGCGGGGTGCGTACTCAGGAACCGCGCGCTCCCACAGCTTGCGCCGCTCGGTCGCGGCAGGCATCGGGAACTCGACCACGGCGCCAAACCGACGAAGGAAGGCGTCGTCGATGTTCTCTTGGAGGTTCGTCGTGAGGATGGCACAGCCCTCGAAGACCTCGAGGCGCTGCAAGAGGAAGCTGACTTCCTGGTTGGCGAACCGGTCCTGGGCTTGCTTCACGTCGCCACGTGAGCCGAAGAGGGAGTCGGCCTCGTCAAACAGGATGACGGCGTTTCCGCCCTCGGCAGCGTCGAAGATCTCTTTGAGGTTCTTCTCGGTCTCGCCGACCCAGCGGCTGATGACCGCGGAGAGGTCGACACGGAACATGTCGTAGCCAAGGGAGCCGGCGATCACCTCGGCGCACATCGTCTTTCCGGTACCCGGGCCGCCCGAGAACAGCGCCTTGATGCCGTAGCCGCGCGCGCGAACCTTGGAGGCGCCCCACCGGTGGTAGACCGTCTCTTGCTGTGCGAGGTAGTTCTCGAGGTGCTTCAGCTGGCCCATGATCTTGTCGGGCAAGATCAGGTCATCCCAGTTGTAGCGGGGCACCACGTGCTGGGCGAGACCTGAGAACTCGGGGCGTGCGGCCTCGCGACAGGCGGCCCAGATCGTGTCCAGATCCGGCTCCTCGCCACCCGACTCGGCCATCGCGCGCTCGCAGACAAACTCGATGGTTGTTCCGCCGACGCTAAAGAACCGATCCGAGATCTCGGGCGCCTTCTCTACGTCCCAGTTCCGCTTTTCGAGGGCGTTGAGCCAGGCATCCCGGCGCTCTTGGTTGGTCGTACGGCCGACGGGGATGGTGACGTTCGGGCGATCCGAACCGAGCATGGTCGCGACGGCGCGACGGTCGTTTCCGCCCACGCAGACAGGGTAATCCAGGCCCGCGATCGCAGTACCCATGGACATCATCTTCATGCGCAGTGCGGGCTCGTCCTGTGTGTCGGGCACATTGATCAGGTAGGGGATTGTGCCGTCGAGCTTGAGGTCGCGGACGAGTTCCCACGGCTGGTCCAGGTAGTTGCGGCAACGCTCGATATCGACCCGCACCAGCGGGCGTCCGGCCTGACGGGCGATCTCGATGGCCACGCCCTCGCGCATGCCAGAGGTGCCGCCGACGACGGCGCAGGTGATCGGCGTGTGTAGCGACTTTCCGAGCTTGGTGAGGCGCTCGCGCGAGCTCACCGGCACAAACGGCTCAAGATGCGTGTCGAGCTTCTTGGTGCCTTCACCCAGGCTCACGCTGTCCTGGAGGATCCACCGGAGCACGTGCGGCGCCGGATGCACGCGCCGAGACGTGTGGGTCTCGAAGCCATCGGG
>JAGSGY010000173.1 GCA_023954855.1 Pseudomonadota bacterium | reverse complement strand
TCGTCCACGAAGGGGTTGTCCGCGGGAACGCCGTAGCTCTTACCCTCGGGCACGTTGTCGACGTCTACGCGCAGCATGCTGCCGAGCAGGGTGGTGCCGTCTTGCCCGTGGCCGAAGGGGTCGTCGCGAAGACCGCCGTCGCCGAGCCCGATGTAGAGCATGCCATCCGGGCCAAACGCGAGCTGGCCGGCGTTGTGGTTTTGGTAGGGCTGCTCGACATCGAGCACAACGCTGACCTGCCGCACGCCGCTATCGTCGCGCACCCACTCCGCGATGCGGGTGACCTCGGGGGAGACCCCGGCGGGGATCGTGTTGGTGAAGAAGCGGCCGTTGACGGCGTAGTTCGGGTGGAAGGCCAACCCGAGCAGCCCCTGTTCGCTGACCGTGACGACGTCGACCTCGAAGAACGGGGCGGGCTCTCCGGCGAGATCGGTGGTGTAGGCCTTGCCGGGCTTGCTGAGGAGGGCGTAGTGACCTGGCTCTCCGGGAATCGGCTGTAGATCGGTGAGCTGCTTCTGCCCTTCGAGGACGGGGACGAGCTGGACCTCGAGCTGGGTCCGGTTCTCGTCCATGCCGTTGAACTGCGCCTTCAGCGCTCCGGTGACGGGAGCGGGGGCCTCGTCCAAGACCTTCACCGCCAGCCTTCCGATCGGCTTGCAGCGAGGCAGGGTGAGCACGACGATCGCCGCTGCGACCAGCACGACACCCATGCGTAGGGCCCGGTTGCGGTTCATTCGAAGCTCCTGTGCCCAGCGGCGGTAGGGGGCGCGTCGAGGTGGGCGCCGCGACCATTGTAGTGCCAAGTCCCGTGTGACGGTGCGTTGTCGCAATGTGTCAAGTCCCCATCATTAGGTGGCGAACGGCGCGTCTAGACGGCATTTGGCGGCATCACAGAGTGAGGGTCCATGCGCGCTGTCTCGATTCTTCTTCTTCTCTCGGCTTGTAGTGGCGAGGGCATCGGTGGCCTCGACGTCCTCGGCGGCGGGCTCAACACGCTCGACTCCGTGCAGGTCGAAGTGCTCGCGACCTCGGCAGATGGCCTGAACAGTCCCTCGGACGTCAGCATCAACCCGCGCACGCCCGGCGAGATCTGGATCACGAACTTCGCAGACAACAGCATCATCCGCATGAACGGCGACACCCTCGTCGGCAAGTTCGGCGCACCGGGCTCCGAGCACTTCCTCGCAAGCCCGTCGGCCCTGGCCTTCTCGGACTTCGGCAACTTCGCGACGGCGCAGGACACCGATGAAGTGACCCAGTCCTTCACCCCCGCCGACTTCATGGGCCCCACGCTCTGGGATGACTCGGACCAGTTCGACGGCGGCCACGCCGGCCACCTCGACATGCTGCACAACTCCCCCAACGGCGGCGGAATCGCCTGGGAGAGCGACAACATCTACTGGTACTTCGACGGCGCCCACAGCAGCCTGACCCGCTACGACTTCGCCGATGACCACGGCTACGGCGGCTCGGACCACAGTGACGGCATCATCGACCGCTACGCCGAGGGCCTGGTTCGCCACAACAAGGGCACGCCCAGCCACATGGACTACGTCGACGGCATCATCTACGTCGCCGACAGTGGCAACCAGCGCATCGTCAGCTACGACCCGACCACCGCCACCCGCCAGGGCCTGATTGGTCCCGACTACGACGGTGTCGAGATGACCGGACACGTCGGTGGCGACATGTTCGAGATGTCGATCGGCAGCCTGGCTCCCGTGCTCGACGAGAATGGTCGCGAGACCGTTGCGCCGACGAGCCTCGGCGTTCCGTCCGGCCTCGAAGTGGTCGAGGGCATCATCTACGTGTCGGACTTCGGCACCGGAAACATCCTCGCACTCTCGCTCGACGGCGAGCTGATCGACTGGGTCCCCACCGGCCGCGTGAACGCGCTGGCTGGCCTCGACGTCGACGAGAATGGCAACATCCTCGTCATCGACATGGTCTCCCACGAGCTGCTCCGCATCTCGCCGCTCTAGGCCCCTCAACGAGAAAAGGGCCACTCGACCTGTGCCGGTCGGGTGGCCCTTTTGCGTGGACGCTCGAGCTAGGCGACGGCGAGCTTCGGTACCACCGTCGTGCGCAGGTACTTCGCGAGCTCATGCATGCCGTGAACGCCCGTCTGCTCGGCGAGTACGCCCGAGTAGTTCGTGGTGCCGTTGATGTCGTAGACGTAGCGGTTGCCTTCGGCGTCGACGATGAACTCGATGCCGGCCACTTCGATGCCCTCGGCGACGCACATGGCGACCAACTTCTGCACGAGCGGGTCGTCTGCAGTCAGCGGCGAGGGGGCGAACTTGCTCGCCGAGCTCGGGTCGGCTGGGCACACATCGGGGTTCGATGCGGGCACCTGGCAAGCGTCCGACGGGCAGAGCTGAAAGCCCTCGTCGGTGCGGCTGCGCATCGCGAACAGGAAGCGTCCACCGACGATTTCGACGCGGGTGATGAACGGCTCTGGGGCCTGGATGTACTGCTGGAGGATGATCTTGCCGTCCGGACCCGGGTCGAAGGCGCCGTCGTTCAGGTAGGTCTCGAGCTGATCGGCGCTGTTGAACAGCTCGATGCCGAGGCCCTTTCCGCCCTGGTTGTGCTTGGTGATGAACGGGCCATCGAAGGTGCGCGCCGCGGCGACGAGGTTCGCCGTGCCGACTGCGAGCACCGTCTTCGGGGTGTTCAGGCCGTGGCGACGAAGCAAGAGGTCCTGGCGCAGCTTGCTCATCTCGAGCTCGAAGGCGTGAGAACCATTGATGACGCGGCGACCGTGGTGCTCAAGCCAGAAGAGCACCTCGCGAGCCAGGGGCACCGTACTCGAGTGGTCGCGGGTGTGGCTGCTCGGCGAGACCCGATTGAGCCACAGGCCCTCGGCGGGCTCGGTGGACGGGTCGATGAGCCCACCATCCAAGAAGTGAAGCTCGACGTTGAAGCCCTGAGCTTCGAGTCCGGCGACGAGCGGTGGATTCCAGTCCGGGTTCTCGTAGAGAACGTGCACAGTCGTGTTCATGGCATCTCCGGCAGCCCTTGTACCCCGGCAACCGGGCCTATCGACACTAAATGAATGGGGACTCATTGATGCGAATGCTGCAACAGCTTCACGTGCTCCCGCCGCGTATGCGAGGATGGGGCGAGTCTCGTCGAATCGAACCTCGGTTTGGCGGTGACGATCGATCCTCGCCCGTACCGCGGCTCACGTGGATGCGGGTGACAGACATGGGTTCCGAGCCTTGAAGACTGTCCTCGCCTCGATCATCCTCGTCATCGCCGCCGTCATCATCGCGTACCTCGTCTGGTTGCTGTTCCAGCCGATGGAGGACACGAAGCCGTCGATTGACTACCCGAAGCCCGAGCCGAAGCCGGAGCCCGCTCCGCCGCGGCCCAGCGCCCAAGAAGCCGACGAAGAGGTCACCATCCTCTCGTTCAAGCCGATCATGCTCGATGACCTGACGACCGACGAGTGGACCGACTCGGGTGTGCAGGTCGACTCGGACCTTGGCTCAACGCGGCCAGTACTCCACGACCCGGGCGCCGCAGACGATGAGCCCAGCGCCGTCCAGCCGCTGCTGTTGATCAGCGCGGTCGGAAACACGCACCGCGGTCGACGCCGCAAGCACAACGAGGACAGCTACCTGGTCCTCGAAGCACAGAATCTGTTCGTGGTCGCCGATGGCATGGGTGGCTACGCCGGCGGCGAAGTGGCGAGCCGCATCGCCGTCGAGACCATGGAAAAGGCGTTCATCGAGAACAACTTCGTGGGTGCTTCGGCTCCGGACACCGCGAAGGACGGCGCCCAGCTGTCTGCGTCCGTGCAGATGGCCAACCGCGCGATCTGGGATGAAGCGGTCGCCAACCCCACCCTTGCGGGCATGGGCACCACCATCTGTGCCGCACGCTTCTCGCCCCGCAAGGAACGGGTCTACCTCGCCCACGTCGGCGACAGCCGCTGCTACCGCTTCCGGGACGGTTCGCTCGAGCAGGTCACCCGCGACCACACGCTTCGCGAAGAGGGCGTGACCGGGCCCATGGGGCACCAGCTCACCCGTGCCGTGGGCATCGGCCCCGCGGTCGAGGTCGACTTGATTCTCGTCGAGCCGCAGCTGCGCGACATCTACCTGATCTGCTCGGACGGCCTCACCAAGATGGTGCCGGACCAGGAGATCGGCGAGATCCTCGGCTCCACGAAGAAGTCGAGCGTTGCCGTCGAGGCGCTGGTGAACCGGGCCAACCAGATGGGCGGCAAGGACAACATCACCGTCATCGTGGTCACGGTTCAGCCTCCGTTTGAAGCCGAAGACACCGGAGACGACCTGGGCGCTGACGAGGCCTAGGGCTCCGCGGGAGCTTCTGGCAGTGGTGGGGCCTCGAACGCCTCGAGGTCGAAGGCGGTTGGGTCCGGCCAAGACGCCTCGGAGACGGTGTCGCAGGTCGTGTCCGCGGATACAGGAAAGTAGCCAAAGACGCCGCGAAGGTCTTGCGTCATGTCCTTGGTCACCAGCGACAAACAGGCACCTTGGACCTTGTGTACCTCTTGGGCAACGCGAATGTTCGCCCGTCCGATGATGCCTTCGTTGTGAGGCTTGGCGCGGGCCACGGTCTCTGCCGCGGATGCGAAGTGCATGGTGCCGCCGCAGAGGGTCGCGCTCACCTTGACGGCGATGCCAGGGAACCCGTCTTGGTCGTGGTCAGAGGCATCCCAGCCGGACTTCCAGGCGTCGGCCTGCAGCATACCGTCGGGCTGTGGCACGAAGTGGGGGGTGGCCGGAGGCATGCTCCGAAAG
>JAGSGY010000130.1 GCA_023954855.1 Pseudomonadota bacterium | reverse complement strand
TGGCCTCGTAGACCGAGATCAGCACAGCCGTGGACGGTTGGCGCACCGGCACGCCGGCGAGCTTCTCCAGACGCGCCAAGGTGGCCTCGGCATCGGGATGCTGAGCACGTCGATAGATCTCAGCGGCGTGGTGAAGCTCCACCATCGACTCGGAGCTCGACAGCGCATCGGCCTGAGCGAGCAGCAGCTTGCGCGCCGCCTTGAGCTTTCCGGTCACCTTTCGGTCCTTGTCCCAGAGCCGACGCGCGAGAGACGACACCCCTGTTCCCGCGGCCGTCAACGCTCCGACTTCGGTGAGCATGGCCTTGTCAATCGGGTCCTCGACACGCAGCGAGAGGCTGTAGGTCCTCGCCGAGGCTAGGTCTGAGGTCTGGGTCTTGAGCGCGGCGCGAACGGACTGTCGATCGACGTCGCAGTGGCGCGCGGCCTCCCACTCGATGCGCTTGCCGACATAGGCGAGGGCCGGCTCTTCGGGCAGTCCTTCGAGAAGCTGGGCCACCTGGTCGCAGTCCCCGTTCTCGTCCACCGCCAGAGCCGCCGCATGCGCGACGTTCGCCGCGACGCCGTCCTGCTCAGCTCTCCAGGCAGCCGTCGTCGCCACGAGCAGTCCGGTCTCGCCGAGCTGACGGTGGATGACGGCGTTGAGGTGGTGTGCCTCGTAGTCCTGGGCATCGGCGGTGAGCGCCGCGTTCACAGCCACTCGCGCCTGGGTCCACTCCCCCCGCCGCGCGTGGAACTGCGCGAGCTCGAACGAGGTGGGCTCGGCAGCAAAGGCAGACAGGGCAAGCAGCATCGACAGCATGATCTCTCCGTTCGGCGCACAGCATCGAGCAGGTGGGGCACGGGTGCAAGCGCGTCTCGCCTATGCTCTCGCCGGGAGGCCACGTGATCAGCCACATCTCGTGGCCACAAGCTCGAGGTCAAGCTCACGCCCGCCGCGACACCGCGCTAGAACTGCCGCCTGCCGTTCTCGGCGCCTGAGGTCCCCATGTCCAGCTTGCGCGTAAACGCCACCCTGCTCCTCTTCCTCACCGCGTGCGGGGAACCGACCGTCGAGGAACCCGAAGCGAACCCGCCGACCGCCTCGGAGTACTGCGAGACCACGGCCGACATGTTCTGCGACTACTACATGCGCTGCGGACGCATGGCTGCCGCGAGCGTCGAGGAGTGCCGCGACGTGTTCCTCGAGTCGTGCAACGGACAGTACGAGCCGCACTACGTCGCTCTCGAAGCGCAGGGCCTGTTGACCTTGTCAGAGAGCGGCATCGAGAGCTGTGCCAGCCATCTGGCATCGGTCGAATGTGCCGACCAGCACTACGACCTCGAGGGTGACTGCGTCGACATGTGGCAAGGACAGGCGCAGGAGGGCGAGCCCTGCGGCTTGGGCATCGAGTCCTTCGTCTGCGGCGACGGCACCGAGTGCACCATCGGACTCGACTTCTGTGGGACGTGCACGCCCGACGATGGCGAGCCCCCGACGGCCCCGACGTGGACGGTCGTCGGTGTCGGCGACACCTGCGATGCCAGCCTGCGCTGTCCGTACCGTTCCGAGTGCATCGGCCAGGTCTGCGTGCAGACTCCGCTGCTCGGCGAGTCCTGCGACAGTTCCCTGCCCTGTGCCACCGGCTTCTGTGGCGACGGCACCTGTGTCGCGTTGGTCGAGGCCGGAGCGACCTGCGACACCGGAGCCGCCTGCATCTCAGGCGTGTGCGGAGAGAACGGAGCGTGTGCCGAGCTCCCGGGTGTGTGCTTCGAATAGGCGAGCTGAGCACGCCACTCGAAACAAGCCTGCAAACGTCGCCGTGACGGGCTTGCCACCTGGACTTGCCGGGACATGTGGAAGGGCCTGGAGGTCACTTGGCCAAGCGCGTCGCCATCATTGGATCCGGTCCATCCGGCTTCTACGCCGTTCAGGCCCTGCTCAAGGCCGACCCCGAGGTCCGCTGCGACATCTTCGAGCGGCTGCCCACGCCCTACGGCCTGGTCCGCGGCGGTGTGGCGCCCGACCACCAGAAGATCAAGAAGGTCGAGAAGTCGTACGCGAAGATCGCCGCCAACGAGCGCGTGCGTTGGTTCGGTAACGTCGAGCTCGGCAGCGACGTCCAGATCGACGAGCTGCTCGAGCGCTACGACCAGGTCGTGCTCGCCGTCGGTGCCCAGAGCGCTCGCAAGCTCGGCATTCCCGGCGAGGACCTGCGCGGCGTGTTCAGCGCAACGGAGTTTGTGGCCTGGTACAACGCCCATCCCGACTTTCAGGACCGCGCCTTTCCGCTCGATGTCGAGGACGTCGTGGTCGTCGGTGTCGGCAACGTGGCCATGGACGTCGCCCGTATCTTGCTCGCATCTCGG
Organism: Pseudomonadota bacterium; assembly: GCA_023954855.1. Taxonomy (GTDB): domain Bacteria; phylum Myxococcota_A; class UBA796; order UBA796; genus M1803. The sequence goes on along the minus strand of JAGSGY010000130.1, from coordinate 9,243 downwards.
GCCCACCTCGCGGTGACCGACATCACCGAGAGCGCGCTCACCGATCTGCACACCGCCAAGCGCACCCGCGTGCACGCCCTTGGCCGCCGGGGTCCCGCACAGGCCGCGTTCACGCCGAAGGAGCTTCAAGAGATCAACGAGCTGAACGGCGTCGACGTGCGCACCCGAGCCGACGAGGTCGAAGTCGACCCCCTCTCCGCCGCCTGGCTCGAGGCCGAGGGAGGCAAGCAGAACCGCGAGAACGCCGCATTCGTGAAGACCCGCACCGGCGCGCGTGAGCACCGCGAGAACGCCGAGCTGTGGCTGCGCTTCACCACCCAACCCGTCGAGATCCTCGGTGAGGACGGCCAAGTCACCGGCGTGCGCGTCGAGCGCACCCGCATCGTCGAGCGCAATGGCTGGCTCTCGGCCCAGGGCACCGGCGAGACCGAGCTCCTTCCTGCCGGCTTGGTGCTCACCGCCGTCGGCTACCGCTCCGTCGCGCTTCCCGGTGTGCCCTTCGACGCGAAGCGCGGCGTGCTGCCCAACGAACAAGGTGCCATCGTCGACGGCGACTCCCGCGTCGACGACCTGTTCGCCGTCGGTTGGGCCAAGCGCGGTCCCAGCGGTCTGATCGGTACAAACCGCCTCGACAGCGCCGCCACCGTCGCCACCATGCAGAAGCTCGGTGTCGTGAACCCCGCACAGGGCCCAGACCCCGTCGACTGGCTGCATGGACGCGTCACTTCCCTCGTGACCTGGGCCGACTGGCTGCGCCTCGACGCCATCGAGCGAGCACGCGGCGAGGCCAAGGGCAAGGTGCGCGAGAAGTTCACCTCGGTGCAAGAGATGCTGCGCGAGATGGACTGCGAAGGCCCGGACTGCGACGAGACGCGGCCGTCCTAGGTCCCTACTTGGCGCTGGCCGGGTCATCGAGCGGTGTAAAGGCCGCCTGCACCTGGTCCAGACGCCCGAACACCACGACGTGGTCCTTCGGCTCGAGCACCGAGTCGGCGTCGGGGACAATGGCGTGGTGATGCCGCTCGATCAGCACGATCGAGATCTGTTTGCCCCGTAGGTGTAGGTCCTTGAGCGACCGGCCGAGTACGCGGCTGTGCTCGGGCACCTCGATGCGTGACAGGCCGAGTCCACCGTCGACGCGGAGGAGATCTTCCTGCGGCACGAGCAGCCCACTCACCTGGCGCATGACCACCCGACGCACGGCACTCACGATCTCGTCCGAGAAGCGCCGAATCGCCAGCACCGACAAGCCGGCGAGGGCGAGCCCAAGGGCGAGATTGCCGAGGCCTTTGAGCGCCGAGTCGACGTACAGCGACCGAATCATGGTCGCGAGCACTGAGGCGGCACCCGCCCAGCCGAGCACAATCAGCGTCGAGGCGATGCGTCGGCGCACGCGGTGTTCGACCACCTGCTCGGCCACCTGGGTGGTGAAGCCGGTTCCGGTGAACGCTGAGAGCGCCTGAAAGCGGGCCATCTCCCGATCCATGCCGGTGGACTCGAAGGCAATGCCGCCGGCGATGACCACGAAGTAGGCCAGAACAACGAGAATGACGAGGGCGATGACACTGGTCATGGCGGCAGGCTAACCCACGTCGCGCGTGCGTTCAGATGCTTCTGTGCCGCCCGACGGGCGCTAGCGGTGGTAGCTCGGAGGCTGCAGCGAAACCGGGTCCGGATTGAGCCCGACCCAGGCCACCGCCAGCTCGGCGAGCCGATTCGCGCCGTTCATCTCGTGAAGCAGCGCCGAGGCGACTTGCTGGGCTTCGGCGAGCTGCTCGCCCGACAGGGACTGACCCGAACCGAGGTGCTCGAGCAGCGCGTTGGTCATCGTCCGGTAGTCGCGATCCCAGTTGCCGCCGCCGTTGCGGAACAACTCGTCGCTGATGCGCCCGCTGATGCGAATGACCTCACCCTGCACGGTCTTGCAGGCCCCGCGCGAGGGCACGAGCAGCTCCCAGAGCTCTTGGTGCTGGTCTTGCCAGCGCTCAGAGGAGGTGGTGATCGGCGAACGGCCATCGTGGGTTCGGCGCTGCCCTGGCACCTCGGCGTCCATGAGCTCGCAGAGGGCGACCATGGCCGCGGCGGTCTCATCGACAAACTCGGGATTGAAGCCGGCTCGGTGGAACTCGAAGCGCTCGGCGGCCTTCTCGGCGTATTCGCGGGTGAGGTCGCTCTTTTGGGCGCCGGCTGCGAGCAAGGCCCTGGCCACTGGGACCATCTGCGGGAAGTTCACGTTGCTCATGCGCTGCAGCGCGTACTCGAGTGGGGTGGAGCTCGCGTCGGGACCGCCGTCCGCATCGAGGCCTCGGGCGAGGAGAGCCTGCACGGCGGGGAGGTTCTGAGCGTCCGCGGCGTAGTGCATCGCGGTGCGACCCGCTTTGCACGGGAGCTCGAGGGTGGCGCCAAGGTCGAGCACGTCCTCGACGGAAAGTGGCGACCGGCGACGCTGGGCGGCGTGATGCAGCGGAGCACGTCCGTAGGTGTCGGATGCATTGATGTCGGTTCCCCGCGCGATCGCCCACTCCGCAACCGTGCGGGTGCAGGTGCGTAGACCGAGGACCGTCCCTTTCGCGTAGCCACCGCGCGCATCGGGAAGGCAGGCCTCGAGGGCCTGAAGGACCGCGGTGTCGTCGCCGGACTCGACCGACTGCGTGAGCAGCTCCTCGAGGTTCTTCGGAAGGGTCTTACGCAGTCGCTTGGCCATGGGTCCTCTCAGCTCGGACCTTGCGTAACTCCATCGCCGATGGGCGCTCGGTCGAGACGCGTCCCCATGGAATCGCGATCAACGGGTCCGGCACACCAACAGCACAGCCTTGTGCATGCGCTCGCGGTACTCGGCCCGATCCTTCACATGGTGCTTCACGCCCATGGACACGGAGTAGAGCACCTGAGCGAGGTCCGCGGCAGACAGCTGCTCGTCCGCAAATGGCGCAACGGCCCCCGCTAGCCGAGCCATGAACTCCTGCTCGGCGGCCGCAACCTGATCACCGACAATGCGGATCGAGGCCTCGAGCAACTCATCGATCGCCACAGCGCTCGCACCCGTCGCGACAAACGCACCTGAGTGGGCCTCGAAGGCCGCGACGATGCGCTCCTCAGCCGACCCGTCCCCGGCAAGAGCAACCTCGACGGCCGCGGCGGTCGCGGTGATGAGGTGCTGCACCATCTCGCTGAAGAGGGCCTTCTTGTTTGGAAACCACAGGTACAGGCCCTGACGCGACAGCCCAATCGCTCGCGCGATCTCGTCCATCGACGTCTTTCGATATCCGAAGCGAAGGAACAGGCCAAAGGCGACCTCAAGGGCCTCTTCGCGACGTCCGGACTCGGTAGTTTCAGCCATACACTCGCTCCACGAGCCCCTCTATGCCGAGAGCTCGAAGCGCACACCCGTGAGTTCCTCGCTGATCTGCCAGAGCTGCGAGGCGTGCCCCTCGTTCTTCGCGGCATCGACCAACTCGACGCGCTTCGGATTGCCGCGCATCTGCATGAAGCCACTCGGACCGAAGTAGTCACCGCCAGCGGCCTGGGGATCGGTCGCCGCACGCAGCGTGGGGAGCGCACCTTGGGGCGGCTTCATGGCGAAGAAGGGATTGAGGAAGCCGAACACCCCTGAGGTGCGCTGCAGATCCGTGGCGGTCCATCCGGGGTGTGCCGCGGTGACCTTCACGGCGGACCCGATCGCCGCGAGGCGCTTCTGTAGCTCGACCACGAACAGCTGATTCGCGAGCTTGCTCTGCCCATAGGCCGGCCACGGCTTGTAGCCACGCTCGAACTGAAGATCGTCGAAGTTCATCGACCCCATGCTCGCCGCGGTGCTGGAGACTACGACCACGCGGGCGTCCTGCGTGTTCTGGACGAGCGGCAGCAGCGCGCCGGTGAGCGCAAAGTGACCCAGGTGGTTCACGCCAAACTGCAGCTCGAAGCCCTGCGCAGTCTTGCTCTCGGGCGGCACCATGACGCCGGCGTTGAGGATCAGCAGGTCCAGCGCGTCATGGCTAGCGCGGAAGGCCTCGGCAAAGGACTGCACGCTGCCGAGATCCGAGAGGTCGAGCTGCTCGAGCGCCACCACCGCGTCGGGAAGCTCGGCCTGAATGCGCTCAACCGCCGCACGGCCCTTGTCGAGGTTGCGGCACGCCAGCGTGACCTTGGCCCCCTTGGCTGCGAGTGCCTTGGCCGTCTCGAAGCCAATGCCGGTGTTGGCGCCCGTGACGATCGCCACGCGGCCGGTCTGGTTGGGAATGTCGGCGTCGGTCCAGGAAGACATGAGAACTCCTTGTTGCTCGTCATGCTTTACATACTAAGCCCACACTGTAAAGTGCGCCAAGTTTTTTCGGCATGGCTGTCCAAGTTCGCGACACCACACGCTCGGCTCAATCCGCCAGAGCGGCCTTGCGCTCGGCGATTGCAGCGAGAACGAGGGCGCGAAGGGCCGGCTGGTCTGCAGCCTCGAGGGATCGCACCTTCACGTGCCGCATCTTCGCACCGGTGCCCTCGAGCAGAGATGCCGGATCCTCGAGCAGCGCGCCTCGGTAGAAGCCAAGGTTCACCCAGGACTTGTGAGGCATGATGTAGGCATAGCCCTCGCTCATCTTTTTGGGTCCGACGCCAAAGGACGATGCCCGATCCCCCAGGCGAACCACCTCGCACGCGTCGGGGTGAAGCTCCCACAGGATGGCCCGAAGCCGCGACAGGACGGGGCGCTGAGTGGGCTCGGCCGAGGCGAGCAGTTCTTCGAAGGTTCCGATCTTGGCGGCCATGCTCACCCCTCTTCAACGGCGAGGATCGGCGAAGGAAAGCGTCCCTCAACGCGTAGCGAGGCAATCCGATCAAGCCGCCGCGTCGCCATCTGCGCCGTGCGCGCATCGCCGCTCTGGGACAATCGTGTCGCCGCGCGCTCGGCCTCGGGATGCCCCACGTTCACGAGCGTTCCCAGCGCCTTGAGCGAGAGCGAGCGCTCGCCGCCATCCGCAGGGGTGCCCGTCAGAAAGGGAACGACCGCGCGCGCAATCGCGTGAATGTCCGCGGCAGAAGGCTCGACCGTCTCGCCCAGCAAGGCGATCACCTCTTCGAGCGGAAGCTGGTCCGCGTGTGCGTCGAGAACCCGCAACAGCACGGGAAGGTAGGCCGAGCTCGGCCAGTCGAAGCCGGCCACGACCGCGCCGTAGAACACGTCCCAAGAGCGCGTCGCAATCGCCGCCTCCATCATGTCGACCAGCAACTGGACACGGTCGGGCGCCTCGCTGAGGGCAGCATTTCGCAGCTGCACGCCCTCGGGCGTCACAAAGTCGAGGAGTAGCGTGCTGAGTTCGGTCGGCTGCAAGGTCCCTCTCTACGCATGGCGTCACCACCGGGGGTAACCCCATCCGCCGCACACGTGGCACACCTCCACGCGCACTGTTGCCCGGACGTCGCGGTCGCCCAGGCGGATTCGGCATAGATTGGATCGAGAGGCCAATGACCTGGAGTCCCGAGATTCGAGAGGCGCTGAACCGGTTTCGTCCCTACCCGACGAAGCGAGGACGGACGATCGCGTTCACAGGCGCGACGCTCGCGAAGTTCATCATGCGGGTCCTCAACCACACCGAGTTCATGCACCTCGACAACTTCACCCAGGCGCAGGCGTCAGGGCGCGGGGTGCTCACCCTCTCGAACCACGTCAGTATCTTCGATGATCCCCTGCTGACGGCGTGCTTCTCGACCACCCGATGGCCCGACATGCGCTGGGCTGCCGTCGACGTACTCAACTTCTTCAGCGACGAGTTCAAGGCCGCCATCTTCAACGGCGGCAAGGCCGTGCCGATCATCCGAGGCGGCGGCATCGACCAGCCCGGCATGACCTTCATGAAGGAGCGCTTGGCCGCTGGCGACTGGGTCCACGTGTTTCCGGAAGGCACGCGCACCCGTCACGACGCAGCGCACATGGGGCCGCTGAAGCCGGGCTTTGCCCACCTGATCAAGGCTACCCAGCCCCTCGTCCTGCCCTTTCACCACCGCGGCATGCACGAAGTCCTGCCGGTCGGCGGGCGCATTCCGAAGATGGGCAAGCGCGTGGTGGTGCGGTTTGGCGAAGTGGTCGACAGCGCAGAGGGGTTGGCAGACGCCTCCATCTCCGAGATCATCGAGTGGGCCGAACAGACCTTCGCTGCCCTCGAGTCCACGGCCCTCGCCCAGCCCGCGATTCCGAGGCGCAAGCTGCTCCGACGCGCGTGAACCGCGCTAGGACGGCGCGATCTCGGAGCGGACGGCTTCGCTGATGAAGTCGACGAACGCCCGAACACGCGCCGTCTGCCGCAGGTCGGCGTGGGTGAGCAGCCAGAGACCGAAGCCCTCGTTGGGCAGGTCGAAGAGCCGCTTGAGCTCCCCGGATAGACCGGGTCGGGCCTTCACTCCGGTCGGCTCGTCCCATCGAAGAGGGAGGCCCGCTGCAGAAGCTCTTCGGTAAGAAAGGCCTTGAGCGCCTTTACCCGTGCCGTTCGCCGCAGATCGGGGTGAATCAAGATCCACAGCGCCATGTCCTTCTCGGGCGCGAAGGACAACCGCACGAGGTCGTCGTGGGGGTCGCACGAGTAGCAGGACATGGGAATGACCCCCATGCCCGCCCGCGCCGCAGTGATAAGTCCGGCCACGTTGTTCGAGCGGAGCACAACGCGCTCCTCGGCCTGCTTCTTGGTCTTCCAGAGCCAGGGCACAAACCAGCCAATGATGCCATCGAGGCAGACGATGTCTTGTTCGGCAAGCGGCCGATCGCCGTGATCAGCGAGGTAGTCGCGACTCGCGTAGAAGCCGAAGCGGAAGTCGCAGATGCGGCGGCCGAGGCTGTCTTCGGGAGGATTGTCGGTCGCGCGAATGGCCAGGTCGGCCTGGCGACGTCGTAGATCCAGGGCTTGATGACCGGCGACCACCTCGAGCGTGACCGCCGGATGTAGTCTTCGGAACTTCGCGAGCAGCGGCGGGAGCAAGCCGGCCACCATCATCGCTGGGGCCGTGAGCACGATGTGCCCGACCAACTCGGAGTCGAGACCGGTGACCTCGCGGTGGAGGGCGTCGAACTCGCCCTGAATGCGGGTCGCAAAGCGCATGGCCACAACGCCGGCCTCGGTCAGCTCGTAGCCGGACGGCAGCCTCTCAAAGAAGCGCACGCCGAGGTTGGCTTCGATGGCGCCAATCTTTCGGTACACGGTGCTGTGCGTGCACCCAAGGCTTCGCGCCGCTCCTGAGAGACTTCCGGCGCGCCCGATGGCCAGGACGATGCGTAGATCACTCCACGCCATCTCGTCGACCCGCCCGTGTACCGTCATCAGACCACCTGTTCGTTTTTGCAAAGGGCGTTGGCGAATTCAGGGGATTCCGCACCACAGACGAACAACCTACCTTGTGAACACCCCAGGGACAAACCCGGGCAAACGGAGGTTCTCATGTTCTCAATCGACGTATTCGCCGCTCGCTGCAAGACCGCCATGGCCGCTGCGGACAACCGCCAGGCCGCCGCCGCCCAGGTGCTTGCGGACGCCATCGCGACGCATGGACCGGAAGCGATCATCGAGGGCCTCAATGCCGCCGTGCCTCCCGGTGCGAGCGTCGGCGAGCTCATCGTGCACGCCTCCCCCGAGCTCACGATGCTCTTCGCCCGGATTCCGGCGCGCTTTCAGAGCGGCATTCACAACCACACCGTATTCGCGTGCATCGGCCAGCTGAAGGGCCAGGAGGTCAACACCACCTATGCCAAGGACGGCGAGCGCCTCACCGTCGTCGAGCGCCAGATGGCCGAGCTCGGCACCGTGCTCCAGCTGCCCGCCGATGTCGTCCACGGCATCGCCAACCCGGGTGATGAGACCGCATTCGCCTTGCACCTGTACGGCGGCGACTTCGGCGCCATCCAGGACGAGCGCAGCCTGTGGGACGAAGACAGCCACGCCGAGCTCGGATTCTCGTTCCCAGCACTCGTCCAGCAGTCCGTGAAGGCCATGAAGAAGTCCGACAACAACGCAGGCCTGACGGCGTTGGTCCAGGCCATCCCAGCCGCAAAGGCCGCCGTCGACGCCCTTGCCTAGCCTACTCGCGCTCCCCTGCGTGGTGCTCGACCAGCCCAAGGATCTGCTCGATGCTGATCTGCTTGCCGATAATCGTCCCGTCCGGCCCGATCACAAACGCCTTCGGCGTGCTCCGAACATCCCACGGCCGAAGCGTGCCCTCCCGGTCCACAACGGGAGTGACGTGGGTACCACCCTGCACGCCCCAGCTCTCCAGCGACGTCAGCCAGGGCGCACGTTCCCCAGCGATATTCACCGTGAACAGCTCGATATTCGCCACGTCGTTGAACTGTGCGAGCTTGGGTCCCAGCTTCTTGCAGTGACCGCAGTCGGGGTCGTAGAACCATACGACCACGTAGTCAGACTCGACCTCGCTGAGCCGCCGGCTCTTTCCCTCACCATCGCGGGCGCGAATCTCCGGAGCAGTGGCCCCGCACAGCGTCGGGCGAAGGCGATGGGCACTCTCGATCATGTTGCTCGGGTCCTCGGCCCACACCGCCTTGCCGCTCGCGTAGACCTCGTCGACCATGTGCACGTACACGGCGTCCTGGCACATCACCTTGGTCTTCGCGTACTTGTTCACCATCAGGATGACGGTGGCCTTGTACACCTCGGGATGCACAGACGCGCGCTCGAACAGCTCGGAAGTCGCTTCCTTGAGGTCCTCGGGAGTCTGCACGGTGAGCTCGTCCACGTAACGAAGCAGCTTGGCCTCGAAGGTCGGACTTCGCAGCAGACCGGGCTCGCCAAAGTCGACGAGGTCCCAGTAGTGGCCCCGATACCACTCGAACGGCGTGCCGTCGGTGAGGTCGGCCGGGACCTGTGGCTCCCGTCCCGCGAGCAGGAGCGCGCGAACCAGGCTGTCAGGCTGCTTGGCAAATGCCCGGTCTTGAAACGCGAGCACGTCGTCGGTGAGGGCCTGTTGCTCGGCGAGACGACGGGCGTCCTCTTCGCTCCCCTCCTCGACCTCGCCATAGCGGGCCTCGATCTTCTCAGAGCGCTCCCGGCTCTTGCCGATGAACCGGATGACCTCGTAGAGAAGCTCATTCTCGGCCGAACCCTTCACCTTGGCGGTGCCCATTAGGTCGCTCGCATCGGCGGCGACTGAGAGGGTCTGATCGTCGCCCATCGCGATGTCGAGGAACACGTTGTCCGGCGGAAGCAAGACGAAGTACAGGCCGCGCTCCAGCGCCTCCTCTCCTTCGAACACCAC
>JAGSGY010000036.1 GCA_023954855.1 Pseudomonadota bacterium | reverse complement strand
CCCGAAGCCCCCCGGCGATGCATGCCGCGTTCTCGGCAAGCTGCGCAAAGGTCACTGTGCGTCCCCCCGGCTCGACGATGGCCAGGCGGTCGGGGTGTGACTCGGCGAGGGCTTCGAGAAGTCTGCATACGTGAGGCTTCACGCGGTCTTCTCGAGCAGCGCGTACCGACGGAACAACGAGCCGCCGTACGCCGACAGATTTAGCGAGTGGCTGGTGTCGGCCATTAGCGCCGCGATGCCTTCGGTGTAGCCGGCGGCGAGGGCTGAGCGGGCGAGCTCACCGGTGAGCCAGGCGCCGAGGCCCTTTCGGCGATGAATCGGGTCGACGGCCAGGGTCTTCAGTAGGAAGCGACCCGGTCGACTCGCGTCGGGAAGCCCAAAGAAGAAGCCTCCGACGATGCCGTCGGGAGCGGTGGCGAACAGGACGATGCGTGGGTCGACGAGAGGCCGAAGCGGTGCATAGAGCGCTTGCAGGGCCTCTTCTGGGACGGGCGCGTAGCTGTACGCATCCAGGAAGCTGGCCTCCGTGAGTCGATGGACCAGCGTCACACCGGCGCGGTAGTCCGCTTCCGTCACCGTGCCCAAGCCGCCGGAACCCCAAGCACCGCAGGTCCAGCCCTCGGCCTTCAGCCGCTCTCCCGCTGCCTCTCCATTGTCGCGAAGTGCGTCGAGGTCGGCGTGATCGGACACGTAGTGGGCCGCTGGCGCATACCCGGCCTCGATCCATCGCTGTGCCGGCTCGGTGGGCTCGAGGAAGAAGGGTGCGTCTCCAGCTGGACCCAGTGACGCCCGGTAGCTGAAGTGGGTGCACAGCTCCATTGGGCCGCGCAGCACGGTGCATCCCTGCTCCCGAAGCCAGCGTTCCGCCGCCTGGCGAGGACCTGGGCCGCCGACCCAGTCGCCCAGAGCTCCGACATGGGGGAGGGCTGGATGGATGGTCGCAAGGCAGCGGCCGGAGTCATCAGCGAAGCCGCGTGCCGTGCCTAGCTGTGCGTAGAGCGCGAAGCGGGCGCTGTTGCCGCCGACGTTGCCCCAGGCCGTTGGACTCGTGATCATGCCATCTCCCGCATCGCTTGAATGCCGAGCAGTAGTAGGCCGGAACTCGCCGTGGCGACAAGCCGCTTGCCCATCAGCGGCGTGCGCTCGAGAAGGCGGTACAGGCCGAGTCCCATGAACGCCGTCAGCACTACCGCGACGAGGGGTGTACCCGGAACCGCCCACGCCATCGTGACCGAGGGAACGAGCAGCCCGACAGCGACTCCAGTGACGCGGCCGAGCACGCTCGCAGGCGCGAGCAACAAGCCAGCGATGGCGCCATTGGCAGCGACCGCGCTGACGTAGGGCGCATGCAGCTCCGGCGCGCCGGAATGGGCGAAGGCGAGCACCCAGACCAGCGCTCCGGCCGCGGTCGGGAACACCATCTCGACGCGTCCTTCGAGGCGATCCGGACGGAAGAACACGACGAGTGCGTACAAACCGAGGAGCGGCAGCAGCCAGGTGGTGCCGCCGAGTGCCCAGGTCAGCGTCACGATCAAGAACACAGTCACGCCGCCCGCCACGTCGAGTCCGGCCCGCTCTCGGGTCGCGAGCAGCACGCCAATCGCGAGGATCATGCCCTCGACCCAGCCGCCGAGGTCCGACAGGCCCAACCGCAGAGTGCGATCGAGGCCGAGCCAGGCCGCGTAGGGAATGAGGATATTGTCGGAGCCGCGAACGCTGATGGCCTCGACGCTGGTGGTGAGAATGGCCACGACCAGCGTCACTAGCAAGATGCCAGGCCAACCAGGGCGTCCGTCCAGCGCGCAGCCGGTGAGCACCACCCCGAAAGCCAGGCCAAAGAACGCGAGCGATCCCTCGACGCTTCGGCTGCCGTCCATCACCCGAAAGGTCGTCTCCCCGGCTCGTTGCCCTACGAGAGCGGCTCCGGTGTCTGCGACCGCCATCACGGCGAGGGGCACGCAGAAGGTCAACGCCTCTCCACCGGACAGGATCCACGCCAGAAGCACCGCAAAGGGGTAATAGTAGGCACCGCCTGTTCGGCGTTCCACGTTGTGAATCGAGGAGAGCAGGCCCGTGACTCGGCCGCCGACCAACAAGCCTGCGAAGGTACTCGAAAGCACCACCACCGTCTCGGTGTGCTGCACGAGCCACGGAAAGCAGAGCACGACGGCTCCCGCGCCGACGTGCGTGCCCTTGCGCGTCCACTCCGTGGGCGCCCGCGTGAAGCGTCCGAACAGCTCGGCACCCACGAAGAGCAAGAGAATCGCCACCGAGATCACCGCGGCCCCAACGGCATCTGCACGCAACGCGTCGACGATGGCTCGGGTGGTGGGCATCGGTTCCCGGTCTCTGCGCGCTCCGTTCTGGATGGCGTCGCTGGTGATGGTACTCGCTGCGTGTACCCCCGAGGCGCCCGCCAGGCTTCCTCCTCCTCCCGAGCTGCCCACGCTTCGGGTCGACTCCCCAGCGCGCGCGAGTTTCTTGCCCGAGGGCGATGTGGTCGTCACGGGTCAAGCGATTGCCGGAACCGGCGATCTCGCGGGGCTGACGGTCGGTGGCGCACCCGCCCAGATGGATGCCGACGGCTCGTTCTCGGTCACGCTTCCCGCCGAGCCAGGCATTCTCAGCTTTGGCATCCGGGTCGAGGACTCGCTGGGTGAGCGAGCCGTCGACGGGCGCAGCGTGCAGGTCGGTCGCACCCACGATGCCGGACAGTGGCTGTCCGAAGCTGTGGCCATGCAGATGGGGCCCGAGACGCTCGACGACGACGCGCCGGACATCGACGACTTCGCACGGGTGAGCGAGCTGATTGTCGAAGACCCGGCCTTTGGCGCGGACTTCGTGGGCGCGACGATTCCATCAGACAGCTACGAGGTCACGATCACCTCGTTCGCGATGGACTCGGCGGGGGTGGACCTGGTCTCCCGTGACGGCGCCCTCGACAACGATGTGACCCTATACGGGGTGCACACCGAGTTCGACGCTTACGTGAACAGCCTGTTCATCACGGTCTCCGGCTGGGCCGAGATGGACTTGGTGCTCGATACCGAGCTTCGCTTGGTCAACACCGCGGATGGCGTCGAGGTTGAGGTCATCAGCGCCAGTGCGACCACCACGCGCTTCGACTGGGACGTGGCTTGGGTCCCCGAGTTCATCGAGTCGCTGATGCAGGACGACGTGCGTCTGGCCATCGAAGCCGAGATGTCCCAGCAGGCTTCCGACCGCGTTGGCGCCATGTTCGCCGAGGCCTTGGCCGGCTTCGAGCTCGATCAGACCTTCGGACCTGCCGAGGAAGTCAGCCTGTCGCTCAAGCTGGCAAGGGCTGAAGCTGCAGATGAGGGCCTTCTGCTCTGGCTCGATGCGCGAGCGGTCGCCCAGGACGTGACCCGCGACCTCCCACCCGGAGCGGGCTCATTGCGCACCGACTTCACCGGGACCACGCTGCCGATTCAGACGACGCGTCCGTTCGTCACCGCCATCGACGACGACTTCTTCAACCAGCTGCTGTTTGCGTTTTGGGCGGGAGGCGGCATGTCTGGCCAGACCATCTCTCGCGAGCAGCTGATGCTGATGGCAGGCGGCGACCTGCCAGCGCCACTCGGTCCCGTGTCCGAAGCGCAGCTCGATCTGCACCTTCCGCCGGTGATCATGCCGCCATCGGGCGAGCTGGTCATCGACCTGGCGATCGGCGAGTTCCACCTCGGCATTGATCGCGAGGACGGCGAGCGCCTCGAGGCCTCACTGAACATTCGCGCCCCAGCGTCGCTAGCCTCCGAGTCTGGCGGCCTGTCGCTGATGCTCGACAACCGACCGGCCTACATGCCCGTCCACGCCGGCATGCTCGCCTATCCAGAGGCGCTCGATCCGGGTGACCTGGCGAGCTTGTTTCGACTCACGACGCCCACGCTGATGGGGCAGTCGTCCGCGTTGTTTCCAGCCCTGCCGGCCATCGAGCTGCCGGTCGGCGAGACCAGCGATGCGGCCGCTCTCCAGGGCGTGGTCTGGAAGATGGAGGATGTCGATGCATCCTTCGCCTCGGACCGATGGCTGGTGCTCGAGTCCAATCTCGTCGAGGGCACCGCGGCCCGCTAGCGCCCGCCGATCTGCAGGTCGACGGGACACTCGGGACGAGCGGTCACCCGGTAGTAGCCGACCTCATCGGCCCAGTACTCACCCTGGAACGGCCACACCTGATGCCCGCGCTTTCGCCGGAGCTCGCGGATGTCGCCGAGAGGATTGCCCATGCCGAGGTCGCCGGTGACTGACGCGGACTGGTAGAGGCGCTTCTCGAGGTCGAGCAGGTCGAGCTTGGTGATCTCGATGTCCTGAAGCATCTCGTTCAGCTCACTGCGAATGGCCCGTGCGGTGGTGAGGATGCGCTCGCCTTCGGCCTCGGTCAGCTCGCGCTCCAGGGTGGCGAGGCGCGTCGAGACGGCGCTCAGACCCTCGGCAACCAGCGTGCTTCGCTCGTCGCGAATGGCTTGGACCGTGGTGAGGGTGTCGCCGGTCCGCACATCCCAGCTGTACCGGTCGAGTACCTGAATCGGCAGGGTGGCAGCGGGCTCACCGGCGGCGACCCGCTCGAAGTCTTGCCAGGCTTGTTCGGCGCTGACTCTGGCGATGCCATCGAGCTTGGCGCGCACCGGCTTCCACTTCGCTTCAAACGACTCGATGCGCTCGCGTGCGGACGGGAACTTGCACATGTAGAACAGCGCGTAGGCTTCGAGAAGCTCGGCCTCTGCCCAGTATCCGTCTGCGAAGAAGGGGCTTCGGATCGAGTGCAGCGCGCCGAGTGTGCCGCTCATGTCGCCCATGCGGAAGTGTGCCCACGCGGTCTCGAAGTGCACGTGCAGCCAGCCCGGAGCCTCGCGGTCGATGCGGGCGTAGTGCACCAGGGCCTTCGGTTGGTTGCCGAGTGCGAAGTAGGTGCGCGCCAGGTTCACATCAAGGGTGCGCTGCCATCGGTCGGAGGGGTCCGTGCCGCGGGCTTGCGCGGTCGCCAGCGCGGCGAGAGCACCCTGGTGGTCCCGGTCCTGGGACCGAATGACCCCCTCGAGAAGCTTGGCCTCGGGGAAGTGCTTGGAGCCCTTGTCGATGGTCGCGAGCCGGGCGAGGGCCGCGGCTCGGTCGTCGGTGCGCAGGCCGTGCCTGGCGGCGTGCAGGGCTACGCGGGGGTCCTTCGCCGTCGATGCAAAGAGGCCGGCTTCGAGGATGCGCGTCAGTCCCGTGCTCTCGGCACGGTCAATCACCACGTCGATGCGCTGATCGAGGGCACGTGGGTCGATGCTCAGGCTCTTCGCCCAGGCTTCGACTGCGGCGTGTGGGTAGCCAGCGGCGTCGAGTGCGGCTCCGGTGAGGGCCCAGGCATCTGCGTGCAGCTGGGGCTTGGTGGCGTCACCGATGAGGGCCTGAGCGAGGGGCAAGGCGCTCGTCGGGTTCGCTGCGAGGGCCTGTTGAATCGGCTTGAGGCTCTCCTCACGCTCGGCGTCGGTCGGTCGTTCCGGCAAGGTCGGACCGGCCTCGACTGTCGGCTCGACCTCTGGCTCCTGAGCCCAGGCAGGCCCGGTGAGCAGCAGCATCGCCAGCCACGCAACCCTCACTCGGACTTCCCGGTGAGTACCGTGTAGCCGAGGGTCACGTTCACGTTTTGCTTCACGGCCCACGTGCTGGTGAGAGCCCGTCGTTGCAGCTGGATGTCGTCGCGAACCTCGAGGCGCAGTGCGGTGCCGTCGCTCATCCAGATGCGTGCGCCGACGGCCGGTGAGACCGTGGGTCCGAGGGCCAGGCGCGACACGCCTCCGGTGGGGATCAAGGACGACTCGAGGGTCGCTCCAGCCCTGAGGGCACCGTAGAGGTCGTGGTGCACCACCTGGCGGTGCGAGAGGCTGTTCTTGCCGTAGATCGGTGCCCACTCCGCGCCGACGAGGGCCGAGCCCAGGTAGCGGTAGGCGTAGTAGGCGATGCCGTACTGCGGGCCCTCGAGTTCGCGGTAGGTGCGAGAGGCGAAGCCGTAGCCCGCGCCGACGACCGCCCCGAAGGACAGGGTCTCAGAGCTGTGCAGCTGAACGGAGACCTGCGCGTTGGGCGTCTTGGTCGCGAAGTCGAAGGGCATGTAGCCGAGGTGCAGGCCGAACTCGGCGCGTCCGGTCTTCGGGTACAACAGCTTCTGGACGACCTGCACGTCCGAGTCCTTGAGAACGCCGATGTCGACGGTCTCTTGGGCCTGGGCGCCAGACAGCAGCAGCGAGAGGAACAGGGTCATCGGTGGCCTAGAAGGGGAGTTCGCGAGGATTGCCCTCGAGCGGCAAGTAGTAGATCTTGACCGACTCGCGGAAGTCGGGAATCGCGGACCCGTGGAACAGCACCGCGTTGTCGGTGGGCTCGTAGCTCCAGCCGTCCTCGTAGGACCCGTCGCCGTTCTGCTCGGCCGGGTCGACGCGCTTACCGTTCACGAACACGAGAACCGTGTCGGGGTCCGGAACTGCGCGGAGCGGAAAGTACCGGTCCAGGCGGTTGAGAAGGTCGCCGAGGTCCCGGAGCGTCTGGTCGAAGTCGGTCACGCTGCAGTCGGACTCGTCGACGATGGGTGCGAACAGGCCATTGGTATCGTCGACGATGTTCGTGTAGCGATCCGCGGCCCAGTCGGGGATCGGCGCATCGGAGTCACAGACGCCGGCTTGGCCGCCAATCACCGCCCAGACCATGCGACGCTGGAAGGCGGCGAACCAGGTCTCGTACTGGCGGGGGTCGCCTTCGCCACCGGCGAGTCCACGGCTCGTGTCGCCCTCGTCGGTGATCAGCACCGGGACGAACACCGCGTCATCGCGGAGCATGCCCTGGTTCTCGCCGACGTTGGAGTCATCGAAGGGCGAGAGAATGTCGGCCCCGTCAGCATCGACCCGACCGAAGCAGACACCGGGCGGATTGTCCTCGGCCCGGCACATGGCCTGAAAGACGGCTTCGAGGCCCTCTTCGTTGCCGCCGCCAGAACCGTGAATCCACTCGCCGGGGCCGCAGATGCAGTCGAGGTAGTCGGAGCTGATGGCATCGGCCGGAGCGGGGTCGAGCTCGTCGCAGGTGTACGAGGCGTCTGCCGGAATCGCGCTCGGGTCGAAGTAGACGACATCGCAGAGCAGGGTGCGCTGGAACGCGGCGGCGGCGCCCGGGTCACCGAGGCGCGCATAAGGGCCGAGTACCTGCCCTTGGTTCAGGCCGACATCGAGCGTGGTGATGCCGATGTTGAAGTTGATGAAACCGGAGTCTCGGCTCGCAAACGCAATGTAGTTGTCGACCGCATCGGCGAGCCCGTCGGTCGCTGGGGCATCGTCGCCGGTCAGCTCGCGGATGAAGCTGTCGAAACGCAGGCCGAGCTCTGCCCCTTCCTCGGTCATCGAGGTGGAGTTGTCGACGACGAAGAGCAGATCCACCCGGTTGGTGAAGCTCTCTTGTTGCGTACCGCTGACCCGAAACGGCTGGTAGCTGTTGCAGGCGGTGCAGAGCGCGAGGAGTGGCAGAAGCAGTCGCATCGCGCTCACTCTACACGGCGTGGGCCTAGGCCTCTTGGACCAGGCCGTGAATCACGTTGAACGCGTGGGTCACCTGGTGGTGGGGGCGAATGCCCTTCTTCTGGTGGAAGGTCAGCAGACCGTTCCAGATCCCGGTGATGTTCTCGCGCAGATCGTCCAGCTCGCGGCTGTCGATGTAGGCGCCGAGCTGGGTCACGGCGGGCGGCTCGTCGCCAGCCTTGTAGAGCGAGCGAATCTTGGTCATCGCCGCTTCGAGCTTGCCGAGCAGCTCTTCGTCGACGCTCGCGCCGATCGGCTCGAGATCGTCGATGGAGACGGAGAGCGGGTCTTCGTCCTCTTCCTCACCGAAGTCCTCGTCGACCACGGGTGCCTCGTCGACGACAGGCTCCTCAGCCGCAGGCTCTTCCGCCTCGGGCTCTTCCGCCTCGGGCTCGTCGGCTTGAGGCTCTTCCACCTCGTCAGGGATCTGCGTGGCATCGGCGTCTTCGGCACCCAGCGGGGCTACGCCGCGCGCGGCGAGGAACTCGTCGGCTCCGCCCATGATCTCTTCGTAGTCGGAGGCCGACAGCCCGCCCTTGATCTTCGAGGCTCCGCGGTCGTTGCGGGACTCGATGACCGTGATGCGACCGGAGGCGCCAGCGTCGAACGTGACCTCCGGGGCGACAACGACGTCGATCTGGAGCTTGCCCGGACCGATGGTGATCCGCTCGGTGGCGGAAATGGCCTTGGCCTTGAGCGTCGCGCCCGAAATCTCGACCACGCGTCCGGTGATCTTCGTCACCTCGACGGTGCCGCTAATCGTTACGGTGCCCGTGGCGTTGATGGTGCCCGCTTTGACGTTGCCACCGATGGTGGCGTCGGTCACGGTGACATCGGAGGCGGTGAGGTCGCCCGCGACGTTCAGCGTCTGGACCGAAGCACCGTCCGGAAGCGTCAGCGTAGGAGCTTCGATGGAGCTCGCGTCGACAGCGCCTTCGAGCGACAGCTTGCCGCCTGCGGACAGTGCGCCCGTGATCTTCTCGAGCGCAACGTGGAGATCTCCACCTGCGGTGACAGAACCGAGCTCCAGGCCCATGCTCTGTTCAAGCGAGACATCGCCGTCGTAGCGGACATTGAGCTTGTTGTCCTCGACCGAGAGGTCGACGCCGGCGGGGAGGGTGAAGCTGGCGGATTTGGCCATCTGCGGGGACTCCTGAGTGGTGCGGATGCTAACGGGCACGGTTGCTGCTGTAAAGGCGAGCCTCACAGGCTCAGACGCATCCGCGCAGTGGGCTCGTCGCCGTGACTAGTGAAGGGGTGGCAGGGGACTGACACCGCTCGCCAGGCGGCGCAGCTCGTCGGCGTACCGGTCGGCGACGTGAGCGACGTAGCGAAGGGTCTTGGCGAACTCGTCGAGGTCGAGATGGTTGCCGAGCAGCGTGGCCGAAAACGCGAGTGTGTCTTCCTCGAAGAGAAGGAAGCTTCCGAAGAGCACTTCGGTGTTGAGTCGAAGCAGGCGCTGCAACATCTCGAGGGTGGGATCGACGTCCTCGAGCAAGATGGCCGCGAAGCGACAAAAGGTGTCATCGCCGTGGGTGAATAGCGAGATCACCACCGCACTGCGGCCTACGCGGAACAAGTAGGGGCCGCCCCCCTCGTAGGTGAGGTCCATTTCGTCGAGGTAGCCCTCGACGACCTTGCGTAGCGGAGACAGCTTGGGCATGAACGAGTGATATCCGACGTGGACAGGATCGTCGCGGGGGGGACATGGCAAAGAAGCGGGCAGTGGCTCTCGGCGGCTTCATGGCCACGGGAAAGAGCACGGTGGGACGGGCTCTGGCGAGCCGGCTCGACCTGGCGTTCGTCGACCTCGACGAGGAACTCGAGCGGCGCTTCGGCTCGATCCCTGCACAGTTCCGGGACGAAGGCGAGGCCGTGTTCCGCCAGCGTGAGTCGGCTCTGATCGCAGAGCTCTGTGACGGCGAGGCCCGCGTGCTGTCGACGGGTGGCGGGGCCTGGGTCTCGCCGGTGAATCGACGCTGCCTTCGCTCGAGCTACCGCACCGTGGTGCTCTCCGCCCCCATCGAGGTGCTACGCCAGCGGGTGGCCGAGGGTGGACGTCCACTCTGGGACGCCGAGGTGGAGGCGCGCTACGAGAGCCGAAGGCCAGCCTACGCCGACGCCGAGCTCCAACTGGATGCCCAGCGCCCGGTCGATGCGCTGGTCGAGGAGATCGCCGCATGGCTGGAGCGCTGACCGTCGAGCTGGGGGACCGCGGCTATCCGGTTCACGTCGTTGAGGATGAACTCTCGGGACTGGGCCAGGCGCTCCGAAGCGTCGTGAAGGCTGAGCGCGTCGCGCTGGTGACCGACTCCAATGTGGGACCCCTCTGGGCTGAGCGCGCGACCGCCTCGCTTCGCGGCGCCGGCTTTGGCCTTTCCTTGCACACCCTGCCCGCGGGTGAGGCGAACAAGAACCTGGCGACCTGGGCGACCTTGGTGGATGAACTGCTCGCTGCACCCGTCGATCGCCGCACCCCGGTGGTCGCGCTCGGCGGCGGCGTGGTGGGCGACATGGCGGGCTTCGCCGCCGCGGCGACGCTGCGCGGGCTTCCTTTCGTGCAGGTGCCCACGACCCTCCTCGCGATGGTCGACTCGTCCGTGGGCGGCAAGACCGCCGTGAACCACGCCGCGGGCAAGAACCTGGTCGGCGCGTTTCATCAGCCGAAGCTGGTGTACGCCGACATGCGCACGCTTCGGACCCTGCCCACCGACGAGGTTCGCGCCGGCCTCGGTGAGGTGGTGAAGACCGCGCTCCTGGGCGATGCCGCGTTCTTCGAGCGTCTCGAGAAGAGTGCCGGGGCCCTCGCCGGGGCCGATGTGGGTGCCTTGGCCGATGTCGTTCGGAACTGTGTTCGCATCAAGGCTGCCGTCGTCGCCGAGGACGAGCGCGAGGCCGGGGTGCGCGCCATCTTGAACCTTGGTCACACGGTGGCTCACGGGCTCGAACGTGTGCTCGGGTACGGAGCTCTTCGGCATGGCGAAGCTGTGGCCATCGGCCTCGTTGCCGAAGCGCGCTGGGCCGAGGCGAAGGGGTTTTGCGAGGCTGGCGTCGCGGACCGTGTCGCACAGTTGTTCGGCGAACTCGGCCTTGCACACGAGATTCCAGCCGTCGATCGGGCCGCTGTTGCCGCCGCAATGCGGCTCGACAAGAAGGCGCGTGCTACATTTGTACGCGTACCCGTCCCCACGCGGGTGGGTGAGACCGTCCAGGTGTCGGTCTCCAACGACGAACTTCACGAGCTTCTCGGATGAACAGAGCCTTTCCGCTACTCCTTCTCGCCGTCGCCTGTTCGGGCGCAGAGGATGGGGTGCGGGTGCTCGGGCCGGAGCGCGTCGAGATTCAGTGGGACGAGGCACACGACTCGGTCGATGACGGCATGATCGCGGCGATTCCCGTCGACTTGCTGGCCTACGCTGCCGCCGACGGCTCGGCCCTGCCGCACGAGCCGCTTCAGCTGAGCATCGAGGGTGCGACGCTCGCGACACCGGCCGACATCCTCGATCATGGCGAGCAGTGGAACGCGCTCTCTGGGCGCGACATCGAGGTGCTCGACAGCGCCAATCTTCTCGAGATCGACGCCGACGACATGGGGGCTGTGCGCGTCATCGTGCTGGTCGATCGCTTCCCGCTCATCGGGGACTGTTACCTGCCGCTTGAACTCGTGGTAGACGCTGCAGACGAATCGCTCACCATACCGATCGCGCCGAGGGTGCTTTGCCGCTGACCGATCCTGAACTCGAGCTCCTCACTGAGCTTGTTGCCGATGACCCCGGGGCCGATTCCTTTCCTAGAGTGGGTGAGGAATTGCTGCGTCGTGGACGTGCCAAGGAGGCTTACGACGTGCTGCGTCGGGGCGTCGGTGCGAATCCACATCTCGACGCCGGTTGGCTCGCCTTCGTGGCTGCCGCCGAGGCGACGCAGGACTACGTGGCGGTTCTCGAGGCTCTCGAGAATGTCGACGCCGACCCCTCGGTGAACCCCGACCTGGCACGGTCGCGCATCACGGCCCTCGACCGCACCGGTCAGGCGACGCGCGTGCGTTCTGCCTGCAACCGGTTCCTGGAAGTGCACCCCGGTGACGCCGCGGTGAGACACGTCCTCGAGATGCTCGACGCACCTCCGCCGTCGGTGGCGCGCACCGCTCGGGACCCGTTTCTCACGGTGAAGCGGGCCGAGGAGTACGTACTGCACGGTCGACTCGATAAAGCCATCCGCGCCTACCGCCGCATCTTGCATCACCATCCACGTGATCGTGGCCTCGAGAAGCGGCTCTTCGAGTTGATCGACATGCCGCACGATCACGACTGGCTCAGCGACGATCTCTCCGAAGAGATTCTCGCGGCCGATCTGACGGCGACCGGGCCCGCGCCGGACATCAACATGCCCGCGCCGTCCATCGGTCATCCCGATGAGGAGATGACTCAGCCGCACTCCATCGAGGAGATCGAGCGCACGCTGCGTGAACTGTCGCGTCGTCGCGAGGCTCTGATGTCCGAGCCAGCCTCTGACTACGAGTACGGAGAGGGCGATGACGTCGACGATGACGAGGCTCGCACTGAGATGATTCCGTTCCGGGGTACGCGTACTCCCGCTGCCAGTGCGGCGCGTCGCGGCACGAACAAGAGCGGCCGGTGAAAATCCTCGTTCTGCAGGGGCCTAATCTGAACTTGCTGGGCACCCGCGAGCCCGAGATCTACGGCTCCGCCACGCTCGACGATGTGCAGCGCGATCTCGATGCACTCGCCGGCGAGCTCGACGTGGTGCTCGAGCACTTTCAGTCGAACCATGAGGGCGACCTCGTCGATCGGGTCCAGCAGGCTCGTGACGAGGGAATGGACGGTGCGCTGGTGAACGCCGGCGGGCTGACGCACAGCTCGGTCTCGCTGCGCGATGCGCTCGTGGGCTGTGAGCTCCCATTCGTCGAAGTGCATGTGTCGAACGTCTACGCGCGAGAACCGTTTCGCAAGACGAATCTGCTCGCAGACGTGGCCCTAGGCGGCGTCGTTGGGCTTGGAGTGCACGGCTACGAGCTCGCACTTCGCGGGCTGGTGGGCAAGCTCTCCCGCTGAATAGTCATTCATTGATGCGGTGGCGCTGGTCTGGCCGTTCGGGCTGAGGTATAGCCCCCGCCTTCCCGGAGTTACGGATGGACCTGGAACGCATCGAAGCACTGCTCACCCTGCTGGCTGAGCACGACGTCTCCGAGTTTAAGTACAAGGACGATTCCCACTCACTGCAGCTGCGCCTCGGCGCAGTGCCAGTGGCGCCTGTGATGGCTGCGGCTCCGATGGCCCCCATGGCTGCGGCCGCCGCCGGAGCCCCTGCTGCAGCCGCGGCTGGTGGCGAAGCGGGCCTGCCCGCGATTGAGTCGCCCATGGTCGGCACGTTCTACCGTGCCCCCACGCCAGACGCTGCGCCCTTCGTCAAGGTGGGCGACACTGTCTCCGCCGGCTCGGTGGTCTGCATCGTCGAGGCCATGAAGCTGATGAACGAGATCGAAGCCGAGGTGTCCGGCACCATCGTCGAGGTCCTCGTCGAGAACGCGCAGCCGGTTCAGTTCGGTCAGCCGCTGTTCACGATTCAGCCGAACTAAACCCGCGGAGGTCGCGGTGTTCAAGAAGATCCTCATCGCCAATCGGGGCGAGATCGCACTGCGTGTGATTCGCGCCTGCCGCGAGCTCGGAATCCCGACTGTGGCGATCTATTCGAAGGCCGACGAGAACGCACTGCACGTGCGTTTCGCCGACGAGGCTGTGTGCATTGGACCGGCGAACGCGCTGCAGTCCTACCTGTACCAGCCCGCCGTGCTGTCCGCGGCCGAGATCTGTGGCGCCGACGCCGTGCATCCCGGCTACGGCTTCTTGGCCGAGAACGCCCAGTTCGCCAGTGCAGTGCGTCAGATGGGGATGGAGTTCATCGGTCCCGACGTCGAGCACTTGCAGACCTTCGGCGACAAACTGTCCGCAAAGGCGGCGGCCCGCGAAGCAGGCCTTCCGCTTCTCGATGGCTCCGAAGGTGCGGTCGAGACCGTCGAAGAGGCCCTCGAGGCGGCCAACGCATGCGGCTTCCCAGTCATCGTCAAGGCCGCGGCCGGTGGTGGCGGCAAGGGCATGCGTGTCGTCGAGTCAGCAGATGACCTCGCGCGCCAGCTGCCCCTCGCCCAGGAAGAGGGCCGGCTTGCCTTTGGCTCTGCCGAGGTGTTTGTCGAGCGCTTCTTGCGCACGCCGCGGCATGTCGAGGTTCAGGTCGCGGGCGACGCCCACGGCCAGGCGATTCACTTTGGTACGCGCGACTGCTCGATGCAGCGCCGGCACCAGAAGGTGATCGAAGAGGCTCCGGCGCCGTTCCTCTCGGACTCGCTGCGTGAGCGCATCTCGACCGCGGCCGCAGAGCTGGTCCGCACGGTGGGCTACCGCACGGTCGGTACCGTCGAGTTCCTCGTCGAGGGCGAAGAGTTCTTCTTCCTCGAGGTGAACCCACGCATCCAGGTCGAGCACCCGGTCACCGAAGAGGTCTACGGCATTGACCTCATCCAGGAGCAGATCCGCCTCGCGGCGGGAGAGCCTCTCTCGGTCAAGCAGGAAGAGGTCGTCGCGAACGGCCATGCCATCGAGATTCGCGTCAATGCCGAAGACCCGTGGACGTTCATCCCATCGCCTGGACTGATCACCGGGTACCACGAGCCCGGCGGGCCCGGCGTGCGCATCGACTCTGCGGTGCACGAACACGCCATGGTGCAGCCCTACTACGACTCGCTTGTCGCCAAGCTGATCGTGTACGGGCGGGACCGCGAGCACGCCATCAAGAAGATGCTTTGGGCTCTCGACGAGTTCGTGGTCGAAGGCATCAAGACGACCATCCCGATGCAGCGCACGCTGCTGCAGACCGATGAGTTCCAGGAGTTTCGTTACTTCACGAAGTTCCTCGATGGCTGGCTCGCCACGCTGCCGGACGACCAGAAGAAGAACTAGGGTCCGTCGCTCTCTTTCTCCGATGAGTCGACGGCTTGGGGTCCTTCAATTATGACGGTGTCGTCATCTTTGGGGTGCCTATGCGCTTTCTTCTGTTCTTCTTCCTGGCCTGTACCCCGACGGGGTCCTCTGACTCGGGCGAGGACCTCCCGGACTCGACCCTGCAAGACAGTGGCGAGACTGGCGACTCGGGTTCCGACACCGGTGACACGGGCTCCGACACCGGTGAGGCCTGCATGCCCGTGGGCACCTTCGCGTGTCCCATCGTCATCGAAGCCTTCCCATACAGCGACGGTCGCGACACGCAGACCGCCGTCTCGGACATGGCCGACAGCTACGCCTGTGCCCCAGATACCGACGAATCGGGTGGCGAGTGGGTGTACGCCCTGGATGTGGCGTCAGCGGGCATTGTCTCGGCTCGGCTGACCTCAGGGAACTCGGGTGGCGTCGACATTGACGTGCATCTGCTCTCCGACGCCGCGGCAGCCAGCTGCGTGGCGCGCGACCACATCGAGACCTCGTGGGTCGTTCAGCCGGGACGGTGGTTCATCGTCGCCGACAGCTTCGTGAACAGCAGCGGTACGGCTCTGGAGGGGGCGTACACGCTCGAAGTGGACTTCCAGCCCCTTCCCGGCGGTGACTGTGCGATGGAGGAGCGCGACCTGTCGATGTTCTGGAGTGGCTGTGCGCCGGGCATTGACTGCGCCGTCGACGACGGGGACGTTCTCCTGCACACGCCTTCTGTCGGACCCGTCGTGCTGGAGGCTCACCTCGTGACCACCGAGGAGTACTCGGGTTCCTGGCCGACGTCATTCACCGATGGCATCGCTGCCCACTACAGCCTCTCGCAAGGTGTGACGAGCTACGCGATGACGCGGTCCGAGCCCTGGGCTCCCGCAGGCGAGGGGGGCTCTGAGTTCGGACAAGGATCGACGGGGTCCCCCGTGCCCGCCGCTGACGAGGCCTGGTACGTGAACATGTACTGGCGCAATCGGCCTGCCCGCGGCACCCGGATCTTGGTGATGAACCCGCTCACTGGAGACGCCGTGGTGGCGAGTGGTGGGTACGAGACGGGTCCCGGGGCGAACACCGCGATTGGCGGCGCCGTCGAAGAGATTCACCACCACCTCGGCACGGGCCACCGCGACGACCTGATCATGGGCTTCCTCGTCGACCAGACGGTCGACCTCGGACCCATCGACTGTGCCGCCCGCTAGTTACTGCAGCGCGCCAAGCGACAGGTGAATGCGCACCGGCGGCTCTTCCCAGTCTTCTCGCAGAAGGACCTGGGTGGCCCCGCTCGCGCTCAGGCTCTGTAAGTTGGTGGCCACATCGATACCCAACGGGCCGATGGGCGTCTCGATCGAGATGCCTGCGCCGACTGAGGCCCGAACGGGGGCTGAGAAGATCGACCGGACGGCGTCCGACTCGGAGTGGGCGAGGTCGCGCCCGCGCACGAGCCAGACATTGCCCACGTCGGTGAACAGGCGCAGTGCGTAGCCGTCCCACGAACTCATGCCGAGTACAGGCAGCGGGAGCACCAACTCGAAGATGCCGAGTGCGACGGTGTCGCCGCCCACTGGGACCCAGCGGGTCGGGTGGTCGCGCGTGGCCTGCGCGAGCATCGGCTCGAGGCCTGAAGGCCAGTCGACGTCGACCTGTCCAACTTGGCGTCGAGGGCCGACGGCGTCGCGCCGAAAGCCGCGAAGGGAGCCGGTGCCGCCCAGGCGATAGCGGTCCTCGAGGGGCAGCAGGCCGTCTGCGAGCATGAACGCGTGGCCGCCCTCCGCGGTGATGCGCAGCGTGGCGCCGCGAAGCGGGATCCAGCCGGTGACGCGGGCCTCCGTCTTCATGAACGACACGGAGCTCCCGGAGATGCCGACGCCACCTGGGGCGATCTCACCGAGCAGGCGTACGACTGCGCCGCGAGTCGGGGAGAGGGGGTCGTCGCGCCAGTCCTGTAGGGCAATAGCTTCGAGGGTGTCTTGGACACGCCAGCGCGTCAGCGGGCCATCTCCGGGACGGAGGTGCTCGGTCCAGACCTCTCCAGGCAGCAAGGCTCCGACGTCGGCTTCCTCGAGTCGTCGGCCTTCAAGGCGTGCGCCGAGCCGGATCTGAGTCTTGCTGGGCAGGGCGGTGATCAAGCCTGCTGCAACGCCGAACTGGCCCATCTCATAGGTGCGCTCGAAGCGCTGCTCGCGCAGAAGCAAGTCGATGACGACCCGCTGTGAGCGCAGCGGAAAGCGCGGTGCCGTGTAGGTCAGCCCAGCTCGCCACTCGGGTTCGGTCCGGAAGTCTGGGCGCCAGTCGGAGAGGGAGTCACTGGCGTACTCCACGCCGACGGCACCGAAGACATCGAGTCGGTGGGCGCGTCCCCACAGGTTGTGACGGGTGTACCGCCCAAAGGCGCGGATGCCTTGGTCGGTCGAGCCACCGCCGCCGACCTCCCACGAGTGGATGGGGCGTTCCTCGACGGTGATTAGCAGGTCTCGGCCTGGTTCATCGCCGAGTAGGGCGAGGTCGACAGTCCGGAAGATCCCCAGGTCGACCAGCTGCCGGCGCAGGTCGTCGAGGCTCTCGGAGGTGACTGCGGTTCCCACCTGCTGGTCGACCTCCCGCCGAAGGAAGCCGTTGCGGGTGCGCCGGGCACCTCGCGTCACGACTGAACGGAGCAAGATCTGGTCTCCGCTCGTGACCTCGAGTGTCGCGTTGTAGCTGGACGCGTCGTAGAGCCGACTGACGACGCGGGCATCGGCCTCGAGATAGCCCGCATCGCGGTGTGCGGAGACGATGCGCCTGGCGAGGACCTCGAGGGCTTGGGGTGAGTAGGGGGCGCCTTCGAGCTCGGCGACCTCGGCCTGAACGAAGTCGAGCTGGGCGTCTTCGGCCGCGCCTTCGACGGTGAGCGCCGAGAGGGTCGTGAGATCGCCTTCCCTCACCTCGATCTCGATGTCGACCAGCACGCGCTCTGCGGCGCCGGGGATGGCCCGGGCGATGGCGTCGATCACCGAGCGCGGAAAGCGGCGAGGCCGGACCTCGAAGGATGTCAGCTCGAGCTCGGCGTCGAGATGGCCGCGCGACTCGTAGTACTTCTCGGCGGCGTGGATGCCCTTGTCGAGCTCCTCATCGGTGATGCGGCCGAGACGCAAGACCTCGGGCGAGGCCTGCTCGAGCACGGTGCGAAGAGCGGTGTGGTCCGAGTCCTCGTTGCCGGTGAACGCGATGCCGCGCTTTCCCCACGGCAGGTCGCCGCGCAAGACGTGGCGTCGTCCGCGCGTGACGTCGACCTTCAAGGTCTGGACCTCGTCCCCGGGAATCAAGGCGACGTCCGCGGAGGCCTCATAGAAGCCATGCTCTGCCAGCGAGTAGGCGACCTTGTCGGGCGCGACGTCCATGAAGCCGCGGGTGAGGCGGACGCGCTCGTTGATGCCCAGGGCCTGTCGCACCTTGGCCTTGGGGCGCCAGGGGATACCGCTGACCTCCAAGTCTAGCCGCCGGCCCGGTTCGATGGAGTAGGTCACGCCGAGGTCGTCGCCCTCCTCGACCCAAGCGGGGGTGACGCGAGCCTGAACCCATCCGGTGCGTTCGGGCCGGAACGCCGAGAAGCGCGCGAGCCGAGTTCGAATGCGTCGCTGAGCCGCGGTGATGGCTCCCGCGGCGATGGGCTTGCCGTCACGCAGGCCGTCTCGGCGGGCCCACCGGCGCAGCACCTTGTCCGGTACCGGGAGCTCTCCGGCGAAGCTAAGGCGCGACAAGTTCTGGGGTGCACCTTCTTGGACGAGGACGTCGACGACGACGCCGTCATCGGTGGGGGCTGCGAGCACGTCAATCCGGGCGCGTGGGTAGCCCTGATTGGCGTAGTAGCGACGCATTCGGGCTGACGTTGTCGGTGCATCGAGCTCCTCGTAGAACGCATCGCCCTGGTCGAGGCCCAACGCAGAGCGGACGTCGCGGGCCTTCAGGGCCTCGACGCCGCTGAGGTTCACGGAGGCCACGCGAGGAGCCGGCCAGACCTTGTAGGTGAGCATCACCGCCTGTCTGAGGTCACCGTTGGCGTCTTGGGTGAACCAGGGCTCGGCCTCGGCTTCGGCGGCTGAGAACTCGCCCACGCGCATCAGCGTGGCGAGGTCCGTGCGCACGGCAAAGACCGAGAGCGCGTCGCCAGCCTGCGCGCGCAACAGGGCGTCGAGGCTCTCGTCCGGTAGGCCGCCTTCTGGGGCGAGCAGACGCACGTCGGCGATCTCCACGCCGCCGAAGGTCTCGGCGGGGGACTGGGCCAGAGCCAGCGTGGGAAGCAGGGCGAGAAGGATCAGTCCGACTCCCACTGCGCGCGCAGGTCGATGCCGTAGGCGCCGCCAATCGGGAGGGTGCGGTCGCGCTGGTAGGTCGCGTACCACCCAGAGAGACTCCACGCGTCGGTGAGGGGTTGATCGATGCGATAGTACTGGTCGTCGGGCCGGATCAGGTTGATCTCGCCGGTGATCTCGAGATCTGCGGCTTCAGCTAGGCGCTTTCTCACGAGCAGGCGCGGCTCGGATGAGTAGTCGCCTCGCGCGTTCACGCCGGTCACGATCTCCACTTGGTCGAAGATCGAGATGTCGTCGCGTAGGTCGCTAGCCTGCGTCGAGATGAACAGGTCAGCCAGGATCAGATCGGCGACGCCTTGGGCGACAGCCTGCGGGAGCTCGCCCATGTCCTCGAGGTCGTCGGCCGTCACGCCGAACCAGAGCAGCGTGTTGACGTCCGCCTGGGCGAGCGGCGGGTCCGAGCGGGTCTCTGTGCGCCAGTCTGAAAACGGGCCCCGGACCATGTAGTTGACCCGATAGTCGCGGTCGCGGCTCTCGATCTGGGTGAGCAGGTCCCAGTCCAGGTCGGGGTCCCAGGTGAAGGGGTCGCGAAACAGGATGTCGCCACGCTCGACCGAGAACTCGCGGTCGGCGAGGAAGACGACGCCGTCCTCGATCTTGACCCATCCGGAAAGCCCAGGTCGGGCGGTGTTGCCGAGGACGGTCAGCTCTGCGGAGGCCGTGCCGTCGGCGACGTTGTTTCGCAGATGGATGGTGCGGTCAGCGGCGAGCTTCACGTCGAGTGAGAAGTAGGACTGCTCACCCGTGACGGCGTCGACGAGCAGCTCATCGCGAAACTCGACGACCCAGTCCTCCCAGTCGATGCGGTCTGAGAACATCATCTCGGAGATCTCGATGTTGCCGGCGAGCAGGGGGTCCTCAGCGGGGCCCGAGAAGGCGAGGTTTCCGTCGCCGATGGCGGCTGGCAGGTAGTCGACCCACTGAACTTGGGCGTCGGTGGCGGTGGCGAGGAGGTCGTAGCGACTGGGGGTCCAGTTCTTGGCGTCAATGGTGCCCCACGACGAAATCGAGCCACCGCCAAGTCCCGCATCGGCTCGGACCAGCTGGTAGCCCGAGGGCCGGGCCACGAGGCGCGCGGTGACGTTCTCGAAGGACTCGGGGAAGGACCAGTGGCGAACGAGGTCGCCCTCAATCCAGACGTCCGCGACGGCCTGCACGTCCGGCGCAGTTCCCTCGGCGTCGAGGGTGAAGGTGGCCATGCCGTCAGCGCGCGTCAGCCCGGGCACGAGGGCACGCAGTAGATCGAGGTCCATCACGCCATTGCCCTTGGCGCGCACACCGTTGCCGCCACGGAGCTCTTCGAGATGAATGCGCGTCTCGCCGCCCGCGAGGGTGAGGTTGTCGAGCTGGAAGCTGTCTCCCAGCTGTGCGTAGTGCCAGGGCCCGGTGTTCTCGAGGGTGTGGTGGTCCCAGTTCACGGTGAACTGGCGTACGTCCGCGTTGATGTCGACAGGGCTCGGTGTCTCGCCGAAGTGGCCCGACAGATTCAGCTGGCCGGTGCCGAGGGCCTCGATCGGCTTTCCGTCCGCGGCGACGGGGTAGAGCACGTGGGCCGGAAAGCGGGAGAGGGACGCGAAGATCTCGTAGGGTTGCTCTTCCCAGAGGCCCAGGGTGCCCGCGACTGCGGTGGTGCCGCCGAGCAAGGAGCCCTCGAAGCTCGCGACCCCGTGGGTGGTGCGAAACCGCACGGTGGAGTCGTCGATCTCGGAGCGTTGCCAGCGGGTGTTCGTGAGCATGAGCTGGCCGTGCGGCGCTGGGTCATAGATCTTGTTGTCGATGCGAGCGAACAGGGACAGATCGCCGGTCGCAGGCACCTCAGCGGCCTCGAGGGCATCGAGGGTCTGGAGGGTGAGACCATCCGCCACGAGCTCCATATTGAGCGCGTAGTCGCGACCGACGGTTCCTCGCAAGAAGATGCCTTCGTCCCCGTCTTCTCGGGTGACCCGCAGGTCATCGAGCGTGAAGATGCCTGTGTCCATGTAGCCATGGCCCGCGCCGACGGGGAACTGCTCGCCGTAGAGCCCAATGTCCGCGAGATCGAAGTGGGCTTCGCCGTCGAGGTCGAAGAGAGGACCGTGCAAGTCGAGGCTGCCGGTCATGTCGCCCGTCAGGCCCTCGAGCTCCACGAACATGCCGACGAAGTCCTGGATGCGGCCTTTGTCGACGGTCAGCGAGGTGTCGAGCGACAGGGGCGACTGGAAGTCCATCTCGAAGGTGCCGCCATAAGTTGACTCTCCGAGCCAGGCGCGGGCGTCGGTGAACATCAGGCGCTTGAGGTCCGGAGACGACAGCGGAGTCACGAGGCGGTCGGCATAGGGGATGCCGGTGACCGAGAAGCCGCGCACGTCGCCGTGGCCTTCGAACGACAGCTCCTTGAACAAGCCGTGGATGCGTCCAGACACGCGGCCTTTGCCTTGAAGGCGCGAGCCACCAAGGGGTGCAAAGTCGGACAGGTCGGCTTGGTTGAGCACGAAGCGCAGATCGAGAGGCCCGCCGGGTCCAAAGCCGATGCGCACGTTCGCCGCGCCCCGTGACTTCGGGCCTTGGACCTCGCGGGACTTGAGGCGAATGTGGTCCTTCTCGAGGGTCAAGATGCCGCGGGCATACGCGTGCGGCATGTCGAGAACCGCGTACACATTCGGGTCTGCGATCGGTCGGTCGCCCACGCGCAGGTTCGCGACCGAGAGGTCGAAAGGGCCCTCGAGATGCAGGGGATTGAGCGTGCCTTCCACGCTGACCTCGGCATCACCAAGCAGGTCGACCCACGGCGTGGGGGCGGCATCCTTAGACTGGAGTTCGTGCGCAAGGGACAGGTCCTCGATGATGACGCGTCCACCGACGAGCTCGAGTTCTGGGGTGATGAATCCCGACACGCTCGCCTTGCCGGGCCCTGAGGTGAGCACCAACCGTTCGATCCGAATGCCTTCCTTCGTGGCGTCCGCCGCG
Source organism: Pseudomonadota bacterium (assembly GCA_023954855.1). GTDB lineage: Bacteria > Myxococcota_A > UBA796 > UBA796 > M1803. The sequence continues at coordinate 29,700 of JAGSGY010000036.1, read as the reverse complement.
ACGACCACATCGCCGATCCGGTATGAGAGCACGGGCCACGCGATGCCGGGGAGCTGCAGCTCGATACCCTGCGCCATGACGACGGCCTCGACCTTCGGGTCCTTGGGCGTTCCCGTCAGCTGCAGATCGAGGTGGGCGTCACCGTGAACGGCGCGAGGTTCCTTGAGCCAGGGCTCGGTTTCGTCGAGCACCACGTTGCCGCTCAGACTCGCGGCAATCGCACCGCCGAGGGTGTGGTTGAGTGAGCCCTCCAGGGTGCCGACGCGGTGCTCGATGAGGATCGACGGCAGATCGAGCACCTTACCGCCGATCCGGGCGTTGGGCACCCGCAGCGGAATGCTCTCCGAGACGTCGCCGACCTCGACTTGCACGAGCAGCGAGATGTCGGCCAGCTCCTTGTCGCTGCGACTCTCGAGGCGGCGAATCGCGATGTGTCCTTGGTCCTTCGCCAGATCGACGCGCACTTCGCCCCCGACGATCTCCAGGGTCGACCAGGGCAGCTCGGGAGACGGTCGCGCGATCTCTGGCGGACGGTAGACATTTCGGAACTCGCGCAGCTTGCCGTCCTCTTCGAGGTGCAGGTGCACTTTGGGGGCATCGATTTCGAGTCGCCCGAGCTTGATGCCTCCTTGGCGCAAGACGATCGGGGCGCGAAGGCGGTCCACGCTCACGATTTCGTCGCTCGTGTCGGGGTTCCAGAGCCGAACGCCGCGCAGCGTGGCGCCGGGGGGCCAGAAGCTGATGTTGACCCGTTCAATCTCGCAGACCTCGCCGGTTTGCTGCGACACGAGGGTCTCGACGACCGGCACGACCTGCCGCTGAAAGGCGGCTGTCTGGGTGTAGACGACGAGTGCGACCAGGACCAAGGCCAGCGACAGCGCGGTCACTACGGCGAAAACGCGTAGGCGACGCGCAAACGGGGTGCGACTTGGGGCCTCGGAACGCATTCCTACTAGACGCTCGCGGCGGGGATCGGATTCGGCTGCATTGCCCATAAGTTTAGGCGGTGCGGGCGCTGCCTGGAGAGCAAGGTTGCGAGTGGGGCGTCCGTGAGCGATCATCGGCGCGATGAAGAACTCCCGCATCACTCCCGGAGCTGACCGGCAGCGGCGCTTCCATATGCGCGATTGCCTCGGGCGAGGCGGGTTCGGAGAGGTCTACTTGGCGACGATGGTCTCGCCGGGGGGACTGAAGAGTGATGTCGCGGTCAAGCTTCTCCGCGATGCCAATCCCGATGCGCTTCGGCGGCTGCGCGATGAGGGCAAGCTGCTCGCGGCGCTCAACCACCCGGCCATTCTGCGGGCCCTCGACCTTGCGGGACTCGATGGCAATGTCGCGCTGGTCACCGAGTTCGTCGACGGCGCGGACCTCAACGACCTGACCGATCCGAGCGGTCGTCCGCTTCCGCCGCGCGCTGTGCTCGAGGTGGTGGCGGTGGTGGCCGAGGCACTGCATGTGGCTTTCACTACCGTGCCCGCGGACGGCATTGCACCGATGCGGCTCGTGCATCGCGACGTGAAGCCCTCGAACATTCGGGTGGGCCGGCACGGCGAGGTGAAGCTCCTCGACTTTGGCATTGCCTGGGCTGCTGTCGCGGGGCGTGAAGCGCAGACGAACGCGACGGCGATGATGGGAAGCCTGCCGTACATGGCCCCAGAGCGCTTCGCGAGGAGTGCGGCCCATCCGGCATCCGACATCTACGCGCTGGGATGCACGACCTACGAGGCGCTCTGTGGGGAGCGCTTGTTCCCGGATGCGTCGCCGGTCGACATGGCGCGAACGGCGGCCTCGCAAGAGCTGCATGACGCCCACATCCAGGCTGCGCTCGCCAGCTTGCCTCCTGACGCACAGGTCGCGGTGCCGCTGATTGCCGAGATGCTCGCGTTCGACCCGACGAAGCGGCCCGGCGCCGAGGAGGTCGCCAGCCGGTGCGACGAGCTCGCCGATCGGGCTGCCGGACTTCGGCTCAAGGCTTGGTCTCGTGCCTTTGACTGGGGTGCAGCACGGTCGGGCGGCCCCCTTAGCGGTCAGACGCTGACCGAGCAGACGCTGTCGATGCTCTCGGGTCGGAGCTCTGACTTTTCGGATGCGCAGCCGACGAACTCCGTGGACCGGACCATTGATCTGGGCCTGTCCGGGACTTGGGGTTCCACCGTCGATGTCGCGGAGGCGGTGTCCGTCGAAGAGGGTCCAGCGGAGCGACGTTTCCCGTGGCCAGTTCTACTCGTGATTCCGCTGCTCTTGGGCGGCCTGTGGTGGGTCATTCCCAATGAGACCGGCGTGGCGTCCACCGTCATCGAGGAGCCCGCGGTGCCCCCAGTCGAGCCCGCGGCGGAGCCTGCGGCGGAGCCCGCGGCGGAGCCTGTTGAGGTCGCCGAGGTCATCCCCGAGCCCATTGCGGAGCCGGCCGTTGTCGCACCGGAACCCGTGGCGGTCGCGCCTCGACCGCGCCCGCGGCCCGTCGTGGTGCCCGAGCCAGTCCCGGAGCCCGTCGAGCTGGAGCCGGTGGTGGTCGAGCCTGCCCCAGAGCCCGTGCCCGTCCGCCTTGGTTCCGTCCTTGGACCCGCGGGCGTTCGCATCGTGCTTCGCGACGCCGCGGGCGGGGACAGAGCTCTCGGAGAGGTGCCTGCAGGGGTCTACGATATCTGGGCGGACTTCAGCGATGAAGGTGACGGTCCGCTCAGCGCGGTCGGTAAGGCCGAGGTGATTGCGGGGGCAGTGGTGCGCATTCAGTGCAACGGGATCCGCTTCACTTGTGAGCCCAAGTACTGATGCGTGTCCTCCTGCTTCTCTGGGCGGTGGTCTGCTCTCCGCTCGCCCATGCCGCGTCGGACTGCGAGCCTCTCCAAGAAGAGGCCTTCCGCACGCTGTTTCTCGACGCCCTGGCGGCGATTGACCGAGACGATGCCGCCCTCCATGCGTCGATCGTCGAGGAGGTTCGCGGGCGAATCGAGTGCCTGACCTTCGCGCCACCTCCGCGCTTGTGGGCCGACTTTCTCGTGGGGGTCGCTGTGGTCGAGTTCTCACATGGCGGGGAGTGGGAAGGCCCGATGGCGGCCGCCCTGCGCATTCGTCCGAACGTCGACCGACTGGTCTCGGGTGCACACCCGCTCAACCGCTGGGAACCGCCGGTCCAGAGCGAGGTTTGGCCGCCAGCGCCGGAGGGCGTCGTCCTCTATGTGGACGGTGAACTCTCGGAGACCTTGCCCCCAGCCGGCGGCATGTACCTGGTCCAAAAAGAGGAGGAGGGCTGGTTCGAGACCCGTTGGCTGCACGGCGAGGCGGTGGATCCCGCCTGGGTCTCCGCACCCGTGGAGCGACCGCGCCGGACGGAGACTTGGCTCTACGCTTCGGGCGGAGTGGCGATTGGCGCGCTCGGACAGACCGCCTCGTATGTGCCGCTCGTCGAAGGCGCCGATGTGCCCGAGTTCTCGGACTACGCCGCCAATGGCTACTGGGTCGGCCTGATGCCCCTGGCCAGCGTCGATGGTCTGCTTCAGTACGGCCGTCTCGGTCTACTGGGACACGCCGACATCTCCTGGGCTGGGCTGTCGCGAAGCACCGCGGGTACGGCCTACGCAGGGCCTTCGTTCTCGGCGGGACCACTGGTGGCGTCTCTCGGGTTCGGCGTGCAGAGCTTCGAGATCTTCGAAGGCGGGTGCCGGGTGCTCGGCGAGATCGATGAGCCACCCGGTGTCGCTTCCGAAGATGCAGAGACCTGCGTGACCGAAGCGACGCCTCGCTCGGTCCCGCTCGCGTATGGCTACGGGCGTATGTGGCTGCGTACGACCAAGCCCTGGATCCCAGAGCCGATGCTCCTGATTGGCGCGGGTCCCACCATGGGGCGCTTCGAGGCCTCAGTCGGTGTGGAGCCTCCGCCGAGCCGCCGTGGAGCACGGTGGCGGTATACGGCGACGACGGCGATTGCGGTGGCCAACTTTGGTCGGGAAGAGGCGACCTATGCGCTCCAGGTCGTGCCCTACAACATTCGCATCGGCCTGCGCGTGGGCGCCGTCCTAGGCCGGGTGCGCTGACCGGCGCGTCGAAGTGGGCTAACCGGGGAGAATGCTCGCTCTTCTGCTCACCACCGCCTTTGCCGGACCCTGGGTCACCTTCGCGCCGGGGCTCACCTTTCTGGTCGACCCGAGCGATGGTTTTGCTCCCTTGGCTGGGGCCGTCATCGATACGTCGATCGGCGAAGACCACGGCTTTGAGCTGCGCGCCCGGGTGCTGGCCGTCTTCAACATGGAGTTTCAGGCGACGGGCATCGGTACTGTCGAGCTTGGCTGGCGCCCACGACTGGCCGATCAGTGGCGCCTGGGACCCGTCCTCGCCCTTGATGTGGACGGAGCGAGGTGCACGGGAACCTCACCGCCATTCTGCGACGGCGCTTCCCTCTCGGTGGCTGCCCGGCGGGGTGAGCCCACCGATAGCGATGCCGATCAGCTCGACATTGCGCTCGGAACCGAACTCTCCCGGGCCCTCGGCGATCGCATGGCGATCCGGCCACGGGCGCGCGTTTCCCTTCGCCATCGCACCGGTCTGACGGGTGCGATCGACTTTGGCCTGCACCTCCAGACCATGCTGCTGCGGGCCGAGGTCGGCTACACCTTTGTCTTTGGACCCCGCGACCGCCCCTGACGCGGTATGCCTTCGGCGCACGAGGTTTTCATGAGCGCAGATCCCCGTCCCGGCTCCGTCAATCCCGCCACCGGCGAAGCCCTTGATGATGTCCCCTGGAACGAGCCTAGTGAGGTCGCCGCGGTCATCGAACGCGCGCGATCGGCCCAGCGCGGCTGGGCGGCGACTCCGCTCGCCGAGCGATCGCGCCGGGTTCTCGATCTCGGCCGGCGGATCGCTGAGCAACGCCACGAAGTGTTGGCCCTGCTCGACATCGAGATGGGACGCGCCTCGGCTGACAGCCTGATCAGCGAAGTCGCCACGATCGTCGACTACACCAAGGGCGCGGTGGCGGTGGCTTCCCAGGCTCTCAGTCCTGAGCGCGTGTCGCTCTCGGCGCTGACCTTCCCCGGCAAGAAGGCGGTGGTCGAGCAGGTTCCTCGCGGTGTCATCGGCATCATCGAGCCGTGGAACTACCCGCTGCTTCAGTTCCACAAGTCAATCTTCCCGGCGCTGCTCGCCGGAAATGGCGTGGTGCTCAAGCCCTCCGAGCACACGCCTCGCACGGCTCTTTGGCTCGCCAAGCTCTGTGAAGACCTCTTTCCGGCTGGCCTCGTCGGCATCGTGGTGGGCGGCGGCGCGGTGGGCGCGGCTCTCGTCGAGGGCGACATCGACGGCCTGGTGTTCACGGGCTCGGTCGCGACGGGCAAGAAGGTGGCGGCCCGCGCCGCCGAGCGCCTGATTCCATTCTCGGTCGAACTCGGTGGCAAGGATGCGGCCATCGTGCTGGCCGACTGTGATCTCGATCGCACGGTGCAGGGCCTCGTCTGGGCGTCGATGCACAATGCGGGGCAGGACTGCAGTGCGGTTGAGCGCATCTACGTCGAGGATGCCGTGGCCGACGCGTTCATCGACAAGTTCACCGCCTCGGTGGAGCGTCTGCGTACCACGCCCTCCGAAGAGGTCGACGTGGGTCCCCTCCAGAACATCAACCAGCTCCGCATCGTCGAGGCCCATGTGGCGGATGCCGTCGAGAAGGGCGCGACGTTGCGATGCGGCGGCAAGGCGACGGGCACGGGCTACGGCTACCTGCCGACCGTCCTCGATCACTGCGACATGGGCATGGACGTCGTCACCGAAGAGACCTTCGGACCGGTCGTGGCCATTGTCCGGGTCGCCAACACCGACGAGGCCGTGAGTCGGGCCAACGCCTCGCGCTTCGGCTTGGGCGGGTCGGTGTGGACGCGTGACCTTCGCCGCGGTGAGCAGATTGCCCGCCGCCTCGAGGTCGGGCTAGCGCACGTAAACACCCACAAGTTCGCCGGCGTCATTCCGTCGATTCCATGGACGGGAACCAAAGAGACTGGGACGGGCATCGCGGCGTCGAGACACGCGTACCACACCTTTGCGCGTCCCCGAACCGTCATCGTCGACAAGAACAGCGCTCCCGAGGCCTTCTGGCTTCCCGTGTCTTCTGAGCTGCTCGACATGGGCCACACGCTGGCCGAGTTCCAGCTCGGGTCGTTCACGCGGGTGTTCCGTCTGCTCGGCCTGCTCCGCAAGCGGGTGGCCAAGGTCTCGGGCAAGTGAGGATTCTCCCTCCCGGACCATGGCTTCCGAGCGGCACCGAGGCCGAGGGTACCGTCGACATTGGCATTCGGCTGCGCGAGGCCTTCTACACCAAAGAGGCGCTCGTCGCATCGCGCGAGTCTCTGGGTCACCTGCTTCCGGTGGTGCTTCACCACGAGGACTACGAGGCGGCCTCGCGCATCTGCCAAGCCTGGCTCGAGACGTGGCCGGCTGCGGCACTTGTCGATGACGCCCGCGTCGCATGGACCCAAGAGCCCAGCGCAGAGACCCGCGCCGTGCTCGAGCGCGTGACCGAGCTCCACGCACTGGCTCGCGGCTGGCCCGTTCTCGAGAGCGGCATGGCCCTCATGCCAGATGGCTCCTGGCTTGCGGGCGTTCTGCGCGAGACGGGCGTGGTGGTGAGTCGCGGTGAGGCCGACGGCAGCGAAGAGATCGCGGCGATGCTCGGCACTACGGTCGGAGAGGTCGTGTACAGCGATGAGGAACTCCCCGAGGCGATGCCTTCCTGGGCCGACAGGCTCTGGCCGGCGCCCGCGCAGGAAATCGGTGAGCGCGTCCACCTGCTCTGCCACACCGCGAGTCTGCCCGGTTCCCCTGAGCGTCTGGCTCGGGGCGACAAGAGCGAGGTGGGCTGGCTGCTCTGGGATGGGCCGCACCCACCGCGACCCGTGCATCCCGGTGCCATGCACCTTCTTGAGTCCATCGACGAGGCGAGCACGGTCGAGGAGCTCGTTCTTGAGACCGGCTGGGGTGAAGACGAGGTTCGAACGGCCCTCGAGTCTCTGGCCAGCGCCGGAGCCCTCGGCAGCTGACCGGCGTGCTCAGCGCGTCGTCGTCGGGTAGGCTGCGCCCGGAGGTGTGCTCTGCAGACTCGTGGAATCCTCGCGGCCATCTCGGCCGTGCTGCTTCTTCTGATTGGCTTCTGGGCCTACGGCACGAAGGTGTCTGGCGATACGCGGGCCACCGTAGTGTCGCGTCAGGTCGCTTCGCCCGTCGATGGCGACGACTGTGCGGTCTTCGATCAGATTGACGCCCTGTCGCCGGCCTTGTCCAAGATGCGCACCGCCGATGCGAAGTTCCTTCGGGGAGAGGGCGGTACATCCGCCGAACACGCCGAGTTCGTACGGTCTCTCGACTTGCAGATCGATGGGGTGCTGGCCACCCACACCTGTGCCCGCGCCTCAGACCGCATCACCGAGCCCGCACACTGGCAGGGCTGGCTCGTCCTGGTGAAGTCGCGGGCTGAGCTTGCTGCGGCGGGGGGCGATGTCGTCTCGGCGCTCACCGACCTCGAGTCCCTGTGGCGGGTCGGACATGTGCTCCAGTCCGACCTCGGAACGTGGGAACAGGGCGCAGGTCTGGTCGAGACCGCTAGTGAGAGCATGCTTCCTCTGCTTCGCGGCGCTTCCCCGGCGAGCTATGACTCGGCGGTCAAGCGCATCGATGGGCTCGTCCGCGTCGGACCCGATCTGCACGCAGTGCTCGACTACGCGGTCTACACGGGAGAGCTTGAGGCCTTTGATGACTCCGCGTCGGGGCTCCTCGCCGGCTTCACTGGCCTCGGACTCGCTCAGGCCGTGAACGTCTTTCATCCCGTCTATGACCGCTATGTGGCGCTACGCGAGCTGCCTTGGGCCGAGCGAAGCACAGGGCTCGAGAGCTGGCAGATCGAGGTCGATGGCTATGCCCACCCGATCTACAAGAAGCTGCAGGGCGGAGCGATCCTCGACATTGAGCGCATCGCCGCCGCCCACCGCGCAAAGCTCGAGCTGATCCAGCTCGCTGCCCGCGCAGCCCGCTTTCGTCGCACCTACGGGGCCTGCCCGGCCGACCTCGAGCGCCTGGAGCTCGATGGCCTGGAGCAGCCCTTTGGCGCCTACACCATCGAGGGGTGCGTCTTGCAGTCTCCCGATGGGCCGAGCGGGCCTCTGAAGGCGAGCGCTCTCTAGTCGAACAGGCCGACTGGGATCTTGAGGTAGCTCCGTCCATTTTCCTCGGCCGGCGGCATCTGTCCGGCCCGGACGTTCACCTGCACGCTCTGGAAGAGCAGGCGCGGCGGCTTGAGCACAGCGTCTCGGGCCTTGCGCCAATCGACGAAGGTCTCGCGGTCGACGCCCGCGCGAAGCTGCTTGTTCTCGGCCCGGCACGCCGCAATCGTCGTGACCCAAGCGGGCCCGCGGTCGGCGGTGCCGTAGTCGTGTCCGACGTAGACCGTGGTGTCTTCGGGAAGGGTGTACAGCTTCTCGGTAATCGAGGTGTAGAGATTCTCGGCGCTGCCGTCGGGAAAGTCGCATCGTCCCGTGCCGAAGTCCGGCATGAACAGGGCATCGCCCGTGTAGACGGCACCCTCGGTGTAGAGCGAGATGTCGGCGGGGGTGTGACCTGGCGTGTGCAAGACCTGGAAGGAGAGGCTTCCCGCCTCGAGCGTCTCGCCATCCCCAAGCAGGCGGTCGAATTGCGAGCCGTCCGTCTTGAAGTCGTCTTCGAGCTGGAACACCGCCTTGAAGGTGGCCTGTGTCGTCTGGATGTGCTCGCCGATGGCGATCTTCGCGCCCAACTCAGCCTTCAGTAGCTGCGATGAGGACAGATGATCGGCGTGGGCGTGCGTCTCGACGATGTAGTGCACCTTGAGCTCATGGTCGCTGACGAAGGAGAGCAGCCGTTGTGCCGACGTGTGCGTGACGCGGACCGCGATGGGGTCGAAGTCGAGCACGGGATCGATGATGATGGCGTCCTTGCTCTCATCATCGAACACCACGTAGCTGATCGTTCCGGTCGCTTTGTCGTAGAAGGCTTCGGTCTGCATCGGGCACCTCGCAATGCTTAGGAGAGTGCAGGATTCGTGCCGCTAGGGGAAGCCGTCATCGCTGGTCGCAGGGCCAAGCCTGGTTTCAGTTTGATGCAACGCGTTCCATCGTGTTGCTCAAGGAAGTCGAGCCTCGGCTGTGCGAAGCAGCTCTTTCGCCTGCCGCCGGGTGGACTTGTCCTGTAGCTTCCACCAGTTTGAGTCGCGGCCATAGCCGCTGATCAACCGTCGCAGCTCGGCCTGCAGCATCGGGGCGGCTCGCTCGTCGACACAACGCACGATGTCGTGTTGTAGAGACAGCGCCTGCGGGGCCATCGGCTGCGCGGCGATGGCGGCCCTCTGACCGGGGATGTCGTCGAGGCACGTCGGCTGTGCACGCGGCGTTCCCAGAGCGGGGTCCACGCTCCAGCCTTGCTCTTCGCTCCAGTAGGTGAGGGCGGTGAGCGCGACCTGGGCAAGGCCCGGACGAGCACTCTCGATGGCGCGTGTCATCGTGTCGACGGCGGCGCGGGTGTCTCCGCGCTTTCGATGCGTCCACGCGAGCTTGTAGAGCGCGAAGTCCCGGAACGGGAAGGTGTACTCCGCGGCGACTTCGTACCGTCCGGCAGCGTGCTCCCAGCGCTCGTTGGCGAACTCGGACTCGCCGGTGTGAAGCAACGCATGCGGAACGTACTCCGACGAGGGGAAGGTGGTCAGCACCTGGTAGAGCACGTCGTTCGCTGACGCTTCACCGAGTCCGTGCAGCGCGAAGCCCAGGAAGAACAGCACGTGTGCAGCCTGTGGGTGGCGGGGCGACTCGGCGTACAGTTGCCCATAGATTTGGGCGGCGGCCAGTAGCAACGTCTCGTCACGTGTCGCGCGGGCCTGCTCGTGCTGCAGGTGGGCCAGCTTTAGTCTTAGGTCGTACCGGTCGGCGGAGGGCAGCTCGACCGCGAGCGCCGCGGACTCCACTGTGGAGATGGCCTCGGAGCGCTTGCGAACGGCTCGCTGAAAGCTGGGGCTGCTCTCTTCAATGTTGAGCGACTCGGCGTCGTCGAAACTGAGCGGTGCGGGTTCTTGGGCCCAGAGCGGCAGGATGAGCAGAAGGGCGAAGAGGGTGGTGAGCATGGCGCTACTGACCTCTTCGAGCGCTCTTGGTTCCTACGGGAAGGCGATTCGGCGAACCTTCTCGATCTCGATCTTGTAGTTGCCGAACGGGGTTGCGCCATAGCAGGGCATGTCGTGCTCAGCGGTGATGGTGACTGGGTCTGCGTCCTTCAGAACAGCCATCACGGTGACCTTGTCCTTGTCGGGGTGCGGCTCGACGCGGACCTCGGAGATGCGCTCGAACGGAATCGTCACCTGGGCCTCGCCCAGGTTGCCGTAGAGGAAGACTTCGCCGTTGTAGGTGACGCGCTCGACGCTGACGATGGTTCCCGATGTGTCCTCGACGCTCGCCGAGAACTCTTCGGCTGGAATCGGGATTCGACTCGGGGCATCGCCGCCCATGATGCCGCCGGCCACCGCAGTCGAGCCGAGGACAAGGGCAAGGGCGAGTGTGAACAGGCGCATCGAACCTCCGTGGCCAGCGTTATTGCGCGGGTCCTCGGTGTCAAGCTGCCGGAGTGCCCTTCGGTCTGGCTTCGGTTACTCGGTCGCCCTCGGAAGGAAGCCCATGTCCGCCATCATCGCAGGATCTGCCGCGTATCGCGCCCCGTCCCCGGGACCGGTGGTGACGATTGGCAACTTCGACGGCGTGCATCTCGGACACCGCTCTTTGCTCGCAGCGACCCTGGCGAAAGCCCGCTCGATCGGCGCTCCGGCGGTGGTCTACACCTTCGATCCGGCCCCGCGCGACGTGCTCCGTCCGGGAAATCCGATTCGTCGGATCCAGACCCTTGAGGACAAGGCGGCGCGTCTCGCCGAGGTCGGAATCGACCACGTCGTCGTGGAGCCGTTCTCGCTCGACTTCGGTGCCCACAGCGCTGAGTGGTTTGCGCGGGAGATCCTCGGTGCTCGCCTTCAGGCCTCGGCCCTGGTGCTCGGCTGGGACTTTCGCTTCGGCCGCGGTCGAGAGGGCACGGTCGAGAAACTTCGCGATTGGCTCGACATCGACATCGAGCAGGTCTCGCCTTTCGAGCTCGAAGGTGCTGTGGTCTCGAGCTCTCGCATCCGGCAGGCCGTGCTCGACGGGCGGATCCATGAAGCGGGTGTCTTGCTCGGCCGGCCCCACGAGGTGGTCGGCGAGGTGCTGCACGGCGATGCGCGAGGGCGCACCATCGGCTTTCCGACTGCCAACGTGACCACAGAGACCGCGCTGTTGCCACCCGACGGTGTGTACGCGGTGCGCGTTCAGATCGATGGTCAAGTGGTTGAGGGCGTCGCGAACCTGGGCAAGCGGCCGACCTTTGGTGGCGAGACCCGCCGTCTCGAGGTCCACTTGTTCGACTTCGCGGGGGATCTCTACGGCAAGCGCCTTCACGTCGGTCTGGTCGACTTCGTGCGCGCCGAGAAGGCCTTTGCTGGCCTCGAGGAACTCAAGCACCAGATCGCCCTCGACGTGGCCCGGGCGCGCGAGCTTCTCGGGTGATCACCGGTCACACCACGGTGTTTGCGCTGCTGGGGTCTCCGGTGGCCCACTCCCTGTCGCCCGCCATGCACAATCGGTGGTTCTCCGAGTGTGGCATCGACGGGGTCTATGTGGCCCTCGAGGTAGGTCGCGCCGGCGCGCTCGAGCCGCTGCTCCAGACGCTGGCCGGGGCCAATCTCACCATCCCGCATAAGCTCGACGTGGTCCCGCTGCTGGACGAGGCTGGGCCCGACGTGCTCGCCACTGGGGCGGCCAATGCGGTGGTGCGCCGCGATGGCCAGCTGATTGGGCGGAATACCGACGTTGAGGGCTTCGGTCGCGCTGCCGACGAGCTGGAGCTTTCCCTCGTGGACAGCCACGCCGTCGTCCTCGGTGCCGGTGGTGCAGGGCGCGCCGTGGTGCTTGCGCTCGTTCGGCGAGGCGTGCGGCGCATCACCTGGCTCAATCGCACCGTGGCCACCGCGCAGCGGGCCATCGACGCGCTGGGCCTTTCGATCGAAATCACCGCTGAGCCGCTCAGCCCCGATGCCTTCGCAAGCGTCGCCTCGGATGTGACCCTCGTGGTGAACGCCGCTTCCGGGCCGGCGAGCGAGACCATCGCCGCATTCGATGTGACGCGGCTGCCCGTCTCCTCGGCTTGGATCGACCTCAACTACTGGATGGCCGAGCCGCCTGCGCTGGCCGCTGCTGCTGCGCGTGGTCTCAAGGTCCAGACGGGCCATCGCATGCTCGTGCACCAAGGGGCCCTCGCCTTCGAGTTGTTCACGGGACGGCAGCCGACAGTCCCGACCTAGCGGGGACTCCGCACAGAACGCGAACTTCCGGCCGGGCTGCGACTCACTCCGCCTGCCCGCAGCGCACATCCGCTGTCCTTCGCGCTAGACTCCGCGCGGGAGACGAGAACACATGGCGGACGTACCAGTCCTGGTGTGCACGGCGGGTTCGCTCGAGGGCAATCGCTACACCGTGCTCGATGGCAGTGAGATCTCGATCGGGCGGTCGGATGAGAATCAGATCATCCTGATCGAAGATGGTGTCTCGCGTTTCCACGCTCGGCTGCACAACGACAACGGCACGCTCTGGCTTCGCGATGCAGGTTCGCGAAACGGTGTCTTCGTGAACGACCTGCGCGTGACCGATCACCATGCTCTGCGGGTTGGCGACGTGATTCGCGTGGCCGAGAGCGAGTTCACCCTGCGTTGGCTCTCCGATGAAGAGGACACGGCGTCGTTCCACGGCGTACCCTCCCCTGGAGGCCGCTGGTGGTGGCCATTCAAGACGTGAGGAACCAGGCGTGATTGAAGGGGTTGAGCTCATCATCCGCCAGCCTGGTCATCCCGACCGGATGGTTAGGATCAGGCCGGGCGAGACGCGGCTCGGTCGCGCCGAGGACAACGATGTCGTGTTGTCCGATGTCGGGGTCTCCCGCCGCCACGCTCGCATCATGGTCCGCGAACAGGGCGTCTCCTACATCGACCTCGGTAGTGGCAACGGCAGCTACGTGCGGGGTCGCCGCATCGAAGAGCACCCCGTCCAGAACAACGATGAGGTCATGATTGACCCCTTCGTGCTCACTTTTCGCCTTCGCGGCGCGGGCCAAGTCGAGCTGGTCGACTCCACGCTCGATGGTTCTCCGGCGCGCCTCGACGTCGTGAGCGCGCCCGGCATTCAGCGCAGCTACTTCCCCATCGACAGGGCTGGCCTCGGCATTGGCCGGGCTGACGATCAGGATGTGATTCTCCCCGACCCTGCCGCCTCTCGGCAGCACTGCCGCATCGAGGCCCGCGGAAGCGGCTTTGTGCTCGTCGACCGAGGCAGTGCGAACGGCGTGTACCTCAACGGACGCCGCGCATACGACGCACCGCTTCGCCATGGCGATCGGGTGCGCATTGGCAACTCCGAGTTCCGCTTCGCGACCGGCGATGCGCCCGTTCACTGGGGTGGTCCGAGCCGCGACATGCCGCTGCCACTGCCCGAGTCTCCGACGCCGCTCGCCCCTCGTCGGCGTGCGGGCTCCTCCCGGGTCCAGCTCTTCGCCGCCGCATCCGCATCGCTCGTGCTGGTCGCGCTGATTCTCGCGTTGGTCATGTTGCTCATGGTGCAGCTGCAGCAGCGTCAGCGCATTGTGGTCAGCACCAGTCCGTCCGGAGCGCCGCACTGGAAGGCCAACGCCATCCCGAATGAGGGGGCCCCGGATCAGCTCTTCGAGCTGGGACGCACCGCGATCGAGAACTCGAAGCCCGACGAGGCCTTCGCGGCCTTTTCGCACGTGTTGAGCAAGAAGCCGGGTGACCCGTCGGCTGAGCGCTTTGCGCTGCTCGCCGCCGAATTCCAGGTTCTCGACCAGCTTCAGGGGACCATGGAGTCCCGTGCCCTTGAAAGAGAGACGATTGCCGCCAAGCGCGATGCGCTCTTCGAGGTCACTCTGACGCGGACGGCTCGCGCCCGCCGTGCCGTGCAGGTCATCCGAGCCGAGTACCGCGCCGACCCCCTGGCTCAGGCTCATATGGGCTGGGACCGTACGGACGAGCAAACGGCCCTGGTCGAGCGTCTCGACGAAGCGAACGCCCTGCTGATTCAGGGCAACGCCTACCCGGCGATGAAGCTGTACCGCAGCATCGAGGCTGAGGCCGTCCACGAGGACACGCTCGCTTCCGCCCGAGCGGGCATGGTTCGGGCACGCAAGCTCCAAGCCGAAGAGGTGGCGAGCCGGTGGCGGCGTGGCGTATTGGCGCAGTCTGCCGGAGACGGTGCAGCCGCGAAGGCCGAGTTCCAGAAGGTACTCGACATGGACCCCAAGAATCCCAGCATCGCCGTACGCACGGGAAGCGCGCCATAGCTCGTCGCTTTCTTGTGTGGGTCGCCTTGCTTGCAGGGTGTTCAAAAGCCCTGGTGTCGCCCGAGACGCCGGCAGCCGTGGCCGCGGTGGCGCCGGCAGATGCGCTGGTTCAGTTGGAGGCGCTCGGCGGGAGTCTCGAGCCCTACCTCCGCGCGCGGGCGCTGGCCCTTCGCGTACGTCAACCCGACGGTCTCGACTGGGCAGGGCGAGGACTCTACGATCCCGAGCCCTGGGTCCAGATGGCCGTGATCGACGCCATGGCCAGTCGGAGCGATGGGGCCTCCGTACTCGATGCATGGGTCGCGGGTGAACACGACCCCTTTGCGCGAGCGGCAGGGGCGGTGGTGCTCGGCGTTCAGGCCTCGGAGGCCACCCAGCAGGCCCTTGGAGAGGCACTGGGTTCGGGCCCGTCGTGGTCTCGCGCTCCGATCGCACTGGCTGGCGTCGCGGTGGGCGTCGAAGGGGCGGAAGAGGTGCTCGCAGGCGAGCTTCGCGCCGGCACGATTCCCCTCGAGCTTCGGTTTATCGCCGATGTCGCTCGGGTGGGTCACGGCGACGTCCTCGTGGCCGCGATGGCAGAGGGTAGCGCACGAATCGAACCGGAGATTTCCCCGGCCTGGGCGGCATCCCGGCTCGTTTTGGGAGACTTCGGAGGCCTCCAGGCGGTTCGTGCTGGGCTCGCCGCGAGCGACGACGAGGAGCGACTCGCGGTGATTGACGCCCTGATGGCCGTAGACACGACCGCGGCGGATGGTGCGCTCAAGCGCGTGAGCGTCGGGACCGAGATGGTGGCTCAGAGCGCGACCTGCGTGCGTGTGAGGCAGGGGAGCGTGGCCCTTCGAAAGCTCATTCCCGTCGTGAGTTCGGAGGTGGAGGAAGTGCGCGCCCTGGCGATGCGCTGCGCCGTCGCGGTGGCGGACGATCCGAGGAACCGCGTGTTGCTCGAGCGCATTCTACTGGTGGGTTTGGCCGACGAGAGTGCGGAGGTGCGCCTCGAGGCCGCTCGTGCCGTGCAGAAAGCGCCATTTGAGCAGGCGCTGCCCTATTTACAGGTCCTTGCCCGGGATGACGATCGTGGCGTCCAGGTCGAGGCTCTGGGCGCATTGTTGGCGTTGTCGCAGTAGCGGTGTGCTTCGGCTGGTACGCTGCCACATGGACTGGATTCAATTCGGCTTTCTCACCGTGGAATGCCTGGTGGGCGCCGCCTTCGTGCTGGCGCTGGTTCGGCTTCGAGAGCCTCTCGGCCTGGGGCCGCTCTTCGTCGTGCTCGGGTCGTGGCAGTTCCTCCAGACCCTGCTGGCGATCTCGTTCTACGTACCGATTGGCGGCGACTTCAGCGTGAGTCCCGGCTCCACATCCCTGTTTGCGGGCAACCTGTTTGCGGTGCTCGCCGTGTACGTGCGCGTGGGGGTCGTACAGACCCGCCGCCTCGTGTTTGGCCTGATTGTCGCGAACCTGATCCTCACCGTGTGGACACTGCTGTTGGGTTGGCACCTCGCCGCTGGCGAGACCGTGAACCTGTTGGGCGTGCCGATGAGTATCTTCGCGGTGAACGCCCGTACGATGCTCGTGGGGACGTTGGTGACCGCACTGGACGTGGTGATCGTCTCGATGGTGTGGGAGGTCTTGGGGCGGCTTGTGCCGGACTGGCTGACCTTGCGTGCGGTGCTGTCGCTTGTTCTCGTGCTTGCGACCGACACGTTTCTGTTCGCGACGGGGGCCTTCGGAGGCACGGACCTCTGGCTGCCAATCCTCGTGAGTGGCCTTCTCGGCAAGAGCTGGTGCGCGCTGGTGTACGGCCTGGTGTTCGGCGCGTGGCTGCATGCCGCGGGCGCTCACTATGCCCAGGTGGGGCGTGGACCGATTCGAGGGGTGCTGGCCGATTGGGGGCTCGATGCGGTGGACGACGACGCCGTGAAGAAGATTCGCGACGCCGAGTCGGGTCTGTACAGCGCTTCATTCTTCTTGGACGTGCTCGACATGGAGGTCACCAAAGCCTTGCGGGCCGAGCGTGACGCCGTGCTGGTACTGCTCGATCTGGATCAGTTCCGCGCCTACACGCGCTTGTATGGGCCCGAGATAGCCGGGCGCATTCCAAGGGTACTCGGCCTCACCCTGCTCGATGAAGCGTCGAGTCAGGACCTGATGGTTCGCTACGCAGATGACCAGTACGTGTTGTTCTTGCACCATGGAGGCACGGCTCGCGGTCATGCTGTGGCGACTGCCGTGCGACGTCGCCTTCGGGCCGCCCTCGCCAACGCCGATCCGGCGCTCCCTGACGTGACGTTCACGGCGGGCGTGGCTGAAGTGGAGCCTGAATGCACGAGCGGCCGTGCTCTGACCTTTACCGCGGAGAGTCGGGTCCATCGCGGAAAGCTCGCGGGCCGCAACCAGATCGTGGTGAGCGATCGCTAGACGATTCCGGTCGGTAGGTCGAGCATGTTGCCGAGCATGGCGAGCGCGCCCGAGGCGAGGGTGAGTGGGTCGTCTAAGCCCTCAGCGTCCGAGAGCACCTCGAAGAACAGGCGCTCGATGGCGCCGAGAATCAGCAAACTTGCTAGCCTCGGATTCGGAGCCGTGATCAGGCCGCGCTCCGCACCAACTTCCGTGAGGCGAAGGGAGGCGGCCTGCAGGCGAAGCTCTCGTGTTCGAACGGCCGCTCCGGCCTCTCCGCCGCCCCGTGACTCACGGAATGCAAGCTCGACGGCCGACTCATGGTTGAGGCCGAGGGTCGCGAGGCCGAGGGTCATCTCGCCGTAGATCGCCAGAGACTCCTCTCGCGTGTGGCTGATGGCAAGCCGTGCTTCTGCCTCGTCAAGCAGCTTGAGAAGGGGCTCGAACCAGACGTCGACCAGGGCTTCGAAGAGCTCGAGCTTGGTCGGGTAGTAGAGGTAGAAGGTGCCGCGCGCGATGCTGGCGCTGGCAGCGATCTGCTCGATCGAGGCTCGCTCGTAGCCCTGGCTTAGGAACAGTTCGAGACCGGCCGATTCGATGGCCTCTCGTTTCTGTCGCTTCTTCTCTTCGCGACGACCCATTCGACTATCTCGGGGCTGGGGGCTCGAGCGGTGGCGGGTAGACCCGGAACGAGATCGTGTGCAGGATTCCCGCGAAGCCGTGGTTGTTGTTGGTCACGGGGATGCGCATCGCGTACTCGAAAGCGCCGGCGGTGTTCTCCATGCCGAGCCCCCACGTCACGTGATGCTGCGAGAGCTCCGCGTCCCAAGCGTAGCCACCTCGAAGGCGAGTTGGGCCGGCGCTTCCGTCGACGCCGGTGCGCACGCTCAGTCCATATGGCACCGAGTACTCGATGTCGGCCACGCCATGGAAGATCTCACGGTCGCCCGCTCGTAGGCCTAGGACGCCGCCAACGGGCATGTCCTCGTCTTCGATGATGTAGATCAGGTTGCGACCGGTGAGGCTCGCCGTGAAGTACTTCGACGGGGCGGCCGCGAAGCCGACATCGAGATTGCCCGAAAAGCCCTTGCCGCGTCGCTCGCGCTTCCACCACAGGAGCGTGCCGTTGACGCCGACCGAGAACATGCGGTCACTGATTGGAACAGCCAGCGCAATGGTGACGTCGTGGGACTGCTCTTTGTTGGTCGCTTGGGCGCCATCGACGAGCCAGCCGGGTTGATCTTGATCGGTGACCGGTAGGTTGTTGTGAGACCTCCGATAGGCGAGGCCAAAGGCCACAGGCCCAGTCCGTGAGTCGACGGCCGAGGCCCCCGCTCGGTAGTCGAGCCCCGGCCCGAGAGAGCCGAAGCCCATCCCGTCGTAGCGCTCTGTGAGGGCAAGGGTGCCCGGGCTGGCTGTCACGGCCGCATTCTCGCGGGTCAGCGCCGCGGAGGCGCCTCCGGTTGCGACGGTGTTTGCGCCAAGGTGTGCTTCGCCCGCTATTGCGGGGGAGGCGACCGTGATCGCGATCAGCAGGAAAGGGAGTTTGCAGTGACTCATGAACCGGCTTACTAGTCGCGGCTTTCGCGATGGGCAACGACAGCGAAGTAAATGGAGGTCACTTGGACCAGGAACGTCTGGAGTTTTTCCGCACTCTCCTGAAGGAACGTCTCACCGCACTCCTCGAAGGGGCCGGGGCGACCATCGGCAACCTCACCGAGGAGCGCGAGGCTCTGACGGACACGATCGACATCGCGTCGATGGAGTCCAACCGCGACTTCACCCTCCGTTTGCAAGATCGTGAGCGCCGTCTGGTGGTCAAGATCCGTGAGGCGCTGAAGCGCGTTGACGATGGTGAGTACGGAATCTGTGTGGCCTGTGGCGAAGACATCGCCGAGCGCCGCTTGATGGCTCGCCCTGTCGCGACGCACTGCATCGACTGCAAGACCGAAGCTGAGCAGCTCGAGCGCAAGCGCCGCGCCTTTTAGGACGGATGGTCCAGCGGCTGCTGAGCCACTGGACTTGTCCCTTCGCTCTGTCGCGCACAAGAGTGCGCTCGTCGCTTGTGACGGCGTCCAGTGGCCCAGCAGCCAGCTGGCCCACCGTCCTTGCACGCCTTCGCGGCGCCCCTTCGGTCCGGTGGCGGCCTGGCGGCCTACCGTCCCTTCGGTCCGGTGGCGGCCTGGCGGCCTACCGTCCCTTCGGTCCGGTTGCGGCCTGGCGGCCGCGCGTCCCTTCGGTCCGGTTGCGGCCTACCGTCGCTGCGCTCCGGGTTTAGACGGATGCGAAGCGCTGCCAGCCGAAGTCGCTGAAGATGCGTTCGCAGTGCTTCTTGAAGACGGACTTCTTGACGTAGGTGGCGTGCCGATCGGAGCGGACGTACCGAAGGCCGCCGTTGAGGGCGGGGCGGTCGGTTCGCTTGAGGTCCGAGAAGCGCTGGGCGCGCTCGGGGTTGCGGCGCTTGTCGAGAATGAAGTTGGCCATCATGTCGGCCTGCATGGCGAAGAAGTCGAAGGCTCCGCCGTCGGTCTGGTGTAGGCCGAGGCAGCAGACGCTGTCGTAGGTGCGGTGCAGCGCGGAGAGGTAGAGGTCGGGGTACTTGCCGATCCACTCGAAGTGGGTCTTGTCCATGTACGGATAGGTGACCTTGTACCCGGTGGCGAAGACGACGAGGTCGACTTGGTCTTGGCTTCCGTCGGTGAAGTGCACCGTATTGCCGTCGAAGCGGGCGACGTCGGGTCGGTAGGCGAGGTCGCCGTGGCCGAGGTGGTGCAGGACCTGGGTGTTCATGATGGGATGGGACTCGAGCAACGCGTGGTCGGGCTTGGGCAGGCCGTAGCGGGTGAGGTCGCCGACGAGTCCCTTGACGAGCAGCTTGAAGATGCGCTTCTCGAGCCAGAACGGCAGCTTCACGCCTTCTGCGAACAGGTCGGTCGGGGTGCCGAAGATGTACTTGGGAATGAAGTGATAGCCGCGGCGCAGGCTGATCAGCGCGCCGTTGGCGTAGGTGGCGGCGTCGCAGGCGATGTCGCAGCCGGAGTTGCCTCCACCGACGACGAGGACCCGCTTTCCCTCGAAGACGTGGGCGTCGCGGTAGCGAACGGAGTGGAAGCTCTCGGCGCTGAGCTCGCCCGGGTAGTCCGGAAGGTTCGGGTCCCAGGTGTTGCCGCTGCAGAGGAACAGGCCGGCGTAGCGCCGTGGTTCGCCCTCGCCGATGTCGACGACCCACTGCTCGCCATCCCGCTCGACACGCTCCACCGCGGTGTCGAAGCGAATGCCGTCGAGCAGGTCGTAGTGCTTCGCGAACGCCTGAAGGTAGGCGAAGACCTGCCGATGATTGGGATAGTCCGGGTAGTCCTCGGGCATGGGGTAGCCAGGCAAGTGGGAGACCTGCTTGGACGAGATGAAGTGTGCCGACTCGTACATGGGCGACCCGTCGTTCCGGATGTCCCAGATGCCACCGACATCGGGGTTCTTCTCGAACTGCTCGTACGCGATTCCGGCCCGCTTCAAGGCCCTCGCGGCCAGCAGACCTGCAGGTCCTGCACCGATGATGCACCAGGGAAGGGTCGACTCACTCATGCGCGCTCCTTGACCCCCTTCACCTAGGCCAGGACCCAGAACACCTGCTTGAACGAACGGGTCGCGTCGTCCTACTCGCCCATGAAGACGGCATCGACGGGGGCGAAAGCCGTCGGTGGAAGGCCGAACATTCGCTTACAGGTCCGGGTGAAGTGGGCACCATCGCTGAAGCCGGCGAGTAGCGCAGCATCGGTCATCGGTGTTCCCGAGACAGCATGGCCCAAGGCGGCTCTCAGGCGCATCCACAGCCGGTATCGCCGAATCGGGAGGCCGACCTGCGCACTGAAGAGGTGGCCGAGGCGGCTTGAGGAGAGGCCGACGTGGGCGGCGACTTCGGCTTGGGTCGGTGGACAGTCCAGACGCTCGTCCAAGAAGCGACGCGCCTTCTTCACGCGGAAGTCAACGGCGGGACGGGGGGGGTCCGGGCTCAAGACGCTGATCAGAGGCGTGAGAGCCCGCGTGGAGTCGTCGAGTCCGCTGTCGACGTCGAAGAGACGCATAAGGCCAGGCCGAGCGGCCTCGACCAGGTTCAGGGGGAGGGGCGCGATGGGGGCATCGCCGAGCCATCGATGCAATCCGGCGCCGAGAGGACTGTGTGGCTCGACGTAGAAGACGGCGACGCGCGGACCGGGAATGGCGAGCTGGTGGGGTGCGGAGGACCGCACGAGAGCCGCAGGCACGCCAGAGAGGCTCGGCCCGTCCACTGCGCGCATGTCGATTCCGAGGGCGTCGAGGGCGATGCACAGCTCGATGGCATGGTGGTCATGGACTGCGGTCTCGGAGCGTGCGCCGATGAACAACGCGCGGTCCGACCACACGAACACGGCGCTCTCACGCATGCAGCCCTCCCCGCCCAGAATACTCGGTGCGGTCTCTAGGCTTGATTGCTGGTCTCGATCTCGCGCAGGTCGTCCTCACTCAGGCTGTACCTGGCCAGGATGCCGGTGATGAACGCGGTCTTGCCCTCGACGTACGCGTCGATGTCGGCGTGCTCGGCCGCGAGCTTCTTCTTCAATGCGCCGTAGGCTGCAGCGTCCTCTGGGTGGGCACGCAGGTGCGAGCGGAGCGCGAGATGGTTGCGCAGGCCCAGGCTGCCGTCGATGCAGACGTAGAGGTTGTGTGCGACGGCACCTTTGGGCCGGGTGAAGGCGTGTCGCCCGCGAATGCCGAGCTCGCCGCGGTGTTGGTAGCCAAGCGGCGCCAGCGCCTCGAGGGTGGCCGGCAACGCATTGGCGTCCACGATGATGTCCAGGTCGATGACGGGCTTCGCAGCGAGGCCGGGGACGGAGCTGCTGCCGACGTGTTCAATGGCCTTCGCCAAGCCGTTCACGTGGGGCCAGAGCATCGCGGTGAGCACTTTGGCGGCGGCGGGCCAGGTGGGGTCATAGTCGAGGACAACGATGGCCATGTGGCTCCAGAAACGACGAGACCCCGAGGAAAGCCCCAGGGTCTCTATAACGAGCGGAGATGCCGCTATGCGGCCTGCTTGCCTAGTTCAGGGGGTTGAACAGCACGCGGGTGTGTTCGGTGTCCGGAGCGTTGAGATCGTTGACCTTCACGCCGTAGTTGGACAGGCTGAACAGGTTGTCTTCGATGTAGACCGAGCGACGCAGGCTGGCGTACCAGTAGTCGTTGCAGGCGCCTTCCCAGTCGTAGTAGCAGTGGCTTTGGGTCATCAGATCGCGGTGGTCGATGGTGCCGAGCTGCTCGATGTGGTTCTCATCGACGCTGATGACGTACAGGCCGCTGAAGTAGTCCCAGTCGCCTGAGCTGTTCTCCTGCCAGGTGGTGGCCGGGATGGAGAGCACGCCGCGGTGGTAGGTGAAGGCGTGGTGGTCCCAGAGGGCCTCGGACCAGGCCCAGCCCTCGGTGCCGAGCTCGAGCTGCTGCGCGATGCGCGGGTTTGCGAAGTCGCTGACGTCGAACACGGTGACCGCGAGGCCGCTGATGTTGCCGTCCCAATCACCGGCCATGCCGACCGCCAGTAGGTGGTCGTCGCCGAGCGGGTGCAGGTACGCCGAGAAGCCGGGAAGCTCGAGCTCGCCGATCTGCTCGGGAGCGTGGGGGTCCGACAGGTCGATGGTGAACAGCGGGTCGATCTGCTCGAAGGTCACGACGTAGCCCTTCTCGCCCATCATGCGGACGGCGCGGATCTGCTCGCCGGGCGCGAGGCCCTCGACGGAACCGGTCTGCTCCAGGCTTCCGTCGTTGTCGTCCTGCAGCACGAAGACGTTCGAGCCCTCTTCGACATCGCCCTCGGCCGTTCCCCACCACCAGTCGAAAGTGGTGGTCGCGACGCGGAAGTACCCGTCGTACTCGGACATCGCGAACTGGTTCCACAGCCAGCCATCGACCGTGCCGCTGGCGACGTAGGTCGGGTCGCCCTCGCCAAGATCGAACTTGTGGATGTGCGTCTCGAGCTCGAGGTCACCCCATCCCCACCAGCTCCACCAGCTGGTCTGGGCCACGTACAGGTTCTCTTGCGAGGCGTAGACCGTCCAGCCGTCCGAGACGATGCCGGCGGCCTCGATGGTGTCCTGCTCTCCGTCGATCGGGAAGTGCAGAAGCGAGAGCACCGCGTGCTGCGACAGGTCGTTCGGCCGGTACAGGTCGGTGCACTCGTGAATGAGCTCGACGTTTCCGGTGGGGTCGCCGGTGCGTGTGTCGCGCTTGAGGGGCAGCATGTCCTCGAGCTGGGTGCCGGCCATGATGCGGCGCACATGCGGGCGGAGGATGTCCCGTGCCCGCTCGCGGATCCTTTCCTGCTGGGCGTCGGAGGCGTTCCAGTCCATCTCGGGGAGGCCGAGGTCTTCATCCCAGGTGAGCTCCCAGGCGCGCTGCGGAATGTCGAGCCAGGTGTTGAGCACCGGGTAGACCTCGCCGTCGATCATGCGCGCGTCGGTGAGCCAGCCCTCGAGCTCGACCTTGCGCGTGGTCTCGGGGTTGGCGCGGTCGGTGATGTCCACAAAGGTGGCCTGGGTGCCGCCCCACCAGCGGTCGGCGAACTGGGTGTCGTCGTAGTAGCGCTGGTTGAAGACGATGATGTTGTCGCCGTCCAGGAAGAGTCCGCGTGCCCATCCGTCGAGCTGCACGCGCGAGACGATGCTCGCGTCCTCGATGGGCCAGGAGTCGAGGATGATCAGCTCGTCGTCCTCGACCACGTAGATGTACTGGCCGTCGGTCTTGACGATGTCGAGCTCGTCGACACCGGCCTCTTGCACATTGGTCGTGGTGTAGTCGGTGGGGCCAGCGTCACTCGACTCGCCGCCATCGGCCGTGGCGACGTCGTCCTCCATCATGCCCCAGTAGCCGCCATAGCGGGAGCGCACGAGTGTCTCGAGTACGACATCGCCCATGTAGTCGTTGACTTCGTCGCAGCTGCGGAAGGAGCGCAGGGCATTGGGGCCGAACTCGGCGAAGGGGTCGTTGTCGCAGCCCGCGAGAGATGCGGCCAAGAGGGGAGCGGCGACGAGCGCGGTCCGGGTGAGATTCTTGAACATAGATCCTCCTCTGAGGGGTTCGCAGCACATGCCCAAAGTGGGCTCACTTGCCTACTAAGCAATCGCCGTGCCAGCGATGACAAGGCCGCAGTGGTCGGGATCTTCAGAAAACCTGGGCCCGACACGGATGCCAGAGCGCGACAGTGGTGTCCGGCCCGGTCAGCCGTTGAGCAACCGCGTACCGTCTCGGCGTAGACCGCGACGCAACTTCGCTCGCAGCCCCTCACGTCGACCGGCCTCGAAGCTGGAGTCGGCACGGACGCCACGGCCTCTAGTGCTCCGCGTGCGGGGATGTCGGCGTCCCATGAAGTCACGGAGTGCGGGGTCGTTCACGCGCACGAGTCCCGTCTCTTCGCAAGCCTTCTCTTCCGCTGCGCATTGCTCGCTGAAGCCCTTGACCACGCCGGCGAGAAAGCGACCGCGACCCCGGGGAGTGGCCTTGCCGGACTTCTTGTGGGCCTTCCACAGCCGCTCGGCGGTGGCGGTGAGCCAGGCGTGGACGTGTACAGCGACCTCGAGGTCCTCGCTGTGTCCGCAGATCTCGAGCATGCGGGCTCTGCGCCCGTCGGGCATGCGTGCGGTCACCCAGATGCAGTGCACGAAGAAGTAGCGTCCGAGCAGACCGGCCAGCCACCGCTCGTGGGCCATGAAGCGCGTGGAGACGCGACCCACATGCCGAGCGTGGTACGGCCGCTCGTCCAGGTCAGACAGCTCGAGGTGGTGCTCGAGCATCATGCGTTGTGCCCGCCGCGTCGCGGCCTCAGCCTCGTGTTGCTCTGGGCTCTCGGCCAGGGCCATCAGCTTGCGAATGCGGTCGAGCACCCGCGACTCCGGCTGGTCGGTCTCGGGGGTTCCGGCTGCCGTGGAGTCGATGCCTCGCTCCGCGCAGGTCCTACGGAACGCGGGTCCGTGCGCGGTCTCATCTGTGGCCTGGAGCACCTCGTGGGCGTACTGATGCGCCATTTCGTGCTTGAGCACCTCGACGACCACAGGCCAGGGATGCGTCAGAAGTCGCCGCGACACGGTGATGGTGCGCGGCGCCAACTCCCAGCTCGCGAACTGGGTTCGACTGTCGTCGAGGCGCATCGCGACGGGCCGAAGTCCACTGCCAAAGAGGGTGTGGTTTTCGAGGCGCCACTGGGTCTGCAAGGCTCGTAGCCAGGCCGTGTCATCCATAGACATCTCTATCCCGTTCAACCCGCTTATGATCGGGTCATGCACCGCATTCTTCCCGTTTTTCTGCTGCTGGCTGGCTGCCCGAAGAAGCCCGTCGAGACCGTGATTGCCTCGCCGCAAGATCTCACCTTGGAGGTGTTGAATCAGTGGGTTGAAGAGGTCTGCGAACTCATCGAGGAGGAGGCGGGCGCCGAGTTCACCACGACGCCCCATGTGCGAGAAGCGACGCGACCCGAGCTGACGCAGGTCGTGATTGAAGAGGCCGTCCTCATGACGCTCGCTCAGTACCCGGAGCTGTCGGAGCGCGCGGTGCGTGACCAGCTGTCTGGAACCTCCGTGCAGGGCATCCTGGGGAAGTACGGCATTCTCACTGCGGTCATGTACGTCGACGTGGACGCCATCTGGCAGCTCGCGGAGGAGAGCCACGGCGGTGCCGAAGGCGTCCCGGCGGTAGCGAAGGTTCTGCTGGCTCATGAACTCGTGCACGCACTGCAAGACCAGGCTGCGAACTCGGGGGATGTGTGGGACAAGCTGCCCGACGCAGATGCCTTCGAGGCCTATCGCTCGGTGACCGAGGGCCAGGCATCGTGGGTCGAGCGTCGGGTGGCGGCTCGCCTGGGGCACGACGACGTCGCAGAGACCATGATCGAGATGCAGGGCTGGTCTTTCGAAGAGGGGCCGAAGCACCCCGCGGCGTTCACGATCTGGTCCGCATATGGCGCCGGCGACGTGTTCATGCAGGGTCTCTACGACCGTGGGGGCCACGCCCTTCAGTGGCAGGCTGTCAGCGAGCCTCCGCCGAGAAGCAGCATGATCTTCGCTCCAACGACCTACGAGCCGGCCCCGCTCCTCGCTCCCGTAGGCGTAAAGAAGCGCTTTGCGGGCCTTGAGACCAAGCTCGGCCAGGGCACGTGGATGGCGCTCGAGGGGCGCATCGGCGAGGTGCATCTTCGCGAGATGCTGTTCGAGCACGGCGAGGCCGCTCTTCCACTCATTCGTTCGGTCGAGGAGGGGTGGAGGCGCGAGGCGACGCTGCCCGATCGTGTCGCTCGCTTCTCGGAGCTCTGGTTCGCAGACAGCGAAGCGGCCGACGCCTTTGTGGACTTCCTCGCCTCCGGGGCGGAGTCGGACCAGTGGCAGGTCGATGCGTTGGACTACGGGGATGCTGGAGTCAAGATCACCCGGGCGCCCGGCATGTCCGAAGGGGGGTCGAGGGCGTCGAACGAGGAGCGCATCTTTGTCGTACGGATAGGCGCCAAGGTGCTGATGCTCAACGCTGTCGCATTTCGTCCGGGCCGGCGGGCCGATGAGGTGCTAGGCGCCATGCTTGCCCGCATGGAGGAGACGTGACCGTGGAGCTTCGCGCGACAGCCGAGCGATGGATGGCCGAGGACCCCGACCCCGAGACCCGCGCTGAGGTGGCCGGGCTGCTCGAGGCCAATGACCTCGTGGGACTCGAGGACCGCTTCGGCACGCGCCTTGCCTTTGGAACGGCCGGCCTTCGCGGTGCCCTCGGTGCGGGGCCCAATCGCATGAACCGAGCGTTGGTACGCCGGGTCGCGGCTGCGCTAGGCACGGTGTTCGATCCTGGCGCGGTCGTGATCGGCTTCGACGGTCGCCGCAACAGCCTCGAGTTCGCAGAAGACACCGCGTCCGTGCTCGGTGCGATGGGCTTCGAGCTCGTGCTCTTCGACGAGGTCTGCCCCACCCCTCGACTCGCGCATGCGGTGCGGGCCCTCGGCGCGGTCGCCGGCGTCATGGTCACCGCCAGCCACAACCCCCCGCAGGACAACGGGTACAAGGTCTACGCTGGCGACGGCGCCCAGATCGTTCCGCCGGTCGATACCGACATCGCCGCGGCCGTGGACCGCTTTGCCTCTCTCGCGGATGTGCCGTTCACCGATGTGAGTGAGCTGCGCGCCCAGGGCAAGGTCACCGCAGTGCCCAGCGAAGTCCATGCGGCCTACTTTGACGGCGTCAGCGCGCTTCGCGTGCACGCGGCCGAGTCGCTGACCATTGCCTACACCGCACTGCACGGGGTGGGCTGGAAGACGGTTCAAAAGGCACTCGCCGATGCCGGCTACGCCGACGTGCACGCCGTGGCCGCGCAGGCCGAGCCCGACGGCGCCTTCCCGACCGTCGCGTTTCCGAACCCCGAAGAGCCAGGCGCGCTCGACCTCGTCCTCGAGCTCGCCAGCGAGGTCGGCGCCGATCTCGTCCTCGCAAACGACCCCGATGCCGACCGCATCTGCGTGGCCCTGCCCGTCGACGGCGGCTTTCGGGTGTTGAGCGGCAACGAGGTCGGCAGCCTGCTCGGCGATGACGTGCTCGCCCACGATGGGCTCGAGAACCCCGTGGTGGCCACGACCATCGTCTCGAGCGTGCTGCTGTCGCGCATCGCCAAGGAGCGTGGCGTCGCCTACACCGAGACCCTCACCGGCTTTAAGTGGCTGGCTCACGCCGGCTTCGCACATGAAGCCGACGGAGGCTGCGTCGGTCTCGGCTACGAAGAGGCCCTCGGCGTGAGCGTCGGAGACCTCGTTCGCGACAAGGACGGCGTGAGCGCGATTGTGCGCCTGGCCGACCTCGCCTCGCACTGCAAGCGCAAGGGCGAGACCCTGCTCGACCGCCTGGCCGATCTGTACCGGCGGCACGGCGTGCATCGCAGCGGACAGCGGGCCATCAAGCTCCCCGGCGCTGCCGGCAAGGCGCGCATCGATGCGGCGATGGCAGACCTTCGCACCGCGCCACCCACCGCACTTGGAGGCTGTGCGGTCTCGCGTAGTCGCGATCTGTGGACGCGAAAGGCGACGCGAGCGGATGGCTCCACCGAGGACGAAGTGTTGCCGGCGAGCAATGTCCTGGCCTGGGAGCTCGAAGATGGGGGCCGCATTCTCGCGCGCCCGTCTGGAACCGAGCCGAAGCTGAAGTTCTATGCCGAGGCGGTGGTTCCGTGGACCGGCGACATGGCGTCGGATGAAGCGCGTGCAGATGCCCGTGTTCAGGCGCTGCTCGCCGAGATCGCGGAGCTTGGCGGGCTCGCGTGAAGACCGAGTTGCTCGAAGCCGATGCTGCGGGCATCGCCACCGCGGTGGCGGTGTGGCTGGGCGGTGGATTGGTCGCGTTTCCGACCGAGACCGTCTACGGCCTTGGGGCCGATGCGCGAAGCGCGTCTGCAGTCGCGTCGATCTTCGTCGCCAAGGGCCGGCCCGCGCACAATCCCCTCATCGTGCACGTCGCGGATCTCGAAGAGGCCCGGC
This sequence comes from Pseudomonadota bacterium, assembly GCA_023954855.1. Lineage (GTDB taxonomy): Bacteria > Myxococcota_A > UBA796 > UBA796 > M1803. The sequence continues at coordinate 1,364 of JAGSGY010000036.1, read as the reverse complement.
GCTACGCGGTGGTCGATGAGAGGGCTGAGCGGTTGGCCGCCGCCTTCTGGCCCGGACCGCTGACGATGGTCCTTCCGAAGCGCGTCGATTCTGGGCTCGCGCCAACGGTCACGGCGGGTCTCGAGACGGTTGCGGTTCGCGCACCCGCTCATCCGGTCGCCCAACAGCTTCTAAGGGCCTTTGCGGGCCCTGTGGCGGCTCCCAGTGCCAATGCCTCGGGCACGCTGTCGCCGACGCTGGGGGCGCACGTGGCGGCCTCGCTCGGGGGTCGCATTCCATTGGTGCTGGAAGGCGGACCCTCGCAAGTGGGCCTCGAGTCGACCATCGTCGATCTGAGCGGTGCCGGACCGGTGCTCCTGCGCCGGGGAGTGGTGACGCGAGCGCGCCTGACCGCGGTTCTCGGCGAGGTCGCCCTCTCCGAGGGCAACCCAGACCTGCCGTCCGCGCCGGGTCAACTGCTGCGGCACTACGCGCCGTCACACCCGCTTCGTCTGGATGCCGAGACCTGTGAACCGGGCGACGCCTGGCTTGGCTTCGGGCCTGTCGCCGCGCCGATCTGTGCGGCGACGCTCAACCTCTCGCCGGCTGGGGACCTCGACGAGGCGGCCGCCAACCTGTTCGCCTATCTGCGGCAGCTCGATGCCGAAGACGTGGCGCAGATCGTGGTGACGGCCATCCCCAGTGACGGCGTTGGCGAAGCGATTCGGGATCGACTTCGCCGAGCGGCGCGAGGCTAGCTCCACGGACTGTGGTCGCGCGTGTGGGCGACGAGAAGGTCGAGGAACACGCGCACGCGTGGCGAGAGCTGCTCGCGGCTTGGGTACAGGGCACACACCGGCATGGGCTCGGGTCCGAGACCCGCGAGCACCTCGACGAGCTCGCCGCTCTCCAGGTCATCGCGGACCATGAACCTGGGCAAGAACGCGACGCCCAGACCTGAGAGGGCGGCCCGGCGGGCCACGACGAGCGAGTTCACCTTCAGCCGTCCGCGCACCGGCACCGGTCGCACGTCGCCGCCCTGGCGGATCGGCCAGCGGACGTCTCCTCCTGAGGACACCACGATCAGCTGGTGGTTGCCGAAGGATTCAGCCTTGGTGGGCACCCCGTGGGACTCGACGTAGCCGTGGCTGGCGACGAAGAGCATCGGGGCAGCCCCGAGTCGGCGAATCACCATGCTCGAGTCGGCGGGAACGCCGATGCGCAGGGCCAAGTCGAAACCTTCACCCACGAGGTCGGCGTTGCGCTCGGTGAGGTCCAGCTCAACGGAGACCTCGGGGTAGGCCTGCAGATACGGCGTGAGCACGGGCACCAGAAACGCCTCGGCGAACAGGCGGGGTGAGGTGATGCGCAGGGTTCCGGTGGGT
>JAGSGY010000154.1 GCA_023954855.1 Pseudomonadota bacterium | reverse complement strand
TTGGGGTTTTTGACGTCAAAGAGCAGTTCCGACGACCGAGGCCGAAGCCACCGTCTTGTCGGTCACACCGGTTTCCCGGATGTCGTAGAGAGCCTATGCAGGAGGCGTGCCAACTTTGGCCCCACGGTAGAACCCCTGTTTTCGGCGAATCGTATGGGAAATGATTTACTCGCGCCTCGTTCACCGGACTTCCCAGAACGTCGGCCCATCGTCATCCACGCACACCGAGACCCCCACAATCAGCGCGTCGAGCCCGCCGATCGGAAGATGAGATCAGGGTCGGAAATGCAGACCGCGGCTCCTCACGCGAAGCGCGCAGTCCCTTCGCCGACCAGGAACGTTATGGGCGCTCTCCCGAGGAGGACACGTGCTGCTGATGATTCCTGGCCCGATCGAAGTCGCCCCCACCGTGCTCGAGGCTGCCGCAGGCGCACCCGCCTCGCATGTCTCCCCGGCATTCATCGAGCACTTCGGCTCCGTGCTCGAGCGCATGCGTACCGTCTGGGGCGCCGGTCCAGATGCCCAGCCCATGGTCGTCGCCGGCGGCGGAACCTTGGCCATGGAGATCGCCGTCACGAACGTGACCGACGCCGGTGACCGCGTGCTGGTCGTGAACACCGGGTACTTCGGTGACCGCATCGCCGACATGTTCGAGCGCCGTGGAGCCATCGTCGACCACGTGCGGGTTGAGCCCGGAAAAGCGCCGACCACCGCCCAGGTCGAGTCTGCCCTGAACAGCCGCCGCTACAAGGTGATGGCGGTCACACACGTGGACACGTCCACCGGTGTTCGGACTGACGCCGAGGCGCTCGCGAAGCTAGCCCGCGCCCACAACGTGCTCAGCATCTTCGACGGCGTCTGCGCGACGGCTGGAGAGCGCTTCGAGATGGAGGCCTGGGGCGCAGATGTCTACCTGACCGCCTCGCAGAAGGCCATCGGCCTGCCGCCCGGACTCGCCCTACTGATGATGAGCGCCCGCGCTGTCGCCCGTCGCGCAGAGCTCACCCAGGCCCCGCCGATGACCCTCGATCTGTTGCAGTGGAAGCCCATCTTCGATGCCTACGAGCAGCGCAAGGGCTCCTACTTCTCGACGCCGGCCACCACGCTGATCAAGGCGCTGGACGTCGGCCTCGGTGAGATCGTGAACGACGGCATGGACACGGTCTTCGCCCGGCACCAGCGGGTCGCCGACGCCATGCGTGCCGCGTGGAAGAGCATGGGCCTCACCCTGCTCGCCGATGAAGGCCTGGCTGCAAACACGCTCTCGGCCATCCGCTATCCAGAAGGCGTCGGCCCCGAGCTGACCAAGGCGATCAAGGAGCGCGGCGTCATCGTGGCCGGCGGCCTGCACCCCGACCTGAAGACCGAGTACTTCCGCGTCGGCCACATGGGCTACAGCGCGCGCCGGCCCGACCACCTGCTCTCCACCGTGCGAGCGGTCGCCGAGGGCTTGGTCGCCTGTGGGCACAATGTCGACGTCGAGGCCGCAGTTAAGGTCGCCGCCGCCGCTCTCTAGCACCCCCTCTCGAGGCGCGTGCGCTCACGAAATGCTGCGACGGGAGCCAGGCTCGTCAAGCGGGTTAGGACGCTCGGCCTGGAGTGCCCGTGTCTTCGCCCGCTCGCCGACTCTGGCACTACGCCACACCTCATCGACGCACGATCTGGCTGGCGTCGGCCTGCTCCATCCTCAACAAGATCTTCGATCTCGCACCCCCAGCGCTCATCGGCGCCGCGGTGGATGTGGTCGTGCAGCGCGAGCAGTCCCTGCTTGGCCGTATGGGCGTCGAAGACCCCGGACAGCAGCTACTCGTCATCATCGCCGCGACCATCGTGGTGTGGGGACTTGAGTCGGCCTTTGAGTACGCGTTCGCGGTGCTCTGGCGCAACCTCGCCCAGAGCATGCAGCACGAGCTTCGCCTCGATGCGTACAAGCACCTGCAAGAGCTCGGCATCGGCTGGTTTCAGGACAAGCGCCGCGGCAATCTGCTCGCCATCCTCAACGACGACATCAACCAGCTCGAGCGCTTCCTCGACGGTGGCGCCAACGACATCCTTCAGGTGGCGACCACGGTCGTCATCGTCGGGGCGAGCTTCTTCTACCTGTCGCCGACCATGGCGGTGTTCGCCTTCCTTCCGATTCCACTCATCTTGTGGGGGTCGTTTCGCTTCCAGACCCGCATTGCCCCCCGCTACGCCGACGTGCGCGAGCGCAACGCGGCGCTGAACGCCAGCCTGGAGAACAACCTCGCCGGCATGGAGGTCATCAAGGCGTTCGCGAGTGAAGAACGCGAGGTGGAACGGATCCGCGAGGCCTCGGACGCCTACCGCACCGCAAACCGCCATGCCATCGCCCTCTCCAGTGCGTTCTCGCCCGTCATTCGCATGGCGGTTGTGCTCGGCTTCATCGCCACGATGCTCGGCGGTGGCTGGCTCGCCCTCGCCGGCACCATCTCGGCGGGCGCCTACGGAACCCTGGCGTTTCTCGTCCAACGGCTGCTCTGGCCCCTCACCCGCCTGGGCAGCACCTTTGACTTGTACCAGCGCGCGATGGCCTCGACGGACCGCGTCCTCGACCTGCTCGATACCGAGGTCCCTATCGTCGACGGCGAGCACGGTGTCGACCGCGACGCCGTCGCTGGAGAGCTGACGCTCAGCACCGTCGGCTTTGGCTACCCTGGCCGCGAGCCCGTCTTCAACGACTTCAGCCTGAACATCCCCGCAGGAAGCACGCTCGCTGTCGTCGGGGCCACCGGAGCCGGAAAGTCCACGCTGATCCGCCTGCTGCTTCGCTTCTTCGAGCCCCAGACCGGCGCGATTGCCCTCGATGGCCGCGATATCACCACGCTCAAGGCCCGTGAGCTTCGCCGCGCCGTCGGATTCGTGAGCCAGCATGTCGTGCTCTTCCCGGGAACCGTGCGCGACAACATCGCCTACGCCCGGCCCGACGCCACCATCGACGAAGTCATTGTCGCCGCCCGAGTGGCCGAGGCTCAGGGCTTCATCGAGGAACTCCCCGATGGCTACGACACATTGCTCGGAGAGCGCGGGGAGACCCTGTCAGGCGGCCAACGTCAGCGCATCGCCATCGCCCGCGCGGTGCTCGACAACCCGCCCATCCTGATCCTCGACGAGGCCACTTCCGCCGTCGACAACGAGACCGAAGCCGCGATGCAGCGCAGCCTCGAGGTCGTGTCGAAAGACCGCACGACCATTCTCGTCGCCCACCGCTTGTCGACCGTACGCCGGGCCGACCGAATCGTGGTGCTCGACGCTGGTGCGATTGCAGAATCGGGGACGCACGACGAATTGGTTGCGGCCAACGGACTCTATGCGCGGTTGTGGGACGTTCAGACCGGCGTCGCGTGACGAGCGGGCGAAGCCTGGACGCGTCAAGTGGCCCGATTGCGCTCAATCCCCTATAGGGCCCGCGAACCGGACACCTGAGTCGCTCCCAGGTGCCCCATGAACCCGCCGCGCGCGCCACGTCCGCCGCAGGCCGGAGGTCTCCATGATCACCGTCAGTGACATCACCAAGGGCTACGGCGGCCGCACGCTGTTCGATAGCGTCAACGTCGCCTTCTCTCCCGGCCACAAGTACGGCCTCACCGGCCCCAACGGCGCCGGCAAGTCGACCATGATGAAGATCCTCATCGGCGCCGAGGAGTCCGACCGCGGCATCGTCTCGCGCCCCGAGCGCACCGCCTGGCTGCGTCAGGACCACTTCGCCTTCGACGCTCACACCGTCATGGACACGGTGATGATGGGCAACGCGCGCCTGTGGGACGCGATCCAGCGCAAGGAAGCGATCTACGCGAAGGAAGACATTAGCGACGAAGAAGGCGAGCTTCTTGGCGAGCTCGAGTGCGTCGTGGCCGAAGAAGACGGCTACACCGCAGATGCCGAAGCCGCGACCCTCCTCGCGGGACTCGGCATTGGCGAAGAGCACCACTTCACGCTGATGAGCGAGATGCAGGGCGGCATGAAGGTGCGCGTCCTCCTCGCCCAGTCGCTGTTCGGAAAGCCCGACGCGATGCTTCTTGACGAGCCCACAAACCATCTGGACCTCGAGTCCATCCAGTGGCTCGAAGACTTCCTGACTCGCTACGATGGCGTGTTGGTCGTCATCAGCCATGACAGGCGCTTCCTCAACGCCGTCTGCGACTACATCGCCGACATCGATTTTCAGGCCATCATCCTGTACCCGGGCAACTACGACGACATGGTTCGTCAGAAGGCCCAGGTCCGCGGACGCATCGACCGCGAGGTCTCCGAGAAGTCGAAGAAGATCGCCCAGCTCCAAGAGTTCGTGCAGCGCTTCAAGGCCGGCTCACGCGCTTCGCAGGTCCGCTCGCGCGCCAAGCAGATCGAGCGCCTTCGTCCCGACGAGATCAAGCGCTCGAACATCGTGCGCCCGTTCATCCGCTTTACCGCCGGTGACCGTCCCTCCGGACGCGACGTGCTCGAGGTCCGCGACTTGTCCCACGCCTACGAGGACCTCGAGATCTTCAAGGGCCTGAACACGATGATTCACCGCGGAGACAAGGTCGCCATCCTCGGCCGAAACGCCGTCGGAAAGACGACGCTGGTCAAGGCTCTGCTCGACGAGCAGAACGAGATCGACGGCACGGTCAAGTGGGGACACAACACCCGCATCGGCTACTTCGGTCACGACCACCGCGAAGAGATCACCAAGGACATGACGGTCTACACCTGGCTGTTCGCGCAGCGGCCCGAGGTCGGTGAGCAGAACGTCCGTGCCATCCTCGGTCGCATGCTGTTCTCGGGCGCCGACGGACAGAAGTCGACCAACGTGCTCTCCGGTGGCGAGGCGGCGCGTCTCAAGATGTGCGAGCTGATCTTGATGGAGTACAACGTGCTCCTGCTCGACGAGCCCACTGACCACCTCGACCTCGAGAGCATCTCGGCCCTGCGCGACGCGATCGAAGCCTACGACGGCACGATCTTCTACGTGACGCATGACCGTGACCTGGCCACCGCCGCGACGCGCATCCTCTCCTACCCCCGTCCCGGCGAGCTGCTCGAGTACGACGGAACGGTCGATGAGTACCTCGACTGGTACGAGAACCACTACGTGAAAGTCAGCGCCTAGGCAGTCCGAAGGCCCGGTGATCGGCGAGCGTGCAGCGGTTCTGCACGACGTCAATGCCGGCGTCGGACAGCGCTCGAGCGACGACGTCGTTTCGAATGCCCTGCTGGAACCAGACGACCGACGGGGCGAGCCGAATCATCTCCTCAAGGTGGTCGGGCAACAACTCGGGACGGCGAAAGACATCGAGCAAGTCGACGTCGCCCTCGACCTCGTCGAGGCTGGACGCTACCGGACGTCCGAAGAGCTGAGAGCCCACTAGCTCCGGGTTCACGCCGGAGACCGCGTACCCCTGATCATGGAGGTACTCCCCCACATAGAAGCCCGCCTTGTACGTCTTTGACGAGGCTCCGAGTACAACGACGCGGCTCGAACGCTCGAGAATGGCTCGAATGTCCTTCAAGTCGGTAACGATGGCGATGTGACCTCCAAGGGGGTTCCCGAAGCCGCCGCGGCGTGAAAGTTGTCGCCGTCTGGCCTCGAACCGAAAGATTTCTCAGGCTGACGCGTATCAGAAGCAGAGGAGAGACCATGGCCCGAAAAGAGAAGAGTCCTGGCGTCGCCGCGGTGCTTTCGATGCTGATTCCCGGAGTTGGACAATTCTACGCCGGTCACTGGTTCTGGGGGATCGTCTGGTTGATCATCACCCCCGGATTCTGGATCGGAACCGGCGGCTGCCTCGGGTGGATCTGTCACGTCCTGTCAGCCATCCAAGCCGCAAACCAAGCTGCGGACGCGTGATCCGCTGTTCATGGGCATCGTGGGCGCACGCGTTCTTCCGCGACAAACCGTGACGCTCAAAGGGGTTGGCAAAGGGTCTGACAAACCCGACATTTGCAACCATAGCGGACTTGAATCCGCACCCCCATCCTGAAACGCTAGAGGCTCACGGACGTCTATCAGACGCCGCGACCGGCAAGGGAGGACGCCATCTACGCCACCGAGACTCGCCAACGCCGTCTGACAGCGGACGAAGAGAAAGACCTCGCCCGTCGCATCCACGCCGCTGAAGCTCGTGCCCTCGAAGCGATCAAGGATCTCGCGATCGCCGCTGAGATCATCGGAGCGACCCCTCGCCGCCAAGAGCGCACCCGCGCTGGCAGCGTCGACCGTCTGCACAACGCCATCAACGCGGTGTGGAAGGCCTCGAAGGACGACCCGTCGATCAAGAAGGTCGCTCGTATCGCCCGCGGCGCTTGGGCGGAAGCCGAAGACGTGCGCTGGACGCTCGCGATGTCCGGCAAGCGCATCGCCCACGGCGAAGCACGCAAGCTCGCCGGCCCATTCATGGATGAAGCCGACCTCGTGCAGGAGGGCTACATCGGCCTGCTCCGCGCCGCGAAGCGCTTCGATCCCGACCGCGAGATCCGCTTCTCGACCTACGCTCGCTGGTGGGTGCGCGCCCAGATGACCCGCGCCATCGACCACACCGGTCGGCCCGTGCGCCTTCCTGGCTGCGCCGTCGAGCAGACCCGCAACCTGCGCAAGGCCATCAAGCGCTTCGATACGCAGGGCATGGAATACAGCATCGCCGATCTCGCCTTCGAGGTGGGCATCGACGAGAAGCGCGCGGAGTTCCTGCTCTCGCAGGGGCAGACGGTTTCACTCGACCAGCCGATGGAAGACGGCGACCGCCCGCGTCCGCTGCAGCACTTCCTCGCCGACCCCGACGCGCTGAACCCCGATGACGAGACTATCCACGTGCAGGAGCTCCGGCGCATGATGACCGCGCTGGACTCGGTGCTCACCGAGCGGCATCGCCACGTCCTGACCCGTCGCTACGGCCTCGAGGACAGCACTTTCCGGACCCTCTCCGAGGTGGGCGCGAGCATGAGCCTGTCCCGTGAGCGCGTGCGGCAGATCGAGCGTGAAGCCCTGATGCGCCTGCGCGAGCACGCGCAGATTCGCGAGAAGGTCGCCTAGCTCGGCCTGATCGCCACCCAGATCGCTTCGGCCCTCCGTGTGCGGTAGGCTCCTCGACCTGGGAGTTCGATGACGATTGTTCGGGTCGATGCATGGACCAAGGCGCTGCCTCTAGTGGAGCCGGTGGCTCTGGGCGGGCAGTTCTACGGTGATGTGCCGGTTGCCTTCCTGCGCATCCGCACCGAGGACAAGCGCGCGGGTATGGGCTGCGCTGTGCCGGGCCTAGACATCGACGACGCCGAGCTCGAGAAGCTCACAGCGGCGATGGCCGACACGGCGGACAACCTGATGGACGCCGACCCCCTTCAGCGCAAGCGGCTCACCGCTCAGTTCGAAGGCCGCGTCGCGACCGCCGTCGAGATGGCGCTGCTCGATCTACTCGGTCAACAAGCGGGAATGCCACTGCACGTGCTCTGGGGCTCCGCTGACGC
>JAGSGY010000112.1 GCA_023954855.1 Pseudomonadota bacterium | reverse complement strand
GACGACCTTGTGCAGGACTGTCTGGAGCGCGCCGTGCACAGCCACCGATCCCGGCGGGCGGAGGGCTCGCTTCGGGCTTGGCTGTTTCGCATCCTGATCAACCGGCACCGCGATCTGATGCGCCGCAGCCCCCGGCCCGGCCTCGAACCCGACCACCCGCGGCGCCACCAAGGCTGCCCCGGCCGTGCGTCGCAATGCCCGCGAGCAGGGCGTCGACATCCACGCCGTCCCCGGCACCGGCAAGGGTGGACGCATCACCCACGCCGACATCTCGGCCTACGCCGACGGTGCTCCCGCGGCACCTGCCGTCCTGCCCACCGCGCCGGTGGCCCTTCCGCAGGTCATGCCCTCCGGCACCGAAGAGCGCATCAAGATCATCGGCCTGCGCCGCAAGATCGCCGAGCAGATGGTGCGCGCAAAGCACACCGCCGCGCACTTCACCTACGTCGAGCAGATTGACGCCACCAAGCTCGTGGCCTTCCGCAAGACCCTGAAGAAGCGTGCTGCCGACCGCGGCATCAAGCTCACCTACTTGCCCTTCATCATGAAGGCCTGCTCGATCGCGTTCCGCGACTTCCCGAACGTCAACGCCGTCATGGACGAAGAGCGCAACGAGCTCGTCGTCAAGGGCGACCACGACATGGGCATCGCCTGCGACACGCCGAACGGCCTGATGGTCCCGGTCATCCGCAACGTCGAGCAGAAGAGCATTCTGCACATCGCTGCCGAGATGCGCTCACTCGTCGAGCGCACCCGCAACGGCACAGCCAGCCGCGACGAGCTCTCGGGCTCCTCGTTCACGTGTACCTCCGTCGGCAACCGCGGTGTGCTCGCAACACCCGTGCTCAACGTGCCTGAGGTCGCCATCCTCGGCATCAACGCCATCCGCGAGCAGGCCGTGGTCGTGGACGGCAAGATCGAAGTGCGCCCGATGTTCTACCTCTCCCCCTCCTTCGACCACCGCGTCATCGATGGGGCCGTCGCTGCGAACTTCGTCGACCGCGTCAAGGAGCTCCTCGAGGAGCCCGAGTCGATGCTGATGGAGCTCACGTGAGCGAGCATATCGAAGCCCTCGAGCGCATTCAGGCCGCAGACGCCCAGCTGTCCGCGAACGCCACGCCGTTTCCAGTTCCGATTGCGGGACTCGAGGCCGTGGTCGCCGGAGCACTCTTGGGCCTCGAGCGTGGAGACTGGTGGGTCCCCGGCCTCCGAGAGCGCGTCGGCGCCGTCCTTCGCGACGTGCCACTGACCCGTCTCGAAGATGGACTCGCCGGTGCCAAGCCCTACAAGGTCGCACCGCCCACACCTTCCCCTGCCCTGCGCGCGCTGCACGCCGTGGGTCTCGCCCTCGCCGGGAACACCGCTCTGGTACACCTCGGCATCGGCTCTGCCTCGGATGGCGCCTTTCACGAGGCCCTGAACCTCGCAGCTCTGAAGCGGCCGAATGTGCTGTTTCTCGTGGCCGTCCACCCGCTCGGCGAGGACGCCCCCGTCGGCCCCCAGCTGGGCACCGATCCCGCGCTGCTTGCGCGGGCCTTTGGACTGGACACCGTCGAGCTCGATGGCTCCTCGATCATCGCGGTGCGTGACGCCGTAGCTGCTGCGCGTGACGCTGGCGGCCCGCACGTCCTCATCGCTCGCCTCGACCCCGGTGCCGACCTGATGGCCGTCGCCCGCGCCGAAGCCTAAGACCTTCCCCCGCAGCGCTCAACGCTGCCTGGAGACCCCCTATGAGCACCCACTACGAAGCCATCGTCATCGGCGCTGGCCCCGGCGGCTACCCCTGCGCCATCCGTCTCGCCCAGCTTGGCGTCAAGACCCTGATCGTCGACAAAGCCAACTGGGGCGGCGTCTGCCTCAACGTCGGCTGCATCCCCTCCAAGGCCCTGATCACCGCCGGCAAGCGCATGGAAGAGATCAAGAAGGCCGACATGATGGGCATCTCGGTCGGTGAGCCCACCATCGACATGGCCAAGCTCCAGGACTGGAAGGGCTCGGTCGTGAAGAAGCTCACCGGCGGCGTCGCCACGCTGCTCAAGGGCAATGGCGTCGACATGCTGCAGGGCACGGCCACCGTGACCGGCCCCGGCGCGCTCAGCGTCGAGACTGCCGAAGGAACCCAGGCCTACACCGCCGACCACATCGTCGTCGCCACGGGCTCCTCGCCGATTCAGATTCCCGGCTTCAGCTTCGCCGACGAGCGGGTCATCGACTCGACCGGCGCACTCGCCCTGACCGAGGTGCCCGCCAAGCTCGTCGTCATCGGCGGCGGCTACATCGGCCTCGAGATGGGCAGCATGCTCGCGAAGCTCGGAACCGAGGTCCACGTGGTCGAGATGCAGGACCAGGTCCTGCCCGGCTTCGACAAGGACTGCGTGCGCTTGATCAACCGCCGACTCAAGAAGTCCGGCGTGAAGACCTACCTCGGTGCCGCAGCCAAGGGCTGGGAAGCCATCGACGGCGGCGTGCGCGTGTCCATCGAGACCAAGAAGGGCCTCGAGACCATCGACGCCGACTACGTGCTCGTGACCGTCGGCCGCCGGCCCAACACCAAGGGCATCGGCCTCGAGGCGCTCAACGTCGAGATGGACGGACCGTTCATCAAGGTCGACAAGCAGCTCAAGACGAGCGTTCCCGGCCTGTACGCCATCGGTGACGTCGTCGGACAGCCCATGCTCGCCCACAAGGCCACGCACGAGGGCGAGATCGTCGCCGAGGTCATTCACGGCCGCGACGTGCAGATGGACGTGAAGACCATCCCCGCCGTCGTGTTCACCGACCCCGAGATCGCGACCGCCGGACTCGACGAGGCCGGCGCCCGCGCTCGTGGAGACATCAAGGTCGGCAAGGTGCCCTACGCCGCTGTGGGCCGCTCGCTCACCACCGGCGACACCGACGGCTTCTTCAAGGTCATCATCGACGCCGACACCCACCTGGTGCTCGGAGTCACGATCATCGGCCAGCACGCATCGGACCTGATCAGCGAGGCCGCTCTCGCCATCGAGATGTGCGCCGAAGCCTTGGACCTGTCGCTCACCATCCACCCGCACCCGACCCTGGGCGAGGGCTTGATGGAAGCCGCGAAGGCCGCTCTCGGCGAAGCCGTTCACATCATGAACTAGGCAGCTGCCACGGCACGAGCTCCGTGTTCGCACGAACATAGAGTGGGTGCCGTGGCTGTCCGCCCTTCGTGATGCCCAAGCACACGAGCTGCGCGCCCTCGAGTCCAGCCTGACCGAGCAGGTGCGGCAAGCGGTCGCCCCAGCTTCCCCATGCCGCAATGACCAGACCCGCGCTCGCGCGAGCGTTGGCGATATGCAGACGATTCTCGACCACGACCTCCGACGAGAGGCGGTGGGTGAGCAGCTCGCGCGGATTCGTGGCGCGCAACGGCGAGAGGTTCACCACCTCGACGGCCGCAAAGCCCTCGCGGCGCGCAAAACCCACGCAGCGACGCAAGGTTGGGTCGTCTCGCGCAGCGTCGGCGACACTCGGGTTCAGCATCACAAACAGCGCCGTCGCCCCCCGTTCCCAGCGCCGCGTCAGTCGAAACCGATAGCTTCCGCACGGGGAGAGGATGGCGTCGCGTAGGACGTCACCCATTACTCCGCCTGTCCCGTCAGCTTGCGCGCCGCCAGAAGCGCATCGTGGTCCACATGGCCGTCGCGCGCCCGACTCCGAAGCTCAGCCGCACGCCTCACCCAGAGCACGAACGGCAGCGGCGGCTCGCCTCGACGCACACGCCATCGAGGCCCGAAGTCGAGTTGGCTGTTCCGGCTGCCCTCCGAGAGCTCGAAGGTCGCGACGTCCTCCCAGGCCCACTTCACTTCCGACTGGGCGAGCCCAAGCCACAGTCGCCTACTCGACGAGGCCACCAGGCCGACATCATTCGCGAACAGGCGTGCCTCGACGGGAGCGCAGATCAGGCAGATCAAGCCCAGCACGACGGAGAGGACGACGGCGGGCCAGAACGGGGTGTCGTTCTCGACGGCACTCATGCCTCCCGCAAGCATCGACACCCCGAACACCAAGTACCAGGGCGGCAGATCGGGCAGCCAGTGACCCATCGCTTTGCCGGTCCAAGTCAGGCCGTCCACAGTCTCGTCGAAGCGCTCCACTAGCTTGGGTCTTCGCGGCCGCCCGCCTGGCGCTCGCGGCGGCGCTTGCGGCGTGAACGAGCGGTCTCTCGACGCTCCTCCGCGCGCTGCGACGCGAACATCTGTTGTCCGGCAAACAGAACGACGACCACGAGAATGACCCAGAGCATCGCGCCTCCTCGCCCCAGATAACGCCTACGCCTGACCCACCTCACTCTTTCGCGCCGCGCGAGTTACCCTGCCCGCTTCGGAGGGCTCCATGTTTCTCGTGCTCGAAGGCCTTGATGGGGCCGGCACCACTACCCAGACCGAGCGACTCTGCGCTGCACTCCGCGACCGCGGCGGGGAGGTCCTCGAGACCCGAGAGCCCACCGATGGTCCCGTCGGCCGCATCATTCGCGAGGTGCTTCGCGGCGACGACCGCGCTCCCACCGTCGAGACGCTCCCGTGGCTGTTTGCCGCCGACCGTGCCGACCACCTGACCCGCAAGGTCGAGCCCGCACTCAAGCGTGGTTCCTACGTCGTGAGCGACCGCTACTACCACTCGTCGCTCGCCTACCAGAGCCTCACTCTGCCCCTTGAGCAGGTGGCCGCACTGAACGCCTTTCGCAGCCCACACCTGACCTTCTTCGTCGACGTGCCCGTCGAGGAGTGCCTTCGGCGCATCACCAAGCGGGGAGGCGAGCTCGAGATCTACGAGCGCAAGGACAAGCTCGAGCGCATTGCAGCGGCCTACGAACGGGTGCTCGCGCTGGTCGAGCAGCGCGGCGAGACCGTCATCCGCATCGACGGCACCCAGAGTCCGGCCCAGGTTCACAAGGCGATTCTCGCGGCCGTGCCGTGAGCTGCTTCGTCGCGCTCGCCGGTGAGGTCCCCTACGCGGACGCGCACGTGTTGCAGCAGGCCATTCTCGCTGAGCGCATCGCGGGAACCATCCCCGACACCACCCTCTTGCTCGAGCACGCTGCGACCATCACAGTGGGTCGCTCACGAGGCGCGGACGCCAACGTTCTAGAAGCTGGCGACACACCGGTGCTTCACGTCGAGCGCGGCGGGGACGTCACCTGGCACGGCCCGGGACAGCTCGTGGCCTACCCCATCATCGGTCTCGAAGGTCGACGTGCCGACCTTCACCTGCACATGCGCTCGCTTGAACAGGCCGTGATCGAGCTGCTCGACCGCTTCGGCCTCGGCGGCCTGCGAGACTCCCGCAATACCGGCGTCTGGCTGCCCGGCACACCGCTTCCGCAGAAAGTGTGTTCGGTAGGCATCGCTGCGCGAAAGTGGACGACCTGGCATGGGCTCGCGCTCAACGTGGACGTCGACCTCGGCGTGTTCGCGCAGATTCACCCCTGCGGCTTCGACGCTTCGGTCATGACGCGCATGGCGGACCACCTCGACGACTGCCCATCGGTGACCGACCTTGTTCCGCTGCTCGGCGAGACCCTAGCGACCGCCCTCGAGATCGCCCCGGGCGCCCTCGTGCAGCCCGACGGCCACACACCAGCCGCCGTGCTCGCCGCCATCCGCGGATAGGCACGGCCAGCCGGACGGGATAGGCGGGCAGTCCCTAGGAGGGACCTGTGCTCGACCCGCGAATTCTAGCCGACGACCCCGATCTGGTGAAGGCGCACCTGATGCGCCGCAACGCGGATGACGGGCTGATCCACAGCGTCGACGAATTTGGCGCACTGACGTCCCAGCGAAATGCCCTCATCGCCGAAGGCGACGAGCTCCGCTCAGCCCGAAACACGCTGTCAAAGCAGATCGGCGGGCTCATGCGCGAGGGAAAGCGCGACGAGGCCGAGCAAATCAAGGCCAAGGTCGCAGCGGGCAAGGACCGCATCGCCGCCATCGACGGCGAGCTCGAGACCATCGAGACCCAGCGTCACGCCTTGGCGATGGCGATTCCCAATCTACTGCACGACGACGTCACTCCCGGAAACGGCGAAGAGGACAACGTCGAGGAGCACCGCTGGGGTACGCCCCGACCGGACACCACCGACAGCCATGTCGAGATTGCCGAGCGACTCGGCATCCTCGACGGTGAGCGCTCGACGAAGATCGCCGGGGCCCGCTTCGCCGTTCTGCGCGGCGCGGGCGCTCGTCTCGAGCGCGCCCTCATCAACTTCTTCTTGGACGTGCACACAAACGAGCACGGCTACGAGGAGCTGATGGTCCCCTACATCGCGCACCGCAGCGTGCTCGAAGGAACAGGCCAACTGCCCAAGTTCGAAAAGGACCTGTTCAAGCTCGAGGGTGGGCTCAACGGCCAGGACGCCTTCCTGATCCCTACGGCGGAGGTCCCCGTCACAAACCTGCACGGTGGCGAGATCCTCGACGCCGCCAGCCTGCCGATCAAGTACACGGCCTTCACCCCCTGCTTCCGCAGCGAGGCCGGGTCCGCGGGTCGCGACGTGCGTGGCCTCATCCGCCAGCATCAGTTCCACAAGGTGGAGATGGTGTGGTTCGTGGCACCCGAAGACGCAGAGGCGGCTCACGAGGCACTGACGGGACACGCGGAGGCCATTCTCCAGAAGCTCGGCCTGCCCTACCGCAAGATGACCCTCTGTGGTGGAGACATCAGCTTTGCCGCCCACAAGTGCTACGACCTCGAGGTCTGGCTCCCGAGCCAGGGCACCTACCGCGAGATCTCCTCGTGCTCGAATTTCGGCACCTTCCAGGCACGCCGCATGGGCCTTCGATACCGTCCCGAACCGGTGAATGGAAAGAAGTCCAAGCCACGCGCCGCCGCGACGCTCAATGGGTCGGGTCTGGCGGTCGGACGAACCCTCGTGGCCATCCTCGAGAACTACGTCCAGCCGGATGGGTCGGTGATGATCCCCGAGGCTTTGCGGCCTTGGATGGGGGGAATCAAATCAATCGTTCCGAGTGCTTGACGCGCCCGCCTCGGCTGTATAAATGCGTGGGGCTTCGCCCGCTGGAGGCGTGGCCGAGTGGTTTAAGGCAACGGTTTTGAAAACCGTCGACTCGCAAGGGTCCGTGGGTTCGAATCCCTCCGCCTCCGCCCGTTCTTTTCAAATTCTGGAGTCGTGACCGAGTGGCCGAAGGTGCTGGATTGCTAATCCAGTGTGGGGTACAACTCCACCGAGGGTTCGAATCCCTCCGACTCCGCCAGAACATAAGTTTTAAGCACCTATAGCTCAATTGGATAGAGCATCGGACTACGAATCCGAAGGTTAGGGGTTCGACTCCCTTTGGGTGCACCACAAAGCCCCGGAAGCCAAGCGCTTCCGGGGTTTTCGTGCGTCTGGGGTTCGCGATCTGGCGGCGTGCTATCACCTGTGCATCTGGGTGAACCATGTTCCGAGCGCTCTTGATCCTGACCCTCGCCACAGGCTGCGGCCCCGACGCCACAGGCCCCGTGCTCTCGCCCACTGACGGCAGCACCATCACCGCCCCAGTCATTCCCGTCATCAGTGTCGTCGACTCAGGCGTGAACGCCCCTTCCGTCCGCATCTTCCTCGACGGGAAGAACGTCAGCGATCCGAAAACGGTGGTGCGCACGGTCTACAACTTCATGGGCGGCGAACGCCACATGGTCGCGGCACTCGATCTCACCGAGGTCGACCCCGGCGAACACGAGCTCGAAATCCGCACCGGCCGCTGGCCCTCCGCCTCGAGCGTCACCTCGACATTCACGCTCGCGCCCCCCGACGGAACGGTCCAGCTTCGTATCGAAGACGAGGACGGGGCCCTGTCTCCCGGACGCGTCTACATCTTTGACGCCGACGGTCCCGTCGAGCTCGCGAGCGACGGAACCCTCGTCGACCACAACCAGCGCGATGCGGACCAGAACGCCGTGTTCTGCCCCTCCGGCGAATGCATGGCTTGGCTCGAGCCCGGCGATTACCGCCTGGTGGGCTGGCGTGGCCTGGCCGCCGAGCTCGACATTCAGCAGGTGAGCGTTTCCGCCGGCGAGAATCGCTTCGACTTCACGGTGCCCACGGCCATTGACTTGACCGGCGAGGCCGTGAGTGACCTCCACATCCATACCGGCAAGTCGATCGACGCGTGGATTCCCGACACCATCCGCTTCGCCGCGCTCAACAGCGTCGGCCTCGATCTCTACGTGATCACCGAGCACAACCATGTGACTGACGCACCCGGTCGCGCCGAGGCCGCGCATCCAGACCCGCCGGCACAAGCCGTGACCGGTTCCGAGGTCGATCTTCGCCTGCTGCGCGACAACGGAGATGGCCACGCAGCGGCCGGCCACATCAACGTGTTTCCGCTCGCGCCCGAGGCGCCCGGCATGCCCGACTACCACAAGGATACGATGGCCGAGGTCATACACGACCACCTCCATCTCGGCAGCCGGCAGACGCTGGCCGAGGTCGATGACCACGTGGTGCTTCAGCTCAATCACCCGCGTGGCATCCACTTCCACCCGGGCGATGACCCGGAGGGGGTCTGGCAGGTGTTCGACTGGCGAGGTTTCGACCGCTCACTGCCGCCCGGCGAGGGTGTGAACGAATGGATGGGCCGCGAACACGAGGGCACGACGGCCCTGGATTTCCACGTTCTCGAGGTGGTGAACCGCTTCAGCATGCCCCTGTACCGCGAGGTCCGCGCCGACTGGTTCAGCTTCCTCGACCACGGCATCTACCGGACGGCCTCGGGCAACAGCGACGCCCACGGCTTGACCGTAGAGCTCGCCGGCATGACCGTGACCCTCGTCGAGGCCGACCGCGAAGACGACGGCTCCATCGACCTCAACCAATGGATTGCCTCCTTGCAGGCCGGCCGCGCCCGGGTGAGCACGGGACTCTTCGTCTCGATCGAGGCCGCAGGCGCCACGCCGGGTGACACGCTGACCGACACCGGCTCGGTCTCCGTTCAGGTCCGCGTGCAGGCCGCCTCCTGGGTGCCGGTGTCCGAGGCTCGGCTGATCTCGCGCTCTCAAGCCGTCTGGACCCACGCCATCGATGCCACGGAGCGCGGTGCGGACGGCAGCCTCGATGTGACCTACACGGTGGACGTCGACCTGGGATCGGAGGACGGCTGGCTCGTCGCCGAGGCCGGGTATCCGTTGGCCTCAGAACCGTCCCTCGAGGAGTTGGGTCTCTACGCAGACCTCGCGCCCGGCTACGTGCCGCTGGGCTTCACCAACGCCATCCGCATCGACGCCGACGGAAAGCCCGGCTGGTCCCCTTCCCCCAGGTTCAGCAGCGCTCGGTCGAGCGGAAACTAGAGCGTCACCATGTAGCTGAGCGACGCTCCCCCCGCTGGGCTGCTCGGCATGTACCCGATGACGTCGAGCTCGAATCCGTGGCGGCGGTCCCCCTTCCGCGCCTTGAAGGGCAAGAAGGTCGCGCGCACGCCCGGTCCTGCGACCAGGATCCCCATGCGCAGGTACACGCCAGCCCGAAGCACCTCGGAACCAAAGGACGCGCCAAAGCTGGCCGCGAGCACGTGCATGCCAAGGAAGCCGTCCGGGAGGGCGTAGAACAAGAAAGGTGCGGTGCTCGCGCGGCCGAACCACCGGACGGCGGTGCCCTTGCCTTCACAAGCCGCCGCGAACATTGGCGAGATCGATCCCGTCCATGGGCCGCGACCGACGAACTCCCACGTGTTCTGCGGCGAGCGTGAGACCGCGGCGGCGACACCCCCGACCATCGAACATCGACGCAGCATCCCCGAGCGACGTGGCACATAGCGGTAGTCCAGGCCGTCCGCGTTGGTGGGGACGGGTGGCGAAGGCTCGACGGGCGGCGCAGGCGTCGGAGGCGACGAAGAGGACCGAACGTGAAGGCGCACCCGCGATCCGCGCTGGTTGAGCCCAGCACTCATGCGAACGTCGAGCATGTAGTCGCCCTGTTGCCCGGCCTGTGGCGTGTACTGGACCAGGCCATCCGAGTACACCACCATCCCTCGTGGACCGCCTCGGGCAGAGTAAGTGAATGGCCTGCCCTCGATGTCGACCAACCGCGCCTTCATCGGCACGCCAACCGTCGCCACCAGCTCCGGGATCGCGCGTCCATCGAGCTGGATGACCTGCTCCTGCACCGGCGGAGGGGACACCGCGGCTGCCACAGGTGGGGCCTGCGTCACGCAGTCCTGCTCAAAGCCTCGGAGTAGGCCCTCGCTGGCGACCCAAACCGTAGGACAGGCCTGGCGGTCGACGGCCACCGCGGAGACGGGGCCGCGCCACGGGATCATCTCTTCGCTGCTCGACTGCACGATGCCGACGCGGTCGGCATGCTGCACCACCACGTCATCGACGCCATCTCCATTGAGATCGGCCACCTGGAGCAAGCCCGGGCCTCGGCCCGTGAGCAGCTCTTCCTTGAGCTGACCCATCAGCGTGTCCTGATCGGTGAGTGACCACAGCCACAGACCGTCCCGATAGGCCACGCCGCCGAGCGCACCGCCCGTGGCGATCGTGGACTCACCCCATGCGCTCCTCTCGACGAGGGTGTCGCCGCCGACGGTGCCGACAACAAAGCGATCACCGCCTGCAGCGACCACCGGCGTGCCCTCAGGCGCCTCCGCCGACGCGAGCTGCTTCAGCCCACCCGCCTCGAAGCGCAACACCGACAGTTTCGCCCCCACCGCCAAGATCACTGGACCGTCGGCGTCGCGCCCCACGGCGAGGGCCGCGCAGGCTCCGGCGCGCTCCACGATCGCGGCTCGGCTCGGCCACTCGAGCACCGCAACACCCGCGTCCCCGCACACCACCAGCTCAGGGCCTGGCTTCCCGTCGATATCCGCGAGCGTCGCGGCGACCGCACTCAGCTCGACGGGCCGCTTCTCCATCGACTCGAGAACCATGACCAGGCCGCCCTCGGGCCCGATCGCGAGAAGCGCCTCGGCGTCGGCGACGATCGCGGTCGCCGGCACGGGCAGGGGAACCTCGACGGGATCCGCCGCAAACGCGGACGCCGAAACCGCCAGAACCCCCACTACGCTTCGCCACATGCGCACTCCAGAGGCCAGACGGTACCCCGAGGGGAAGCCTGCCGCAGGCTACTGATCGTCCTCGACCAGGGGACACGCTGCCGAAATGCCTGCCGCCACTTCGGCGCAAGCGCCGACGGCGTCGATCTTGCCCTCGGGACCACAGAAGGCCGTCTCTGTACAAACGTGGGAGGCGAGCGCCGCTTCACAAGCCGCCAGCTTCGGACGGAGATCGGAGAGAACCCGCCCCGCATCGGCTTCGCACTCTCCCGCCGTGCCCTTGAGGAAGGACTCGCACGACTCCATACTCTCGAACGCAATGTGGGTTGGGCAGGTGCTCTTCTGCGAACTCACGCACTCCGGCTCGACGTAGAGACGACACAGAGCGTGGCTGTACCGAGCCAGCAGCTCGTCCGGCGTGCCCTCCGCGGAGGCCTCTTCTGTCGGCGCCTCAGCGATCTGCATGACTCCGGGCGCCTCGGTCGCCGCTTCGGGCGCTCCCGAACAGGCAACCAGGAAAAGAAAAGTGATGCAGCGCATAGGTGACTCCAGCAGGGCTCTGACTTTCAGTATACGATGACATTGTCCTGACAAACCACCGTCATTGTCAGCGGAGTGGAAAATGCGCAACAAAACCATGCTTCTATGCGGACTTTTCGCAATTTCCGGAACGGCTGGCGCCGGTGAAATTGAGTCCCTAGTCGGCATCACGAACGAGATCGGCACCACGTCCGGGCTCGCGGTCGACATCGATCTGGCCACTGGAGCAGGCACTGCGCTCGGGACGATCTCCCGTCCCGGCATCTCCCTAGCCTTCGTGCCCACCCTCGATCGACTGTACGTCGCCCTGCCGATTGGGGGCGGCCAGAACAGGCTCACTATCCTGGACAATCGCTCCTATGCCGAGTCTGGAAGCGTAGGCATCATCACCGATAGCGGAGACGGCTCGACCCACAAGGTCAGCGCCATGGGTGCGACACCCGACGGACGGTTGTTCGGTGTCTCGCGTCGCAAGGGTTCGATCGGCGGATTCAACGTACCCGAGGGCGTGCTGATCGAGATCGATCCAAACACCGCCCAGGCGACGCAGATCGGGGCCATGGGCATGCCCGTCCGCTCGCGCGGCGGCTCCATCAAGGACGGCTCGTTCTACCTGATCACGAACCCAGACAAGACGGACCGCGAACAGAAGCTGTACCGCATCAACTTGAGCAATGCCTCGACCACCGAAGTTGGCGGCACGGGCGTCTATGGTGAGGCGGTGGGCCTGACGACCGACGGCGACAACCAACTACTCGCGGTGATCTCCGGCGACACCACTCCCGGCCTTTCCTCCTGGAATCCCGAGAGTCGTCTGTACGAGGTTAGCGCCAACACGGGTCACGCAACTCTCGTTGGCGCCACGGGCTTCAACTACATGTCGAGCTTGACCTACCTGAAGTTCCCAGTGTTCTGCGGCCTCGTGACGGGAGCAGATCTGTCGTTGGCCGGATCCTCCGAGATCGACAGCTGGGACTCGAGCAACGGCCCGTACACCTCTGGGGATGCAGACGCCGTGCTCTGCGCGAATGCCGCCGCCGCAATTGCTGCGGGTGGCGCGGTGGTGAACGGCGACGTCTTCTGGGGCACCGACTTCTCAATCGCCGGCAGCGCCATCCACAACGGCACCGTCGAGCAACTGGTCGAGCCGACCCCCATCCCCGACGTGAACACGGCGCCAGCAGAGGCTTCCAACGACAACGCGAGCCTCCCGAATGGAGCACTCGACGCGAACGGAAACCTCGTGCTTGGTGGCCGGGACCAGGTCACCCTAGATGCGGGCACCTACTTCGTCCATGATCTGGTCCTCGGAAACCGCGCCGAGCTGACGACCAACGGACCCGTCGAGATCTGGATGGACGGCACCCTGACCCTCGGTACGAACAGTGTACTCAACACGGGTGGCATTCCCACCGACCTCACGATCTACTCTTCGGGCCCGTCGGGCACCCTGAACGGCACGGCCTACGCGAGCTTCGTCATGCCCTACGCCACCCTGCTCCTCGACGGGCGTGGCGCGACCTACGGCTACATGCTGGCTCACGACATCACCTTCCAGGGCCAGCACGACTTCCACCACGACCTGGCAGCCGCCGCTCAGTTCTAGGGCCGCGCAGCGTACGCTGAGACCCCCCTCAGTTCCGCACTCGGGTTAGAGGCCGCCTCCCCGCGAGGTAGCCATGGCTGAGATGTGGGCGCTGACGTTCGACCGCTCCCGAGAGGACTGGAAGGCCTCGAAAGGCCTCGTAAAAGAGCGCGTTCCGGTGCCCGAGCTTCGGGAGGGAACGCACTCACGCGATCACAGCCGGGTCATCGTCAAGGTGCACTACGCGGGCTTCTGTGGGAGTGACCGTTCGATCTGGTGGCGCAAGGCCTTCGGCGACTCGATCCACGAGTCCCTTGATGAAGAGGGCTCGGACAAGCGCATCGTCGGCCACGAGTTCGTTGGCGAGATCGTCGAGGTCGGCAGCCGCGTCACCGCCAAGTACGGCTACAAGGCGGGCGACATTGTCTCGACTGAGTCGCACCTGGTCTGTGGCGCCTGCAAGCAGTGCCGGCGCGGACAGGCCCATGTCTGCGCCAACACGCGCGTCATCGGCTTCTCGACCGACGGCGCCTTCGCCGAATACATCAAGCTTCCCGCGAAGGCGCTCTGGCCCACGGACACGAACAAGATCCGCCCGGAAGTCGCCGCCATCCAAGAGCCCTTTGGCAATGCGATGCACGCCTGCCAGGTCGCCGACCTGCGCGGAAAGAGCGTCGCCGTGCTCGGGACCGGCACCATCGGTCTGTTTGCGGTGCTGATCGCCAGGGCCATGGGCGCCACCCGCGTGATCGGCGTCGAGCCCGACCCCCACCACCGTGCGCTGGCGCTTCGACTCGGCGCGGACGAGATGCTCACTCCGGGCCCCCTCGATCCCGAAGAGCCCTGGAAAGCCGACCCGAACATCGTCAGCCGGATGCACGAGCTGACACGAGGCGAGGGTGTGGACGTCGCCATGGAGATGGCGGGACTGAACGCCAGCGTGAACAACGCACTGAAGATCACCCGACCCGGCGGTCAGGTCGTGTTGTTCGGCATTCGCGCTGGGGACATGGTGCTGCAGGACTCGGACAAGGTCGTGCTCAACGGACTGACCCTGCACGGCGTGGTCGGTCGAAAGGTCTTCGAGACTTGGGAGATGACCCGCGAGCTTCTCGAGGCCGACAACGGCATCCAGGACGCGATCTGGGAGGTCATCCTCAACGGCGGCGAGGGCTCGATCACCCACATGGCGGACTGGGAGATGGAGTCCTTCGAGAAGAGCATCCTCAGCAACCCGAAGCCGCTGATCTCCTTTCTCTAGGGCGCGGGCTCGAGCTTGATGCCGACCATCACCTGAGTGGGAGCAGTGGGACGTGCACCGAAGGGACGCCAGGACGTCACTGCCTTGCTGCCCGTAAGGTTGCTGCCCGTCGCGTAGACCCGCAGCAGGGGT
>JAGSGY010000175.1 GCA_023954855.1 Pseudomonadota bacterium | reverse complement strand
AGCACGCCCTCGGCGAGCATCACCGGGTCATCTCCGAAGCTGTCGGCGAACTCGATCTGGATGCGAAGCCCACCGTCGACGTCGCACCCGCCAGTCCAGCCACCCTCGAGTTCGGGGGTGCAGGCGGCGAGAGAGAGGACGAACAAGCTCCAGAAACGGCGCTGGGCAGGCAAGAGGACTCCTGGCCAGAGGATACTTCTTGTGTGGCAGCACCGTTCGAAATCGGGCGTCGGCGCCCTCGAACTCACCGAGGGTCGTTCGAGCCCGGCGTGCGAGGCTAGGGCTGGAAGGTGACGGTGGCATCGCGGACTGAAAAGGCCAGTGCGCGTGCGCCCGATCGGGCGAGCGTCGCCGGCTGATCGGTGCTGAGGGAGACCGCCGTGCTGCCTGGTTCAGCCACAAACTCGAGGCTCACCTTCAGCGAGCGCCCGGGGGTGGCCTGAAGCGTGGTCACTTCCGAGCCTACGGTCACGGTGAGTTCGCGCGGGACGAGGGTGTCGACGTGCATGTCGAGTCGGGCGGTGTGGGGCTCGCCAGTGGGGTTCGTGACGCGCAGTGAGGCATCGCCACGGGACCATGCCCGGCGGCCTGGGGGCCCTTCCCAGCGGAAGAAGCCCGACGCGAGCTGGGGAGCGGTGGTGAGGTCTACGGGCTGGTCTCCGGTCGGCTTGAGAAGGAACACCGACACGGACTCGTCCTGCCGCGTCCATCGCGGTGGGCCTAGCTGGGCGGTGAGCTCGGCCTCGATCGACGCTCCTCCGTCTGTGAAGCCCCGTCGCTCGACCCAGACGGCGTGAAACCCAGACTCCTGCAAGGCTGCGATGCGCTCGGTGATGGGGAGCGCATCCATGGCGTGCAGCCAGGTGTTCGCGTGTCTTCCGCCCGCCGCACCGGCGCTCCACCGCAGCGTTGTACCGCCAAGGTAGCCACGCAGATGAGCGTAGTGTCCCTCCTTATGGACCGGCCGTGCCTCGGGATAGGACACGTGAGGGGTTTGGAAGACGCGTGCGTGCTTCGGAAGCCCTTGCTCCATCTCTACGAGCAGTGCTCTGTCCTGTTCGTAGGCCATCGATGGCTTCGCCGAGAAGGGCGACGGGCTGGTCTGGTCGAACAGTCCGACAGCCACTAGGGCGACGGAGGCTAGGGCGAGTACCTGGGGTCGACGGGACTCGGGCAGGCGAGACACCACGTGTTGGAGCAGTGTGACCGCGGCGGCCACGCCCAGAAAGGCCAGTACGAGCGAGATGCGGTTCCACGACCGAACGGCTGGCACGACCACCCAGGCGAAGAGTGAGCCGATTCCGCCCTTGGTGCCGAGCAGAAACACGAAGACACTGAGCGCCGCCAGCGGACGCCACCAGTCGGGCTGCCAGTCGCGCTCGCGAAGGAACAGCCCCAGTACCAGAGCCGCGAGTCCAAATAGGCTGACGATGCCGACGTACGCGGCGATCTCTCCACCACTCGTGCGATGGGCGTGGTGGTACAGGCTCACCACAGGCTCTGGCGCCAGGCGGTGGCCTTTGAACGGAATGGCGAGCTCGGTGAGGCTCATGCCGAGCGGCTCTGACGCCCGTGCGCTCCGGTTGATGACCTCGCTGTTGGCGCCGTGTTCGGCCTGGTACAGGCGACCCTCGATGTTGCTGAGGGAAAAGACGCCAAGCAGGCCGACACAGAGGGCAAGGCCTGCGGCTGCCCGCTTCCAGGAGGCGAGTCGCAGCGCGCCTATCGCGCCCGAGAACAGTGCCAACGCGGCGCCGAAGATCACGTAGTAGGCGGGACCGATGGCGATCAGGAGGGCCGCGGCCACGAGTGCAGCCCACGCACGGCGGCCTTTGGGAGCGGGCCAGACCATCAGCTGAGCGGAACACACCACGATGAGCGGAATCGCGTAGTAGTTCGATAGCGACAGGTGCCCGTAGCGCAGGAAGTGGAAGGGCAGAGTGGCGAAGAGCACGGCCCCGGCGATTGCGGGTGGCCATGCCGCGTCGAGCCTGCGCAAGGCCCATAGAGCGGCGACGGCGGTGCATGCGAAGCCGAGCAGGTAGTAGGCGTTGTAGACCACTGCGGCGTCGTCACTGAACAGCCCGAGCACGCGAATGGCGGTGATCTCGGCCACGAAGTCGTGGGGCAGGTCGTAGTAGGTCGCGCCAAAGGGAGCTGCTAGCGCTGGATTCTCCCAGAACGAGCCGGTCTCGATCAGCTGCTTGACGTAGGCGAGGCCCCACAACGCATCGCGGTCGTACTTGAGCGGGCCACCCAGGTTGTTCCGTCCGATGATGGCGATGGCTACGGCGACGCTGAGTGCGCCCGTGAGCAAGTAGGCTGCGGCCGCTTGCGCCTGCTCCCGCCGACTCACGGGGTGACCTCGGCCACGGCGGCACGGAGCATCGCATCGAAGTGGGGTTGCACGCGCACACGGGTTCGAAGGCTCTGCAGCACCATGCGGGCGCCCATGTGAAGGCGGTCGGCCATGGAGTAGGACGATGCGCCGTGTTCTCGGACGGCGCGCTCGACCGGCATGGTGTGGGTGGTCAAGCCGGCCGCGCCGATCATCGGCATGACGGAGGGGCGGGCGGAACCACGCTCGAGCAGCGAGGGCAGGGCGGTGCGTCGCATGGCGAAGAACATACCGGAGTCGCGCGGCAACCCGGTGACTCGGGTCATCACCAAGCGGTAGGCCGCTGACGTCAGCATCTGACGGCGACCTTGGTAGACCCCGCGTCGCCCGGCGAACACGAGCTCTGCGCTCGGGTGGCAGAGCAAGTCTGGAATCACCTCGGGGGGGTCTTGCAGGTCGGCGTCCAGGCTAACGAGCCACGTGCCGCGAGCGTGGGCAAAGCCGGCGAGCACGGCGAAGTGTTGGCCGTGGTTCGACGCGAGGCGCAAGCCATGCACGTGGGGGTCTTGGGCGAGCTGCTCGATGTCCGGCCAGCTCTCGTCGGGGCAGGCGTCGTCGACGAGCCAGATCTCGTGGGTGAGTCCGGCGTTGTCGCAAGCGTCGCCGACGCGCCGCACCAGTTCGGCGAGGGTGTCCCTTGTGCGGAACACGGGAGCGATCACCGAGACGTCAGGGACCATCTTGGGCCTCGAGGAGCCGGCGGAGCCCTTCGCGAAGGGAGGTGGAAGGAACCTCGCCGAGCATCGTCTTGCAGTGCGTGGTGTCGGCGACCCAGTGGCGCGAGTCGGTCTGGCGGGCCTTGAACGGCGTCCGATCGATGGTGATGGGGCGGCCGCTGAGCTCGGAAACCAGGCGCACCACGTCTTGGTTGCGCGTTGGCGTACCCGTGCCGACATTGATGAGTTCGCCGACCGTCTGTTCCCGCTCAGAGGCGGCGAGCACGGCCTGGACAACGTCGCCGACCCACACGCGGTCGCGGGTGTTCTCGTCCTGCGTCAACGAGATCGGCTCGCCGGTGCGGCATGCGCGCAGCACCGTCGGAATCAGTTTGCTGGGGGGGGCCAGGGGTCCATACACCGAGAACAAGCGGAGGACGGTGGCGCGCAGGTGGCCCGCCGCCGCTGCCTGCAGAAAGAGCTGGGTCGCAGCCGCCTTCGTCGCCCCGTGCGAGGTCGTAGGACGGTCGGCGAGCCGTTCGTGCAACGGAGCATCGCGGTGTCCGTACTCGATCGAACTCCCCAGCACGACCACCCGCGTCTCGGGTCGGGCGCGGCAGCTCTCGATGAGGTGGTGGGCGCCAAGGACATTCGTCGTAAACAGCTGCTGCCGCTCAGCTTCGGGTAGGCGAGCGGTAGCGCAGTGAAAGACCAGCCCGGGACGGATGTGGTCGACGAGTGGGGCGATGCCGTCGGGCAGGCGTGCGCGATGCCACTGCACTCCTGGCAGCGGGGGGCCCTGCCGCGTGTTGCCGAGCGCGTGAATCGAGTGTCCATGGGCCGACAGAGCAAGCAGCAGATTCCGGCCGATGAAGCCGCTGGCACCGGTGACCAGGATGGGGCCGGTCATGTCTGATCTGCGGCGAGCTTGAGCAGACGGTGGTGGTCCTCCCGAACCTGGCTGGGGTCGCGGGCCTGGAGTGCCTGCCAATAGTCGGCGAGGTTCCGGACTTCCTCGGGCACCGAGCGTCCGGACACCTCTCTGCGGAAGGTACGCCGCAAGAAGGTGAAGTCGCTGCGCAGCCGGGCCATCTCGGCGAGGAGCAACTCGACGGGTAGCGGGTCGCCGCCGCCGAGCACCGTCGCGCCGCCAAAGCCGAAGGCGACTTTAGGGGGCAGCGCTTCCCGCACGCGCTCGACTGTGCCGTCGGTGACCGCTCCCCAAATCCACGACGTTCCGCGGGTGATAGCGAGGTCGTTCAGGCCCACGTACACGGCGTCGATGGGCTGGGCCGCGATGGTGTCGATTGCGTCTACGGCTTGTTGGGTCTCGACGAGAATGGCGGCCTCGGCCCGGCCCCCAACGAGGTCGCAATACCGGGCGATGTCGTCGGTATCCCGCGCCATGGGCAAGAACACGCGGTCGGCACCTAGGGCAATGGCGGTGTTCACCTCATCCACCGTCCAGGGACCAAACCCGTTGACCCGGCAATACACGCGCGCCCCAGGGACCTTAGAGAAGGCTCCTACTCGCTCGATATCGGTCGGTGCGATCTCGGTATCGGCGCCGCTCTGGCGGTTCT
>JAGSGY010000028.1 GCA_023954855.1 Pseudomonadota bacterium | reverse complement strand
GCGGCAGGGCTGTTGGTCCAGGTCAATGACGTCATGCATCGCTTCCGGACGGACATGGTCATCGCCGGTTCGTACACCATCATGATGGGCATGCTCATCCTGTTCTGGAACTTGCTCTCGCTCCTGCTTCGCTTGAACGATCGCTAGTCCTCGAATCAGGGACAGACGGCCACGCTCTCGGGCGTGGCTTTCTTTTGCCTTCGCGCCGCGAACCCACGAGGGGAACGGGCCGCAAACGGGACCTATCGAGCACTTTACATAATATACATTATCAGGGTTTTCGATCTGGGTGGGTCAGGGGGTTACCTCCGCTCCTATGCGTACGCTGATCTTCCTCGCGCTGACCACGGCCTGTACTCCTGTGGGTGTGCCCGCCGCTCGGGTGTCTCACCCTGACTCGGTTGCGTTTCCAAGCGGAGTGTTCGGTGCGACGTCGACCGTCGACCTGGTGCTGACCAACTCGGGTGCTGCGGAGTCTGAAGTCTCTGCGGCGATTGAGCCGCCGTTCTCGGTGCCATCTGCGACCTTCCGCGTGCCTGCCCAGGGCTCGATGGTCATTCCGCTCGCCTACACGCCCTCGTCCTACGACACGGCCGACGCGACGCTGACACTCGTGGTCGACGCCGCCGCGCGAGCCATTGCGGTTCAAGGTCTTGTGCTCACCGATGCAGATGGTGATGGCGTAGACGCCGTTGGCGCGGGTGGACTTGACTGCGATGATCGCTCTGCAAACGTTCACCCAACGGCGGATGAGTTCTGCAACGACACGGACGATGACTGTGACGGCGTTGTTGATGAGTCCGCCCTGGATGTGTTCGAGACTTGGGTCGATGGTGACGGCGACGGGTTTGGGGCTGGTGAATCCGCTCTGGTCTGTGACCTTCCAAGCGGTTCTGCTGCGGTGGATGGTGACTGCGACGACTCGACAGCGACCATTGCACCCGACGTGGCCGAGGTCTTCTACGATGGCGTAGACGCGGACTGTCTTGGCGATAGCGACTTCGATGCCGACGGCGACGGTTTTGATTCCGCGGACCATGGTGGGCTCGACTGCGATGACGTGTCGGCGTCGATCCATCCCGACGTTGTCGATGTGCCCTACGATGGCGTCGATGCGGACTGTAGCGGTGGATCCGACTTCGACGCGGACGGTGATGGCGTCGACGCGGAGGCCTTTGGAGGGACGGACTGTAACGACATCGAGCCTCGCCAGGCCCCTGGCCTTGTGGAGGTCGAGGATGGTCTCGATCAGGACTGCGATGTGCTCGTCGATGAGGACTTCGTGTTGGTCGGCGACTGGGTCGTCTCAGAGGTGATGTTGCGGCCTACGGCGCAGAACGGCCAATGGCTGGAGCTCCGCAACACCTCGAGCGCGACCCGTGACTTGGTAGGTCTCCAGCTTGTGGGGGGCGAGAGCCAGGTGCTGGGCGTGAACCCGGTCGCAGCCGGAGAACGCGTGGTGCTCTGCGCGCATGCGGACGTCGTCGAGAACGGCGGCGTCAACAACTGTGCAGCCGTGTTGGCCCCCTGGCCTGGCGACAGCGTGGAGCTACGCCTCCGCGCTGCCCTGCTCGACGGCGTAGATGCCTCCGGCTGGTCGCTTCCTACTGGCGCGGCACTTGAGCTTCCTGCGGGCGAAGACGAAGTCTCGAACGACCTCGAAGCCTCGTGGTGCACGGCGACGACCGTCTATGCCAATTCGGCCATGGGAACGCCGGGCGCGGCGGAGAGTTGCCCCTAGCGCTTGGCGTGGAGCCAGGGCAAGCGACCGCGAGGTGCACGCATGCTGTAGATGTGGCCCGCGTTCGTCACGAAGACGAGCTGCCGTCCGGTGACTACCGGGCTGGCACTGAGTCCGTCGAGCTGCGCCGGCTCATGGTAACGCCAGGCTTCGGTGCCTGTGGTCGGGTCGACCAGGTAGAGCGTGCCATCCGACGAGCCGACCAAGAGCCCGGCTTCTGTCCAGATGGGCTCGGTGAGCGCTCCGCTGGTCAGCGAGTCCCACTCCCACTGCACGTCACCGGTACGGGTGTCGACTGCACGGAGAACGCCGTCGGTTCCGGGATGGTAGAGGATGGTTGCATCGCCATCGACGTGCAGCAACGGAGCTGCAGCGGCTCCTACATCGAGGCGCCATCGGACGCTGCGTGTGTCTGGGACAAAGGCCACGAGGGGGGCGAGGTAGCCGGACGCGTAGACGTCAGAACCGTTTGCGACGACGGGGGCGACGATGTCGGGGTATCTCCCCTCCCCGATTCGCTGGCTCCAGAGCAGGTCGCCGCCGTCGGCCTCGAGAGCAACGATGGTGCCGTCCGAGAAGCCGAGGAGTACGCGACCCTGGTCCACCATGGCAGGAGGTGCTGCGTACAGAGCGAGCTCTGCGTCCCGGGTGAGGTCCTTGGGCTGCTCGAAGCGCCACAGGACCGTTCCGCTCTCGGCGTCGTAGGCGACGGCCTGGTCTGCGACGTTGGTCACGTAGATCACGCCGTCTGAGAGCGTCGGGCGAACGAGGACGGGAGCGGTGGATGGCTGCCGCCAGACCAGCTCTCCGTCAGTGCCGTAGCACCAGGTCGTCCCGCCGGTATCGGCGAAGTAGACGCGGCCTCCCGATACGACAGGCTCTGCCTCTACGCTGGCATCTGCCCTGAGCTCGCGAACGAGTGCGCCATCGCGTCGGGAGAGCACGAAGAGCGCCTCACCGCCTGCGGAGCCAACGTAGATGTGGCCACCCTCGACCACTGGCCGGGAGCGCTCGGTGTGAGTCGCCGCATTGACGGTCGGGCCCGGCAATACGGTGTCCCAGTGCGGGATGGGGGCCTTGTCGAAGGCGCCCGGGTAGCTGGCTTCACGTGGAGTGAAGGGCTGCGGGTCCGGAAAGCGCATGTCGCGCGCCTCGGCACTGCCCGCGAGCAGCGCCGCGAGGACGAGGAGTCTCATCCTTCGCCGGCCAGACGAGCCTTGCGCTTCGAGACGTCATCTGTGCGCGCGGACTCCGGGAAGCGGGTGAGGAAGTCATCGTAGGCCGTGACCGCCTCGTCCTTCCGCTCGAGGTTCTCGAGGGTCACGGCGAGGTCGAAGCTGGCTTGCTCGGCGAGGAAGCTGTCGAGCTCGGTCGACAGGCTGCGCAACCGGCTGACAGCGCTATCGCCCTGGCCTTCTTCGAGGTCGAGATTCGCCAGACCGCCCTCTGCGCTGTAGCGCAGAATGCCAGTGGCGTGGGGCACAGCGGCCTCGATGGCAGCGCGACGCTGCGTGGACTCGCCAGAGATTCGGTAGTACTCGGCGGCCTTCAGCCAGGCTTCTGCAGCGGCGACGCCAGAGGCTTTCTTACCGACCTCGGTGAGCCGATCCGCGACTTCGCGTGTGGCGGCTTTGTCTTCGTCGCTGACGTTCTGGCTCGTGAGCCCGAAGCGCACCACGTCGGGGAGCTTGGACTCGATCTCGGCAGTCTCGCCGGTCCATCCCCGCTGGTCTGCCGTCTGCTTCTGTTGCCAGAACGAGAACACGAGCATGGCGACCAGGAAGATCGCGACGAGTGCGATGCCCTCACGCCAGAAGCGCATGAGGAAGTTGTAGCCTGCCATCTGTGCGCGGAACGCGAAGCCGGCGTCCTCGTCTTGGGGCAGCGGAATGTCGGGGCTTTCGGCCAAAAGGGCCTCCTCAGGAGCCGGCGGGTAACCGGTTCTGCGCCGCGTTGCGACCTTGTAGAGCGCAGGGGGCAGCACAACTCAGCGGTGTCTGGTCCCCATGGTGTCACCGGACGGCCAACCCTTCAGTTCACTGGAGGGTGACGGTCGAGTCCCCTGCCGTGATTTCGCGCGTGACGGTGAGACGCGGTCCGCCTGGGCCTTCGACAGTGAACGTGTGAGAGCCGGGGCTGAGCTCGACTTCACGGGGGATCGTGCCAACCGGCCGGCCGTCGATGAACAGCGTGTCACCGTCGCGGCCGGGTGCCTCGAAACGGGTCTTGGAGACCTCGATCTTCGGCAGGGTCATGGCCAGTGACATGGTGGGTTCGCCCACCGCTAGGGTCTGGCGCTGGCTCACGTGGCCGGCGAGGCGAAGCATGACTTCGTGATCGCCGAACGAGAGCACCTGGGTGAGCGGCGTGGCGCCTCGGTATTCTCCATCAATCAGAAGCTCGGCGCCGGATGGGCTGCTCGAGAACGCGACACGTCCTTCGCTGGCCGGAGCAGGCTCGACTGGGGGCTCAGGAGTACCCCAAGGGTTGTCATCGGTGACCGGTACGGGCTCAACGACCGCCACGGCGTCCGTGGGGTCAGGCTCGGGCGCGGTGTTGTCGGCGCCCGTACCTTCCTCGCCAGTGGCTTCACCTTCGGGGTCCCCTTCGGTGGGGGCGACTTGGTCTGGCTCTACAGACGCCACCGGCTCTGGCGTCGGTTCTGCCGGGAGTCCGAGGTCGAGCGGGTCCGGTATCGGAATCTCCATGTCCTCGGGCTCTTGCTCCGGCGTGGGATCTGGTGCCTCCACAACCTCGGCGGGTGCCGCCTCGATGGCGCCGGCTAGTGATGTGGTCTCGTCTTCGCCACTGCTCGAGATGCCCATGCCCATCACTACGGTGATGAGAAAGAGCAGTGCCGCAATGACGGCCACACCGGCGACTACCAAGAGCACCAACGTGGATTTCTGGGTGCTGTCTTGCGACGGAGGGGCAGGCACGGGCGTGCTCTGTGCCTTCTGAGGCGCTGGCGTCGGCTTTGGCTTTGGCGGCGGCGCGCTGGTCACCGGCGCTGGTTCGGGTGCGAGCGGGACCTCGTCCAGATCCATGCCAGCCGGAGGCGAGTACATCGGTGTGGCTGGCCCCGAACTCGGGTCGACATCGAGAGTCTGAAGCGGGCGGGGCGTGAAGTCGTCAGGCTCGGGCTGGGCGGGCGGACGCTGAAAGTTCGGCGACTCGAGTGGCGTCTGCTGGTTCACCAAGGAGCGTTCGCGCCGCTCACTCGGCACAGGCGTACGCGCGACATGCGTCGGCGGCATGGCGGGGGCAGCTGAGCCCGGGTTTGGCACGTCGAACGGGTCGGAGACCACATCGACGTCTCCCGCTCCCGTAAGAACGAGGACCTCCCCATCGTTGAAGCAGAAGCTGATTCGTTCGCTGTACTCAGCTCCGCAGAGCTTGCAGGCTTTCATTTGCCCTCGATGCGCTGTCCGGCGCGCGCACAATTATAGATAGAGGCCTCGCCGGGGGCAATGGAGGGTTGCGCGAGCGACAGCGTTGGGGGCCCAGCTCATGGGCCCACAGGCGCTCGCCGCGGGCTCTATCGCATCCAGCCGCGCTTGAGGTGACGCCCAATGACCAGGCGCTGGATCTGGTTCGTGCCCTCGACGATCTGCATCACCTTGGCGTCACGCATGTAGCGCTCTACTGGGTGCTCCTTCGTGTAGCCGTAGCCGCCGAGAACCTGCACCGCGTCCGTGGTGACGCTCATGGCTGTATCGGTGGCGACGCACTTGGCCATGGCGGCGATATTGGCGTATGGAAGTCCTTGATCGCGCAGCCAGGCGGCCTTGTGGACCAGCAGCCGGGACGACTCGATCTTGCAGGCCATGTCGGCCAACATGAAGCTGACGCCCTGGAAGTCGATGATCGGCTTCTTGAACTGCTTGCGCTCGGTGGCGTAGACGCCGGCGTAGTCGAGTGCCGCCTGACTCAGCCCGACCCCACTCGCTGCAATGGTGATGCGACCGGAATCGAGCGCCGCCATCGCGACGTTGAATCCGAACCCCTCTTCCCCGATCCGGTTGGCGGCAGGAATCACCACGTCGTCGAGCACGAGCTCCACCGTGGGCGAGGCGCGCAGGCCCATCTTGTTCTCTTTCTTACCGAAGGAGAGGCCCGTGGCATCGCCGGGAAGGATGAACGCCGAGACCCCTTTGGGGCCGGGGCCACCCGTTCGCGCCATGCAGATGTAGATGTCGGCGACGCCGCCGTGAGTGATCCAGAACTTCGTGCCGTTGAGCACGTACGTGTCGCCGCGGCGCTCTGCCGTCGTCTTCATTGCGCCTGCATCGGACCCACTCTCAGGCTCGGAGAGCGCGAAGGCGCCGAGGGCCTCACCGGCGGCCAGCTTCGGAAGCCACTCCGCCTTCTGCTCCTCGGTGCCGAACTGGCCCAGGATCACCTGGGGAAGGCCGTTGACGGCGACGGTCACTGCGTATGAGGCGGAGACTTTCGCGATCTCTTCGAGCACCACGCAGTACTCGAAGTAGCCGAGTCCAAGGCCACCATGCTCCTCAGGGGTTGGAACACCCAGAAAGCCTTGTTCGCCCATGGCGCGGAACAACTCTGGCCGAAAGACCTGGTGTTCATCGTCGGCTTCGACGGTCGGCGCGAGGGTCTCACGGCAGAATCCGGCGACGGCTTCGGCGAGGTCGACTTGATCTTCGGTCAGCTGGAACATCGTGCTCTCCTCAGGGTTTGGCTCGTATCCGGCAGTCCACGTCCCGGCGACTCTGTTGACGGAGTGCAGCCGACGAGGCAAGCCGTGCTGTCTGACGGAGGCCCTGTGCAGACTCTCGGTATCTTGCTCCACCTGCTCGTCGTGGCTCCCGCTATCGCCGCTCCGGTCGGTGACGCATCGATGGAGGCTAGGGTCGTCGAAGAGCGAGCCAGCTGGGATGCGGTGCGCTGGATTGGGGAGGTTGACGCGCGGGCCGATCAGCTTCCCGGGCTGCGCTACTCGGCCCGTCGAACGACGGTGCGAGGCGATGTGCGTTTCGAGGAACGCTGGCGACTGATTCTCGCCGAGGGCGATCATTTCCGCGTCGACTACTTCGGGGACACGGCGCGGCAGATCACTTGCGATGGCCACATCCTCCTGGACTACGTGCCCGCGATGGGCAAGGCCGTGCGGTGGGACCTCGATGCGCTTCCGAGCGAAGACCGCCGGTCGATGCTCGAGGCGGTTCTCAAGCGCGTCGGCGTGGCTGGGTTTCGCCTCGGTGAGGCACATGGCGTGAGCTGGTCACTGACCGATGAGGTCCTCGAGGGACGCCCCGTCGTGCGCTTGGTGGGTGCCGGCTCGGATGAGACCGAGCTTAGCTACGTCATCGACAAGCAGATGGTCGCGGTGAGACACATGCTCATCAAGCAAGCTGGACAGACCATCCTCGATGCCCGGCCTTCTGATCTGCGCGAGATTCACCCCGGTGTGTACTTCCCGCATGCTGTGGAGATGGAGACTCCAGACGAAGGTGGGTTGGCGCGTGTATCTGTGCGCTTGACCAAGGTGTCCGCCGTAGCCGATAGTCCCGAAAAGCTATTCACGACCACGCTGGATCCGTCGATCCCGGTCGAGGAGAAACCATGAACGCCCTCAAGAAGACGGCCACAGTTCTCGCATTCATCGGCTTTCTCGCCGGCGGCACCTTCGTCCCTGCAGAGCGGGCCCAAGCCGAGTCGGATGACACCGCCGCAATCCTCCTCTCAGCAGCGCTTCCAGGCGTTGGCGAGTGGTACAACGCTGGCTTCTCGGGGGGCTTCCCGCTCGTCGAGTGCATCCTCGGAACCATCTGTCCCTGCGTAAACCTCGCGTCGGTCATCGATGCTGCCGCCGGCCGCACCGACGACGGACTGCGCTTCAACTTCTGGGCCTCGCCCAACTAGGACGCATCCGAGTCACAAATGAGGGAGCGTCCACGGGCGCTCCCCTTTTTTTGCCTAGTCGAAGAGGTGTTCATCGCGGAGCACGTCTTCTCCGTGTTCCTCGAGGGAGGGGTCGGCGGTCTCTCGAAGGGCACTCTGGGCACGTCCTCGGCGTAGATAGCTGTTGCTTCGCTTC
Source organism: Pseudomonadota bacterium (assembly GCA_023954855.1). Classification (GTDB taxonomy): domain Bacteria; phylum Myxococcota_A; class UBA796; order UBA796; genus M1803. The sequence goes on along the minus strand of JAGSGY010000028.1, from coordinate 50,698 downwards.
GCCCCACGAACCGAGCCGAAGACGTTGCTGGTCCAGGTGAAGGCCGCGACGGTCCCCAGCGCCGTTCCAGTCCCGACCCGCCAGCCCTGCTGGTCTTCTACGCCGCTCCGAACCAGGGTGTAGGACCACAGGCCAAGCACCCCGCTGCTTAGAAAGGCCATGGCCGCATCACCCGGGTGTCCCGCATAGAGCTGGCCCGACCCCGGAATGACAGCGCTGAGGATTCCCGCGAGAACGGGTGAACGTCTTGGCACCCTGTCGGCCAGAACTGAGCGCGCTGCGACCGCCCTCGGAGCCATGGCGTGGTCTGGGTGGGTGAGGACAAATTGCTCGAAGGACTGGTCGGCGCGCTCGAGCTCGACCTGGTCCAGCGCGAGCACCCCTTGCATGAACTGAGCACGGGTGGCGAGCTCGGTCCCCTGGCCTTCGAGGCTCACATCCGAGAGATGGAGCGCAGCCTCCCCGAAGCGCCCGTCGTGTCGCGCGCTCATCGCAGCGCGCCAGGTGGCTCGGGCCGACCAGTCGGGAAAGCGTCCAGCAAGATCGAGGTAGGACTCTTCGGCGGCGGAGAATCGCTCGCCAAGCTCGTAGCAGAGCGCTGTGCGGAAGGCGATGGACGGTTCGGGCGTCCCTGAGAGGTGACCGCTCAGGCGGTAGAAGGTCAGCGCGTTGAACGGGTCGCCGCGCCGGACGAGGTCATCGGCAAAGGACTCGGCCCCTGAGGCGTCCAGTCCGCTAACGACGTCGACGCTCGGCTCTTCTGCGACGGCGCTCGTCGCGAGGAAGGCGCACAGGAACGGGATCATAGAAGCGCGGCGTGCCATGCGGTGTCACCAGTGGGTAGTGGTCGGCCTTCTCCATGAACGGGTATTCCCGCATGAGCCGGTCCCAGGTGTAGAGGCCTGCGAGCAGTGGGCCGTTCTCGCGGACATTTAGGATGAAGTAGCCGGAGCAGGTCGGGTAGTACGGACAGCCACCCGCGCTCTTGTCGGGAAGCTGTCGGTACCAGCGGTAGAGACTCTCGAAGGCTCCTGCGGGCTCGTGCTCGTGTCGCTCGACGGCCTCGACGTCGCCGACGGGCGCCCAGCGGTCACCCCACGGACCCCAGTCGGACTCTGCGCCCAGGGTGAGCGTGGCCCAGAGCAGAATCACAAGCGCGCGTCTTTGGGCAAGACCGCGCCATCGACCCACCCCGTTGACAGTGGCTTCCCGCTCGGGTCCAGGGTGTCGCGGCGCAGGACTCGGACCGAGGCCGGATCTTCGCTCAGCAGTGCGGCGAATTCCTTCGCCTTCGGGGGCTTGCCATCGACGGTCTTGACGCGAAGGTCGATGGCCGCCAGCTCGCCGGGGCGTAGGCTTGCCGTCACCACCATTGGGCGGATGTCGACCTCGATCTGCACCGGCGTACGTCGGCGGTACCGGCCGCGGGTCTTGCTGCTCTTTCGAGTCTTGGAGCGACGCGAAACCAGGAGTTCGCCCTCCGCGAGGAGCGCATCGAGGCGGTCCTTCAGGGCGTCGCGGTCGACACCTTCGAAGAACAAGGTGTAGTCGCCGCCATCGTTCAGTCCCATGAGCGAAGGCGCCTTGCGCTCGACCTCGGTCACCGCAAGCACATCGAAGCCTTCAGGCAGAGTCTCGCGCAGTGTCGAGAGCAGCTCCGCCGCGTCCAGGCGCTCCTTCAGGGTGATGTCCATGTAGTCCCCGACCGTCTCTTGTCCCGACGGGGTGGCCGACGAAAAGGCGATCTTCGGATGGGGATGAAATCCCTGCGAGTATGCGAGCGGGGCTCCGACGCGTCGAAGAGAGCGAATCCACGCGTTCATGGCCTCGAGATGCGACAAGAACCGTGCGGGGCCCGTGCGTGCGATTCGGAACCAAAGACGCTGGACGGGCTCACCCGGGTCGGCAGACGGAAGCTCGGGGCGAACCCAGTCCTTCTCTTCCTTGCGGCCCTGGTGGCTGTTTCGCATCATCGATGCGCAGAGCTCGCGCTCCTGATCGATGACTCCACAGGCGTGGCAGCGGCGGTGCCTGCAGTCCTGTGCCCACTTCAGCTCCATGGCTCGCTGCCAGTCGGCGACAAACCACTCCTTGTCGATCATGATGTCGATGTGGTCCCAGGGCAATCGCTCGTACACGGAACGCTCTCGAAGCGCGTCCTTCACGTCGTAGCCGATGTCGTCGATGGCCTTCATCCACGCGGCTACGTCGAGGTGCTCGCGCCAGGCATCGAAGCGGGCTCCGTTGCGCCAAGCGGCTTCGATGAGGTCGCCACCGCGCCGGTCCGCACGCGTGACCAAGCCCTCGAGAAAGGTCTCTTGGGGCTCATGCCGGCCAAACTTAATGGCGCCCTTCTTGTACAGCTTGTTTGCGATCAGGTCCTGACGCCGCTCGATCTCGGGAATGTCGAGCTGCTGCGCCCACTGGAACGGCGTGAACGGCTTGGGCACGAAGGTCGACACGCCCATGTTTACGCGTGCACGGTCATTGTGGCCTCGCCCCTGACGTTGTGTGCGAATGGCGAGATCGGCGATGGCTTCGACGTCATCGTCGCGCTCGGTCGGCAGGCCGATCATGAAGTACAGCTTCACGTGGTCCCAGCCGCGCTTGTAGACCTGAGCCGACATGTCGAGCAGGTCGTCGTCGGGGATCCACTTGTTGATCACGGCGCGTAGCCGAGGACTGGCGGCCTCGGGAGCGAAGGTGACGCCGGTCTTGCGGGTCTCGGCGACCATGTCCGAGAGTTCGACCGAGTACGAGTCCAGGCGTAGCGACGGCAAGCTGACGGCGACGTTCTGGGGGCGCGCGACCTCGACGGTGTTCGCGACGAGCTGCTTGACGCGGCTGTAGTCGCACGTCGAGAGGCTGACGAGGCTGACCTCTTCGTAGCCCGTGGTCGCAAGCGACTTCTTGAGCAGCTCGTCGACGTTCTCGAGCTTTCGCTCGCGGACGGGTCGGGTCACCATGCCGGCCTGGCAGAAGCGGCACCCCTGCGTGCAGCCACGCAACACCTCGAGGCTGATGCGGTCATGCACCTGCTGGGTGTAGGGCACGATGTAGTCGGTCGGGAAGGTCGCACCGTTCAGGTCTCGCGTGATGCGCTTACGGACCTTGGGTGCCGATGGGTCGGGCAGGACCCGGCCGTCGGGGTGGGTAATGAACGGGTACAGCGCGGGCACGTAGACGCCCTCGAGCTTCGCCATCTCGGTGAGGATGGCTGCCCGCCCCTGGCCCTTCGTCTTTCGGAAGACTTCCGCGATTTCGATGATGGCGTCTTCACCGTCGCCGATCAGGAAGAAGTCGATGAACGGCGCGACCGGCTCCGGGTTGAACACCGCCGGCCCGCCGGCAAACACGATGGGATGCGAGTCGTCGCGGTCCTTGGTGCGCAGGGGAATGCTCGAGAGGTCGAGCATGTTCAGGATGTTCGTGTAGGTCAGCTCGCTCTGAAGCGTGAAGCCGATGCCGTCGAGTACATCGACCGTGTCCTTGCTCTCGAGCACGAACAGCGGCAGTTCACGGTCCCGCAGCGCCTTCTCCATGTCGGGCGCGGGTGCGTACAGACGCTCGCAGCCGGCCCAGTCGAGCTTGTTGACGCACGCGTAGAGAATGTGGATGCCGAGGTTTCCCAAGCCGAGATCGTAGAGATCGGGAAAGGCCACCGCGAGTCGGACCTCGAGGGCGCTCCAGTCCCGCTGGACGGCGTTGACTTCGGTGCCGAGGTAGCGCGAGGGCTTCTCGACCCTGGGAAGAATCTCGGAGTGCAGGACCTGTTCGACGTTCATCGACTCTCCAGACCACCGTGTTTGACCCGCTTGGGACGGGGATACGTCCGTCTGGGGGGCCTATTGGTGCCGCGAGCGTTACCGATTAGCGCGCTCGAAAGGGCGCGTCCATGGAGGTTAGGTGGCCATTCGCGGCATCGGTGATGCCTTTGCCTTTCAGCGCTTGCTCTGGCTGCTCGTCGGAACCGTCGTGGTGCCGACTGCGCTGCTTGCGCTGTACGGTGTCGTCGCGATTCGAAACGAGCGGCACGCCATGGGTGAGCGGGTCCGCACCGAGCGCATGGAGCGGGTGCAGTGGGCTCACGCGTTGATCACCCCTTCCTTCGCCGAAGCTGAGTCGCGCGTGGTCGAGACCGCGCCGCTCTGTGGTGACAGCACCGCCCCTTGCTCCCCCACCCTGGATGGTGTGGAACGCTGGTACGCCTGGCCTGCAGCCGAGGCCGGCCCGTCCGGGCTTGAAAGCCTGGAGCTTGCCGAAGGGTGGCAGCGTCACGCGGATGGCGAGCAGATCCACTTGGTGCGCAGCGGCGAGGTCTTTGTGGCCTGGGTCCCGGATCTCCGCGCGCTCGCCGATGAGCTCGAGAGCGAGACCGCATCCCGTTGGCCAGAGTCAGCCCCGGTCGTGCTCGAGCTGAGCGCGGACCTCAATCCTCTCGACACTTTTGATCGCTGGCACAGCTATCGGCCGGTTCTCCCCCTTGAGGCACCGCTGACCGATTACCACCTCTCGATCGGACCCGACGATCCGCAGGACGCCGCCTTCTCCAAGCGGTCCAGCTTGCTCGGCATGGGGCTAGTGGCGCTGGTGCTCACGGTGCTTGCGGGAACCGTGGTCACGCTCCGGTCGGCGATGCGCGAGATCCGCCTCTCGCGCCTCCAGACCGACTTCGTCTCCAATGTCTCCCACGAGCTGAAGACGCCGCTCACCAGCATCTCGATGTTCGTGGAGACGCTGCGTTCCGGCCGGCTCGAGGACCCAGAACGCGTCGAAGAGTGCTTGGACCTGCTGGCGAGCGAGACCGACCGGCTCTCCCGTCGTATCGAGCGCGTGCTGTCTTGGGCTCGCATGGAAGCGGGAAAGCGGGTCTACGAGGTCGAGCCCGTAGATGCTGAAGAGATCATCGCTCAGGCCCTCTCGGCAATCCGCAGCCAGCGCCTCGAGCACCGCGATGCCACCGAGCAAATCGACGTCTCGATTCCGGATGATCTCTCGCCAATGCTGGTCGACCGTGACGCCATCGTCGAGGCGCTCCTCAACCTGATCTCGAATGCGCTCAAGTACACGCCTGAGCCCAGGAGCATCCAGATCACCGCCGAGGAGAGCAAGGGCCGGGTGGGCTTGTCGGTGGCCGACAACGGTCCAGGCATCGCCCCGCGTGACCGCCGCCGAATCTTCGAGAAGTTCTACCAGGCCGACACGCTGCTTTCCCGGTCGGTCGAGGGCTCGGGTCTGGGCTTGTCGATCGTCCGCGCTGTGATTCATGCCCACAAGGGACGGGTTGAGCTGGACTCGGAGCTCGGCGAGGGCAGTCGGTTCACGCTCTGGCTTCCAGTGGCGCCGTAGCTACTCCACCGCGCGGCTCCAGCCATCGTTGTCATCGTAGTGGATCCGCCAGACCTCTTCGATGCGGCCGGATTCCACTGCCCGCCGCATGCGCAGGCTCGCGAGGTCCCCTTCGAGCTGCAGCTCCCACCATGCGGCCGGTGCGGCTCCATCCCCAAGTTCCTCGCGCAGGCCTGCCACCAGACGGAGCTCGGTGCTGCGCGGACCGGCCACAACGGGCTGGGTCGCACGCCCGCTAGCCCCGCTCGTGCCGGCATTTAGCCACAACTCGCCCCATGGACCCGCGGGAAGAATGGCCTCCTGTGTGCGTGTCGTTCCGCTGATGACGAGCCGGATGCGCTCGAGGCCACTGTGTGCCTCGACGGCCGCCAACAGCTCCCTCGACTTGCTCTGGCTCTCGCTCTCGAAGGCCTCGGCTAGGGTGTAGGTCGGCGTGGAGCAGAGAACGATCAGGTGGTCGAAGGAACTCTGTGAAGCCGCCTTCGGAACCCAGAACATCTGGTCTTGCCACGCATTACCGGTCGCCGTGGGGTCGAGAACCAATACCCTCCAGGACGCGCCGAGGGACTCAATGTCGACGGAACCCCAGGTGGCGTGGGCGACGGGTCCCATTCCATGAAGCGCGACGAACCCGGCGCGGGCGTCTTGCTCGAGGGGTCCTACGGTCGCGAGTGCGGGGACGCCGAGTCGCTCGAGCCACGTCCGGCGCACCAGAAGGTCGCGCCTTCGGTCCCCGCTGAGATCTCCAGTGAGCACGAGTGCATCCGGCTGGCGTGTCGAGATGTCTGCCTGCAGGTCGAGAACGGGTCCGACGGACTCCGCCGCACCGAGGACCGCGATGCGCACGGGCTCGCTCGACTGAATCTGGGGCGTAGGCCAGTGCTGAATGCCAGCCTTCGGTCCCAGGCAACCCGTGATGCTGAGGAACAGGAGGGCTCGACGCATCTGTGGACCGTAGCTCCAAGCCGACCGCTGCGCTACGCTCGCGCCGTGGCCCACCGCATTCTCATCGTCGAAGACGACCCGGCAATCCTTCGCGGACTGGAGATGAACCTCCAAGTCGAGGGATACGCCACGGAAGTGGCCTCAGATGGCGCCGAAGCGCTGCGAATCGCTGAGGAGCGGCCGGTCGATCTGGTCGTGCTCGACGTCATGATCCCGAAGGTGAACGGTTTCGAGGTCTGCTCCGCACTTCGTCGGCGTGGCTCCGAGGTGAAGATCATCATCCTCTCGGCAAAGGCGACCGAGTTCGACAAGATCATGGGCCTCGATCAGGGGGCAGATGACTACGTCACGAAACCCTTCGCGCTCGGCGAGCTGCTCGCTCGGATCAAGGCACATCTGCGCCGTCTGGCCACCCCTAGTGCCGTCCGTTTTGGCGATGTCGAGGTCGATCTCGACGAGCGTGTGGTGCGGCGGGGTGGTGAAGAGGTTTCCCTCACCCGACGAGAGTTCGACCTTCTCGCGTTCATGGTGCAGCGAGCCGGCCGGGCCCTCACTCGGGAGACGATTCTCGACGCAGTCTGGGGCTTTCACTACTTCGGCACCGACCGAACCGTGGACAACTTCATCACCCGCCTGCGCCAGAAGCTCGACACGTCTGGCAAACCACGGCATTTCCGCACTGTGCGCGGCGTTGGGTACCGCTTTGTCCCAGACGAGGACTGAGCTGCGGTTCCTGGGGTTGTGAGCGCGCGCCCGCAAGGCTATTTCCGCGCCCGTAGGAGTCTTCCCCATGATTCGAGTCGAAGTCCGCGAAGTCACGATGCCCGGAGACTTCAAGCGTTTCGCCAAGTGCTGGTGGCCCATCTACGCCGATGACCCCCATTGGGTCCCGCCGGTGCTTTTCGACCTCAAGTCCACCCTCTCCCCTGACAACGTCTACTTCAAGACGGCTCGCTCGCGCTTCTGGATGGCGTTTCGCGATGGTGAGGCAGTCGGCACCATCGCCGCGACCATCGACGAGGGCCAGCAGCACGAAGAACCCGGTGTCGGCTACTTCGGTTTCTTCGAGTTCGTTGACTCCACCGACATCGCTCGTGCCTTGTTCAACGCCGCCACCGCCTGGTTGGCCGAAGAAGGCATGACCGTCGCGCGCGGTCCGTACAACCTGTCGCCAAACCACGAGTTCGGCCTGTTGGTCGACGGATTCGACAGCGACCCCTCGTTGTTCAACCCGCACAACCGCGAGTACTACCAGGGCATCTACGAGTCACTCGGGCTCGATAAGGCCATGGACTGGTACTGCTACTGGATGGACAAGGGTCCTGTGCCTAAGCGCATCGAGGCGATCTCCGAGCGCTTCATGAGCCGCCATCCCGAAGTCACCGTTCGCCACATGGACATGGCCAACTACGACGAAGAGCTGATGTGGTTCTACGACATCTACAACGATGCTTGGGAACAGAACTGGGGCCACGTCAAGATCTCGAAGGAGGAGTTCCTCGCCCGCGGCAAGGACCTCAAGCAGATCATCGACCCGAAGCTGTGCTGGTGGGCGTTCGTCGATGGGGAGCCCGCTGCCGCGAGCATCACCTTCATCGAGTACAACCAGATCGTGAAGAAGATGAACGGCGGCTTGTTCCCGTTCGGCTGGTACCACTGGCTGTTCGGGCGCTCGAAGGTCGATGCCCTCCGCGTTTTCGTGCTCGGCGTGAAGCAGAAGTACCGACGCATGCCCCTCGGCGCTCCGCTCTACATCGCCACCTGGAAGGAAGGCCTCACCCGCGACATCCGGGGCGCAGATGCCTCGCTTGTCCTCGAGAACAACGTGCAGATGCGCGGTGCCCTCGAGAAGCTCGGCGGTGAGATCTACAAGACCTACCGGACCTACGAGATCCGTCTGGATGCGGACGCCTAAGGCGCCTGCGCCCTACTCGACGGTCACGCTCTTTGCGAGGTTGCGCGGCTTGTCGATGTCTCGACCCAGCGCGATGCCGACCTTGTAGGCGAGCAGCTGAAGTGGGACCACGGTCAACAGCGGGCTGATGAACTCGCGGACCTCGGGAACCGGAATCGAGACATCCGCGAGGCGCGCCATCTCGTCGTCGCCGCGGGTGTGGACGATAATCGTGCGGGCGCCGCGAGCCTGAACTTCCTTGATGTTCGAGATCACCTTGTCGCGCTGGCTTCCGCGGGGGGCGATGACGATGACTGGCGTGCCATCCTCGAGCATCGCGATGGGGCCATGCTTCATCTCGCCGGCCGGGTACGCCTCGCAGGGCACGTAGCTGATCTCCTTGAGCTTCAGCGCGCCCTCGAGGGCCACTGGGTAGGAGAAGCCGCGGCCCATGAACATGCAGTACTTGGCGTCCTTGACGAGGTCAGCGGCGGCATCGATCGGGCCCGGATCGTCCAGGTACTCCTGGAGCTTGTCGGGCGCCTCGAGCAGCGCGCGTGCGATGTTCTCTCCCTGGGCCAGCGACTGGTTGCGAGTGCGCGCGAGCATGAGGGTGAACACCAGCAGCGCGGTGACCTGCGAGGTGAAGGCCTTGGTCGACGCGACCGCGATTTCGGGTCCTGCGTAGACGTAGACGCCGGCACCACAGGTCCGGGCAATGCTCGAGCCGACGACGTTCACGACGCCCATGACCTGGCCGCCCTTGACGAGAATCTCCTCGACGGCCCCCAGGGTGTCGGCGGTCTCGCCACTCTGGCTCACCGCGAAGTAGAGCGCATCGGGCGGGATAATCGGATGGCGATTGCGGAACTCGCTCGCGACCTCGGCGTGGGCGGGTAGTCGAGCGAGGTGCTCGATGGCCATCGAGCCAACCATGCCGGCGTGGTAGGCCGTGCCGCAGCCAACGGTGACGACCTCGCGGATGTTGACCATGTCGCGGGGCGTCATGTTTAGGCCACCGAGCTTGGCGTTCCCGCGCTCGATCTGGACGCGGCCGCGAAGACAGCGCAGCAGCGCATCCGGCTGCTCCCAGATCTCCTTGGCCATGAAGTGCTCGTGTCCACCGAGCTCGGCGACTGCGTAGTCTGCCTCGATCAGCGACACGTCCCGGTTGACGTCGCCACCGCTGAGGCGCTGGACCTTGGCTCCATCGGCCGAGATCACCGCGATCTCGCGGTCGTCCAGGTAGAGCACCCGGCGTGTGTGAGCCACGATGGCTTGCGGGTCCGAGGCGAGGACAGTCTCGCCGTCTCCGAGGCCGATGACCAGCGGCGAACCGAAGCGCGCTGCGATGAGCACGTCAGGATGATCCGCAAAGGCGACGGCGATGCCGTAGGTGCCGTGCACGTGGGACAGTGCGGCCCGCACGGCCTCGAGAGGGTCGCCGGTGTAGTGCCTGCGGATCAGGTGCGGTAGCACCTCGGTGTCGGTTTCGCTGAGGAACTCGACGCCATCGGCGATCAGGACGGCCTTGAGCGCCTCCATGTTCTCGATGATGCCGTTGTGCACCACTGCGATGCGATGCGTCGCGTCGAGGTGGGGGTGGGTGTTCTCGAGCGTGACGCCGCCGTGCGTAGCCCAGCGGGTATGTGCGATGCCGACCTTGGAGGTGCAGCCGTCACTGGTCTCTGCCGCGAGGCCAGCGACCCGCCCGACAGCGCGCCGAAGCCAGACGCCGTCCGGCTCGATGAGCGCGACCCCGGCGGAGTCGTAGCCCCGGTACTCGAGTCGACGCAGGCCTTCGATCAGGCGCGGGAGCGCTTCCTGATCACCGATGTACGCGATGATTCCACACATGTTCTTCTACTCGCTTGTTGCGAGCTCCCTCACTTCGGTCTCCAGGCGTGCCTCGCTACCAGGGGTGTAGCCCAGGTGCTTGTGGCGTGCCCGGCCGTCTGGGCCGATGACCCAGGTCGTGGGGATGCTGCGAATGCTGAGCCTCTGCGCGAGGTCCCGGTTGAGTGCTGTCGAGACGGTCTTCAGCGGGTACTTCTCGAGATACCGCTCGTAGTCGCGCCCCTGTTCATCCGTGGAGATCGCGATGAACCGCACGGGGAGACCTTCTTCCTTCACGCGCGCGGCGATGCGGTCGAGGGCAGGAAGCTCCTCTCGACAAGGGCCGCACCAGGACGCCCAGAACGAGAGGACCACGACCTCGCCCTCGGTGGAGGCAGAGTCGACGGTCACATCGCCGACTTCGACAGACCACTCTGGGAACGGGACGCCCACCCGGGGCCTCTGCCGAGTCTCGCGTGCCTCGGGATCGAGCTCGTCTGTGAGGGGCACTGTCTGGCCCTGCTGGGTGACAGCCCAGTGCTCGGCGATGGCCATCGCCGCGTCGACCGGGTCCCCGGCACCTCGCCAGTTGCTCGACATGGCCTCGAGCGATGGTGAGCCTAGGGAGTGCGCGATCGCAAAGGAGGTGAAGGCCGCGTCGGAGTAGCCCTCCTGGTTCTGAAGCATGCCCCGGAGAGCGAACCAATCCGCGGAAGGCGCGAGCAGAGTGGCCGTCGTGATGTGCTCGAGGGCCGCTTCTTTGTCGCCCAGGCCCGCCTCGGCGGTGGCCAAGGTTGCGTACGCGAAGCCGACTTCGGCCCGCCATTCAGGGGTGTGCATGCGTCCTAGATCTTCGGAGCTCGGGCGGAGTGCGAGTGCGAGTGACTCTTCCGCGACGACCTTGGCCGCCTCGTAGTTTCGGGTCCGCAGAAGCTGGTTGGCGTGGTCGGCGGCGAGTGCCGAGCTGTCAGAGCGGTCCCGGGCGGCCTCGTAGATGGCGAGGGCCTCGGGAATTCGTCCCATGTCGCGAAACACGACGGCGATGTGCGCGGCGAGATCACGGGTCTCAGAGGGCGTGGCGACGGGAAGTTCAGGGCTCCGGGTCAAGGAGAGCGTCCGGGCGAGGCGCTTTCGCATCACCGGGCTCCACGCCAGACGGGCCAGGCCAGGAAGCTCCCCCACCCTGCGTAGGTTTTCGTCGATATGCCCGATGAACTCGGCCTCGCCACTGGCGAGCGCGACCTGGCGAATACGCCAGAGGAGCACAGGGTCAAGGGTGGTGGATGCCGTCGCTCTCAGATCCTTGCTGATCGCCTTCTTTGCCCGCCGAACGCCTCGCTCACGGCTCTCGACGAGCCGGGCGGCGATCTCGGGGTGATCGGGGTGCGCGAGTGCGGCTGCACGGGCGACCCTTGAAGCGTCGCTGTAGAGCTCTCGGTCCATTAGGCTCTGGATGCGGAGCGTCTCACCGAACGGGTCGCTGACGTCGTCGAGCATCACATCGACCACGGGGTAGCTCCCGTCTCGGAGAGCGAGGTCGGCCAGCGCCAGCACGGTCAGATCCGCGTCCTGACCATCGAGGGAGGCAAGACTCGATGCTGGCTCTGCGCCGCGGTCGACGCGATGCCAGGTGAGCACCGTCGCAGCAATGGGGTCTTCGAGGGCAAAGCCGCGGAACTCGCCCTCGCAGCGCTCGAGCACGCCGGTCGCCTGGCAGGCGTCTAGGTAGACCTGAAGTGCGGGCCAGGCACCGCCATCGAGCTGTGTCGCGATGGTGGCTTGATGCAGGGCTTCTTCGTACTGCTCTTCAAGCAGCGCGGCTTTGGCACGTTCGACCGCAAGCACAGCGTCGTCGTCTGCCAGCGCGAGGCCGAGGCCGAGGGTGAGCCAGATCACGTGCTTTCTTTGTCGAGGATGGCGGCCAACACGCACTCGGGGACGTACTTTGCGACATCCCCCCCATTGGTTGCGATTTCCTTCACGATCGAGGAACTCACGAACAGGTGCTGAGGGTCCGAGATCAGGAACATGGTCTCGATGCCCGAGAGGTCTCGGTTTGCGAGGCCGTAGCGGAACTCTGGCTCGAAGTCCGAGACCGAGCGGAGTCCTCGCAGAATGACATCTGCACCCAGCTCTTGGCAGGTGTGCACGAGCAGGCCCGAAAAGCGCACGACCTCTACGTTGGTGCTGGCGGCGACGGCCTCTTGGACCAAGGCCTCGCGCTGCTCGAGTTCGAAGAAGTAGCGCTTGGCGGGATTGTTTCCAACGGCCACGATCACGCGGTCGAAGATCGAGGCGGCTCGCTGCACGATGTCCAAGTGCCCGACTGTGATCGGGTCGAAGGAACCGGCGTAGATGGCGGTCTTACCCATGGTGTCTCCTGCCCCATTCATAGCCCAAGCGCCGCAGCTCAGTCGGGCAGTGGGGTGTCGTCGCCATAGTACTCGAGCAGCAGTTCACGAAAGCGGCGTGCAGCGCGCATCTTCGCGAAGCTCGGGTCGACGCGAATGTCTTGGCGAAACTCGATGTGGTGCAGGGTGTCGAGCTTCTTCATGCCTTCGAGTGCCTTGCGGATGTACTCGTAGGCGAGCTCTTCTTCGCCCATCTCGGCGTAGATCTTCGCCCGGTGTAGCTCGGCGTAGGGGTCGTCTGGCTGCAGAGTCTCCAGCTGCGCCATCAGCGCCAGGGCCTCGTCGTAGCGACCCTGGTGAGCCACGTTCACAGCCAGGTTGTTGATGGCGGTGGGATCATTGGGCCGCAGCGCGAGAGCGACTCGGTACAGCCCTTCCTCACGAGTGTAGTCGCCCAGGCGCTTGTAGATGAGCGCCTTGTTGTTGTACCCAGCGCTCGACTCGGGATCGATGGCGATGTAGCGGTCGTAAGTCTCTTCGGCCGCGTCAAAGTCCATCTTTAGGTACTGGTAGTAGGAGAGGACGGAGAGTGCCTCGAGGTCGTTGGGGTCGATGCGTAGCCGCTCCTTGGAGAGGGCCTCCATCATCTCGATCTCGAGGTCGTCCTGGACCTTGTCGCGCGCGTCGTACCAGTCTGGAAGCCCCCAACCTTCGATGTCTTCGACGGTCGGGTCTTTCGGTTCTTCGAGGCTGTCCTCGACGCCATCCGCGTCTGCGACGCCCTCTTCGATAGCGTCTTCGGGGGAGGTCGGCGGTGCGATAGGCTCGCCGACCTCGACGGCCAGGTCGACCTCCGGCTCGGTCTCTTCCTGCTTCTCGGGAAGCGGATCGGTAGCCTCATCGACGTCAGGATTGCGGTCGGGCTCCGGGGCGATCTCCTCGGCGCCGCCCATCTCATCCATGGGGCCGTCATCGCCCGCGGGCATGTAGACGTCGCCCATTTCCTCGAGATCGTCTGGCTTGTGCTTTTCGAGCACGCCGTCGTCAGCACCTTCGAGGTCCATCGCAAGTAGACGGGTCAGGTAATCAGCGGTCTCGCCAGGGATGCCACTCTGCTGCCGCACCGGGCAGTTCACGCCGAACCAGTCGCAGAGATGGTTGCTCACCACGCCGACCTGCATCGTCAGCGAGGAGGTCATCAGTACGACGCAGAGCCAGGCGAGACTGCCGAGTACGGGGACGCCGCCGAGCCGACGAAGCGGGAATTGTCTGACGAGCTCGAGCTTGAGTTCGATGGGGCCCACGGAGATGCGCACGGAGTTGTCCGTGCCGAGCTCGTAGCTCTGGCCGCGTCCGTCGAGGACCCTGGCGTGGTTTCTACCCGAGAACTCGACGCGCGCCAGGTACGGGGCGCCCTCGGGGACGGGCACGGCGAGAAGGTCGCTATTGCCGATCTGGAGTACATCTCCGCGGGGAACCAGTACATCCTCGACTTGCTCGCCAAAGAAGGTCGCGGTCGCGTGGAGGGCCCACCGGCTCGAGGTTGGCGGTCGGGTCGCAGCAGTGGCAGTCGCTTGGTTCATTGGGCTCGCGGACAGAACGCTCGAAGAGGCCTACATCTTTCAGGGTGTCTTCCGTTTGCGTCGCAGGCAACGCGACGGGACAGGGTTTGACACGCCGTCTTCATCCGCGAAGTCCGATCAGTGTTCGACTGGAGCGATCAGCGAGAGCTGGTCTGCGAGCAGGGCGACGGCCTGATCGAGCGCTCCCTCGTCCCTTGACTCGAGGGTCACCATCACGTGGTGGGCCCCTTCGTCGAACCGAGGGTAGCTGCCAATGCTCACGGACGGGAACTGGGCGTCCGCCTCATTCAGGCGCGTGGCGATCGCCGTCTCGTATTCGTCTGTGAACAAGCGGGCTGTTCGGATGGGAATTCCCACAAGCAGCGGCGCGAGCTCTTCGAACTTCCGGCGAAACAGCTTTGGCACTCCGGGAAGGACGAACACGTTTCCACATCGGATCACGGGGAAGCGACTCGGGCCCGCCTGGAGGAGCTCGGTCCCCTTCGGAACGCAGGCCATGCGCAGCGAAGCAGCCGTGATCTCCATCCCGAAAGAGCGGATCAGTTCGACCAGCTCCTCGCGCTGCTCTAGTTCGGTGTCGAGCCCGCGGGCGACGGCCTCGAGCGTGAGGTCGTCATGTGTCGGGCCGACTCCACCCGAGGTGAACACATAGTCGAAGCTTCCCGCTGCGAGGCGTACCTCAGCGGCGATCCGTTCGACGACGTCGGGGATGACGACGATGCGCTCGAGATCCACCCCGATGGCGCGCAGCCTCTCAATCAGGAAGGGGCCGTTCTCATCGGCAAACTTGCCGGACAGGATCTCGTTTCCGATGATGATCGCCGCTGCTGTGGCCACGCCGCCTCCGCGCCCACCTTACCTGGCGGGACGAAGGGCGGTGCTGGCTCAGTGACCATCCGAATCCGCTGCGAAGGAGAGCACCGTCTGCGGTACATCGGCGGCGGTGATGGCCTTCTTGGCGAGTGAGGAGAGCGCTACGTCCTCTGGACTCGTCCAGCGCGCGTCCGCGTAGGTGCCGGCTGTCGGAGCGCCGGTAGCCTCCACCGCTACGAGGTCCAAAGTGAGGCGTCGGTGGCTGAATACGTGCACGATGCTTCCGACGATAGCGTTGGCGTGGCCGCGGAGCCCGGCACCCTCGAGGAGTGCACGCTCTGCCGCGGGCAGCGTCCCCTCACCGTCGTGCGGCGTGACACGAAGGGGTTCCCAGAGACCCGCGAGCATGCCTCCGGTGGGCCGCCGCCCAAGCAACCAACCCCCAGGTCCGCGGACGATGGCCGCCACCTCGCGGATGGGAACGGGCTTCTTGCGTGGCGCCTTCTTCGGCAGTTCGGTGGCTCGGTACTGACCTGTGCAGAGGGTCTCCCACGGGCAAGACGGACAGTTGGGGTTGCGGGGCTTGCAGACCAGGGCCCCCAGCTCCATCAGGGCTTGATTGGAGTCTCCGGGTCGCTCGGGATCGACGAGTTCGGTGGCCCGCCCCCAGAGCTCCCGTCGGCCGTCCTTGGAACGCGGATCTGCGCCTCGATCGTCGACTCTGGAGAGCACACGCTCGACGTTTCCGTCCACCAACGGGGTCACGAGACCAAACGCGATCGAACCGATCGCTCCCGCCGTGTAAGGGCCGATGCCGGGGAGCTTGCGTAGCTCATCTACGGTGTTGGGCAGCCCGCCGAGATCCGATGCCGCCACAGCTGCGCGATGTAGGAAACGCGCCCTTCGGTAGTACCCGAGGCCCGCCCACTGCTCGACCACCTGTTCCTCTGTCGCGCCAGCGAGATCCGCCAGCGTCGGCCATCGATCGAGAAAACGATGAAAGTACGGCAGCGCCGTGTCGACTCGGGTCTGCTGGAGCATCATTTCGGACAAGAGCACGTTGTATGGGGTTGGCGCTTGCCGCCACGGCAGGTCTCTCGCATTGGCGTCGTACCAGCCCAACAGCGCGCTTCGGAGGGTTTCAGCGTCAGTCATTGGGCGGCGATAACCCCATGGCACGCGACCTTCGATACAATCACCGCGGAGGCTCACCCATCTCATTGCCGACTCCGGCGCCCACTTCGACCGTGGGCCGGTACCTGCTCGTAGAGCGGCTCGCTGTAGGCGGGATGGCCGAAGTGCATCTTGCCTCCGACAGGGGCTCGCACGGCTTTGAACGCCTGGTGGTGATCAAGCGGATCCTCCCTCACCTTGCCGAGCGCCCCGACTTCATTCGGATGTTCCTGCAGGAAGCCCGGGTGCAGGCGCGGGTCAACCACCCGAACGTGGTCCAGATCTTCGAACTCGATGAGGCGGAAGGGCTACCCTTTATCGCCATGGAGTACGTCGACGGCTCGACCCTGCGCGACCTGGTGCGCGGGGCAGACGCGGCGGACCTCCCGATCCCGATTGGCGTCGCGGTCAACCTGGTCTCCCAAGCCTGCGCTGGTTCGCACGCAGTGCACGAAGCGATGGACAGCTCCGGTCGTCGGCTTGGGCTGGTGCACCGAGACCTGACCCCGCACAACTTGATGGTGACGGCGGGCGGGCACGTGAAGCTGCTCGACTTCGGCATCGTCAAGGCGAGTGAGCAAGGTGAGCGAACGCGTACGGGGGTGCTGAAGGGCAAGCTCTCCTACATGTCCCCGGAGCAGTGCCACCAAGAAGACCTCGACCGTCGCAGCGATATCTTCACTCTCGGTACCGTGCTCTGGGAGCTGCTCGCCGGCGAGAAGCTGTTCTCGGCCAAGACCGAGCTCGGGACCCTTCAGGCGATCGTCACCGGCAAACGGCGTTCCCTCGCCGAGGTCCGACCCGACGTTCCGGAAGCCCTGGTCGCGGTCATCGACCGAGCCCTCGCGGCGAAGCGGGACGACCGCTTCGAGACTGCCGCAGCGATGCAGCGCGCGATTCTCGATGCCGCCCGGGTGTCCGATGTGCTCATCGACCAGGACCAGACGGCGCGCTTCATCGCCACCGTTCTTGGTGAGCACCACAAGGCTCGTCAGAGTGCTGTCGGTGTGGCGCTTGAGCGCAGTGCGAGCGGCGCGACAGATGCGACCAATGCCACGACGCTGACCCGCGGCGGAAGTGTGGCCACCACCTCGGCGGTGGGCATGATGGGTGCCGCAGCGGTGACTGGAGTCATCCTCACTCTCGTTGGGGTCCTGGTCATTCTGCTGTTGGTGCAGATCTACCGGACCGCGCCGGTGGTCGATACGTACGTGTCGCCGACCGAGGGCGAGGAGATCACACTGGTCTTCCCGGAGGTTCTCGACAAAGAGGCCTACGCAGCCGAACTCGAACCCCTGCGCCGCTACCTCGAGACAGCGCTGAATCGACCTGTCGCGATGCCGATCGTCGAGAGCTACCACCAGGCCGCGATGCACCTCGGTACCGGTAGCGCCCAGTACGCGTCACTTCCTCCGAACCTGTACGTGCAGACCAAGCGGAAGCACCCTGACCTTGAGCTACTGGCCATGAAGGTCTTCGACCACAGCACTGGTCATGACAGTGTGCTGCTCGTGCCTGGAGAGTCGAAGGCCAAGGGCCTCGAGGACCTGGTCGGAGGGCGCTTCTGTTACCCGGACCCCGCGAGCACCTCCGGCTTCGTGCTGCCGACCTACCGCATGCGCCAGGCCGGCCTTGACCCCGAGACCGACTTTGTCCTCTTCGAGAGCGGCAACCACCACCAGGTCCTCCGCGATCTCATCGACGGCAAGTGCGAACTGGCTGCGACCTACTCGGGCGCCGTTCGTACTGCCGACGAGATCGGCGTGACGGTGTCGACTGCGCGAACACTGATGATCACCGGCCGCACGCCGCACGATGCGATTGTGTCCCTCGGGGCGGACCCCGAAGAGGCCGAGGCCGTGCGCGCGGCTCTCTTGGCCTTCAGCCCGCAGGATGCGGTCGGCGCCGATCGACTCGGCGATCTCGAGCGAATCACGGGATTCTCGGCCATGGAAGACGATGCCTATGACGACCTCCGCGCGGTCATCGATGACGCTCCCGAGTAGCAGTCGACGTGCGCCCGGCTCGAAAAGGTGGCACGTTTCAAGCATGAGAACGCTGCTGCTCCCCCTACTGGTCGCCTGGACGCCCGCCCTCGCTTGGGACCATGTGGTTGTCGGTCCTACCGAGACGCCCGCCGCCGTGCAGGCGATGATCACCGCCCCCATGGGGGAACGCGACGTGGTCATCGCTCTCGGCGCGAATGCGTCGTGGATCGTGGATCCCCTGCACGGAGAGGTCGTCCGGACCCTGGACCGGGGTGGCCTCGATATGGTGCTCTACGACACCGATGGCGACGGGCGTCTCGAGTTGGTTGGGTGTGGACCGGGGGGACTCTGGTCTGTCCCGTGGACCGGTCGGTACGGAGGCGAAGCTCTCGAGCTCTCGTCCGAGGCCTGCGAGGCCATTGTTGCAGTGGACGAGGGGCCCTACCGCGGGCTCGTCACCGCTGGCGGGGGAGAGGTTCGGCACTACTCGGTGAGCGAGGGTGTCGCTTCCGCCTCTTCCGAAGCGCCGTTTGATGGCCAGCCCGGGACCCCCCTCCTCGCCTCCCACCAGGGCCTTGTCGCCTATTCGGTGGTTGGCGGTGAGCTCGTCAGCGAGCGCGGCGCGGCGGGCCTCTCGTCCTTTGCGACGGGCGGCCCCATTTCGGACCTCGCCTGGAGTCGCCGCGGCTGGACCTGGACTCTCCCGGACAGCTTCGCGGTGGCCGATATGGCGCACCAGTCAACCCCCCTTCCGGACGCGCGTAAGCTCGTGCCTGTGGGCGAAGACCTGTTGGTGCTCGGCGAAGGCGTGTCGACGTGGATCGTGGGAACGACCGTCGAGGCCTTCTCAACGCCCACCGGTGTGTTGCACGTCGAGCACGGCGACATCGACGGGGATGGCTGTGCGGACCTCGTGCTGGCGGGGGCGGCAGGCGTGACGACCCTAAATGCAGTCTGCATTGAAGTCGAGGCTCCGACTCCAGAGCCAGAGGCTAGGCCGAACGACGTTCCGCGCCTGGCTGAGGCCAAGCGCAGTCGCAAGCGGACCGTGCTCGGGGTGGAGGTGCCTTCCTTCCTTGGCGACGACATGGCGCTGGAAAGAGAACGGGACCGTCGCCAGCGCTACGTGGTCGTCGGCTCTGGCTGGGCGATGGGCCGCACTCTCGGCCCCGTCTCGGTGCAGATCCCCTTCTTCCCAGCGCTCGCGCTCGGATACGAAATCGGCGGGCCCCACGTGCGCGCCTTCCTCGGCGTCGACTCAGCGGCGCTGTTCTTCTGGATTCGCGAGAACGACACTGGCGGCATTCACTTGCTGAACGCCACTGCGGGCGTCACGGTCGGAAGCCCCCGACTTCGTGCCGGGCCGTTCCTCACCGGCGGCGTCTTCAACTACGGCGGCGGAATTCGTACCGTGCTGACTCCGTGGCTCTCGGGCGGAGCATACAAGGGCCTCGAGGCGCGTCTGACCGTGTTCGGACCTGTTACTGGCGAAGTGATGGTGCTCTACGTCTGGAGCCAGCGCCTGAAGCGGAGGTCGGTAGTCTATGAGGCGCCGCCCGAAGAGGTGCCCGTCGAAGAGCCCGAGGACTATCCCGAGCTCGCTCGCATTCGTGTAAAGGGAGAACCACGCGGCCGCGCCAAGCTGCCGATTTGCGGGACCTTCCGCGTGGGCGCGGGCGGTGCGATGTCGGTGTCCTCGACGCGCTACAGCTGGAGCTTCGTAGGCAATGACTCCCAGGTGGCCTTCGGTGGTTCTCCCGCCCTGGCCTTCGCCTGTGAGAGTGGAGCGCCCGGTCTGGGGCTGGTCCTAGGCATGGAGACCGCGCCTTTCCTTCGATACTTGGGCCCCGCCGACGCAAAGCTGCACCAGTACGGCACGTTCACGGTCGGTGTCGATGTCGGCGTAGAGCAGTTCCGCTTCGGCCTGATCGGCGCAGCGGGTATCTGGGAGCTCGGCGGCGGTGTCCGCACCGTGATCGGGCTGCACAAGGACCGGCAGGGCCTTCGTCACCACATCGAGCTTCGGGCCTTGGGCCTGTATCGAGGAGCTCCCGCTGGCGAGGCGATGCTCCTGTACGGCTTCTCCTGGGACCCTTGGAAAGAGCCCGAGTTCCGCGACAAGGACTAGCGACAGTCGCAGGGCCAGTCAGTGTCGAGGTCGATCGCGGTGACGACCCGTGTCTCGGTGGCACAGCCCGCGTAGACGATGCGCAGGCGTTGGTCGTCGGAGCTAGTGCCCTCGACCGCGTAGCTTGGGCACTCTCCATCCGAGCGGGTGCGCTCGGGGTCGACCTCACCGACGCGAAGGATCTCCTCCACTTCGTCCTTTGACACGTGCCGGCAGTCCATGCGGCACTCGGCGTGTCGGGTGTAGTCGAGCGGTCGAGCGCGAAGGCGCCCAAGCACTGGATCGACCTGCACCGGAGTGGGCGGCCGCGTCTCGGACATGGTGGGCGTACTCGAACAAGCAGCGAGAAGAAGCCAGATCATGGAGTCTCGGGGAAGTAGTTCAGCCAGCGACGAGCCTCTCGCCGCCGCATGGAGCCGAACTTTGCGGGCTCGGGGGCGGTCACCGAGATTGGGGCTTCGAGGATCGGATGGGTGAGGATGAGCCCCACGGCCGCGAGGAACAGGCCTTTGCTCTGAAGCACAGGCATGCCCTCCGGCGTGTGCTGGGGGTCGCCGAGCACCGGTGCGTCAAGCTCCGCCATGTGCCGACGCAGCTGGTGCTTCCGCCCGGTGACGGGGCGTAACTCCACCGTGGTGAGCCAAGTGTCTGGGACCTTCAGGCAGTGCACGTGCTCCATGGCTCGGTAGTGTGTCTCGGCGTTTCGCCCGTCAATGGCGGTGGTGCAGATCCCCTCCCCGTCGAGTCTTCCGGCGAGCAGTGCAACGTAGGTCTTCTGCACCTCGCGCTGTTGAAAGGCGCGGTTCAGACCGACGAGGGCCGGAGCCGTCTTGGCGCATAGGACCAGTCCTTGAGTGGGCCGGTCGAGGCGGTGTGCGATTCGCGGGCTCCGAAGTGCTCCGGGCAGCGTGCTCGGCTCGAGGTTGTGTGGAAGTGCGTGCTCGAGGGTCTTCCACTCATTGCCATTCACCCGGATGCCAGCGGGCTTGTAGACCACGGCGAGGTGTTCGTCCTCGAAGAGGACATCAAGATCTCGGTCGTACACCTTTGCGAGTGGGCGTCGGTCCTCGTGAAAGGTGACCGTGTCGCCTTCCTTAAGCCATCGACACGACTCCACCGTAGCCCCATTCAGCTTCAGGTCGCCGCGGCGAATCGCCTTGCGTACGGAGCTACGGGTGGGCAGATCATGTCGGCGGCCTACACACCAGACGTCCCAGTGCGTGTCGGCGTCGTCTGGGCCGATGTCGAAGCTCGCTACGATCTGCGAATCCACGGGTTCCCCATCTGAGCGGGTCGCTTTGGTTCAGGCGCGACGCTCACGGGGGTTACTAGCTCTACCGCCCAGGAGTGCCCATGCCCGCCGACCTCGCGTTTTCCTCATCGCTCGCCGACCTGAACGACGTCGACACGCTTCTCGTGTTCGGGCGTAAGAACGAGTTGTTGCGCGATGACGTGCTGGCTGCGCTGCCCGCGTCGCTTGACGTCAACGTGTACAAGGCCATGGTGAACGCCACCCGCGGCGGTGATTCGGGGCGTACGACGTCGAGCTGGACCACGGACAAGCCGGCCAAGGTTGTGATTGGTGTGCTTCCCGAGGCGTGCTCACGGCACAACAGCCCGACGCGTGCCTGGGCGATTCCCGGCATCGTCAAGGCTGCTCTTCGCAAGGGAACACTCGGTGTTCTCGCGGCGCTCGAGGACCCGGGCCACGGCTTCGCAGTTGCGGCGGCGATCGCGCGGGCTCTTCCGCTATTCAACATGGCATCGCCCTCGAACAAGTGGAAGGCCACCGCGGTCCTCCTCGGATCCGAAGGCGCACTCGAGGACACGGGCCCCCTCGACACGGTCGCCGAAGCTGTCCGCAGGGCTGCCCGCATGGTCGACACCCCGCCGGACATCTTCAATGTCGACGCGTTTGTCTCGACGGCGAAGACCTTTGCGGACGCACGCGGTGACGTGGACATCACGGTCATTCGTGGCGAGGAGCTTCGCGAAGCGGGCCTCGGAGGCCTCTACGGTGTGGGCCGTGCCGCGACCGAGCCCCCTGCCCTAATCGTGCTCGACTGGGCGCCCGAGGGTGCCACGAGCCACCAAGCCTGGGTTGGAAAGGGCATCGTCTACGACACCGGCGGCCTGTCCATCAAGGGAAAGACGGGTATGCCGGGCATGAAGTCCGACATGGCGGGTGCCGCCGCCGTCCTCGCGAGCTTCCTGGCCGCAGTCGAGCTCAAGGCCCCGCAGCGCCTCACAGCGGTGCTCTGCGTCGCCGAGAACGCGATTGGGCACCGGGCTATTCGCCCAGACGACGTGCTCTCGATGCTGTCCGGCAAAAAGGTCGAGGTCAACAATACCGACGCTGAGGGCCGGCTGGTACTCGCCGATGGCCTGGCGTGGGTTGTCGCGAACCGCGAGCCTGACTCGGTGATCGATCTCGCGACTCTCACAGGTGCACAGCTCGTGGCCACCGGCCGCCTGCATGCCGCGCTGTATGCAAATGGCGCCGAGATCGAAGGGCGGGCCATCGAAGCCGGACGCGCCTCGGGAGAGCTCGTGCACCCGCTGCCGTTCGCACCCGAGCTGTTCCGCAAAGAGTTTCAGAGCAAGGTCGCAGACCTCAGAAACTCGGTGAAGGATCGCGCGAATGGCCAGTCCAGCTGCGCCGGACAGTTCATCTACGAGCACATCGGCGAATACAAGGGCGAGTGGCTTCACGTCGACATGGCAGGTCCGGGCTTCGCTGCTCAGCGCGCCACGGGCTGGGGTCCGGCGCTCTTGCTGACAATGCTCGGCGTCGGCGCCTAAACAACTGGTTACAGGCCCGGCCAAGGCATCGTCCATGGCGGCGAGGCCACAGCGCTTGGGGTCGTGATGAAGGAGCTGCGGACGCTCTCAATCAACGGGGAAGATCGCGAGCTTGCGATCCCCCACCACTGGACACTGCTCGAGGTGCTTCGCTACGAGGCGCAGCTCACGGGTAGCAAGCAGGGCTGCGACAAGGGCGACTGCGGCGCGTGCACGGTCCTCCTCGACGGTGAGCCTGTGCTCTCCTGCTGCACCCTTGCCATGCAGGCTGTGGGACGCGAGGTTCGCACGATCGAGGGTATCGCCAACGGCGTGACCCCCGCGGCCATTCAGCAGGCCTTCGACGTCACCGGTGCCCTTCAGTGCGGCTTCTGCCAGCCCGGCATGATCATGAGCGCCGCCGCACTGCTTGAGAAGAATGACGACCCGTCGATTCCCGAGATCCAAGAGGCCCTGTCAGGAAACCTCTGCCGGTGCACGGGCTACACCAAGATCTACGAGGCCGTCCAACTCGCCGCCAAGGGCCTCAAGCAGCCCGTCGAGCGGGTCACGGGCACGCCCACCGAGGGCTTTACCGTCATCGGGTCTCGTGCTCGGAAGCTCGACGCCATCGGCAAGGCCACCGGCGCCACCCAGTACGCAGACGACATCCAGCTTCCGGGCATGCTGCACGGCAAGATCTTGCGCTCGCCCCATGCGCACGCGCGGATTCGCTCGATCGACACGTCTGCCGCAGAGGCGATGAAGGGTGTGAAGGCAGTCATGGTGGGCGCAGAGCTGCCCACGTCGTTTGGCGTCATCCCCTGGACCCCTGACGAGCACGCGCTCTGCATCGACAAGGTTCGCTACATCGGCGACGGCGTTGCGGCTGTGGCTGCGGTCGATGAAGAGACCGCAAATCGCGCCATCGCGGCTATCGAGGTCGACTACGAGCTGCTCGAACCCGTTCTCGACCCGCGGGCTGCCCTCGAAGAAGGCGCTCCCCTTGTGCACGACGAGGACTGGAAGGGACGTCCGCGCAAGACCAACCTCTGCAAGAAGGTCGAGCTCTCGTTTGGAGAGGTCGATGCAGCGCTCGAGTCCGCCGCAGCGAAGGTCAGCGGGACCTGGCGCTACTCGGGCTCCACACACGCCCCGATCGAGCCGCACTGCGCCATCGGGCGGTGGGAGCCGGACGGCCGCTTGACCGTCTGGTCAGCCACCCAGGTCAGCCACTACCTGCACCGTGAGCTCGCCAAGGTGCTCGATGTGCCCGAGACCAAGATCCGCGTCATCCAGCCCGCTCTGGGCGGCGCGTTCGGCGGCAAGTCCGAGCCCTTCGACCTCGAGTTTTGTGTCGCCGTCCTCGCCAAGAAGGCTGGGCGGCCGGTGAAAATCCTCTATACGCGTGAAGAAGTGTTCTACGCGCACCGCGGCCGCCACCCGATGGAGTTCGACTTCACGATTGCCGCCGACGCAGAGGGCAACATCACCGCAGTCGAAAACGACATCGTGCTCGACGGCGGCTCGTACCACTCGTTCGGCCTGGTCACGACCTACTACGCGGGTCAGCTGCTTCCTGGGCCGATTCGCTTCGGCTCGTACCGCTACCGCAGCCGCCGCGCCTACACGACCAAACCGGCGTGTGGCCCCAAGCGCGGCCATGGCTCGGTGCAGCCGCGCTTCCCGCTCGAGACGGCCATCGACGAGCTGGCCGAACAGCTTGGCATGGACCCCATCGCCATTCGCCGGGTCAACGGCATGGTTGACGGTGAAGAGACCATCACCGGAATGAAGGCTGAGACCTGCGGCATCCTGCAGTGCCTCGACTCCGTCGAAGCGGCCTCAGGCTGGCTCGAGAAGCATGGCAAGCTGCCCGATGGGCGCGGTGTCGGCGTGGCGACGAGCATGTACATCTCGGGCACGAACTACCCGATCTACCCGAACAAGATGCCGCAGAGCTCGGTGGTCCTCCGCGGTGACCGCAGCGGCACCCTGACCATCTTCGCAGGCACGAACGACATTGGTCAGGGCTCCGACTCGATGCTGGCGATCGTGGTCGCTGAAGAGACGGGTGTGCCGATGGACGACATCATCGTCGTCTCCGCAGACACCGACCTCACCCCTGTCGACCTTGGCGCCTATTCCTCTCGCATCACGCTGATGGCGGGTACAGCGGCAAAGGAAGCCGGTGGCAAGCTGCGCAAGCGCATGGTTGAGGCCGTCGCCGCGCAGTGGGAAGTCCCCACTGAGCAGGTGGGGGTACGACCCGGCGAGTACTACGACACCGATGAGCCCGAGAAAGTCTTGCCGGTCCGCGAAGTGCTCTGGCTCACGGAGTCGGCGAGCGGAACCCTTGCGGAGCATGGTGGCTACTGGACCAAGGACCGCGGCGGCGACTACCGCGGCGGCACCATTGGAGCCTCGCCGGCCTACTCGGCCACCGCACATGTCGCCGAAGTCAGCGTTGACGAGAACACGGGCAAGGTCACGCTGCACAACATCTGGGCAGCCCACGACTGCGGCCGCGCGCTGAACCGCACGCTGGTCGAGGGACAAATCGAGGGCAGCGTCTACATGGGCGCTAGCGAGGCCCTGACTGAGGACATGACCTACCGCGACGACGGGCTTCACTTCGGGCCGAACCTGCTCGACTATCGCATCCTCACCAGCCTCGACACGCCGCTTCTCGAGGCCGACATCGTTGAGACGGTCGACCCCGCGGGCCCCTATGGGGCCAAGGAAGCCGGTGAAGGCCCCCTCCACCCGGCGATTCCCGCCATCGCGAATGCCATCTTCGATGCGGTCGGTGTCCGTCTGCGCGAGATGCCCTTCACCCCAGAGCGCGTGCTCGCGGCCATTCAGGCCAAGCACGCCGCAGAGTAGGAGGACCCATGCTTCGTATGCAGCCCTTTGAGGTCCACCTTCCCGAGACGGTCGCCGAGGCGTGCAAGCTTCGCTCGGAGCTCGCCGACAGCCTGTTCGTGGCCGGCGGCACCGACCTGCTCCCCAACATCAAGCACGGGCTCTTCACGCCCAAGCATCTGATCAGCCTGTCCCATATCGACGGTTTCGATGGGATCTCGGTGGTCGATGGCGCCATTCGCATTGGCGCTGGAACGTCTCTGGATGTGGTGGCCAACTCGACAGACGTACCCCCTGGCTTGGCCAAGGCCGCGAGTCTCGTCGCGGGGCCGCAGCATCGAAAGATGGGCACGCTCGGCGGCAACGTGATGCTCGACACGCGCTGCTTGTTCTACAACCAGAGCACGCAGTGGCGCGAGGCCCTTGGTTACTGCCTGAAGGCCGAGGGCACGTTCTGCCACGTCATCGGGTCAGACAAGCGCTGCGTCGCCGCCCACTCCGCCGACACCGTGCCCGTATTGCTCGCTCTAGACGCAGCCGTTGAGTTCGTCGGACCCGAGGGCGAGGGTGCAGTGAACATGCGCCAGCTCTACCGCCAAGAGGGTCGAGACCCTGTGCAGCTCGACGACCGCACCTTGCTCACCGCCATCGTCCTGCCTCCCCTGCCCGCTGGGCACGTCTCGACTTACCGGAAGGTCCGCACCCGCGCGGCGATTGACTTCCCGCAGCTCGGCATCGGCCTGGCTGGAGCCATCGTCGATGGCGTCGTGACCGAGCTCTCGGCCGTCGCGAGCGCCCTGATGCCGCAGCCCAAGGTGCTCAAGGGCATGGATGCCGCGGTCGGAAAGCCCCTAGACGAAGCGATGATCGAGCACCTGGCCGAGCGTTGTTTTAAGCAGGTCCGTCCGCAGCGCTCCCTGCACGGGGACCCCGCTTGGCGCCGTCACATGGCACGCGTCGAGATGCGGCGGGGCCTGGAAGAGCTCGTCGAGGCATCCCAGTAGCTACTGGCTACCGATAAGGGCCGCGAAGCCTCCGCCTCCGAGTACGCACATGGCAATGAAGCCCAAGAGCATCAACGCCAGAAGTCCTGCGCCAAGCATCTTCCAGAGGCTCTTCGGGGCCTTCCCGACCAGGGCGCCGGTCTGTCCGTGCACGAGGATGCGGTAGACCACGTCGTTGTAGCGGTAGGCGCCGATCCAGATCGGTACAAGGACCGGCCGACCCGCAATGTGGTGCAAGATCGTGCTTGCCCGCACGAGCAGCAGGCCATGCTGATTCTGAATCGAGCGCTTTCTGTGGTCCTCCATCGCGCCGATCGCCCGCTCCTTGGCCGCCGAGCGCGACATCTCCGACAGCTCGAAGGGCGCTGAAGCCTCCTCCCGCGAGAAGGGTTCGAGCTTCCCCTCGTCGAAGGCGCCAAGGCGGAAAAGCTCCGCCTGTCGCAGCGACCGGGACGCAGTCACGAGGACTTGTTCGATGTCGACGGTCTCGTTGCCGGCAACGGGACGCTTACCCGCGCGGTTTGAAGCCCGCTCTAGGCCCGTCCAGTGCACCTCGATGCGACCACCGAAGGCCCATGCCGGAACCAGAAGCCGCTTCAACTCGAGACGCGCCCGCTTCAGGTCGCTCGGGTACCAAATGCTGCTCTTGGTGAACTTCCGAAACGCGGTGTCCGCCGTGTCTTGCTCGACGGCGAAGGGCGCGAAGAGCTCCGGCTGCTCGACCTGCTCGACCTCCTCCTCGACCAGGTCCGAAGCCGGTGAGCCGCAGAACAGGCAGGCGGGAAGCTTCTCGCCGGGACGGACGGCAACCGCGCCTCCGCAGCCTTTGCAGCGAATCGCTCTCACATCGACCCCAGCGCACTGGTGAGACCACCACAGACCAAAAATCCGCCGACGACCGCCACGATGGCGGTGATGATGGCCAGCACCAACAACACCACCTTTGTGGTTGAGCGCGGGATCTTGCCCACCACCTCTCCCGTCTGGCCGTTGACCAGCAGACGTAGTGCCTTGCCCTTGCCGAGCGGGTAGGCAGCGACCCAGACAGGCAAGAGGACGAGGCGGACTGCGTCGACTTGGACTTGGGATGAGGTCTTGAGGCCCGAGTGGGTGTCTCCGGGTAGATGGGCTCCGGCGATCTCACGCTTCTCAAGCGCGGAGAGTTCGTTGTTCGCGGTGGCCCGCGCTTCGGTGTGGCCGATCGTCGGCCGCTCGGCGATGATGCCGGCCACGAGCGATGGAGCGAAGGGCAGGGCTGCGCCGACATCGAAGGGCTCGAGCTGGTTGGCTTCGCTCTCGGGTAGGCCCTTGGAGGCGCTGACGAGGTGGTCGATCCAGGTTCTTCCGTGTGTCCCAGAGAGCGGGCTCCACTCAGTCTCACGAACCTGACGCGTGCGCACGACGGTCTTTCCGTTCACCGTCGTGGTGTAGGTCTCGGTGCGGTACCAGTAGCAGCCCACACTGCAGCTGAACTGGGTGCGGACCGTGGCGTCATAGCGGTAGAACGGCACGAGTACGGCGTTGAGTTCACCGGGGCGAGCGAGCTTCTGGAGCGCGCTCGGTGCCAACCATTGGGACGAGAGATGCGTCCTCAAGCGCTGAGACGCTTGCTCTTGCGTGAGCTGAAATGGGGCCACAGCATCGACGGGTTCGGCCTCCTCGGCGGTGCTGACCTCGAGGGGAGAGTCGCAGAAGGCGCAGGTGGCCGAGAGCTTGCTGGTGTCGACGTCCACAGAGGCGCCGCATTGTGGACACTGGTGTGCGCTCACTCGATTTTCCGAAGAAGGAGAACCATCATCAGGAGGGTACACGCGGTGAGCCCTCAGGCTAGGCCTCGTGGGGTTATCCTCCGCCGGCGGAGGCGTGAATGTCGGAGAGCGAGCAGCCAGAGTCCAGCCACGAGGGGGTCGCCCAGCGTGTCGTCGGCTTCTTGAAAGCGAACTGGCTCGGCCTCGTCATCGCTGCTCTCTGGGCCGCCTGGCTGTCCACCTGGCCGACGTTGAGTCGCACGGAGTCACACGAGGGTCGCATGATGCTGTCCTTCGTGGGTGCGCTGCTCACCCTGTCCTACTTTGGCTTCTTGCGGACCAGCGACCGACCCACGGGGCCCGCGCACAACCTCTGGCGAATGGTCGCGCTGCTCTCGATTGTCTACGGCAGCTTCAACTACTACGGCTTCAACAAGCAGTGGGCCGAGGGCTTCGACGACTACACGGACATCACCTACTACTACCTGAACTCGAAGTACTTCGATGAGCTTGGCTACACGAACCTCTACGAGGCCATGCTCCTCGCCGATCTCGAGGGCCCCAAGCGGGTTGCCCCCAAGATTCGCACCATTCGGAGTCTAGTCACCTACAAAGAGGTTCGGGCAAAGCAGGCTCTCGCCGAGAGTACGGCCAAAGAAGAGTTCTCCCCCGAGCGTTGGGCTTCGTTCAAACACGACACCGACTGGTTCCTGTCTCGGCGCGTGCAGGAGCACGGCATACGCGGCCTTCAGAAGAACTTCTTCGTGGATCACGGCTACAATCCTCCTCCGACGTGGACGTTGTTTGGGGGCACCCTCTCCAACCTGGTCTCGGTCGAGAACATGAAGGGCATCGCCAGTGTCGACCTGGTGCTGGTGCTACTGCTCTTTCTGGCGATCGGCTGGGTCTTCGGCCCCGATGTCGCGCTCATCGCAGCGGTCTGGTACGTCGCGACCTTCTCGAGTCGGTGGCCCGTGCTCACGCACTCCCTGCTCCGCTTTGACTGGGTCGTAGCCCTCGCCGGCGGTGTCGTGGCCTTGAAGGCTCGAAGGCACTCGTTGGCAGGCGGTCTGTTCGCCTGGTCCGCGCTGTCGCGGATCTTCCCATTCATCTTCGGCGTGCCGCTGATCGCCAAGATGGGCTGGGATGTCTACCAGACGCGCGAGGTGGCTCCGAGCACTCGGAAGTTCCTCACGGGCGGCGTACTCACGACGGTCGTGCTCGTGCTTGCAGCGTGGGCGTACACGGGCACCGCAGGCTTCGTCGACGGTGCAGAGAACGCCGTCAAGCACAGCAGCCAATACTCCTCGCAAAAGGTCGGACTCGGTGACGCCCTATTCTTCCGCGGCGAGGTGAATCGCGACGAGATGCGGCATCAGCCTTGTGGTCCCTTCGAGCGCTTCGTCGGGTCAGACTGCAAGGAGCACGACAACATCGCTGGAAAGGGCGAGCTGATCGACCTCATCGAGACGGACCTCCGCGTGTTCGGTGTGCTGATCATCCTGTTGGTCTGCGCCTACGCCATCCGCTCGAAGCGGCCACTGCACCAGCTTCCGGCGCTCGCCGTATTGCCGCTCTTCGTGCTCACCAATCCCAGCTACTACTACTACATCCTCCGCATCGTCTTGGTGCTGTTCCACGCCGAGGACCTCAAGAAGCGCAGCAACGTGGTCGGCCTGACCTGGCTGTTCGTGATGGAGGTGGTCAGTCACTGGACCAAGCTGCAGGGCTATGAGCGCTACACCACCACGGCGACGCTCTCATGGATGTTCATCGCGTACTTCCTCATGGTCGGCTGGCTCCTGTACACGGAGCTTCCGGAAGAGGACACAGCCGAGCCGGCTGCCGGGTAAGCTCTCCTGATGTACGCCCCAAGACGTCCCCTACTGGCCACTCTAGTGGCGTTCAGCTTGCTTGGTTGTCGACCTTCCGGGGCCGATGAGTCAGAGGCCCCGTCTGACACCTTCGACACGTCGGCTGCGGCGCCCGAACGCGTGGACTGGGTCGAGATCGCTGGCGGAAGCTTTGTGATGGGCTCCGAGCCGTCGAACTGGGAGTGGCCCGCACACACGGTCGAGGTGCCTGACTTCGCGATCATGCGGACCGAGGTCACCGCCGCGGACTACGTCGCCTGCCACGAGGACGGAGGTTGCGTCGAGCTTCCGAGTAGCGAGCAATGCTTCTGGGCCGACAGTGCCGCTTCTGATCGGGCCCTGACCTGTGTGAATTGGTTCCAAGCGGTGGCCTTCTGCGAATGGGCGGGCGGTCGACTTCCCACAGAGTCGGAGTGGGAGTTCGCGGCCCGGTCGCGGGGCCTCGACCGCGAGTTCCCGTGGGGCGAGCAGGAACCGTCGTGTGACTATGCGGTGATCGACATTCCCGCGGGTGTCGGCTGTGGCTACGGCTCGGCGAATCCTCCGTGCACACGTCCTGCGGGAAACACTGAGCAGGGCTTGTGCGACATGGCCGGCAACGTGTTCGAGTGGGTCCAGGACCGCATGAACTGGGACTACCAGGGCGCCCCGGTGGATGGCTCAGCCTGGGAGACGGGCCTCGAGTTCCGCGTCATGCGCGGCGGAGCTGTCGGCAGCGAGCAGTCACTCCGGACCCGCGAGAGGACCTACCACCCCGACGACTTCTACTACGGCGGAATGGGCGTTCGTTGCGCCCAGAGTCGCTAGTTACTCGAGGTACCCGAGTTCCTGCAGCGCGCCGGTCATCGCCTCTGAGTAGGTGTCGAGCGTGCCGTCGGTGAAGACCGGTGTTCGGGCGCGCACAATTCGGTAGCGCCTCTTCTCCGAACCCGCTTCGACCAGGACATTGCCAGCGGCCGCCGTCGCCGTCGCAGTGTGGGTCTCGCCGTCGATGGTGACGGTGAGAGTCAGACCTTCCGGCGTGCTGCCGGGCTGTCCCATCAGGTACACCTCGCGGATCACCTTGCCCTTGGCCCGGACCCGGAGTTTGAGCTTGCCGTCCTTGAGCCTGGGCTCATTGACGACGGCAGAGATCGCCGAGGGGCGCCACGACGCTGCGAATCCATCGGGGTGAGTGACTTCGACCTCGACCTCACCCGGGGTGATGAATTTGTGCCGACCGGGACCCTGAAGCAGCCACACCTCCTCGACTTGTCCTCCGAGCGCTTCGGCGAGTAGAGCCGGGTACACGTCAAGATCTTCGGACCCGGCGAGGTCCACGCGCTCAGTGGGGTCGCGGTCCAGGTCGTAAAGACGCTCACGCCCCTCGGTGGTGATCCACTTCTTGCGCTCGCTGATGACGCCCCAGTGGTCCCCAAAGTACAGCGTCCTTCCAAGAGCGATGGAGCGATGTGAGAAGGCCTCCACGGCTTCCGGGTCACTGCGGGTGACGGGCAGCAGGGACTCGCCGTCGAGCTCTTCGCCCGAGTCAATGCCGAGTGCGTCGAGAACGCTCGGCACGATGTCGATCAGCGACGAGGGGGAATCAAACCGCCCTGCCCCAATGCCTGGGCCCCGCATGACGAGCGGCACGTGGACGATCTCTTCGTGCAGGGACTGGCCGTGTTCCCAGTAGCCGTGGTCCAGGAACTCCTCGCCGTGGTCGGCGAATACGACCACCACGTCGTTCTCGTCCAGTTCGGCAAACAGGCGCACCAGCTGGTCGTCGATGAAGCGGAGGTTCTGATCGTAGCGGGCCTTGAGGTACGGCAGCGCTTCGGCCCGAGCTCCGCGAGTGTTCGGGAGCCTCTGCAGTGTGTTGAGCGTGATGGCCTTGGGCCGCTTGCCCAGCGATGGGGGCGGCTTGGCTGCAGCCCAGAGGGTCGCGTGCGAGGGCGGCTCCAGGTACGGAAGGTGCGCGTCCATGTACTGCACGACCATCAGGTAGTCGTCGGACTTGTGCTCCTCGAGCATACGCACCGCGCGCGTCGTGAGCGCATCCGCAGGCTCGAGAAAGCGCATCAGGTGCTCGGAGAAACCCCGATGCATCTCATACTCAGCGGCTGTGAATCCGTTGGTTGCGATGTGCGACGACACAAAGCCATGCTCGCCCAGGATGGCTGGCAGCGTCTTCGCCTGTGGCCAGTGCTCGGGCTGGCGACCCGTGTAGGCCGCGCGCGCCGAAGGAAGGGTCCAGGCGGCGACGGTTCGGGCTTCGGTGAAGACTGCCGCATCCTTCGCGAACGCAGCCAGTGCGGGTGTGGTGTCGCGGTGATGGTCCGCGATCGAGAGGTGGTCGTAGCGAACCGTGTCCAGGAAGACGAGCACCACGCGGCGGCCGTGGCCCGGCTCCGCAGGCTCGAGGCTTGGCTCTTCAACGAAGAGGTAGTCGAAGACCCGGTCCTCTCCAGGATCGGTCGTGAAGGTGACCTCCGAGGGCCCCTCGATGCCTTCGAGGACCAGCTCCAGATCGAGGGAGTCACCGGGATTGACTTCAAGCGTCTTCGTGCGCTCTGTGCCGTCCACGCTGCGCACCGACAGGGTCAGCGACGCGCCGTCTGAGACTAGGCCTTCGCCGATCCCGGGGGGGAGCAGGTGGACGCGGCCCCGAATGGCAGATGAGGATGCGACATCCACCTTGTACGTGATGGCGGACGGTGCCGGGAGGTAGATCCCGCGTCGTTCGTCGTCGCCCATCGCCTGGCTACGCAGGGCGAATTTCTTGCCATTGCGAGGATCGGTTGCGTCGTTGAGCATGCGGCTATGGGCGGCCGCCCGCGGAAAGGCGCACTCGAAGTCACTCGCGGCTGGGCTCACATCCGGCTCCAGCCGCACGTAGAGCGTATCTCCGTCGGTCCACCAGGTGTTGGGTCCCGCATCGTGCTTGGCGTACTCCAGGGCCTTGCCGTGGTGGAAGATCGACATGCCGCTGGGCCGCTTGCCCCGGTGCTCTGCGAGCCAGACGCCCCCAATGGGGGCCAGGGTCTTCCAGGTGACCGACTTCGCCTTGGTCTCGTGTTGAGCGAACCGCGCGGTGAGGGCGAAGCGTGAAGGTGCACGAAGGCGGCCCTCGGGTCGGTTGTGGCTCGCGTTTACGAGCTTGGTCACCGCCGCCGGATGTCGCGAGAACAGGAAGGTCCCCTGCAGCTCGGCGACTCCGCCATGGGGCCCTTCCGGCTCACCGCAGCTGAGGCCGGCTCCCAGGACTCCCGCGAACACAACGCCGAAGACGGCAGGCCAGCGCCGCCTCAACCCTGCGTTCGCTGTTTCTGGCATCTCGGCCACGGCGTACACCCCTCGGGCACGCGCATAACTCACTCCGCTCAGCCCCCAAAAGAGGATGGCCCGCGCCTCCGTGAGGGGGCGCGGGCCAAGAAGCCTGGACGATGCGAGTTGCTGCGACGAAACTGGAGGGTGCTACGCCCGGACTTCTTCCCAAAGGGTCAGTTGCCGGCCAGGGCCGGATTGGTGATCACGACGGTTGCCACGACCACGAACCAGAGAAGGACGGTGCCGGTGATACGCGCCATGTAGGTGTCGGTGATGGTCATGTTGTCCTCCTGGTGTTGTGCGTGGTGAACGTCGCTTACATTCACTTCTTACGCTCGTCAGACGCATTTCTTCAGTTCGGGTTCGTCTTGCGATGTCACGACGCGTCTCAGGGCCGTCGGGGCCTGTCCGGGTTACGCGTGCGGTCGCGAGGAAATCCATGTCCCGACCCGATGTCGATGCCATCCTGTCCGCCTTCGACGCCGCTCTAGCCGAGGCCTCGACGCCCGATGACGTGCAAGAGGTTCGCCGCCTGCACACTGGTAAGAAGAGTGCGGTCAAGGCTGCCCTAAAGGGCCTTCGCGACGTGCCTCCCGATGAGCGGCCCCAAGTCGCGCAGGCGATCAACGAGGCCCGCCGTGTGATGGAAGAGCGGGTGGCGACGGCGCTGACCGAAGCGCAGGCTGCGGCTCTTGCGGCTGAGCTCGACGCTGAGTGGCAAGACCTCACGCTTCCGGGAGTGTCGGCGACCCGTGGCGCTCGGCATCCTGTGACCCTCGTTGAGCGCCAGTGCATGGAAGTACTGCGTCGACTGGGATTCACTCTCGTGGACGGTCCCGAGGTCGAAGACCCCTTCTACAACTTCGATGCCCTGAACATCCCCGAACACCATCCTGCCCGCGACATGCAGGACACGTTCTGGCTCCCGAACAACCTGCTCCTACGTAGCCACACCACTACGGTGCAGGCGCGTGTGCTCGAGCGTTCGTCCGAGCTTCCCATCCGGATCGCGAGCTCGGGTCGTGTGTATCGAAACGAAGCCGTGGATGCGACGCACCTCGCGATGTTCCACCAGCTCGAAGGGCTGTGGATCGACCGTGGCCTAACCTTTGCCCATCTGAAGGGTGTGCTCGCCTTCATCGCTCGGGAGCTGTACGGCAAGGACCGGCGCATTCGCTTCAAGCCGAAGTTCTACCCGTACACCGAGCCCTCGATCGGCGTTGACCTCGCGTGTGTTCACTGCGACGGCGCCGGCTGTGAGGCCTGCCACCAAGCGGGTTGGGTCACCATCCTGGGCGCGGGCATGGTCCATCCCAAGGTGTTCACCCAGTTCGGGTTTGATCCCTCCGAGGTCAGCGGCATCGCCTTCGGCCTGGGAACCACTCGCATGGCGGCTCAGTGGGCCGGCGTGACAAAGGTCAACACCATCTACGAGCCCGACCTCAGGGTCGTCCGTCGCCTGCATCGAGGTGCGAAGTGAAGATCGGAGCCGACGTCCTTCGACGCTACATTCAGCTGCCCGAGACCCTTCCGGAACTTCGTGACCTGCTCGACGACGTGGGCGTCGAAGTGAAGCGCGTGGAGCCCTCGGACTACGGACCGATTCTCAGCGTGGAGCTGCTCGCCAATCGTGGCGACCACTACTGCTACGAGGGCATCGCCAGAGAGATCGCAGGTCGCACCGGTGACGGCGTCATCTTGCCTCCGGTGGCCTCTGTCGAGACGGGGGAATCCCCCTACTCGGTCGAGATTCAGACCGAGTTGTGCTCGCTATTCAGCTTCACGATGCTCGAGCGTACCAGCGAACAGAGCTTGTCCCGCGACGAGGCCCTCCCGCTGCAGTGCGCTGGCCTCGGATCTGTTCTTCCGGCGGTGGATGCTACGAACCTCGCGAGTATTGAGCTCGGCCAACCCACCCACGCCTTTGACGCCGACAAGCTGAAGGGACCCGTGCGGGTGCGCCTCTCCCGAGCTGGTGAGTCCGCATGGCCGCTGTTCACCGAGGGCCCGGTGCCGATCGAAGAAGGCCTAATGGTGATTGCCGATGACGAGAAGATCCTCGCCATCGCCGGCGTCATTGGCTGTGAAGAGTCGAAGACCACCGAGGAAACGACGCGCATCTTGCTCGAGGCCGCAGCCTTCGATCCGGTGGCCGTGCGCAAGGCGAGTCGCAAAATGGGCATTCACACCGATGCCTCGGCCCGCTTCGAGCGTGGCTCGGACTTCTCACGGGTTCTCGTTGGAGCAGGCCGTGTGGTCCACCTCCTAGAGCGTGCGGGATGGGAACGTCGCGGGCCGACCGGAATGTTTGGGGACTGGAATGACCCGAACCGGATCATCGCCCTCGACGTGGTCGCCGCCGCGGCCTTCCTGGAACACCCGCTGACCGAGGCCGAGGCGCGAGACAGACTCGTACGCTACGGTTTTGCGGTGAGCCCGGCCTGGCCGGACTGGCAGACCTCAGAAGGCTGGGCGGCGCCGCCGAGTGCCACCAAGACCTCGAAAGACCGCTTGCGCCACACGCTCCTCGTCCGTGTTCCTCCAGCGCGGCTGTGGGACGTCGAGTTTCAGGCCGATCTCGTCGAAGATCTCGCGAAGTCCATCGGGTACAACGACTCGCCGACCCGCCTCCCGCCCGTTGAGATGGGCGAAGTCCCGTCGCATCGCGAGGCTGTCCGCGCTCGCGCCGAGGAGGTCTTGCTTGGCAACGGCTTCTACGAAGTCATCACCAACGGCTTTCACGGCCGGGACTTGCGCGACAAGTTGGAGGTTCACCCTGGCCACTCGCTCTACGAACACGTCGAGACTGCGAACGCGCTCGAGCGCGCCTACTCACTGCTGAAGAACAGCCCGGTGGGCCAAGCGGTGGAGGCTGTCGCAGCCAACCAGCGCCGGCAGCAGCAGGAAGTGCGCGCCTATGAGTGGACACGAGTGTTCCTCCCTGACGCGGATGCCCGCAACGGTTTGTGCCGCGAGCGACACGTGCTCTGGGCCATCGCCTCAGGACACGATGCCGATCCCACGTGGGCAAAGAGCCGCCGGCCGGCTGATGCGCACTTCTTTGCTGGCTTGGTGGCCGAGCTCGGGGCGGAACTCAAGCTTCCGCTCACCTTGTCGACCACTTCTGTGGACGCGCAGTTCGACGGCTTGCTACATCCCGGACGGCGCGCCGACATCGTGCTCGACCGCCGTGTCGTCGGAGCGATCGGCGAGATTCACCCGGGTGTGCGCAAGCGCTTCAAGCTTGGGAAGACGCGGCCCGTCTACCTCGAGATCGACGAAGACGCGCTGCAGCATGCTCCCGAAGACGTGCCCTATGTCGAGCCCTCTGTGCATCACGACATCGTACGGAACTTGGCGTTCACGCTGCCCTCGGGCGTGTTCAGCGACGAAGTGGGCGCCGTTTTGGCAGGCAGTGCCCCAAGCTGGTTCCAAGGCGCCACGGTCGTCGACCTCTACGCCCACACCGAAGCGGGCGTCGCGGTTCAAACGCTCACCTACGAGCTCAGGTTCGCCCCCGGCCCGGACGGACGCACGGCAGAGGAAGTCAACGCCACCTGCGAGCACTTGGTGCGCGTGGTGGGCCAGCGACTAGGCGACCGGGGCGTTCAGCTGCGAGGCTGATGACGATCGGATAGGCTTCAGGGCAATCCTGAGGCCTCGATGCGCAGTCTTTTCGTCCTTCTCTTCCTGACCGTCGCCTGCGACGATGGCGGTCCCGTCAGCCTGAACGATGACAGTGAGACGGACACGGACACAGATGCTGACGCCGATTCGGACACCGATACCGATGCCGATACCGATACCGACTCTGATCCGCCGCCCATCGTTCGCTTCGTAGCGCTTGGTGATGGCGGCGAAGGCAACGACGAACAACACCTCGTCGGCGACCTTCTGGCCGAGGTCTGCGCATCACGTGGTTGCGACTTTGCGCTGTACTTGGGTGACAACATTTACGACAGCGGCGTGAGCTCCGACGAGGATGCCCAGTTCAGCACCAAGTTCGAGATCCCCTACCAGCCCGTGGACATGCCCTTCTACGTCGTGCTCGGCAACCACGACCTCGGCGGGGACGGGCTGGGTGTGGATCTCGACCCCAACAAGGCATCGTACGAGGTGGCCTACTCCCAATTCTCCGACAAGTGGGACATGGAGGCGCCCTACTACACCATCCCCGACGTCAAAGTGCCGCGCGAGCCCGCACAGTTCTTCGCTCTCAACACCACCGAGATCTTCTTTGGCTGGAACGACGGCGACCAGAAGGACTGGTTCCGCCAGGAACGAGACGCTTCCGACTCCACCTGGAAGATCGCCTTCGGCCACCACCCGTACATCTCCAACGGAAGACACGGAAACGCCGGCAACTACGAGGGCATCGCGGACTGGGTGCCGCTCTCGGAGATCCCCCGAGGAGCCTACGTCAAAGACTTCATGGACGATGAGATCTGCGGCAAGGTCGATGTGTACTTGTCCGGCCACGATCA
Source organism: Pseudomonadota bacterium (assembly GCA_023954855.1). Taxonomy (GTDB): domain Bacteria; phylum Myxococcota_A; class UBA796; order UBA796; genus M1803. The sequence continues at coordinate 12,573 of JAGSGY010000028.1, read as the reverse complement.
CAACTTGCAGTGGCTCGAGCCGACGTGCGGAACCCAGTTCATCGTCGCCGGAAGCGCGGCGAAGACCACAGAATGGGGTGACGAGTCCCGAAACCCCGTAAGCTTCCAGACCAATGGCGATGAGCTTGCCTGCGGAGGCGGCGAGGGCTTCGTCTGGATTGAGATCGAGGGCACGACGCTGACTGGCTACACCTACCACTGGCGTGACGACTGCAGTGGAAACCCGATTCTCGAGGAAAATGGACCGTTCACCCTTCAGAAGTAGCGTTCTGCTGTCTGCTGTGGCGTGTGTGCTGAGCTCCGCTGCTTCGGCCGGTGAGTGGCGTACGGTGGTGAGCCCTTCGAAGACCAGGGTGCAGTTGGAACTCGACGCCGAAGCGGACGTTCAGGGCCACCCCGACATCGTCTCTCGGCCCGTTTTGGTGATCTCATGCGTGTCTAAGAAGCTGGCGGTGTACGTCCGGACCCCCGACCTGAGACCTGAGCTCAACGCCGATGAGTTCGACAGCTTCATGACCAAGACTCGCCAACAACTCGATGATGAGCCGGCCGCGAACCAGTTCATGCGCAAGGACATCATGGAGGAGACACTCCACTTTCGAAGGGCGCGGCCAGCGCTGCGTACTTTGATGGAGCACCAGCGACTGATCTTCGCCTTTCAGCCGTTCGGATCGGACCCCGTGCAGACGACCTTCGACCTTCATGGGCTGTCCGAAGCTGCAACTGCGCTCGAGTGTCGCACCTAGTCTGTTAGACGGCGCCAGAGGGGCAGTCATGGAACCACTGGAGCGGGTACTTGAAGCGTCGCGACGCGCGCGATCGGACGGTGACGGCCCCGCATGCCGGCGCGCCCTCCGCGAAGCTCAGCGCATTGCCGCTGAAGGCGTGGCGCCCGAGCGGGTAGCCCAGGTGGCCTGGCGCCGAGCGAAGGCTGAGTACGACTTCGGCGATGCTCGCGGGATCTCCGAGGCGCTCGAGCCCGTGCTCGACTTGGACGCTCCATTTGCCGGGAGTGAGGCTGCGCTCGGCGCCTGCGAGCTCCTCGTTCGGCGCATGCGAGACCAAGGGGGCTACGCTGACCCGCTCCCCGACGAGTTGCTTCAACGGGCAGCTGCGGCCTGGCGCGACCGTGCAGACCCAGTCCGCGCCCTATGGATTGACGTTCAGCGCGCATGGAGCCTCGCCTGTCGAGGTGAACTGGCGGTCCTCGAAACCCTCACAGATAATGCTGACCGCATGCGTGCTCGCGACGTTGCCCACTCACAGTTCCGTCATGCGCGAGCCGAGAGCGCGGCTCTGAGCCTGGCCTGGATGCAGCTTGACCTCTGGCGAGCGGCCCTGCGCGGCGCCACGTGGACCGAGGACGATGCAGCGATCGGGCGGGCACTTGACGGAATCGAGGATGCTGCCGAGGATGCCGGACTGCGACGACTCGCCGACCCTTGGTTCCTCGAGGCGGTTGTGAGCGCCCAGTGGCAGCTGGGGAGGGCGGACTCTCCAGGGTATGCCCCAGCGCTCGAGCGCTGCTTGGAACGCGTAGACGGCGCCCGTGGTGCGCTGCACCGCTTGTTGTTTGCGGGGTGGTCGAGCCTTCGGTCCATACCCACCTCTTCTCACTTTGTGGAAGCCGCAGATGTCGCCGGTCGCGCAGCTGCTGGACCCGAGTGGCAGGCGTGGGCCTGGCGGGGCGCACAGAGGGCCGGCCATGCAGACGCGGAGGGACGCCTCGCCCAGATCGTCGTCGACCGCGGCGTGCATGCCTTCCGGGACCTGCGGCGTGAGTGACGCCGGCTAGCCTGCAGGGTAGTCTCTGTGCTCTGGAGGAAGCGTGCGCATACTGACCCTGGCTTTGGTCTTGACGGCCTGTACCGATGAATCGACTACCGACGACACGGGAACGTCGCCCGACACCTTCGACCCCTACGCTGGGCTCGCCGCACAGCCGGGTTGCGAGGAGGTCAGTGGAACCGCGACTCCCGGGGCTACCGGATACTTCGTCGGTGACTTCAGCATTGACGACGGTGTGGTCGAAGGCGTCGAAGAGTGGGTGCTCTTCGCCAATCAGGCTTGGAAGGATTCCAACGATGAGGGCGCCGACTGCTCGCTGAAGTGGGACGTCTTCGGCACGATTTCCGAAGCCGACAGCTGTGTTGGCTGTACGCACGAAATTGCTATCGACGCCAGCTTCGACGGTGAGGGCTCCGACTGTGTCCAGGGCCTCGAGGACGCGGAAGGCAGCGACCTGAACGTCATTTACTACGTGCAGGCATCGTCGGATGGAACCGCCACCTGGGAGTTTCAGAGCGGCACGACCCTGGGCGAAGGGATCGTCAACGACACTCGCGCCGCGTATGTCTCGGAGTCCGCGTGCAAATGGTTCTAGGTCGGGCAATTCTCTTGGTCGGCCTTGTCGGCTGCACCAGTCCCCTCACCTCGGTTGACGATTCCGGCCTCGGCGTAGACAGTGGCGGCTCGGATACAGGCGTCACGGACGACATCGCATCGTGGGACCCCTACGATGGGTTGGTCCACGACACCGCATGCAACGACGTCAGCGGCTCGCCCGTGGCGGGAGCAACGGGCTTCTTCGTCGGAGACTTCGACGTCAATGGCTCGAACCTCCAGGGCGTCGAGGAATGGGTTCTCTTTGCAAACCCCACCTGGACGCAAGCCGGTGGACCCGCAACCAGCTGCTTTCTGCGCTGGAATGTCGTGGGCACTCTCGGCGAGCCTGACAGCTGCGTCGGCTGCACGCACGAGCTCACCGCGACCGGGAGCTTCGACGCCGACGCCTCGAACTGCCCCACTGCCTTGGAGGAGATCGAGGGGGTCGAATTGGACCTGAAGTACTTCATTCAGCGCAGGTCGAGCGGCGAGGCCACCTGGACCTTCGAGAGTGGCACGACCCTCGGAGACGGCGTGGTCACGTCGGACCGCGCTGCCTACGTGACGGATTCTGCCTGCAACTGGTTCTAGTCTCCGCACCGATCCAAGAGAAAGCGCCCGCTCATCCAGCTGATGAGCGGGCGCTTGCTTGAAGGCGACTCTAGATCTGGCCGGTGATGTCGACCACGTAGAGGCGGCGCCAGTCGGCATCGGTGCTGATCAGCCCGGTGTACGCCAACATCAGGCGTCCGGCAGACATCGCCATCGCGGGCTCGCCCACGGTTCGGTGCCCGGTTTCGACGGTCACGGTCTGTGAGCCGTCCGCCTTCACGAGCGTGATTCCGCTGCCTTCCACTGAGCCAAACGCGACCCAGTTGCCGTCTGGCGAGATCGCAGGCCTGGCCCGAGAAGGCAGGCGCACCTGGGTGGCCAGTGTCTTCTTGTCACTGCCGTTGGCTGCGACTGAGACCAAGTCCCAATCGGAAGCGCCGCTTGCCTTCGAGAAGAACACGATCCGTGACCCACCCATTGCGAAGGCCGGACGTGTCTGGTCGCCGCCGCCGCCGGCTACGGCCTTCTCTGCGCCGGAAGCCACGTCGACGAGAAACACATCTTCGCCGCCATTGTTCTTGCGGGTAAAGACGAGCTCACTGCCGTTGGGCGAGAAGGACGGGAAGACCTCCGTACCCGGTGTCGACGTGAGGTTGCGGGTGGAGTCGGTGTTCGGCTCCCAGAGCTGGATGTCACCCTTTCCAGTCGCACTCGACGTGAACACGACCTCGTTGCCGGTACTCGAGATGCTCGGGTACTGCAGCGAGCCCGGAGCTTGGGCCTGGGTGCGAAGCTCAGAAGCGGTCACCGCGGGCGGCTGCGAGAAGTACAGTCGGTACTCACCGGAGCTGTTTGTCGCCTCGAAGACGACAAAGCCGGATGGGTGCCAGCTGCTGTTCACGGCCACACGCTTTCCACCGCCGAAGCCGGAGCCTCCGCCTGGAAGCGTGATCTGGCGACCCGACTTTGCGGCGCCACCAGTGACTTCAGACACGAACAGGTCGATGTTCCCGCCAAGCGGGTTGACCTCGAACGCGAGATGGGCGCCGCTGGCGCTCCATACGGGGTTCTCCGCGTGCCCGGTAGAGGTGTGCTTCACCTCCCCAGCGGTTGCGGGAAGGGCAGCCAGCGTGAGGAACGCGGCCGCGGCTAGAACTCGGAGGAGTCCAGCCTGGTTCCCAGACGGCGTCATCGGTCTCTCCTATGAGTATTCGAAAGATTGATGAGGAGCATCAGCCCTCGAACCGAGGAATCTTAGGCACGATCCCGACGTGGAGACCGAAACCCATGTACGTGCGGGCACCATCCGTTTGAATGATGCCACCCAATTCCACAACACCCTGAAGCGGTTCTAAGTCCAACAAACCGTATCCGGCGGAGAACTTTAGGCCCGGGCCTGCGGAAATTCCGGTGTAGCGAATGCCATCGGCAGGGTTCTGAGTCTGGCTCTGGCCCACATCGAACCAATCGGCCACGCCCGTTCCGCTGCCCTGGATCACGCCGTACGACGGCCCGACTGCGATTCGGAGATCGCCCGGTCGGAATGCGGCGGCTGCCCACGCGGTGAAGTGATGGAATGTGCTGGACCCGAACATGCCCCGGTAGCTGACAGTCGGCGCGACCCCGAACTGCCGGGTCAGACCGATCTCGTAGCCGCCAGCAACGTGAAAGCCCGAGCCCGAGAACGTTTCGGGTGAGGCAACTTCGACGTTTGGCTTCGGATCGGAGGGTGCTCCGCTGGTGTAGAAACTGTAGCCAACGACCGCAACGGGGCCCTTGTAGACCACGCCCTCACCCGAAGCGCCGGCAGCGGTCGCTTCCTTGCGGCTGACAGAGACGTCCTGCCATTCGGGTCCGGCTTCGACGGTGAAGGCTTTTCCGGCGATGGCGTAGTCGCCAAGCGGAAGCATGCCCTCGAAGGAGCCGGTCTCGGTGACCACTCGCTGCGCCCACTCAATGCTCTTGCGCTGGTCAGGGAGGAACGGCATGGCCTCGCGGGTGAGCTCGGGCCGACGCCGTGCGTCGCCCTTGATGCGCACGCGCCCGTACTGCTGGTCAAAGCCAGCGAGGTCCGCCGTGGTGGTCTCGGTGGGCTCGATGGCCTGTGCGCGCTCAAGGCGCTGGTAGACCTCGAAGGTCTTGCCCAGGAAGCGCGCGGACTGTGCGCCCACGTTGTGAATCTCGACGCTGACTTGGGCGTCGAGGTTGACCAGGTCCTCGTAGGCGCGCTCGACACCTGCCCAAGCATTTCGATCGGCGAGTCGCTTGATCTCCTGCTCGAGCCGGTAGGCCTCAGCCTGGTCGGCGGACTGAGCGAATGCTGCTGTCGGAAGCAGAATGGCCCCCATCAGAGCGGGCGCAGTCAGCCGAAGCGCGAGGCGGGCAATGTTGAATGTCGACATCGAGGCTCCTAAAAGGCCGTGGACTGGGCGAAGTCATGTTCGCCCCACGGATCGAACAGCATGCGCGAGTAGGGATGCGCAGGTTGTCCGTCTGGGAATCGTAGCTCTTCGACCACCTTACCCTCAAGCATGACCAGAGCGCGATGACACCATGCGCGTGCCTGAGCCATGTCGTGGGTGACGAGGATGCACCCTGCCCCCTCGGGCAGGTTGGTGATCAGGTCCTCCAGCACGGACTCCTGGCGATCTGGATCCAAACCAGAGGTCGGTTCATCCGCGACGACAAGCGCTGGCTGAAGCACAAAGACACGCGCAAGTGTGACGCGTCGTTGCTCGCCGCCAGACATCTCGCGGGGCAACGCGCCAAGTCTGTGGCCAAGACCGAGGCTCTCGAGCATCTCAGCGCCACGCTTGTTGGCGTCTTCTCTCGACGCTCCGGCGAGAACGGTGAGCGACTCGACCACGGCTTCGAGGGCGGTCTGCTGTGGGTCAAGCGCTGAGAGAGCGTCTTGCGGGATGTACTGGTACTTGAGGCGACGGGCCCGGCGCTCACGCTCGCTCAAGTTGTCCCAGCGGGACCCCTCGAGCTTGATCTCGCCGGCGGAAATCGACTCGAGGCCGAGCACGCAGCGCGCCACGGTGGTCTTACCAGAGCCACTCTGGCCGACCAAGGCGACGACCTCTCCAGGCGCAACTTCGAATGACACGTCGCGAACCGCATGCACTTCGCGCTTCGCACTCCACGGCCAAGCCCCGGGCAAGACGAAGGTCTTGCTGACCGAGCTGAACTCGACGATTGGGGTCTCAGGCATCGTGCGCTCCACCCGTGGACGGGCCGATTCGAATGACATCATCGGCGATGCGATGAACGGTGTCCATGTTGTGAGTGATGAGCATCAGCGCCACGCCGTGGTTGGAGGCAACCTCGAGCATAAGTTCGGTGACGACCCGCCTAAGTACCGGGTCTAGACCGGTCTCGGGTTCGTCGGCGATGAGCACCCTCGGCTGGGGTGCGATCGCAATCGCGACCGCGGCCCGCTGGGCCATGCCTCCGGAGAGCTCTGATGGGACGGCATAGGCGGCGCGAGGGGGCAGGCCCACCTCTTCCAGCACGTCACGGATCGCCGCACCGACATCCGCTGCGGGGTCCTGGCGCCGCGAAATGGCGATAGCCAGCTGCTGGCCAATGCTTCGCCCGGGATTGAGTGCCGACGATGCGGACTGCGGGCTGTAGGTCACGTAGGAGCCGCGGAGCTTCGCGGTGTCGCGTGCCAAGCGCCGCTGGGCACGCATCCCCTGCCCTCGCACGCCCTCAAACCAGTCGCGCTCGGCGGAGAAGCCTGGGTAGCGAAGAGAGCCGGCATGCAGACCCGGATCGACGTCGAGCACGCCCATGGCCGCGCGGGCCGACAGGCTCTTGCCGCTTCCGGAGTGACCGACGATCGCCGTGACTCGCCCTTCCTGCACGTCGAAGCTCACACCCTCCACCAGCGTGCGCTCGGGGGTGCGGATGCAGAGGTCCGAGACCGAGAGAAGGATGCTCATCGTGCCCTCGCAGCGAGACGGAAGGCCTGCGTGGCGAGCACGACACAGCCGACGAGAGCAAGACCGAGGAACATCGCGTGTGCCAGGGGCAACGAGGCGACGAGCCAGGTGTACCCCTCGTACAGAAGCGACGCCCAGCTCTTGGTGTCTGCCGTGTGCGTGAACGACGCCTCGCGTCCCGCCTCGGCAAGGTAGGACAGCGCGATCTCAAGGAACACGACCTGCATCATGACTTCGGCGGCCTGCCGCGCAATGACGGCACGCAAGTTCAGCAGGGTGACGTGATAGAGGTAGATGCGACCGGCTGTGAAGCCGTGGGCACGCAGCGCCTCGACAAAGCGGGCGCCGCCAAGGCGTCCGGCAGTGGCGGCGGCCTCATCCATCGCGGCGGGGGCGGCGAGGACGGCCCATGTCAGCGCGATCGGGAGCAGGGTGCGCCAGTCGTACGGCAGCAGCATGGTGACGACCATCACGACCACGAGCCGCGGCAGCGCGCCGACGAGCTCTTGGAAGGCCTGGAGAAGACTGTCGAGCCATCCGATTCCTGCACAACGCGAGAGCCCAGCGAGGGTCGCAAAGGCCGCGACGATGAGCCCCGCGAGAATCGACGGCAGGGCGACGATGCGAGCGCCCTGCTGGGCGTAGACCAGGAGGGAGCGCCCGTCGCGGTCGGTACCGAATGGGAAGACCTCCCCTGGTCCGACGGCGCGAAGCGACGCATCCATGCCCGGCAGACGGTCGGGGGCGGTCGCGGCGAGGCCGAGCAGAATGCCGAGCATCAGGACCGCGATGCTGCCCCACAGGATCCGAGAAGTCCGCGCGTTCATGCGGCCTCCGGAATGGCCGGGCTGCGGCGAACGTACCAAGCCGTCGCAATCTCGATGGTGGCTTGCAGGGCCAGCAGAGCGCTGGAGATGAGCGCATAGGCCCAGGCTGCCGCGAGAACCAGCCCGAAGTCCTGCTTGAGCGTACCGTCCCAGACGAGCTGACCGAGCCCGTCAATGCCGAGGACGACTTCCACGATGACGGAGCCCGAGAGCATGTGGAGCACGCGCCCCCGAAGCTGACCCGCCAAGGCAGGCATGACGTTTGGCAGGGTGTTGGATAGCACCGACTCACCGCGAAGGACGGCGATTCCGACGTACCGCTGCTTCACTTCTTCTTCGAAGATGCTTCGCGTTCCTTGGATGGCTGAACCGAGCGTTCCGTCGGCGACTCCAAGTACGAGTCCGCCAAAGAGAAGGCGGAGCGTTCCCGGCCATCCATCGAAGCTCACCGCACCGTAGGTGATGGTGACGTAGGCTGCGCAGATCAGCGCGAGGATGACTGCCGGCAGAAGTCCGATGGCCTGCCAGAGTGGGTCGAGCTGCCGCGGCAACAGACCCGCGGTGGCTAGAGCACTCGCGCCCATGACCAGCGTCATGGAGATGAGAATCAGCTGCACCGTCGCAGGGAGTGCACTTGCGAGCATCTCGGAGACGCGCATGCCCGCCGCAACACGCCAGCTGGTGCCGAAGTCGAACTGGACGGCGTTGCCGAGCCAGTGGGTGTAGAACGCCAGCGGCCCCTCGTTCAAGTGAAAGTGGACCTCGAGTTCATCCGTGCCAGAACCACAGATCTCTCGGGGGCAGATGATCTCTGCGGGGCTACCCGGCAGTGCCCACAAGATGATCGTGATCAGTGCAGGGATCAAGAGAGGTAGTGCGATTGCCGCTGCAAAGCGTACGAGCGGTCGTGTCCACCAAGGCACCCGGCTGTCTCCAGTCTAGGCCTCGCATCATACGACAGGAGGCGGCGTTCGAGTGAACGCCGCCTCCTGTTGTTTTGATGAGAGGGAGTTCCTCAAATCACGAGTGCGCGAGCGTCCCCCCCAAACCCGGCGATTCGCGAGTTTAGGTGGCCGCACCAGCCTCAGCCGGCCTTCCAGCCATCGAACTCGGTGAAGTAGAAGTACGGGGCGATGATGTTGCTGCGGATCTCGTTTCGCCAGGCGCTCTTGGTGTCGAGCTTCCAGAGGAAGAGGTACGGCAAGTCCTGGGCGAGGTACTCATGCAGCGCGTGGTACGCGTCCTGCGCCTCGGTGTCGGTACGCGCGACATCGTATTTGCCGAGCATCTCGTCGACCTTCGGGTCCGAGTAGTTGAAGATGTTCAAGCTGCCCTGCCCACGAGCGCGGGTGTGGAACAGCGGGTTCACTTCTTCGACCGTACCGAACGACCACTTACCGATGAGCAGGTCGAAGTCCTGCATCTGGGCGGTGACGACCTTGCGGTTCCAGTCATCCGACGGGATGCGGTAGACCTCGCGACCGAATCCACCGGCCTCGAGCTGGTTACCGATCTGGTTCAGCAGGTCGCGTGCCTCGTTGTCGAGGGGGGCGTTCATGCCGACCTTGAGCTTGATGGGCTCGCCACCGAAGGTCCAACGCCCTCCGGAATCCGCGGCACCACCAGCGACCATCAGCTCCTTGACCTTGGCCATGTCACTGCGCTCTTTCACCTTCACCGCACGGTTGTAGTACGGCGAAGACTGAACGAACGGTCCAGAGATGAACTCACACGGCGGGTGTGGGTCGTTCGGATCGACACCAATCGAGAGTTCCCGCAGCTCGGTGCGGTCAATCGTGACGTCGAGAGCCTGACGGATCTCCTTCGGCGCGAGGTGCGGCTTGCTCGTGTTGATGGCGATGAACCACCAGGAGCGCAAGTCGTAGGACTTGAGCGCGACATCGTCCTGTGCAGCGATTTCGGGCCGGAAGTTCGGGGCCACGCTGATCACGCCGTGCACGCCGGCGTTGATGACGGTCCGGACCTGGACGAACGGGTCACTGCCCTCTTGGAGCTTGAGCGATCCGATCTTCGCGTTGTGGTGCTCGTTTGCGTAGGCGCTGAACGTCACACCACGAGTGCCGCGCGAGGCGGTCATCGGACCCGTTCCAACCGGCCGGTTGGAGAACTCAGAGTCTGGCTTGATGGCCGTGGACTCGAACTTGTGCTCGGGAAGAATCGAGAAACCCAGCCGGTCCAAGGGGTTGTGATAGACCTTGCGGTACGTGATGACCGCGGTCTTACCCTTGTCCTGCGAGTCGCAAGACTCGAGCGACTCGATGAAGTTCTTCGCGATGGGCGAAGACGTCCGCGGGTCGAGCATCGCGTCAATCGTGAAGCAGACGTCGTCGGCGTTGAAGGCCTGGCCGTCATGCCACTTCACATTGGGACGCAGGTAAAGCTTGACCGACTTGCCGCCGTCAATCTTCTCGTAGCGCTCAACGAGTCGACTCACGAGCTCGTTGTTGACTGCCGAGTGGTAGTACAACCGATCGAAGACAAGCTCCTGAGATCGGAAGTCCACCATGGCTTGTGCGAACAAGGGGTTCATCGTCGTTGGGAGTGCCTCCTCAAAGTAGGAGACTGGTCCGGCGCCGGTAAGGAAAACCGTGCTCGCAAGACCTGCGACGAAGATGAAAGGATGAGGCCGACGCATTGTGGGCACCTCTGCTACATACCTGGAGGAGGACCGCCGCCATTGGCGCGGCTGACTCTTAGGGCAAGGACGTCCAGACCATACCGCGCAGTCTCAAGTTCTGGGACACGCGTGATCATGTTGTGGAGAAGTTCGTTGGCTCGGGCGGGAAAGCGGTTTCCAGCATCGTACGCGCACATCGACAGCAACCAAGGCAGATTCGCCGTGGCCGCAGATGCGCTGTGATCAAGTGCTGAGATCCTCAGAACGCCCTCAGTGTACTCGTCGCCACTTGCGCGCGCGACCAGTGCGAGACCCCGAAGTGTGGACGTCCGAGCGACGTCCGCGAAGGTCCTATGAAAGTCCTCCGAGGAACCCGCGAGGGTTTCCATTTCATCCAAGATGGTGCGACGAAGTGCCTGGGAGACATCGCGCGCCCGCTCGGGGTCAATCTTTCCGTCGGTGGAAGAACGCTTGGCAAGGTCGGCGAGCAGGCTCTTATCGGCCCACGCGTCGACTGCTGGGTACCCGTCACGCTTTACGGCGATCAGGAAGTCAGCGTCCTTCGGATGGAGGAGCTCGGAGCCGAAGATAAGCTCGAGCGGCAAGTCCCCTGCCTCCTCTGGCAGCGCCTCGACGGGAAGCAGGTACCGGGCATCATAGGCGTCGACGAGCGCGGCCTGATCGCCAGCGGCGATCCGAGCCACCTCGTCATGCCACAGCGCCGCTGCGACGAGTGCACCCGGGTCGCCCATGCCGACCGGACGTTTTTCGTCGGTCTGCTCGGGGAGGTCGTAGTGCGGAAGGTTGCCTTGGTGAGGCCACTCCCCTGCCGTGGGTTCACCGAGAGACAGCGGAATGGCGCTGATGTCCGGCGGCCAGGAGGCCTCAGCCCATGCAGCGTGCCAGGACGTGGACGGGTCGTCCGTGAGTGCGGAAGCAAGTGCTCCTGCTGCCTTCGCTTTCTCGGTGTCGCCCACCACTAGGTAGGACACCGTGAGCAAATGAGATGCGCCTGCCGGGTCCCACTCCTTGGGCAGTTCCACGTAGGACTGGATCAGCGCGTTCGCCTCGACGAGCGCAGCTTGCCGGTACATGGCGGCAGCATCCGCGTGTGCGCGCGCAGCCGGCAGGCCCTCTTGCTTGCCGAGAACACGGACTACGCCGGGAATGTCTCGACGCGTAACGAGCTTGATCCACCCGTCCGTCTCGAAAGGCGCACGAACTTCATCGTTTGCTGCCTGAAGCATCCAGCTCTGAGCGAGAAGCTCGGCTGGAGGCCGGTCAGCCTCGCTGATCGTCGCGGCGGGCGTGGTGGTGTCGCCGGTGCAGCCTGTGAGCCCGAGGGCCCACAGTCCAACCAGTGCGTAGGCAGGAGCCAGACGCATCAGCCTCCCTCGCAGTATTCCTGAGTGGCGGCGGCGGAGACACAGAGCTGAAGCGCCTTGGTCGTGTCCTTGCCTGCGCCCTTGGCGTAGTCGTACCACTCACGCGCCATCACCTTGGTCTTCGAGCGAGCCTTGGAGCGCTTGGCGTCAGACTCGGCACTCGGTGCCTTGGTGTGTGCATCCTCCGCGGCCATCCAGATCTTGTTCTGGGCGCCAGCGCGGAGCTTGTAGAGGTTGTAAACACGCGAGGTGTAGGTTTGCCCTGACCAGCGAGTCTTGTTCTCGAGAGCCACATCGGCCCAGCGAATGACGCCGGTCGCGCGGCTCGAGCCCATCTTGTAGAGCACCTGCGCGTACTTGTAGCAGAGGTCTGGATCGGACTGATCGATCTCGGCGAGGTGGCGCTTGACCAGGGTCTCCCAAGTCTTCTTGTCGCTCTTTGACCAGGCGTTCTGCATCATCAGCAGCGAGATCTTCTTCTTGTCGGTCTGCAGAGCAGATGTTTGTAGAGAAGACTCGAGGCACGCACTCTGTTCGGCGCTGAGCCGTCCGAGCATGGCCGCCGGCTCGAGTGCCTTCAGGTCGGTGCAGGTCACGGGTCCGCTTGGCTCGGCCACCGCAACGGGCTCGGGAGCCGGTGCGGGAACCGGATCCGGACGAACCATCGGAGCCGGCTCGGGAACGGGCTCGGGCTTCGGGTCGGGACGGACCATCGGCGCAGGCTCGGGCTTCGGGTCGGGACGGACCATCGGCGCAGGCTCGGGCTTCGGGTCGGGACGGACCATCGGCGCAGGCTCGGGCTTCGGGTCGGGACGGACCATCGGCGCAGGCTCGGGCTT
>JAGSGY010000046.1 GCA_023954855.1 Pseudomonadota bacterium | reverse complement strand
GGCGCGCCGGTGTGTGTGGGCGAGCCCGACGACGCCGACACCGACACCGACACCGATGCAGACTCCGATACCGACGCAGACGCGGACACCGACGCAGATGCCGACACCGACGCAGATGCCGACACCGACGCGGACGCCGATACAGATGCAGATGCGGACACCGACGCAGATGCGGACACCGACACCGACACCGACACCGACCCGACCTGCCCGACGGACTCGCTGACCACCGAGCTGGTCATCCTCGATCGCCAGGGCATGTGTGAGAACTGTGCCCCGATCATCTCCATGCAGACCTGGGTCTGCAACGAGCAGTGCCGCGAACCGATCGCGTTCACCACGAGCAGCTCGTGCTTGGTCACGAGCTACGCCCTCGAGGACAACCAAGGCAACTTCATCGAGTACGGCCCCGCCTGCGCAGACGTGGAACGCACCATCGTGCTCGAGCCGGGCGAGTGCGTTCGGGGCGACGAGTTCCCCTGGCCCGACCGACTCAACCGAGGCAGCTACGCCGCCACCGCCACCTTCGACATCGACAATGTCGACGGTGAGTCCCTGGAAGCCTACGCCTGGTTCAAGGTCAGCGGCGCCACCACGGGCACAAACTAGGCCACTGGCGTAGACTCACGCCGCGCGAACCCACCACGCGCGGAGTCTCGATGTCGCAGCTTGAATATGGGGGCGAGGACCTCGCCGAACAGGCGCTCAGCAACCTGGTGAACCAGTTCGCGCGCCCCTTGGACTTTCTTCGAGAGCTCGTCCAGAACAGCCTTGATGCCGGGTCGCCCCGCGTCGACATCTGGCTCGAGTACAGCCCTCCAGAGTCGGCAGGCGCTGACGGTGTGTTGTCGATTCACGTCGACGACTACGGCGACGGCATGGACGAGACCATCCTCGACAACCAGCTGACGCGGCTGTTCTCGTCGAACAAGGAAGACGACCTCACCAAGATCGGCAAGTTCGGCATCGGCTTCACCTCGATCTTCGCCATCCAGCCTGACGCGGTGCTGCTCCGCACCGGCCGCCATGGCGAGTCTTGGGAGCTGCTGTTCCACGCCGACCGCTCCTTCGACAAAGTTCGCATCCAGGAGCCCGTGAGCGGGACGCAGATCACGCTCTACAAGCACATGCCTTCCGACCGCGTCGAGGCCTTCGTGCGTGAGGCCCGGTGGGTCCTCAGCTACTGGTGTGAACACAGCGACCATCCCATCACCTTCGACGACCGCACCGCCACCCGCGCGCCATCTCAGGTCACCGCGGCCGCCGACCCGTTCGCGGCCTTCGAGGCCGTCGAGCAGACCACCCGCGAGACCGTGAACAGTCCGCTTGCCCTGGGCGACTCCGCACTTGCGCTCAAGCTCGAGGAAGAGGACCTGCTCGTCGGCATCGGCTATCCGGATCGGCCCCGCTACGGCTTCTACAATGGCGGCCTGACCCTGGTGAACTCCACCAACCCCGACGTCTTGGGCAACTATCGGGACCTGGCTCACCTGGCCTTCAAGGTGAAGTGCAACGCCCTCGAGCACACGCTCACCCGTGACAACGTGCTCCAGGATGGCCAGTACAACCGGGTGATGGGCCGTCTGCGTGCGCACGCCACCACCTTGCGCGACAAGCTCTTCGAGCGCATCGCCCAGGCCTCAGAGGCCGGCGAACCCCTCGGCCCTTGGCATCGTCACCTGGCCAACGATGTGCGGGTACACGGCCGTGAGCTCCTGGTCCGGCGCCTAGACCTGCCCCTGTTTCGAGACGCGAAGGGCAACCCCCTCACCCTCCGCAAGCTCGAGGAGCAGGAGAACACCCTCGGTGCGCTGCTGTTGGTTCCCAAGAGCGAGCGACTTGCCGCCGAACTGGTCGCCACAGGACTCCACCTCCTCGACCTCGAGCCTGAGACCGAGCTTCTTCTACGGTCCTTCCCGCGGCACAGCATGATCGAGTACTTCAGGCCGCCTCGGACCTTCGTTCCGGCCGATGACCGGTTCATGCTCCCGGACCTGCTCGAGCGCGACGAGCTCACCTCCCGAGAACGTCGACTCCTCGACTCGGCCATGCGCCTGATCGACAAGACGCTGCCGAAGTCGCTCACGGTCCGACTCGGCGATTTCGGCGGGTCGGGTGCAGCGCCCCAAGATGTCCTCGCCCTCGAAGGACCCGAGAACGGCGGCCTGTTCGCGCTCGCCGATGACCCTTGGCTCTCGATGCCAAGCTTCACAAGGCGCCGACGGTGCATGCTCGTGAACCGTCACCACGACCTGTTCCGAGCGCTCGTGATCGCCGCATCCGAAGACCTGCCGGTGGCGGCCTTCGCACTCGCACAAGCCCTGTTGATCGCCGACGGGAATCGTGCCGCTCCACCCTACGACGCCCTGCTGGACCTCGTTGTCGCGACCTACGAGAACGAGGAGGTGAGCCCATGAGCCAGCTCGACGCGCTGCTCGCTCGAAGCCGGTCACCCGGCACCTTCGTCACCCGAAAGCGCTTCACCCTCGCACGGCACAAAGCCATCGAGAAGATGCGCGAGTTCGCGCTGCGGCACCCTCGTCAGTACATCCTCGAGCTCGTGCAGGCCGCGGTGTTTGCGGGAGCGACGTGGATCGCCATCGATGTGCGGGACGATGGCGTGCTCGTCGGCTGGGTCGGCGGCGAACCTCTCACGAGCGCCTCGCTCGAGAACATCTTCGACTACCTGTTCGTCGACCAGGCCGACCTGAAGCGACGGCATCTGATGCAGCTCGCCGTCGGTCTGAATGCCATCTACCAGCGTAAGCCGAACGTCGTGCGCATCGAGAGCGGGGACGGCACCCTCGACGGCACCGCGCGCATGGAGCTCGACAGCAAGGGGCAAGTCCAGGTCGGCCAGCCCTCCGAGGGTCTCGGCGGAACCTACCTGTACGTCGAGTTCTACAGCGGCTGGTGGGAGCGCTTCTTCAAGTCCGGAACCAGCGGAGAGAGCCGGCTCATCGAAGAGCGCTGCCTCTACACGCCCGTGCCGATCTTGCTCAACGGCAGCGCCCCGTTCGGCTACCGATCCAGCCGCGCCATCCAGCTGTTCGGCGTGACCCGCGCCGCTTCCCTCGACCAGGGAGACCGTCGCGGAGCCATCGGTGTGGTGCGACAAGGTGTGCGACCCGAGTTTCGCATCGTCGTCGGCGGCGTGTGGATTGGAACCGACGAGCTCAAGGTACTCGGCAACTCCCTCGGCGGCGTGATCGCCGACAACGGCCTGCGCAAGACCGCGGACATGTCGGACATCGTCCGCGACGAGCGGTGGGTGCGCATGCTGCACGCGGTTCAGCCCGAAGCCAACACCCTGATGCGTCAGGTCCACGGCCGCGGCTACCGCCCACCCGCACTGCCTCCGATGCCCGAAATTCGGGAGCCCGATCCCGAGCTTCCCACACCCACCGGTCCTACCCGGCCGGCCCCGGTCCCGATCGAGGCCGCCATCCCCCAGCTCTGCAGCTCGCGGGCGCCGATCCGACTGGAGCAGCTCGACGACCTGCCACCAGGAAGCCCAGTGTTCTGGGTCAGTCCCGACCAGGCCGAAGAGCTCGAGCCCGCGGGCGATCCGCTCGACTTCCCGTTCCACGTACTGCTGCTGAGCGAAGGCGAGTCGATCTGGCTCTCCGAGACCGACGCGCCCATCGCCCTGTCCCGCATGGCGACCACCGCAGACTTTGGCTTCGTGAACCGAATTCTCTCGCGCCGCGCCGAGTCGCGTGAAGCCATCGCCCCCATCACCGTGGCCGGCCAGGATGGTCGCCTGACCCTACGTCTCCATGTCGAGGGCACCCCTCCGCACTGGGGAACGGGACCAGGCGTGCCCACCCTCATCCGGGTCGGAGGCGACACCGCTCGCACCCTGCGACTTCCCCTCGAGCTGGGGCCCCTGTCGCTGATCGCCGAGTTCGATGAGGCGCCCGACGTGGACGACCTCGACGTGGCCCTGGTTCGGCACGCCCTCGGCGAATCCTGGCGCCTGCTGTCCCACGACGCAAAGGACACGGCCACGCGCAGCCTGCTTCGATCCGTACTCGCACTGCACGCCCGCCCCACCTTCGTCGAGAACGCCGGTGATAAGACCGTAGATGCGGTGCTTCCCAGCGACTGGGGTGCAGCACGCCGAAGCCTCCGCGACGCGACGCTGGCGATGACCACCGAGGGTCCGCTGACGCTGCAGAGCTTCCTAGGGCTACTGAACTCGGGCCAGATCGCCGTCATCGAGGACGCCACCGAGTTCGACGAACTTAGCGCACTGGAAGAGGCCTTTGGCTATGGCCATCTCGCTCATCCGAAGCGGGGTGCGTTCCCCCTCGTCGCGGTCGGTCTGTCAAACCGAGGCTGGCTGCGGGTCCGGCATGACCTGAAGAGTGAGCCCCGCGTGCTGATCGGCCTACGCGACGGCCTGGACACGCCCACGCCGGATGCCGGCTGGACCCGAATCGCCACACTCTCCCCCATCGAAGCCTGGGCCCAGGAGGGCTTCGAGAACGAGGACCTCACCGAAGGTCTCAAGGGTCTGGGGCAGCTGCTCGCATCGTTCTCGGAAGAGAACCCGGCCAAGCTTCCCGAGGGTCTTCGCACCCGGCGGGCGCACGCGATGCTGCGTCTGGCGCTGTTCCGCCTCGCCGAGAAGAGCGAAATTCCCCTGCGCATTCACGCGACGAGTGGAGAGCACGTCGACATCGACAAGCTCGGCCCACGGCTCGCCGTGGCCCCGCTGCACGGACCGCAGGTGACCGAACACGAGACCGTCGCCATGACCTACGACGAGCTCTGCAGCCTCGAGCGCTCGCGCGGACCCGTGACCCTCCGCTTCGACGACCCAGCCTCGGTATGGCATGACCTCACCGAAGACGGCGAGGGCTGGTTGATCCGCCACGAGATCCGCGTCCCAGGTGTCGAGGGCTGGCTCGGTCTGCGCTTTCCCTACGACCCAACCGCCGCCATCTTGGTCGAGACGAGCCGCAACCTCCTCTCGCTCGGCGAAGTCGATCGGCAGGCCCCTTGCCATGGCCTCCTCTGGGCACGCAGCACCTCGACCGGCCTGCAGAGCGCACAGATCGAGCTTGTGCGCTTGGGCGCGATCCAGCTCTACCAGCGCCTCCTCGAGATGCTCGACGCCGATCTGGTCGGTCTCGCGCGCACGACCGCTCAGGGCTACGCCGCCTCGTACGCACTGCTCACTGCTGCCCGCAAGGGAGCGCTTCCGAGTGGAACGGCCCGAGAGCTCGCAGCCCACGTGGACGTCCTCGATGCGGATGGCGTTCGCTGGGGAAGCCTCGAGCGCTGGCTCGATGCCGAGCCGGACAGGCGCCCGCTGCTGCCAGCGACCTGGGCTCGCTTCTACGAGCCCGCACACGAGGGCGAGGTGGAGCTCATCGAGCTCGATGATGTCTCGGACCGCATCGCGCGGCGCCTGAGGACCGCTCTCTCAGCCCTCTCTGAGGACGTCTGGGTCGACGTCAACTTCGCGGAGCTGAACAGCGGCCACGTCGCGGTGCGTCCCTATGAGTCGACGAGTCTGCGTGTCGCCGTCACACTGAACCGCAGTGGCAGCGCGGCCGTTCGATTGGCTCACACCGAGCCGCGCGTCTTCGAGATGCTGCTGCTCGAGTGCGCAAGACAGGTCGCACTCTGGCGAGACGACCACATCCACTTCGAGGACCTCGCGCGGATGATCATCGCTCAGCGCCTCACGTCCTGACGTCGGCTAGAAGCCGACGATCGTCGTGGGCGTACCGACACTTAGACACCAGTTGTGCAGTGCGTCGACCATCGCATTGGCCGCCGCGAAGCGTCGCTCGCGGAACACCTGCTGCCCGGCGCGGGGGGCCTCTCTGGGGGCGTCCACGAGTGGATCCCGATGTGCGGCACTGTGCACATCATCCGCGACCACCTCAGACTGCAGGTGCAGCACCAGTCCGCGTCCAAGTACCTCGGGCACCGACCCAGGCAGCTGCACTCCCGGGAACCAGAACGGCCCGATGCGACTGCGTGCGAGGCGGGTGACGGTGCCACGACAGGCCGCTTCGATCTGCTTCTGCATCGCGAGCAGCGGAACTGCGGAGTGTCGGGTGATGAGGTGGGACAGGCCGGGATCGACCCGCACCTTTCCCGCGTCGGTCAGTGAGAGGGCACCGGCATCGCGGGTGGGTGCCGACACCTCGATGCGGACGCGAAGCCAGGTTCCCCGAGGTTCGACGCGGTCGTAGATCACCGCAAAGTCGGCCGACTGGCTCAGTCGACGCAGCTGCACGTCGAGGCGCATGCTCGACAACACCGGCCGCCAGAGCAGGTGCTGATGAAGTCGACGACGCGACGCGAGCCGCTCCCCAAGCTCGGGATCGAGCCGCATCGCTCGACGGACCTCGTCTTCGCTCGGCGGGTTCGCTTCTCGGGCGAGCCCACTCTCGGCAATCGCGCGCTCGAGCCACGTAAAGGTCGGCATGCCTGAGCGCGAGTCCACCTCGGCCGGCAACAGCAGCGGCCCAGACATCGCCGGGTCCATCGCCGCAAGCTGGGCGTGTGCCTCGGCCAGCGGCACAAAGTCGCCGTGCGGGGCGGCCGCGGAGAGCGCGGTGCTCAGGGCACGCACGTACGGACCGACGCGCTCACGCGGCAGTGCGATCATGAGCCGAGCAGCTCGTCGATCTCGGACTCGGCGGCCTCGCGGAGGGCGCGCTCGGCGAGCGCATGTGCGTGCTCCCGGGTCACGGCATTCAGCTCCGACGTCACCGTGATCTGCTCCATCTCCCGCTGGGCCTCGAGCCGAGCCGACAGGCGTGGAAGCACCTCGGCCAGCAGGACCTGTGTCTGCTCGACGTAGGCGGTGGTGATCTCCATCGCATCGTTGAGCTCATCGAGCGACTGCTGCAGCTCACCGACGACCATCGGAGCGTCAGCGGCCATACCCAGTGCCTGAATACGCCGACCGGCAGCATTCACCGTGCCGGTGGCCTGCAATACAAAGGTGGCCATCTCTTCGTTTAGACGCATGGTCGTGTCGCGGAGCGCTTTGGCGGGCTCGAGGTGCTGGCGCGCCATGTCGGCGGATGCGCGAAACAGCTCAAGCATCAGCGCCTCTTGGCGAAGCTCGAAGTCGACGGTGTCTCGGGCGCGGTCCGCCTCTGCCGAGACCCCCTTCACTGCGGCAAGCGCGGTCTCGAGCGCGAGCACTCGTTGAGCTGCGGCCTGTTCGTTCGCGAGTGCATCGGCGAGCTGCTCATGCAGTTCCACGACCTCTTGCTGCAGCTCAAGGGCGCACAACCTCAGGTCGTCGGCAAAGGCCGACGCACGGCGCAGGCGGATGCTCACCAGCTCGTAGTGATCCACCAAGGCTTCGGTCGCCGAGCGGCGCTCGAGGACTGTGCTCCGGCCGGTGATCCGCGCCATCAGGCTCGACAGCAGACCGGCCTGCGACACTTCGGTCTCGAGGTGATCGAGGGCGTGGCCCTTGTCGGAGAGTGTCGTCAGCTCACGGGTAAGCTCCCGGCCCACCTGGGTCTGGGTGCGCACCAGCTCGTCCACGCGATCCAGCGTTCGGCGCTGGCCCGTCGAGAGCTGCTGGTTGCGCCGCACCAGAGCCGCCTGGGTCGGCACCTCTCCCCGGTAGGACAATCTTGGCGGTACCTCGTATCGCTCACTCATAGGGCAAACATGCTCCCCGAGGGCGGGTGTGTAAAGGGGCAGAAGGCGCGATCCTTTCCTCGCGTCCTGGAGGCGCCCATGCGCGAGGTCGACAATGCCACTGCTCACGAGCTGATGTCCGAGCAGTCGCGCCCCTACATCGACGTGCGGACGCCCGCTGAATTCGCCGAAGGGCATCCGGCCGGGGCGATCAACATCCCGATCTCGATGGGTTTTGGGATCAACCCCGACTTCGTCGACATTCTCCGTCGCCTCTACCCCGCAGACACCGCGCTCTTGCTCGGCTGCCGGACCGGAGGCCGAAGCGCCTCGGCCTGCCAGGTGCTCGAGCGGGCCGGGTACACCGACGTCACCAACGTCGCGGGCGGCTTTGTCGGCATCCCAAGTGGTCCGTTCGGCGGGGGCGTCCCCGGCTGGCGAGCGCTGGGATTGCCCAGCAACGTCGATGGAAAGACGTACGTGCAGGTCCTCGACCAGCTCGCAGACTAGAGCGCCATCTCGTAGACCCGAAAGCGCTTGTAGATGGTCATGCCCGCACCCTCGACGATGTGGCGCATGGGACCATTGCGCTCGTCGATCAGCGAGGCCTCGACCCGGTCGTAGCCGGCGGAACGCACACCGTTGATCGACTCGCGAATCAGCTGCGCGTGCAGGCCGGAACCCCGGTAGGCAGGCAGCACGCCGAGCAGCTTGAAGCTCGCCGTACCCATGGTCCGAAGACCGCCCGCCAGCTTGGCGACGCCGCGAAGTCCCAGCCGGCCGTTGCCCTTGTGCAGCGCGCCATTCAGCTCGGGGAAGCAGAGCGCGAAGCCGGCGGCCTCGCCGTTGACGGTGGCGATCTGCAGCATGTGGCGGTTGGTGACCAACAGCAGCGCAATGCCGACGCTCAAGAACTGGCTGCGGGGCATCGGGGTGTTCTCGGGAACGTCGCGGAACGCGTCCACGAACACCTCGTAGGCCAGGTTCAGGTCGCGCCACACGTGCATCCACGACAGGCTCCGCACCTCGAGACCGGGCAAGTCGACGGCATCCGCCTGGCGGACCAGCTTCTCGGGTAGCGCACGCGCGTTGCCGTGTTCGTCGTAGACGGGGGTGTCGTAGGCCAGCACGTCATGGTGCTTCACAAAGCCCTCGGCCTCGAGCAGCGCCTGGTATTCGCGGGGATGATGTCCCGAGAGCATCGGCGAGGGCTGGTCGAAGCCGTCGATCATCAGCCCCGTCTCCTCGATGCGGGTCAGGTTGCGAGGGCCACGCAAGATCTCGCCGCCCCACTTCCGCGCCTGCACCTTTGCCGCATCAAACAGGGCCGAGGCCACTTCCGACGACCCGTCGCACTCGAAGAAGCCGAAGAACACGACCGGCTCGCCCCGATGCTTCTGATGGCGACGGTCCCGCAAGACTGAGATGGTGCCGACCACCTGCTCATTTCGACAGGCCATGAGCAAGACGAGATCGGCTTCCTTGAAGAAGGCCGACTTGGGGTTGAGGCGACGACGGTCGTTGGCACGAAGCGGGGTCACTCGCGACGGGTCCTTTGCGTAGACACGGTCGGCGAAGTCGAGAAACCGCTCCAGATCGGCGTCCGTCTGGACGGTGTCGATGCGCAAAACGGGAAAGGACCGAACGAGTGCGACCATGTGGCCTCCTTGCCCTCCCTTTTTGCGAGGTTCGTGCCAGCGTCACACAGGCCCTAGACCCGCTGTTTTGGCCTATTCACGAACCGACGTGGTCGGCCCTTCGACTGAAGACGTCTTCGACCCTTGACCGCTGTCACCGATCAGTGACACCTTGCCGCATGCACATCACACTTCCCCCTGCATTGACGCAGCTTGAAGCTCTTGATCCGTCCCTCTACCGCACGCTGGCCGATGACTTTCGTCGCCTTGCACTCGCGAGCGAGGCACTGGCCTGGGCCCAGAGCCATCTGCCCACCCTGATCGCCGCCGGCGACACCACCTCGACCCTGCAAGCGCTCGTCCGCATTGCACAGGAAGAGACGGGCGCACCCGTGGCCTGGGCCCTGCTCTGGGACAAGAAGCCCGGCAGTGGGACGGTCTCGTTCCGTGCCCTCGCGGGTGATGACGCCCATCCCCCAGACCCAGCCGCCATCTCGGGCACGATGCTCGGCGAGGTGGTCGAGCAGGGCCGCGCGGCGTGGTCCGACGACGCCCAGAACGATGCGCGCTTTCTCTCGTCATCGAGTGTGCAGGCCTACGCCCTGCGGTCGGTGGGCTGCATTCCGGTCGGGGACGCTGGCGTGCTCTACCTCGCGGACGGCGAAGATCCGGGACGCTTCTCGTCCTCGCAGCGCATGCGGCTGACGGCTCTCGCGAGGCTGACGGCACCGATGCTCAAGCCCGCCGAGAAGAAGCGACGCAAGCGGCCCTCCCAACCCGTGCCCGGCATCGTCGGCGATAGTCCCGTGATGGGTGAGCTCTTCGACCAGCTGCGCGCCTTCGCGCCCATGCCTTGGCCTGCCCTCATCCTCGGCGAGAGCGGCACCGGCAAGGAGTCGGCGGCCCGCGCGCTGCACGACCTCTCGCCGCGAGCGAACAAGTCCTTTGTCGCCGTGAACTGCGGCGCCATCCCCGCTGAGCTCGCAGAGTCCACTTTGTTCGGGCACGAGCGCGGGGCCTTCACCGGCGCCGACCGCCAGAAGGAAGGCCTGGTCGAGCGCGTCCGCGGCGGAACCCTGTTCCTCGACGAGGTGGGCGAGCTGCCCCCGGCGCTACAGGTCAAGCTGCTTCGTCTGCTTCAAGAAGGGACCTACGAACGCGTCGGCGGCCAGCGCACCATGCGCTTCGACGGCCGTGTCGTCGCAGCCACCAATCGCGACCTCGACACCGCCGAGGGTCGCGGCGAGTTTCGCGAGGACCTCTACTACCGGCTCGGCGCATGCGTACTGAAGACACCGCCCTTGCGTACCCGTCGCACCGACGTGCCTGCCCTGGCCGACCACCTGCTGACGCGGAATCTCAAGGAGCTCGGCGGCGGCATCAAGCTGTCGATCTCGGACGCCGCACTGAAGGCGCTCGGTACGCGCGGCTGGCCCGGCAACGTGCGCGAGCTGAACAACGTGATCCGCACCGCCATCGCACGCGCCGTGTCCACACGGGCGAGCACAATCGGTCCGGAGCATCTCGGTCCCGACAGCGGACCGGCGGCGACCTCGTCCGGTGCGATCCCCAGCACCGACCTGCAGGGCGAAGTCGACCGCTTTCAGCGGCGCATGGTCGAGGCCGCTCTCGCCGAGAACGACGGGCACAGAACCCGCACCGCCACCCAGCTCGGCGTGTCGCGACAGTGGCTGCATCGGCTGATGTCGCGCTGGGACGAAGATGAGTAGCTTCGAAGACATGCTCGATCAGCTCGTCCCCGGGACCGGCCGCTCCGGCGGTCACACCGTCGACGAAGCACAGCTGCCGATGGACCTCGGCCTCGAGCCACTCGGGGTGCTCGGACGCGGCGCGACCGGTACGGTCTTTCGTGCCAAGGATCCCGTCCTCGACCGCATCGTTGCGGTGAAGGTCTCGAACCCAGACGGCGGCTCCGAAGCCCGTGAGATGCTGCTCAAGGAAGCCCAGCTCACCGCATCGCTCTCACACCCTGCCGTGTTGCCCGTGCACCGCGTGACCGCCGCCCAGGGTCTGCTCTGCGTCGAGTACCGCCTCGCGCCAGCCCAGACCCTCGACGCGCTGTGGACGCAGTGGGTTCGCGCCCACAGCACCTGGCCCATCGAACGTCGCCTGCAGCTGATCCACGCGCTCTGCGGCGCCGTCGGTGCAGCCCATGAGCGCGACCTGATCCACGGCGATGTACACCCGGCCAATGTCGGCGTGGGTGAAGCCGGAGAGCCCTACCTCCTCGACTGGTCCGGCCTCCACAGTAAGGCCGGCTTCACCGGACACCCGGGCTATGCCGCACCTGAGTGCCTGCACGGAGAGTCCGCGAGCAAGGCCGCTGACGTGTATGCGCTCGCCGCGATGGCCTGGGAGCTGCTCACGCTGCGTCGCCTGCGCCCGCGCCGAACCGACGAGCCCCTCGGAAGCTACATCGCTCGCTGGAGGGACACGCCCATCGAGGCGGTCGGCGTGCACGTCGACATCGACCCCGCCATCGATGCCTGGCTCGCCAGCGGCCTCAGCACGGACCGCGACGACATCCAGACCTGGACCGCCAAGCTCCAGCGCATCCTCACCGGACAGGCCACCCGAACCCGACGAGCCCATGAGGCCGAACGCCTGCTCACCGGCGTGCGCGCGGACATGGCGAGGTTGCGCGACCTCTCGACCCGCCGCGAGGCCGAGCTACGCGCGGCTGGCGTGCTGATCGCTAAGATCCCGGGCCACGCCTCCATCGCCCAGAAGCGTCCAGGGTGGATGGCAAAGGACCGAGCCACTGCCCTCGAGCTTCAACAAGAGCAGCTGTGGATG
Source organism: Pseudomonadota bacterium (assembly GCA_023954855.1). Lineage (GTDB taxonomy): Bacteria > Myxococcota_A > UBA796 > UBA796 > M1803. The sequence goes on along the minus strand of JAGSGY010000046.1, from coordinate 31,448 downwards.
GAGGCGGCCGAGGCGGCCACCCTCGCGTCGACGCTCTCCGGCGACGGTCGCGCCCATGGCCTGCTCGCCGAGCTGTGGTGGGCCCGCATGCGTCGAGCAGAAGAGCAGAAGGAGCCGATCTTCGCGGCCGTTTCGTCGCACCGCGTACGCAAGTGGGACGCCGACGGCCCGTACACCGCGATGCTCGACGCGCCTGCATCGCTTTCGCTCACCTGTGACCACCCCGAGGCTACCGCGAAGGTCGAGCGCTACGTCGACTTCGAGCGCCGCCTGGTCCCGGAGCTCGTCGAGACTCTCGCGCTGCCGATCGATCAGCATGCCCTGCCACCCGGCAGCTACCGCATCACCGTGTCCGCACCCGGTCGCCGGGACACGCCCTACGCGGTCCTGCTGGAGCGGGGCGCCCTCCACGTCGGACACCTCACGCTCTTCACGGATGACGCCATCGGCGAAGGCATGGTGCATGTGCCCGCCGGGTCGTTCTTGATGGGTGGCGATCCGAAGGCACGCCAGCCGCTGGAGCCTTGCGAGCCGTACATCATCGACCTGTTCATCGGGCGAACCTGCGTGACCTCCAGGCAGTACCTGGCCTTTCTCAACGACCTCGACGAGGAGACCGGTCGCGCCCACGCCCCTGGCGAGGCCGGCTTCTTCGGACAGGGCGCCACGTACTGGCAGTACGTCGACGGGGTCTGGCAGCTGCCACCCGGCTGGGACCCGGACTGGCCCGCATTCGCAGTCCACCTGGCCGACATCGAGGCCTACTGCGCCTGGCGCTCCGTTAAGGAAGGCCGCCGCATCCGACTGCCCACCGAAGAGGAGTGGGAGAAGTCCTCGCGCGGCGTTGACGGCCGCTCCTTTCCCTGGGGCCCCGGCTTCGACCCGACCTATGCGCACATGCGTCAGTCCAAGCCCGGCGCGCCGAGGCCGTGGAAGGTCGATGACTACCCTATCGACGAGAGCGTGTACGGACTCCGAGACACCGCTGGCGGCATGCGCGAGTGGACCTCCTCGATGTACGACGAGGGCCAGCTGGTGATTCGCGGCGGAACCTGGGGAGACGACCAAGACGACTGTCGTTGTGCCTGCCGCTCGGGCATCCAGGCGGACTTCCGCTACAGCTTCGTCGGCTTTAGAGTCTGCACCGACGAGCCGCTCTCGGCCTGATCACAGCGCCTTCGCGAGCTTCCAGTCCGCGAGCAACGCGAGGCTCGGCGCCATGCCGACCCGGTCCGCATCGTTGAGGTACATCAGCGCCTGACCGGTGATCGTCGGCATCGCCTTGCCCTTTGCGGGGCGACCGCGGAGCACGAGGCCCGCCGTGGTGCTGCGATCCTGCGAGCGCACCGCCAACCGATCGCGGGCGGTGACACCGGCCCAGAAGAAGGCCGCTCCCTCATCGGGGACGATCTCGTAGATCACCGCACCCTGCTGCTCGATAGTGATGTCGTTCCACTCGACCACCAGGTCCGAGTACGGCTCGTAGACCATCTCCTCGTCATGAGCCTGACCCGGCGCGATCGAGGTGTATCCGAAGGTCCACGAATCGAAGGCGATGATCGGCCCGAGCTTGAGCTTGAGCGTAGGCGCAGCCGTCACCTGGAGTGCATCACCCTTGGTCGACGCACGGCCCTCTCGGTCGGACTCGAGCTTGTGAGCCGTCTCCGGGAACGCGATCAGGCCGATGCCCTTTCCGCCGTAGTAGCGGATGTACGAAGCCTGGACGTCGAGGTCAAAGATGTCGAGCGGCGCGATGGACAGGCGCGGACCCACCGCCGTGAACGCGGGCGTCACCGCAGCTCGCATGCCCGCGCCGGCGTAGGTGTCCTGAAACAGGACCGACTTCGAGCGATGCATGGGCGCACGGACCTGAACCCGCGTGTCGCTCATCGCGCCCTGTGGCCAGCCGGCTACGGCGACGCGCTGCTGGGCCCAGATGTGAACACCATCCGTGGCATCCGCAGACTCGACGGCCTGGGGTTCGGGGGAGACCTCTTGAGCGGAGGCGAGGGCGGCAAGAAGAAGCAAGGCAGTCATCTCAAACTCCAGGGGCGATGAAGGTTCCGGCGGGACCGTCGAACTTCAGCAGTCGACCGTCTTCGGCGTACCAGTAGTGAAAGCTGGGACCGACCCAGCGCAGCATGCCGGTCAGCTGAACGAGCACGTGAGCGCAAGCCGAGGCACCGCAGGACTCCTCGCCAACCAGCTGGCTGTCGAAGCCGTAGACCTTGCCGGAGCTCGAGTCGATCATGCGAAAGCGCTGCTCGACCCGGTCGGCGACGATGAGCGAGCCGAGTCGTACATCGAGCGTGTCGCCATCCCAGAGGCCGTCCTCGTCAATCTGCACGACGCGGTCCTCGAAGGTGACCGTCGCACCGTCGGGACGGTAGGCCACGACCACCTTGGTTCCCGTTGCGTCAACCCGCTCGGTGTGCTTGGGCGTGAAGTCCGCGCCAGCCTGATGCGTGACCTTCCACTTCGGCGAGGAGCCGGCGATCACCAGGCCCGCCGCCGATGGAGTCGTCGTCCAGGTGAGCGCGCCACCCGGACCTTCGAGCGTGGAGTTTGGGGGGGCGGCGAGTGCGGCGGTGACCAGTAGGAATGAGAGCATTGGACCTCCTGCCAAGACCCTTTGCGAGAGCCATGCCACACCAGGAAAGTCCTCGGAACGCCCTATTCATCGGCATTCACGAGCGGTAACGCAAGACAACCCACCGACAAAGCGTCATCTATCGACGACAGCCTCCAGGACAGCGTCCACGATCGACACCACCCACCGCATCAACCTCTCCGAGTCGACCGCCAGGTCGCTTCTCGATCACGCCGTCCACAAGCGGATGATCGGGTTGGCCTCGGCCGGGCTGTACCTGAATGAGCACATGGCATACCCTGTGCAACCTGACCGGCCGGAGGTGCCCTCATGGCCCAGTCACTCTCATCACGCGTCAAACACGGCTACGGAGCCGCCGCCTTCTCGCTGGCCATCGCCAACACGGCGGTGATGTTCTTCCTGCTGAAGTACCTGGTCGACGCGGCACACCTCACGCCCGCGGTCGCAGGTACCGTGCTGCTGGTCGGCAAGCTCTGGGACGCGGTGAGCGACCCGCTCGTCGGCCGCCTCTCGGACCGCACCAAGACGTCCATGGGGGCGCGCCGCCCTTGGATTGCGGGCGGCAGCATGCCGTTCATCCTGCTGTTCGGCGCCATCTGGTGGGGAATGCCGCTGTCGGGCTGGGCCGCAGCAGGCGCCTACGCGGTGCTGCTCGTGCTCTACAACACGGCCTACACGAGCGTCGTGGTGCCCTACGGCGCGCTCACCCCGGTCCTCACGCAAGACTACGACGAGCGCACCCAGCTCAACGCAGCCCGCATGTCCTGGTCGATGGTCGGCGGCATCGTCGCAGGTATCGGACTGCCGATGATGCGCGACATCACCGGGGAGTGGGGCTACGCGGGCGCAGTCCTCGGGCTGCTGATGATTCCGGGACTCGTCGTCATGCTGCGGGCGACCCGCGGACTCGACATTCCGCCGGAAGAGCCGCCGGAGACGCCGTCCATGTGGACGGTGCTCGAGGTGCAGGCCTTCCGCCGCACCGCAGCCCTGTTCCTTGCCGCGTGGACGTGTATTGCCGTGCTCTCGGCCCTTGTCCCCTTCTACGTCGAGCACCACCTGCATGCGCCGCACCTGGTCGATGCGCTGTTCGCAGCGATCCAGATCTCGGCGCTCGTGACCATCCCCGTCGTTGTCATGATCAGCCGCAAGATGGAGAAGCACGTCGCCTACACCTGGATGATCGGCGCATGGGCGCTGGTGATGATCGCGTTGTCGCTGGTTCCCACCGACGGCGTCACCGCTGCACTCATTCTCGGCGCCCTCACCGGACCCGGCGTGGCCGCCGCCCACGTGCTTCCGTGGAGCATGCTTCCCGACGTGGTCGAGGCCGACCGCGTGCAGAACGGCGTCGATCGCGCTGGCGCCTTCTACGGCATGATGACTTTCCTCGAGAAGGCCGCCACCGCCGTCGCACTGTGGAGCCTCGGCATGGGCCTACAGTTCGCCGGCTACGTCGAGGGCGCCGAAGTGCAGTCCGAGCGGGCAGTCATGGCCGTGCGGGTGATGATCGGCCCTATGCCCGCCGCAGTGCTGATCGCCGCAGCCATCGGTGCCTTCCTGCTGCCGCCGCTCACCCGCAAGGCGCACCAGGCCCTGCTCGACGAGCTCGCCTAGCCACCCCCTCGCCCCGTCCGCGATAGAGAGAAGACTCGACGAGGACACCGATGGAAGAGAAGGCCACCCCCACCAAGATGCAGCGCGTGCTCGGCTGGGCTCGCGAGCTGGGCATTCTCGTCGTGGTCGGCCTGGTGGTGGCGTTCGCAGTCAGCTGGGTTCGCGCCCCCGACCTCGATGTCGCGCCCGACTTCGCCCTTCCGAATCTGGACGGCGAGGTCGTCAGTCTCTCGGACTTTCGCGGCGAGACGGTGGTCGTGAACTTCTGGGCGACGTGGTGCGGACCATGCCGCGTCGAGGCCCCGAGCTTCTCTTCCTTTGCCGAAGCACACCCGGACGTGGTGGTGCTCGGCGTCGCCGCAGATGGCCCGGCGGCAAAGCTCCGCCACGCAAAGAAGGACCTCGGCATCACCTACACGGTGCTGCAGGCCGAGGGCTCGGTGCTCGAGGACTACGGCGTGTCGGCCTTCCCCACGACCGTCGTCGTGAACCCCGATGGCAGCGTGCGCTGGGTGCACACCGGCATGATGATGCGGCCCATGATTGCGTGGTCGACCGGCCGTCTCTGGTAGGGCTAGGCCGACCAGTCAGGCCAGGCCGAGGCACGAACCCGCGCCAGATAGCCCATGAGCGGCGCACTCTGCTGTGCGTACGCGCTGGCCGGGCTCGGAAACTTCGGGTGCACCAGACACTGCACAAACGCGAAGACCGTCGCATCGTGGCTGCACGGCGTGTCGCCAAGCAGAAAGTCACGGTCTGCGAGCAGTGCCTCGACCGCCGACAGATCCTCGATCGCACGCCGGCCAATCTCATCGGGCGCATGCCTTCCCAATCCTTGTTCCCAACTGGCCCGACGCACACCACGACGCAGATAGGCGGTCAATGGGCCGGTGAGAAGAGCCGGAAGCGGGATCGAGCTCGCAATCACCGGTTGGTAGACCGCCCAGCCCTCGTCTGCGAGCCAGCGCGTATGTAGGAGGGCCCAGTAGGTGTGCTCCTCGAGCATGCGGCGAACCGCGTGCCCCATCGCGAGCTCAGCGGGGCTATACGCCAGGTCGAGCTTCAGGTCGAAGTGCTCGGTGAGACGCCGGACGATGACGCTGGAGTCGGCAATCAGCTCGCCATCGAGCTCGACCACCGGAGCCTTGCCCTTCGGTGCCTTCTGCGGATTCCACACCGTGACCGTGTAGTCGAGTTCCGCGAGACGAAGGAAGGTCGCCGCCTTGAAGCAAAACGGACTCAGGTGAGGCGCGTCCCAGTCCGCCTTGAAGTGATGCAGCACGATGCCCATGCGTCCTCCGAGGCCTGGCCCTAACGACCCGCGCGAACCCTCGCTCTTCGCCGCTGTCTCACCAGCCCGGAGGAGAGATGCTTGTGCTCGCCCTGATCACCGCCGTCGAGGCCGCCACCCCGACCTTCTGCACCGCAGACGTGGACACCCTACCGATTGCCACGCGGGCGGGCCCATTCTCGCCCTCTGCCGAGCAGCTCGAGAGCGCGATGCGGCCCGCATTGACGACCCTTCAGGACGTGGTCTGCGACTGCCTGCCGAAGCGAGAGAACCTGTGGCCCGCCCAGATCAAGGCGAGCGCAGCCGTCTCGCCGAACGCGGGTACAGGCGCGCTCGACGTCCTCGTGCCACCGCCCATGACCGATGCCAAGGTGACCTTCATCGCCTGTGTTGGCGAGCCAGAGTTCCGCTTCGAGCCCTTCGACTTCCGAAGCGACATGATCGTCGACGGCAAGTCGGCACCGGCCCGCTTTGTCTACCCACTCCTGGTGCCGCTCGAAGCCGCGACCAAGACGCCCTGACCTCTGGTAGAACAGGCCATGGAAGACCCCACCAAGTCCGACACGCCTCCCGACCACACCGTGCTCGGCCTGCGCATTGAAGCCGATCTGCTGCCCGAGTGGTTCGACGCGGTCAAAGCGGTTGGCCGCCCGCTCTATCGACGCATGGCGGTGATCGAGAAGCCGGAAGAGTGGATTGTGCGCATCGAGCTTCCCGACGAGAAGGTCGCGCAGTTCAACGAAGAAATGGAGGCCGCCTGGGCCGTCTTCGTCGAGGGCCGCCGCGCTGAGGGGCGCTGGCCCGAGTAATCATTCCGCGGACGTCCCTCGAGGCTCGGCATTCTTCACGTAGGTGTCGAGCCAGGTGAGCATCTCCCAGAGCGTGTGCCCCACGCTCTCGCGGGCCCGGTAGCCGTGGTCCTCGAGCGGCAGCTCCACCCAGCGCACCGTGCCTCCGACGCCCTTGAGCGCCTCGAACATCCGCTCGGACTGCACCGGGTAGGTGCCGGAGTTGCTGTCCTTCTGCCCGTGAAGAAGCAGAATCGGCTCGTCGATCTTCTCGACGTGCGAGAACGGACTCATCTCGATGTAGGTGTCGGTCGCCTCCCAGTACGTGCGCTGCTCAGACTGAAAACCGAACGGCGTGAGGGACCGGTTGTAGGCGCCGCTGCGGGCGATGCCGGCCCGGAACAGATCCGAATGCGCCAGCAGATTGGCGGTCGTGAACGCACCGTAGGAGTGCCCACCAATCGCCATGCGCTCGGGGTCCGACACACCGCGTTCAACGAGGTAGTCCACCGCCGCCTTCGCTCCCGAGACCAGCTGCTCCACGTACTGGTCATTCGGCTCGCTGTCGCCCTCGCCGATGATCGGGATTTTCGGACCGTCGAGCACCGCGTAGCCCTCGAGCAGCAGCATGCGCACAGAGCTGCCGCCAGGGCGAGAGAAGCGGTACTCCGACTTGGTCACCCGCGACGCGCTCTTGCGGTCCTTGAACTCACGTGGATAGGCCCAGAGCACCGTCGGAAGCGGCCCATCCGACTTGTCGTATCCTGGTGGCAGGTACAGGGTCGCGGACAGCTCCAGACCATCGTCGCGGGTGTAGGTAACGATCTCCTTGTGCATGTCTTCGAAGGCCGGCGCCCAGTCCTCAAAGTCGGTCAGCGGGCTGTTCCGACGCCGGTTCTTCTTGAGGAAGTAGTTGGGCGGCTCGCTCTTCGACTCACGCCGGGTCACCATCTGCCGCGCCTGATCGTCGAGCACGTCCACCACCGTCTCGTAGCTCTCGCCAGATGACCGCCAGAGACGCTCGGTGGTGCCATCCTCGAGCCAGAGTCGATCGAGGAACGGGTACACGCCCTCCTCGGAAGCGCCCTTTCCAGTCATGAAGATCATGTCGTGCTCGGCAATCCGCAGCACCTGACGTCCGAAGGGACCGGTCTCGGTGACCGGACTGCCCGGGTCGACGTAGGCATCTTGGTAGTTGCGCTCCCAGAGCATGGCTGGAGCGCCGCCCTCCACACTCGGGTCGATGCGGAAGCTCCGCTCGGTGCGCGTCTGCCACCACCACTCGGAGGCCAGGGCCCTCGAGTCATCGCCCCAGGCAATACCGCTAAAGCGGAGGGCGGTCTTCCAGACCAGGGTGGGTTCCGCACCCACGGTCTGCTGATAGACGGCATCGCGCTCACTGGCCTCGACCCCCGCATCGCCCCCATCGAGCGCTTCGACCCAGTAGTAGGTCTGCGCCTGATCTGGACGCCAAGCATAGAAGCGCGGCCCCTCACGAACCGAGCCGAACGCGACGGGAATCGCATCGGCGAGCGGCAGGTCCACCAGCTGCTTGCGCGAGCCTTCCGCAAGGTCGAGCAGCTCCCAGCGCACGGGAAAGCGATTGGCCGGCACGTGGTACGAGAACGGCGGATGCAGCGTCGACAGCAGCATGTGCGAGCCGTCTGGGGAGACATCCGCGGTGTCGATCAACGCCGGCTCAGCGATGCGCTTGCGCGTACCGTCGAGGTTGATTTGGTCGACGGACGCCGTCAGCAGCCAGGCAAACACGGCCTCATCGTGCGGTGAGGACAGCAGGTTTGCGTAGGTTCGCGCGGGGGTCTTGCGTCCGAGGTTCTCATCGATGCGCGGGCCCGTCGGCACCGCCGACTCCTCGGGCATCGCCTCCAGCTCTCCCGGAACGACCTTGCAGACCAGGCCCGTCGAGTTGGGCAACCAGCTGCACGGCGCACCTGCGGTGGCGTTGAGCTCAGCCTCGGTACGGCGGACCGCTTCTCCGCTCGCCAGCTCCACCGTCCACAACGACAAGCCTCCGGGCTCGGTGAGCGTGAGCGCCAGATGCGAGGAGTCGGGCGACCAGCTCACGTTCGAGATGCGCGCGCCTTCGGGCAGTTCGACCGTCTCTGGATCCGAGCGATCGAGCGGCTTCAGCGACAGTCCCCGGTAGGTGTAGGCACGAGCCCGAGCCCGCGTCTTCGGATTCAGCTGAAGTCCCGCCACGCGAACTACGGGCTCGGCAAGCTCCGAGATCGGCGCGAGTTGGGGCCGGTCGAACAGCGCCATCATCGTGTTGTCGGGGCTCATCGACACCGCGGGCGGACGTGAGGCGTCGAGAATCGATGCCATCGCCTCGGGTGGGTTTTCGTAGCCACCGGCGTACGCGAGTGAGAGAGCGAGAACGAGCATCAGACCTCCGCGCCGAGAAGGTCACACATCTTTGAAGCGCGCTCAGCACGCCAGACAGAAGATGACTCTAGCGCCAGTCCTCGTGCTGCTCGCTCACCGAAACCATCGCGCAGGACATCGTGCCGAAGGTCATCTCGACATCGAGATCGGCGGGAAAGTCGGCGATCGTGCGCTCGGCTTCCATGCCGTTGACGCGCCAGATCGGCGACTGGTGGACCACCTCAATCGTGGCGACGTCGGCGAGGGTGACCGGCCCCACTCGCGTGGAGGCAAGGTCGTCGAGAGAGTGTTGCGCGCTCTGAAGCACAAGGGGCACCTCCTGCCCATCGGCGATGACCCAGCCCGCGTCGATGGGGACCCTGGCATCCCGGACCGCCGAAGACACTTCCTGAGCCGTGATGCCCATCTGGGCCAGGCGCTCGCGGTGGGGACGCACGTCGACCGAGGGGGTGGCCTTGGACGGAACAACCCACACCGCCTCCTCGGCGATGCGCTCAGCGAGGAGCTCGGTGCACGCCGAGTCGGGCGGAACGTCAATGGCCCACGTGCGCACGTCGTCCGCACGCACCCGTCCTTGCTCCTTGGCCCTCAGGTCCGAGACCTTCGGCGAGCCCGTGGCCCAAGCCGTCGTCGTGCCGTCGCGCTCGATCCAGCGCACTGAGTCCGCGCCCGCATCTCGCAACACGCCAGCAATGGCCACACCCGAGGTCACGGTGTCCACGCGCATGCTCGCAGTGGGAAGCGCACCCTCAGGGAGCTCGGTCCCCTTCACCACCAGCCACGCTGCCGCCTCACCGTCCAGCTCGGCTCGAGTCCGCTCCACGTCCAGGGTCGCATCCACCACATCGCGCAGCGTGGCCTTGCCGACCCGTGCATCGAGCAACTCCTCGAGCACATGGGCACGGCGGCGAAGGCCCACGCCCGGAGGCTGAAGCGCCTCACGGAGGTCGGATACCGCCACGTCGAAGGCCGCGAGCTTGGCGGGGTCGTAGCGAAGGGTGATCTTCGGCACGCTCAAACCGACGAACTCGACCTCGGCCACCCCAGGCACACGCTCGAGTTCGCGGCGCTTTGCCTCGAGACTCTCTGCATCCGGCGGCCCTTCGACTGGGACCACCGACACGGTGGTGATGACCGGCCGAAGCGATACCACAGCCCCGTCGATGAGCTGCACGTCGGACACATCGGTGAGCACAGCCATACGTCTGCGGCTGTTCCACTCGGGGTCATCCTCGAACACGAGCGTGATCTCAGTCTGCCCCTCCCGAGAATGCGCCGTCGTACGCCGAAGACCCGGAAGACCGGCGACCGCCGTGACTAGTGGAATCGCAAGCTGCTCGTCCACCTCGGCAGCGCTTCGCCCCGGAGCCTCCACATCGAGCACCAGCACGAAAGGCGGAGCCTCCACCGCTACGTCACGGCCAGGCAATGCTCCACAGCCCAGCGACACCGCAAGCACCGACAGCGCACCTAGGATCGAGAGTCCACGGGAGGCTAGAACTCGGGGGACGTGATCGACCATTCCTCCGACAGCGTCGAGGCGAGGATCTCGAAGCGAAGCGGTGGGGATGCGGTGTCGCCCCACTGTGATGCGCAGTGGAGCTGGGCGGTGATCACGACCGGCGTCGTCTCGGCCTCGGGGGTGACCCGGAGGACGGCTTCAGCCTCGGATATGGTCTCTTCCACCATCGTCCCACCCGAGACGAGCAGGACCTCGTTGAAGGTGTAGGCCGAGGGCTCACTTGCGGTGAGAACCACCTGAACATCGGACTTGAGCAGCCGAACGAGTCCGCTCGCAGAGCTCGACCTCCAACACTGCGCACCGCCGGTCTCGACGAAAAACACACCGTCATCCATGGGACGGACAAAGCAGCCTGTCAGCACAACCAGACCCGCGATCCACCACCGGCTCATGGGCTCGCCTCGATCGGAAGCACTGTGCGATCCGTCTCACTCATTCCGAACTCCGTGTGCCCACACCACACGAGCGTAGCACCCCCTACAGGCGCCCTGCCGCCTTGTCTTCGGTCAGCTTGTCGAACAGCGTGCGAAGGCTCGGGTCGAGCTCCTCGAGGGTATGCTGAGCACGCGTGCGCCGAACTCGGAAGATGGCGAAGCCGATGAGCGCCAGCACGGTCACCACCGCGAGCACCACCGGCAGAGTCTCTGGACGCATCGCGGCGCGCGCACCCACCCACGCGAGCCAGACGAACTTCAGCTTGCCGCCCTGCATGCAGATCAGCGCGACGAAGGCGGCGACCCCCGCTCCCCCCATGCCCATGCCATCGAGCAGCCCGTGGAGGTTGTTCTTGGCCAGATCGCGCGTTGGGTCGATCAAGATGGCGGACTTGAACGCGAGCGCAGCGTCCTCTTTTCGGCCCTGCCGCTGAAGCACGACCCCGAGGTCGTTGAGGGTGTCCGGGTCAGACGGGTCGAGCTCGAGGCTCTGCCGAAGGTAGTCCTCGGCCGCGGCATCGGACCCGAGCCGGAGGTGCGCGGATCCCATGTAGTAGAGGACCACCGCGTTGCGAGGCTCGAGCGCCAGCGCCGCCTTGAGCGGAATGAGGCCCTGCGCGGCGTTCCCCTGATTCAGGTGGCAGAACGCCTCGGCGATGAACCCGCCCGCCCACTGGGGCTGCAGTCGCTGCGCCTCCCGAGACGGCTTCAGGGCGTCCTGGTGCTTACCTGCCGCGAGCAGGCAGTCGGCCCGAACCACGTGACAGCGCGCGAACTCCGCATCCACGGCAATCGCGGCTCCAGAGGCCTCGAGGGCTTCGTCGTGCCGGCCAAGCGCCGACAGCGACTTCGCGAGGATGAGAAAGGCCTCAGGTCGATCCGGCAGCATCGCGGTCGCCAGGCCGGACTGGACCACCGCCTCGTCAAAGCGGCGCAGATCGTAGGCACCCTGCGCCCGATGGAGGGCCTGTTCTCCGCCAGCACTCATGACAGCAGCATAGCGCCACGGGGGAAGTCCCGCGCCGGCGCAGTTCCGCTCGGCTATGATCCGCACAGGAGGCCGCACGCTGCAGCTCCAGACCGGCACTGTCGTGGAGCGCTACACGATCGAGGGAGTCCTCGGTTCGGGTGGAATGGCGACGGTCTACCTGGCGCGACACAACCAGATCGGCAGCCTCCACGCCCTCAAGGTGCTGCAGATCCTCACGCCGTCGATTCGCGAGCGTCTGCTCCAAGAGGGCCGCGTGCAGGGGGCGATGCGTCACAGCCACATCGTCGCGGTCACCGACCTGGTGCAGGTCGACGGCATGCCCGCCCTGGTGCTCGAGTACGTGCGGGGACCGAGCCTCGCTCAGCTGCTCTCGTCCCGCCGACCGAGCTTGGCCCAGGCCGACGAGCTGGCCCGCGGGATCCTGCGCGGAGCCGCCTTCGCCCACCGCCATGGCCTGATTCACCGCGACCTCAAGCCCGGCAACATCCTGCTCGCGATCGCCGACGGTGTGCTGCACCCGAAGATCACCGACTTCGGCCTCGCGAAGATCATGGAGGGCCCCACCGGACGCCACGAGACGCGAACCGGAGTGGGCCTCGGAACCCCCTCGTACATGGCCCCGGAGCAGATTCGGGACGCCGCGCACGTGGACCAGCGCGCGGACGTGTTCTCGCTCGGCGCCATCCTCTTTCAGCTAGTGACCGGGCGCCTGGCCTTTGATGGCCCCGACAAGATGGAGATCTTCTCGAACATCTGTGAAGGACGCTTCGAGAATCCCCGCGCGCTCGCACCCGACGTTCCAGAGCGCATGGTCCGCGCCATCGAAGAGGCCCTTCGGGTCGACGTCGACGACCGTCCGGCCGACGCGGCTGCCCTGCTCGCCTTGTGGGCGGGCGAGGCCGAGGGACTGCGCAGTGACCCGCTGGTCTCCACACCAGGCGATGCGTGGACGGAAGAGATCTTGCGCTCCGCGGAGCAACTGGCCCCCACCGACGAGTCGCTGTCTGGGGCCCATGCCCCGACCGGCGAGCCGACCTTCGCCGTCTCCCTCGAGTTCACGCCTGGGCCTGCACAGCCGCGCCACATGAACTTCTCGGAGGCGAGCTCCCTCGCGCCCACCGAGGCGCCACCCGAGGTCGGGGCACGCGAGATTACCCTCGCCTCTCTCGGCGCCATGATCACGGCAGCCCCGTTCTTACTTGGCACGCTGGTCGTCGTCTTCGGCACGTTGAGCGCGGTACTCGCGGCACCCTACGTCTGGCCGATGGTCGCGGTGTCCCTCCTGGGCATCGCCGCGGTCGGCGCGTTCTCGCAGCGTCTACCCGGAAGCGTCGCCCCTTGGTTGGTAGCCCCCACGCTCGTGGCCGTCATGGGGAATATCATCAGCGCCAAGCTTGCTTCGGACGCGCTGGTTCAGGTGGAGCAGGCATCGGTAGCGGAGCGCGCCTTACTCGCAGCAACGGGCCAATCCGAGGCACTCGCGGCCGAGATGGCGGCGATGGCACTCACGACCTTCGTGTTGCTCGCGGTCGCCGATGGCGCGGCGCTGATCGCCGTGTTCCGCTTGTCGCCACGGTTCGGCGCCCTCGCCAGCCCCCGTCGTCTGGCCACGGCCGGGGTAGCGGGGTTGGGAAGCACCGCGCTGTGGCTCACCACCCTCGGCCAGACCGATGGACCCGGCTCGTTTGTGGTCTTCGCCATGCTCTTCGCATGTGGGCTTTCGGCAGCCGCCATCGCGTTTCCCGCCCCCGACGCAGACCCGCGCTTGTCGCGCACACGCCTGTTGGTGGGGCTCGGCGCCACCCTTGGCGTCCTCTCTGCGGCCAAGGTCGTGTTCCTTCAAGAACTCACATTCTTATTCTCGGCGGTCAGCGGCGCGCCAGCCGACCGATTGGCAGCGGCCGAGGGCTTCTCGGCGGCCTTCGCGGATACCCGCATCGATACCGTGCTGATGTGGGGCAGTACTGCCCTGCTCGCGAGCGCAATCCCGTTCCTCGGTGTCGGCAGGCCGCGCAAGCTCGCATGGGTCAAGGAAGCCGGCCTGTTGGTCGCCTTGCTGCTTCCGCTGCTCGCCAGCAAGTACAGCTCGGACAACTCCCTCACCGCCCTGTCCTCGACCATCTTGCCGGCCTTCCTGGATGAAGAGGCCGACCGCCTGCTCGGCATGCGCCTGTCTGACTCCGAACGCGAGTCCCTCGAGGCCGCGGTAGCCGACGTGCGTAAGGCCGGCCTTCCCGCATCTCTGGGCACGGTCGAAGGCCAAGCGGGCGCGACGGTGGTCGACCCCGGCGCAAGTGAGCTTCGCGCGGGCGACTTGATCTTCTCGCTCGAGGACCGGCCCGTCGCCGGCGTACGTGACCTGCTCGGCCAACTGCAAGCCTGCCGATGCGGCGACGACGAGGGCTGCGCCCTCTCCGGCTGTGTGCGCCCAGGAACCACCCTGGCAGTCACCGTTCTGCGCGACGGTGCGTACGTCCAGACGCGTCTCGCCCTGCCCTTTGGGGACCCCGGCGCCGTGACTGCCCCCGCCCCATCATCACCCTGGAGCGACGAGGGTTTGAGCTTCGAGCGGCCCGCCAACTGGTACCCGAAGGCCGGAAGCTTCCCCGTCGGCGAGGGACGACTGATCACCGTCACCACCGAGGCCCGGGCGGATAGCCAGGTCCAGATCCAGGCCTACATCAACGTGCCCGGCGCCCACGAGCGCTCGGTCGCGGCCTTCAGCGAGACCACCCTTGCCGAGTGGCTCGGCGAGCCACCCGACGAGCTGACTGAGACCGAGGCCTCCGGCAGGGTCGTTCTCGGCGCTCCGTCGGAAGTCCGCGCGGTCACGGTCTCGAAGGGTACGAGCACCTTCTACCTCGAGTTCCATCGAGTCAGCATCGGCGACCGCGAACTGCAGGTGTTCTTCTCGGCCCCAGCGGGCCAGCGAGGCCTCTACCGTGAGCCCTGGAACCACATTCTCGACACCCTGGCGTTCACACCCGAGCTAGAAGCCGGCCCCGACTGACAGCCCACCAAAGCCCACGATGGGACCGGTCGCTCCGGCCACCACCGGCGCGGCGGGGATGACGGCAGCACCCGCATTGACGTCGAAGACGACGTAGGCTCGGTCCACCCAGACCCGCACCTTGCCCGACAGCGATGCCTCGGCACCTGCGGCCTCGTTCTGGCCCTCTTCACGCGGCTGACCAAACAGAAACCCTGTCCGATCGGGCCCCATCTGCAACTCTGCAAAGCCGACGCCCGCCAAAAGCTCTGCGTCGACGCGGCCATTGTCCGAGTGTAGCGCACGCACTCGCGTGCGGTAGTGCGACAGCTCGGGTCCCGTCGGCGTGTGCCAGAGGCCCGCTCCGGTGCCGCAGCCCTCGATGGTGAGCCACTTGAGCGGGTAGCCCTCGAGACAGAACACCGGTGAGTCCAGTGACGACACCGTGTCTGCGCCAATCCGCAGATCGAGCACCGGCCGCCCAGCGAGCGGACGAGGAACGTAGGCCTCGGAGGTGGTGGCTCCAGGCTCGGCGAGGGCGGTCATGGCGAGAAAGAGGATCATGCGCACAGATAACCAGGGCCCGCAGCCGATCGTGTCGACTTCTTGTGCGATGCTGCCGCATGGCCTGGGACGAGATCCGACTCTCGAAATTCCAAGAGAAGCGCAGCGGCACCTGGTGGAAGGTGCTGGTAGGCTTTGCCATGGGCGGCGCACTCGGATTCACGGCAGGTCAGCGCACGGCGACGCCCCCTCCCCCAGACCTTCCCACCGAACCGGTCGTCGAGGTGCTGACCAGCGACAAGCCGAAGGTGCCGCGAGACCCCCTGCTGGCAGCCCTACATGCATCCGGCGGTGTCCAGACCTGCTTCGCAAAGCACGGCAGCCGCAGCGCAGAGGCCAAGCACGAAGCGATTCAGTTCGCGCTGGTGATCCACACCGATGGCACCGTCGAGAGCTCGTCAGTCATGGCTCCGGGCCGCCTCGATCTGCAGAGCTGCCTGATTCGCGCGTCGGGCCGGGTGCGCTTTCCCCCCCAGCGCGAGAAGCGCGAGGTTGGGTTGCACACCGAGATGGGCAGCTGGTTCCGCTGATCTCTAAGGACTGACCAGCGCGCGCAGAGGCGGGTGCGTCGACTGTTCGAGCCGCACGGTCCGGGCAAAGCGCTCGTCGTGCAGACGCGCCTGAATGGCGGTGTGCAGACCCTCTGGCAGTAAAGAGCGCTCGAGTCCGGCGACGCTCGCCGCCGCAAGTCCAGGTCGCTCAGCATCGGCGAGCCACCGTCGAATCGCCGGCTCACCACCCTCGGTGGCGACGGTTCCCACGCACTGCGCCGCGCGGAGCGGAGCCCATGGCGGCATGGTCATCTCGTCGGCCGCCCGAATCAGCGCGTCCACACCGTGCTGATCGACGAGTTCCGCACAGTCCTGGTCTGCGTGACGCGCCGACAGCGACGCGGCGAGCTCGGGCGCGGGCTCAGCAAAGGCGGCAAGCGTAAGGACGAGGAGCCACATCAGCGCACCGCCGTGTAGTGCTGAAGCACCGCCTTCTGACCCGCAGTGAGCTGGATCTGAGGGGTGCAGTTTTGCGGGCCGCACACGGGGTACGGGAACATCAGATTGCTGCGAAAGGCCGTCAAGCAATCGGACTCGGTCGTGCACGCCTCAGTGTCGCTGACGGCGTCGTAGTCCGACCAGTTCTGCTCGACCGGGTGGTAGGCGCCAAGGTAGTGGCCGACCTCATGGGCCATGGTCTCGGCGTAGAGCTGAATCTCGGCGTCGGTGAACACCATGTCCGGCCCAGCGTTGACGAGCCCGCTCACCGCGACGGCGGACCGAGGCGTATCGACGAGCGGTCCGGGAATGCCGCCCGAAAGCCCAAAGACGCCCGTCCAGTTCGCGAAGTCCGGAAGCACCACAAGGTTCAGGGTCGCGAGTGACGACTCAGCCGCGAGCGCTCGGTACAGCTCGCCGTCTTGGCCCCCGGTCGAGTCGTTGATGGCTCCGTCGAACACGTCCCAGGACAGCTCGAGCTCAATGCCGTGGCTCGCGTACAGCTCGACCCACAGATCCGCCGCGGCCTCGGTTGCGCGCACGAGCTCCGCGTCTTCGTCGGCTCCGTTCGCATAGACCATGCGTACCGCGAGAACGCCCTCGGTCTGGGTCGTATCGCTCTTCAGCGTCAGGGCGCCCTCGACGTCGACGCCTCGAGTGAGATTGAACGCATTGTCGAGCGGCCCGACCGTCGCCGTCCACGTGCCTGGAATCAGCGCCGGATGCTCAGCGAGGATCGGCCAGTTCAGGTGGGCCAGCGTATCGGCGAACTGTGCGCCACTGAGGGACTCGGTGGTGTCGGCGAGCTCGCGGGCATCGAAGACCACCTCGCCGTTTGGGTCGATGAGTTGGCTGACGAATACACCGTAAGGCGCAACCGCATCTGCGCTGAAGAGAAAGGCGTGATGCTGATCTTCGACGTCGAACACGAACTCGGCGCGACCGTTCCTTTTCGAGGTCTCTGTCGCGGTGAAGTGCGTGAGGCCGTCCTCGTCCGAGGACTCCCACGGAGTCGAACTTCCACAGGCCACGAGGCCCAGGAGCAGCGCAAGTCGAATGAAGCCTCCCACGCCTACAGTAGCCTCGCTACTCCTCACGCGCGCGGATGTCTGCGAGTCGGCCGTAGTGGCGGTATCCGAGGCGGTCCAGCTCCGAGGTCGGCGCCAGGCCGATGTCGATGAGCGTCTTGATGCCGTAGGTGCCGGCGAGCACGGGCGGGGCGTACTCGGGGTCCGCTGAGGCGAACGGCGCGAGCGGGGCTACGGGGACCATGCCGTGCAGGTGCACGAAGTGCGCGAACGAGGTGCGGGTCCAGCCGATCGAGGCCGGCGCGTGGATCACGTGAGGCGTGGCCAAGAAGCGACCGCCGGTGAGTACCTCGAACTGCTGACCCACCTGGGCCACGATGCACCCCTCCGGAGGCCGGCCCGGAACGACCCGTCCATTGGGCTCGGCGGCAGATGGCCGTGTGCGAAGCTCGAGGCCAACCTGACCTTCCGGAGGCGTCGCGACGCGCTTCCCGTTCATGTAGAAGCAGCCGCCGGGAAGGAGCGTCAGTAGGTTGAAGTCGGTGTGTTCCTCGCCCCATAGGATGCCCGTACCGAGCTGATCGTCGGAGAGCTCGAGGTACTTGAGCACCCGAGACAGGCTCGCGCCGCCCTCGACGAGAGACGTGAACGCATCCTCCTCCAAGCCCAACGCCACCGCACAACCCCGCAGCAGGCGAAGGCCAATGCCGTGCACCTGCTGACTGAGCGCGACCGTGCTGTCTTTGAAGGTATCGGCCTGGTCGGGCCAGACGTTGTCGGCGTAGAGCTCGGGCCAGAAACGCTTGCAGCGTGGATCGAGTTCACTGCCGACCGCGAAGAAGCACTCCTTGAAGTCCGGCTGACCACCGGCGACGACCGCCTGCTCGGTGTTGGGTGGAGTCCAGCCCCGCTGGTACCAGATGTCAGGTCCGCCCCAGCTCGCCTTTTCTTCGGTCGGGCGCTCGAGGACGTCGACGAACGCGTCGTACACACCCTCCACGTCTCCCCGATCGACGCCGTGGTTCTTGATGAAGACCAGCCCATAGGTCCCGAAGGCCTCGAGCAGGGCATCAGCGGCGCGCTGAACCGCCTCTGGTGGCGCATTCTCGGCAAGATCGGACAGGTCGAGTACGGGAATCTCGGTACGCATGCTGCATCCTCGCGCGGGCAGGATAGCGCGATGGATGCGCGGGTCGAGCGGGTGCCACAACGCGGGGCGGCACGAGGCCGTATGCAGCATTCCAACCGCACCACCGGCAGGTGTGGAACATGGAGCTTCCCACGCGTCCACGCGACCTCTAGACTGTCGAGCCAAGACGGGGACCCCAATGAGTCACGAGACCCTATACGAGAGCTTCACCACCCACCTCGCTGCGTTCGCGAAGCACCGGGGCTTCATCGACAAGGCCAATGCCCTTGCCGACAAGTTCCGGCCGGAAGTGGTCAAGGTCGTCGTAGACGACCACACCGACCGCTCCATGGAAGTGGTGCAGGAGATCATGACCGTGCTCTTCGAGGTCGAGTCGACTGTCGATGAGCTCGAGACTGAGAAGGCTGGCATCGAGAGTGGTGCCGTCGATCAGCGCGCTGAGCTCGAAGAGCTTGAGCTCAACCTGATGATCGAAGCCATCAGCCAGGAGGACTTCGACGCACAGTCCGCTGCGCTGAAGGGCTCCCTCGAAGAGGTCGACACCAAGGTCGGTGCGATCGACTCCACTCTCGCGGACTTCCGCACGGCCTTGGCCGAGTGGAACGAGCTCGGAACCGCTGCCGGCGTCCTTCAGGGCGAGTAGTCAGCGCTCGTCGAACTCGAAGAGTTCCCGAGCCGTGCCGGACAAGATCTGCGCAAGAACCTCGTCGCCGAGCGCGAAGTCGACGAGCTTGCGCACTTCTCGGTCCCACGCATAGGGCAGGTTCGGAAAGTCCGTTCCGTAGATGAGCCTCTCAGGCCGATCGACCAGAAGCTTTCGCGGCGGAAGCGTCGGTAAGTACTCGGCCATGACCATCGTGGTGTCGAGCCACAGGTTGTCGTGCTCGAGCATCAGTCGGTGGTACGCCTCGAACTCGTCAGCGCCGAGATGGGGCACGAGAAGCTTGAGGTCCGGCCACCGATGCAGGACCCGCTCCACCCGCTCCGCTGCGCAGATCGCGTAGGTGTCGACCCGGTAGGCGGGGCTCTTCGGTTCGCGCCCTGCATGCAAGATCAGCGGCACGCCGGCCTTCGAACAGACCTCGTAGACCTCATCCATCTCGGGGTCGTCGGGCGCCATGCACTGCACATGGCAGTGAAGCTTCACCGCCTTGAGGCCAAGGGCGATGCCCTCTCGCAAGATCGCCGCTGCGTCGGGCTCACCCGGCAACACGGTGGCCGTGCCCAACACTCTGGGCTCGTCCGCGGTGATCTCGGCCATGAAGCGGTTCATGTCCCGCGCGAGGCCGGGTTTGTGGCTGTAGTGCAGTGCCACCATCTGCTCGACGCCGCGATCGAGCAAGAACTGCATGGTCTCAGCCGCGTGCAGCTTGTAGCGAACCGGCCAGCCATAGTGCTCGAACCAGGCCCAGATCTTCTCGAACACCGCCGGCGGGAACAGATGCACATGCGCATCGACCACCGGGGGCAAGCCCTCAGGCAAGCGCGCACCCTCGGGGTCTTCGAGCCCATCGAGCCGGCGATGCAAGGCTCCTTGCCCATCTGCGAAGACATCTGCCGCGCAGGCCAAGCCGCAGTCTAGGTGCACAGCGCCTCCGCAGCCTCGATGACTTTCTTCGGCGACAGCACCTGTGAGAACTCGATCACGGCTCCCTCGAAGCCCTCGAGGGCTTCCTTGCTACCGACCAGCTTCTTGCTCACTGCGAGCACCAGGTTCTCGGGGCCGGAGCGCTGCAGAAGCTCTAGGCGTCGCACCAGCCAGTCGCGTCGCCAGAAGCCCGCGATGTCGAGGTGCACGACGTCCTCACCGCGTCGGAGGGTGAAGTCAGGGACGACCACGGATCGGCCCGCCAAGCTCAGCGGCTCGGCACCGGTCTCGAGGGTCCACGCTCGCTCCTTGCTCTGAAAGCGCTCGCGGAAGTACTGCACCTCAGGAGGCTCGTACGCGCCCGTGTCGCGGTAGTGCGACACCAATCCGCAGTCCTGGTCGAGGCTCAGCGTCTTTCGGTGCTTGGCCTTGGTCCAGAGAATCGTGGCCTCGAAGGTCCACGGTCCCTTCTGCAGCAGCAGCGCAGGCAAGAAGTTCGCGAGGTTCATGCCGTAGCGACTCGACTGCTTGAACAGCGACAGAGGCCCGTCGAGACGCACCACCAACGCACGTCCGTCTTTCTGGGCGGTGTGAATCAGCTGGTGGAACTTGATGTAGCGGAACAGCTGCCGCAATCGGGGAGCCGTCGGCCGCTCGAGGCGAACGGTGACTTCGGTGGCCTTGAGCAGCAAGGCCTGGACCAACGCTACGTTGTAGCGATGCAACAACCCGGCAGCGGAGTCCATGGTGCACGCGGTCACGCGCTGCGACTCACGCAGGTCGGCGTACAGCGAATCCGCAACCTCGGAAGCGCTCACGCCGAGCTCCTTCGCCACCTCCTCGAGCACATCATCGGCGGTCGTGCGGTCCAGCGGACCGGCCTCGAGCGCCAGTGGGCCACGCTCTCTGGCAAGGCGAAACACCTTGTGCCGCAGCTCGGCAGGAGGCAGCGGAGAGGTCACCTCAAAGGTGCTTCGATCCGCACACAGCTTGGCCAATCCACGCACGACCTTGGCGTCTTGCCCGTCGCCGATGAGGTCGTTCACCGCCTGGTTCAGAGCACCGCGCGTCCAGTGGTGGGCCACCGCATCGCCAAACAGGTCGAGCAGGTCCTCGGAGCGGCGCATGAGTGCCGGGCGCTCGGGATCGATGAGGGACGGATTGAGTGCGCGTCCGCGGACACGCGCCCGTACGAGGTCGCCAGTGAGCATGCAGGGCCCCTATCGCTCAGCGGCGGTACAGGCCCAGCGGATTGCGATCCATCGCGATGCTCTCGCTCCAGATGGTGCGAATGCGGCGCTTCATGCGGCGCTGGTCGACACGCGAGATGTAGATCGGCGGGGCCTTCCCACCAAACAACCCCGGAAGGAGCCGGTGCAGGAACACCAGCAGCGCAGGGTGCTCGGGAGGCATGTCGACGAAGGCGTTGGTGATCTCAGCGACGCGCTCGGGGCCATCGCCGCGCTGGGTCAGCGCGAAGATGAAGCGCTCGGCCTGCTCGAGGTTGAACTCGCGACCGTCGTTCGGCGCCATGATCAGCCGCACCAGCCACCGCGCGTGCTCAAAGGGACTCCAGCCATTCGCGTGGGCGAGGCCTGCGGTACAGCGGAGCGCAGCCTCCCGCTCGAGCTCGATGTGAGGCGGAGCCTGGCAGAACGCCATGATGGTCGCCTCGACCGTATCGTCCGGGAACAGGTTCGGCGTCGCGCCGGTCACTGCCACCCACATCCATAGCGGCGTTGCGGTGTGAACCTCAGCAAGTCGCGCCGCGAGCTTGGCGAGGCCTTCGTCCGGGAAGGTGATCGCGGGCATGGCCTGAGCGAAGAGCTCACGTGCTTCGGGCTCGAGCGCCTCGTCTCCGTCGGGAAGGAGCTCATCGATGAGCAGCAGCCGCTCACGCTCGTTGCTCGCCCGGGTGATGGCTCGCTCGTTGAGGGCAACGCCCCAGATCTGGTCCGCGCGCGAGCGGGTCACGCCGCGAATCAGGCTGGCGACGCGCTCGACGGGGGCGTCCGCCGCAATCACCTGCACCCACTCCACTGCGTTGTCGGTTCCGCGCAGTTCTTCGAGCAGGGCATCGCGCGCACGAAGCGGCAGCTTCAGCGAGCTTCGGGCCCACTGATGCACCACCATCTCGGCACGCTTGTCGAGTCCCTGCACGAGCAATCCGCGATACAGCCTGGCAGCGGCCTTGTCTGCATCGGGAGCCCCCGCGATCAGGTCGACCAGCTGCTGCAGCGCCGAGAGCGTCCGCCTAGAGGGCGACAGCCCGAGCCAGCACACCACGAGCGGTCCCGCGCCGATGGCATCGAGCACATTGTGAGCGGTTGGGCCGAACAGCTGCTGCAGTGCCTCACCGACGCGATCTCGCTCAGCGAGAGACACCAGGAGCTCCGAGAACACCGCCGCGCGGCTGACCGGATCGAAGATCGGATCGTCCTCGGCCAGGGCTTCGAGCAGGAGCGACTCGACCACACTTGACGGAGCGTCGGTTCCCATCCAGGTCAGCAGCGCGTGGGCCCAAGGCGCCACAACGCGCGCCGGAGGTCGGGCCCGTGCGAGGGCGCGAAGAAGCTCTTCGCTCGGGGTGGGGAGCGGCTCTAGGGACAGATAGGCACTGACGGCCTTGATTCGCTCATTGGTGCTGCGCTCGGCGGTGACTTCCCAGATGCGGGGGTCCCCCACCTTCGAAGACGCCAGGGCAATCTCGTCGGCGAACGAGTCCGTCATCGGGACGCCCTCGTCGAGCTTGCCGATCAACACCCAGGCCGCGAGCGACGGATTCGACTCGTAGAGCTCGGGATCGACACCCTCGAAGTCGCCGGCGAAGGTGGCCGCCTCGAAGGCACCCGTCCACATCTCGAGCCCGACGTCGGGCAGTTCCGAACTGGCCTCGAGGGTCTCGGGGTCATCCGCGCTCAGGCGGTCGATGACGAACAGCGCGACCGGGTCATCGCCCATCTCGGGCAAGTTCGAGGGATCGAGCATCGTGTAGCCCTCGGCGGGCTCGCTCACGACGACGAGATCCCACGCCCCCGGTGCGGGCTTCGGCTCCCAGCACGAGATCCGCAAGGTCGGTGCGAGGTCGTCGGGGAGGCAGACGGTGAGTCCCAGCGCGAACCAGCGGCCCGAGTGAATCGGCGAGCGAATGGCCGCTGAAGGCGCCAGGATGCCGACCTTTTCACCACGACGAAGGGCGCCAATCGCCGCGCCCAGGGTCTTGTGAATCAACTCGGCGCTGCCGGCCAGAGGGAGTGCGCGGGCGAGCAGCTCGCGAAGTGCGAGCACGCGTGGAAGCGGTGCCTGCTCGCCGACATCATCGAGGAACCACGCATCCGACGCCCACAGCCATGCCGGCCGAGAGAGTCCGTCGGCAGCACCGTCGATGACGCGCCAGACCGCACCGTCCGCCACGCCTCGACCCACCGCAAAGCGCTCGGGCCCAAGCGGAATGACCCGATCGCCCCCCGGAACCTCACTGTCGTCGCGGTAGGCATCGACAGAGAGCAGCAACTGCTCCTCTTCGGACGTCAGCACATTGCGTCTGGATGCGGTGAGCAGCTTTTTCTGGGCGTACACATGCACACGCGGAAGGGTCAGCGCCAAGGGGAACTCCGTCGGGCGGCGATTGTAGCCCGTGGTGGCACGCCAAACGCCCCTCAGTGAGAAGGCCCGCTACACAGCCGGTGTTCGCCCGCTTCGAGGCGCAGAGATCACGGGGCGCGACCGGGCTCGTCGATGCGCACCACCACCCTGCGGTTCATGCGCTGGCCGAACGGGGTGTCGTTGTCGGCAATCGGCTGCCCCTGCCCCGCCGTCGCGATGACGATGCGCTCGGTGCGCACATTGAAGTCGTCCACGAGTGCGGTGCGAATGCGTGACGCCATGACGAAGCCCATGCCGTACATGTCGCCGAACTCGGCAAGTTCCTCGCCGTTGAGCATGCGATCTTCGGTGTGTCCGGTGATCTGGACCTCAGCATCGGGGTGCGCGTTCAGTGCCGTGCCGACCAGATCGAAGGCCATGCGAGCCTCGGTGCGAAGGTGCAGCTCAGAGCCAAAGGCGTAGTCTGCCGGAAGCACGATCAGTAGATGCCGCCCGTCCTTGTCGACGCGTACTTCGGTGCCGACGAAGATCTGGTGCACCTCGGCGTACAGCGCGGTCTCCGTCTCGCCACAGGTCAAGAGCTCCGCCTCAAGGGCTCGGGTCTTCTGCTGCAGCGCCACGACCTCGCGCTCGAGTTGGTTCTCGAGATCGCCTCCTCCCGGATAGCGATGGCTGCTTCCGCAGCCCGTGAGCAAGAGCAGCAGCAGAGCTCTCATAGGCGCGCACGCCGATCAACGGCGATGCACGAGTCCAGGCCCCAGTCCTCGGAGCGCACACCCTTCGGATTCGAGCGCGCTCGGCCCGCGGCACGGACGTCGAGCCAGCGACGGATCCACAGTCGGGTCGACTCGGGAAAGCGAAAGCGCCAGCCATCCGGGCCCCGCTCACGCGCCTTGAGCATCCACTGCAAGTGCTTGGGATGGTGAAGCACGGGGGTTCCCTGGTGCTTGCCCTCACCGAAGACCACTCGCCCGTGGGTGTCGAGGTCCAGCGGTCCATCCTCGGGTGGACGGCCGATCGCCCTCGACCAGGTGAGCATCTCTTGGAGCTCGTCGACGACGTCGTGGCGTCGGGCGAGCTCGGTAAAGCACTTGCCGCAGGCCAAGGCATCGTTGGTGGCGCGGTGGGCACCCTCAAGCACAACATCCAGGCGCTTGCAGACATCGGAGAGCTTGTGCCCACGCGCATCGGGCCACGCCTTCATCGACAGGTCGATGGTGTCGATCTCGGCGAGGGGGACGGGCGCCACCTGGTCGAGCCGCGCGTACTCTGACGTGAGAAAGCCGAGGTCGAAGGGGTAGTTGTGCGCCACCGTCACCGCACCGGCGAGCAGGTCGCGAATCGTGTCGGCCATTTCCGCAAAACGGGGCGCGCCGGCCACGTCGGCCGAGGTGATTCCGGTGATCTCGACGACCTTCGGCGGAATGTCGCGCTCGGGATTGATCAGCCAGGAGTGCTCGACCACGTCGGCAACTCGCCCCTCATCGTCGAGTGTCAGCGCAACCGCGGCGAACTCGATGATTCGATCGTCGATGAACGGGCTCAGGCCCGTGGTCTCGGTGTCGAAGGCGACGATCGGAAGGTGCTTCCACTTCATGCAGCCACCATAGCGCGACGGTCAGGTGAGATGGCGCACAGCGTCGCGAGCCGCAGCCTGGGCCGCATCGCGGTGCAGCAGCCACTGAGTGTGCGCTTCGGGTCCGGCGATGTTGGTGATTCCGATGACCGCCGTGAACGGAATGCCCGCCTGGTGGCAGGCCATGGCGACGCCGAAGGCCTCCATGTGCTCGACGGTCCACCCGTCGGACAGACGCTCAGCTAGGGTCGTGTCTGTCGTCACAGCCCCGACGGTCAACACGTCGTGTGCCGGCAGCCCTAAGGCCTCGACCAGGTCTGTGGCGCACTCCACCGGCGCGGGAGGGCGCGGAACATAGCCGAGGCCCATTGCGGCTACGCCGTAAGACATGCCGACTTTGCGCGCAGAGACGGCATCGCCGATGGCCGGGCCACGCGTGTACGAACCGCCAGTGCCCAGCAAGATCACCCCGTCGGGCTTACGCCGCGCGATGACCTCGGCGGCCCGAGCAGCCGCCACGATCGAGCCGATTCCGACGACTTCGCCGTCGAGATCACCCAGTTCTTCGCGCACCGCCGCCATGAAGAGCATGCATTCTCCCTGGGGTGACTACCCATCACCGATCCCGCGGTCAAGCAGGGACTACTCGCAGCCTACCGGGTCGATGGCGAACAACAGCGCTTTGGACGGCTCATCAGCGCCATCGACGGGGGGAACGGCAATCGACACCTTCCCGATGCAGCCCTGGTCCTTGAGTGCCTCATTCAGGTCGATTTCGACCGGCGTCACGAGCAGCGCGCGACAGCGGTCGCCATTGCCGTTGTGGTGCAGCAGACCGATCGCCGTCGGCGGCTGCGAGCGGCCCTTGTTGATCACTCGGTAGCTGAACTCGTGCTCGGCACAGCCTCCACCGTGGCGAGCCACAGCCTTGAAGACGTTGTTCTCGACCGTGGGGGCCGGCTCGTCGAGCAGCCAGTAGCTGTCACCAAACGAGAGGTCCGGCTTGTCGATCGGAGGCTGACCCTCGACAGGCGGCTCGACATGCTCGGTTCCGGGAACGGGCCCCGGCTTGGTCACGTCCGGTCCTTCGGTGGCCTCGGTGGTACTGGCCTCGGTCGTGCCCTCCTCGCCGGCGGCGTCAGGAGGCGTCTTGTTGCCGTTGCAAGCAACGAGAAATGCGAACGTGAGCATCCAGGGCTTCATGTCAGGCCTCCTGGCCAAAGAGTTCGTCGACCGACGCGAGCACAGCGTCAGCATGGCCCTTCACGCGGAGGTTGGCCCAGCGTGCGCGAACCGTTCCCTCTTCATCGAACACGAAAGTGCTGCGAATGATGCCCATGTAGGTGCGGCCGTAGTTCTTCTTCTCGGCCCACACGCCCCAGGGCTCGAGAATCACGTGGTCGGGATCGCAGAGCAGAGGCATCGTGAGGTCGTACTTGTTTCGGAAGTTGGTCTGACGCTTGGCCGAGTCGGCAGAGGCTCCGAAGACCTTGACTCCGCGCGCTTCAAACTCGCCGCTCAGGTCGCGAAACGCGCAGGCCTCTTTGGTACAGCCGGGCGTCGACGCCTTCGGGTAGAAGAAGATCACGACCGGTGAACCTCGCAGCTCGGACCAGACGACCTCATTGCCCTGATCATCGGTGAGAGTGAAGTCTTCGGGCTTGTCGCCGACATCGAGCATGGCTTCTCCAGTGGAGCGCAGAATTAACCTGAGCCCTGGGCCGGGCGTGTCAGGGGCCTGTCCGGTCCACGGCCGCTAGACCGAACCGCGGTGCGAACCCACCGAGTGGCTGACAGAATCGCCGCAAACAGTTAGTGCGGCGGACCAAAAGGAGGCCCAATGGCCAACCGTCGCAACGCCAAGCTCAAAGCCAAGAAGCGCAAGGAACGCCTGCGCAAGAACCATCAGCTCAAGAAGCGCAAGGCTGGCGGACGCCTCAAGAAGGTCGTCAAGGGCTAAGCCCGAATGCACCGCCGGCCCAACGTGGCTGGCGGTGCCTCCGCAGCCGGATCGCACGCCGAGGCCCCGCAAGGCCCGAGATTGCTCGATCCACGTCCCGTGCTGACGCTGCCAGCGCACCGAGATCTCGCACCTGCGTTCATTGACGAAGGCAGCGCACACCTGTAGCCGAAGCCGAGCACGGACCCGCGGGCGTCTAGACCGCATCAGCCGAGCGAGCGCTGGCCATCGAAACGCGAGAACGTGAGCTCACGGCCACGCACGCCTTCGAGGATCTCGCCCTCGCGGTACACGGGCTGGCCCAGCACTGCGGTGAGCACGGGCCACCCGGCGAGCTCGACGCCGGGCCACGGGGTCCAGCCGGCCTTGGTCCAGATGCGGTCCTCGCCGATCGTGCGCTTGGCCTTCATGTCGACCAGAACCAGATCCGCATCGAAGCCAACCTCGAGCCGACCCTTGCGTGGAATGCCATACACCTGAGCAGGCCCCTCGCACATCCAGCGCGCGACCTCGCAGAGGGTGGCCTCGCCCCTTGACACCAAGTCGAGCATCAGCGGAAGGGACCACTCGATATTCGGCACACCGCTCGGGGAGGCGGGGTAGGTCCGGTCCTTCTCTTCGATGGTGTGCGGAGCGTGGTCCGAAGCGACGCAGTTGATGGTGCCGCTGCGCAGGTGCTTGAGCAGCTGGGCGCGATGACGTCCCCCGCGAATCGGCGGGTTGGTCTGAGCGCGGGTCCCGATCAGCTCGTAGGCCTCTTCCCCCATCAGCAGGTGATGCGGAGTGACCTCAGTGGTGATGTGGGTGCGGTCCACGGTCGCGAGGTACTCGGCCTCTTCGCCGCTCGACAGGTGCAGGATGTGCGTGTGCCGACCGTGCTTGAGCGAGAGCTCGACGGCGTGTCGCGTGGCAATGAGCGCCGCCTCGGTATCGCGAATCCTCGGATGGTCCGCGACGCTTCCCCGTCCCTCGTAGAGCATCTGCCGGTCGCGAATGCGTGCGCCATCCTCGGCGTGCACGGCCAGCAGCTTGTCTCCGACACCGGCGAAGACGTGTTCGATACGCTCGAGACCCTCGAGGCGAAGTCCAGCCGTAGACGGACCCATCATCACCTTGACGCCACAGGTGCGCTCGCAGGCCACGATCTCGTCGTTGTTCTCGCCGTTCGCGCCGATGAAGAAGCCGTAGTGCACCGCCGACTTCTCGGCCGCCATGGCGAGCTTGGCCTCGAGGCGAGCGACGGAGGTGGTCACCGGGTTGTTGTTCGGCATGTCCAAGAACGAGGTCACGCCACCGGCCGCCGCGGCACGAGAGCCGGAGACCAGGTCTTCTTTGTAGGTGTGTCCCGGCTCGCGGAAGTGCACCTGCGGGTCGATGACGCCGGGCATCACGGTCAGTCCGGTGCCGTCGATCTCTTCGCCGGAAGAGCGCGAGACCGAAGGACCAATCGCCGCAATCACACCGTCCTCGACGAGTAGATCGCCGGTGACAACGCGGTCTGGAAGCACGAGTCGTGCTTGGCGGATGGTGAGCGAGCCGGACATGAAATCCTGGGAAGACCCCGAAGGGGCCGTCGCCTCTAACCGATCCGCAGCACAGCGGCCGAAACGGTCCCCTCGCGCCCCACGCGATCGTCGCTTCAACCACGTCGTGAAGGGTTGTGACGCCACCGATCAGACCGCCACTGCGCCCGCCTCAGCCAAGCGGCCGCGAGTGGTTGACACGCCTGCTCCCCCGGTCGACGGTGCTCGACCATGCCGCACGTCGTACCCGTCGAAGAACTCACCGCCCTCGCCCGAGCCATCGCGCTCGACGCGGGACTCGACGTGCAAGTCGGCAAGCCTGGCTCGGGCTGGTTCATCACGCCGAAGACCGGGATCATCAACGTCGACGGCGGCGATCTGACGAACGAAGCGGCCGATGATGTGCGCGGGCTGATCTGCCACGAAGCCGCCCATGCCGCAGTCACCCGGTACCTGACCCTCGTCCCCGAGAAGACGCTAAAGCAGCCCGGCATCGCCTCGCTGATGAACAGCCTCGAGGACTGCCGCATCGAAGACTGGATCGTGGCCCGCTTTCCGGGCGCCGAGGCCTGGGTCGATCTGTACAACGACCGCCTGTTCCCCAAGAGCGGCAAGGGCCTCGAAGCCCAGCCCTTCTTTCAGCAGTACTGCCTCGGCGCCATTCACGAGTGGTGGCACGGCGAGCTGCCCGAGACCCTGCATCCGACCCCGCGCGAAGCCCTCGAGGTGACCCGCGACGCTCGGCAGCGCATCGTCGACGCCCAGCCACCTGTCCACGCCGATGTCGACCTCGCGCTCGCCCTCACCTACGAGCGCCACAGCGTCGCGCGGGTGTTCCGAAGCGCCGACGTGTTCGTCCCGCCCGACCCGTTCGAGCGCCTGGTCCGACTCGCAGCCTACGAGGCCTACCGCATCACCTGGCTCGAGATCCGTCCGGTCTACATGGAGCTGATCCGCCAAGACAAGGCGAACGCCGGCAAGATCAAGGAGCAGGAAGGCCAGTTTCTCCAGCAGATCCGCGAGCTTCGCTTCGGCGCGCCGCCCAAGGGAGCGAAGGGCCGCTCGGTCCGCATTCCATCGCACCTCGTGCCGCCTGCCCTGCGCGACCAGATGGGCTCCCCTCCCGAGGAAGGCGACTTTGACGCCGAGCCGATGGAGCTTGCCGAGCTCTCGGAAGAGCTTCGCGAGATGCTCGAGCGCATGGCCGAGGAGTCGGCGAAGAATCAGTACGAAGAAGCCCGAAATGACGTGATGCCCTACGCCGACGCCATGGTGGCCCAGCTCGAGCGCATCCTTCGGCCGACCAGCTACCCTCGTTGGGTGGGCGGGTACGCGAGCGGAAACCGCGTCGACCTACGCATCGCCATGCACCTCGAGGTCGAGGCCGGTGCCTACACGCGCATGTGGCAACGCAAGACCCTGCCCTCCAAGCGCGACCCGGCGTTCATGATCTTCCTCGACTTGTCGGGCTCGATGAACGGCGACCGCATCCACCACGGCTTTCGTGGCGTGGTTCTCTGCTGCGAAGTGCTCGAGCGCTTGCAGATCCCGTTCGCGGTCTACGGCTTTCAAGATCAAGTCGTGCCGTTCAAGGACTTCGCCACCGCACTCGACCCCACCACCCGTGAGCGCATCGGCACCATGCCCGCCGAGGTCCGCGGCAACCGAAAGGGCGGACACAACCGCCCGCAGCACAACTGGGATGGGCCGTGCCTGCTTCGCGCCGCCGACCTGCTCGAAGAGTACCCAGCGCACGAGCGCATGTTGTTACTGATCTCGGACGGGGAGCCCAGCGGCCCGTCTGACGCCGATGGCGCCCTCAAGCGCGCCGTCGCCCAGGTGCGCAAGGGCACCGACATCCACCTCGTCGGCATCGGCCTCGGCCCGGGAACGGACCACGTCGAGCGCTACTACCCCGACGCCATCGCCAACGTCTCTCTTGAGCGCTTTCCGCAAGCCCTCGGAGAGACGATCGACAGACTGCTACTCGCGGATTCGCCCAGCGGCGCCCGCGCACTCAGAGGAGCCCGGACATGACGACCCTGCCACGCCCCCACTACACCAAGATTGGCCTGGACACGTACCTGGACGCGATTCCGCTGCCCCTACCCTTGCCTCCCGGAAAGCCGGAGAGCTGGACCTGCGCCCTGTCGCTCTTCGGCACCCTCCCGCTCGTGGCCAAGGACGACCGCGGCTACACCGACCTTCTCGACAAGGACCTGCTTCGCGAGATCCTCAGCGGCTTCGGGCGCCCGACGCGCAAGGAAGAGCAGCTCGCTCTGCTGCTTACCACCCCAATCCCCGGTGATGCGGACGTGGCGAGCGTGCTCGGCGGCTTGCTCAAGCACCGCACCTACTGGGTGCGTCAGCGCACGGCGGTTCTCATCGGACTCATGGGACTGACCGGTGCCCAGAAGGCGCTGATCGCCAACCTCGGCGACTCCGACAACGACGCGCGCCGTGGAGCTGCCGAAGGCCTGGGTCGTCTGCGCGACGCCGGCGCCGTCGAGACCTTGGCCCGCGGACCATGGGAAGACAGCGACTCGAGCGTGGACCACGCCCGCTGCACCGCACTCGCACGCATCAACGACTGGGACCGCACCGCTGCTGCCGCTTCGGGCCTCGGCGCCGATGGCGAAGGCTTCGAGCTCCTCACGGCGATGATCGATGCCCACAAGAGCGGCGACGGCAGCGAGCTGCTCGAGCGCATGGAGTCTGGCGACGACGACGTCAAGCGCGCCATCGGTCACTTCTTCATCGGACATCCCGCGATGTCGGCCAACCACGCCGCCTCGCTCGGTGAGGTGATGGGCAG
>JAGSGY010000082.1 GCA_023954855.1 Pseudomonadota bacterium | reverse complement strand
CCCATCTTCTTGCGAGCGCTGCGACGCGCGGCGAGCAAGCGGCCTGCGTAGCTATCGGCGGGAATGTCGAGCTCGGGCTTCACCGGCGTATCGTCCTCGATCATCACCTCTCCGACAACTTCCTGGACGGTTCCGTCGCCGCCGGCACCGAGGTCAGCGCGTGGCACCGGGGCCCGACGGGGACGCGACGCCAGCCGGCCAGCAGAGCCATCGGTCACCCGCTTTGGCGCGAGCGAAGGCATGGCCGAGAAGTCGAGACGCCGCAGCATCACGTCGAGCAGCAGCAAGAAGCCCGCCAGCAAGATCAGCCAGTTCCACAGGGGCTGAGGCACCTGGCGAGCGACCTTCGGACGCTTGAAGACGTCGGCGGGCTTGGCGAGCTCACCGCCGCCACCCAGACTGCCGAGCTCGCGCATTCGCGCTCCACCGCCGCCGCGGCTGCGGTACTCGGGCGAATAGGGCTGCACCGCTTCAGCGACCGCCTGTCCGACGACCACATCGCCCTGCTTGAGCGACACACCGGCGAGCCAGCTGCCGTCTTGGTCGATGGGTGTCGCGGCTTCGTAGCGGCCCGGAGCGACCTGGCGAAGCTCGAGGGGACGCACGGTGAGGTCCGGCGCGACAACGCGAGCCTCGCCTTCGAGGAAGTTGCGAAAGTCACCGTCGTTTGTGTAGGCGTCGACGCTGATCACCAGCTCACCGTCGCGAATCTCGGCGTCGACCGACATGGATCCGTCCATGCCCGAGCCAATCGACCAGCGAACCACCTGGGTCCAGAACTGGGTGTAGTCGGCGGTACCGAGCCAGGCGCTGGACCACCGTGCCTTGCTGTCGGAGGTGAACGCGACCGAGCGGCCAAGCCCGTAGTTCCAGTGGGCGAGGACGGGCAGCTTCGCATCTTCAGGATGCACGAGAGCGACCGTAGCGCGCGGCTTGGGCTCGGTGGCCACCATGCCGCCCATCACCACGAAGTCCTCTTGCTTCATGCCCTTGAGCACGTCGGAGGGCTGGAACATCGCCGGACGAATCGGCTCCTCCATCAAGAAGGAACGCGTCGCTAGCATCGTCTCGCGGGTGAAGATCGCGGGAATCGAGGTGGGATCGGTCACCAGGTAGTAGTTGCCGCCTCCCCAAGTCGCGAAGTCGCGCATGGTCTGCGTGTCGGAGTCGGCCCCGATGCTGATGGCGCTGATGGTGATCTGGTCGGCGTTCGCGCCCTGCATCAGCGCCTGGTAGTTGGCGCCCGAGGTGATGCCATCCGAGAGGATGATCAGGTGCTTGAGCGCCGCGTCGGTGGCCTTGAGCCCCTTCACGCCACGCTCGACGGCCGGGTAGATGTCGGTGCCTCCGCCGCTGCGAAGCCCGCCGATCGTGCTCACGACCTGGTCGCGATTCGACAGATCAAGCAGCGGAACAATCCACGACGCCGCTCCGTCAAAGCCGATGACACCCAGCAAGTCGCGGTCCGAGAGCAGCTGTGCCGTCTGAATACCGGCTTCTTTGGCCATGCCGAGCTTCGAGCCGGCGCCGCCACCCATCGAGCAGCTCTTGTCGATGGCGAGCACCATGGCGAGCTTCGGAAAACGCGTCTTGTCTTTGAGGTCCATGCGGACCGGGAGGGCCTCTTCGATGGGCGTGGCGTAGTAGCCGCCAAGGCCGAAGCTCTGGTCACCGCCGACCATGATCAAGCCGCGACCGAGGTCACGCACGTAGGCCTGCAAGGCCTCTTGCTGCCGCCGGGACAGCGCGTAGGCCGGCACGTCGGACAAGATCACCGTCGCGTACGGACGCAGTCCACTCGGTCCTGCCGGAATGTCCTCGGGCGAGACCACATCGACCTGCACGCCCTCTTTTCGAAGCGCCGAGGCGAGGTGCTTCGCCTGGTCGGGGTAGCCCTCGGCGTAGAGCACGCGCGGTTGGCCGGTGACCTGCACGGTCGAGACGACCTCGTTGTTCTGCGGGATGGTGTCTTGACTGCCGTCGTCGACCGAGAGCGTGGCCCGGTAGCGGTACAGCCCCGGATCACCGGCTTCCTGGCGGAAGGACAGCACCTGGGCGCGGCCACCATCGAGCTCGACCGGCATCTCGCCGAGGTACTCGTCGTTGCGGTACAGGCGAAGCTTTCCGGAAGCCGGAAGCTCGCTTCGGGCGACGACCTTCACCTCGTAAGAAGCATCCTGGTCGACGCGAGCCGGGGCGAGCAGGTCTTCGAGCAACACCTCGGGACCGCTGCGGGAGGTCAGCGGGACCACCGAGATCTCGAGGTCCTCGCCTGCCGAGAGCAGCACCTGCGACACCGCATCGCCGCGGGTCTCTTCGCCGTCAGACAGCAGCACAATGCGACGCGAACGGTCTGCGGGGAGTGCGGCTGTCGCCAGTCGAAGACCAGCCTCGACGTCGGTTTGATGGGGACTGGGCACACTCTCGACGCCTTCGAAGTGCAGATCCGCCCTGGGCTCGGACTCGAGCATCGCATCTGCGCCAAACGCGACCACGCCGGCCACATCATCGTCGCCGCGATGAGTCAGCGCTTCGCGAACGAAGGCTTCTGCACGCTGGCGCCCCTCGGGTCCCACCGACGCCGACCGGTCGAGCACAAACACCACGCCGAGCGCATCGACGGGGTGGTGGCGGGTGAAGCCGGCGAGGGCGAAGACAATCGCAAGCAGGAGCGCGATGCGCGTCCCCGCCGCCATCAGCATGCGCCCGGTACCGATGCGACGCTTGCTGGCTCGAGCGAGCAGCACGATCGGAATCAGCAGCAGCAGGGCCCACAGGAACTCTGGACGGTCGAAAGAGAAGCTCATTAAGCCACTTTCCGTCGGTTCCAGGCCCACCACTCCGCC
Organism: Pseudomonadota bacterium; assembly: GCA_023954855.1. GTDB lineage: Bacteria > Myxococcota_A > UBA796 > UBA796 > M1803. The sequence continues at coordinate 21,491 of JAGSGY010000082.1, read as the reverse complement.
ATCAGGAACAGCAGCGCAAGCATGAGCAGCTCACGCCAGATCTCTCGGCGGCCAATCTTGTCGGCGCCAGACAGTGCAGCGGCGTTGCCATCGGCGAGGCCAAGTCCACCGCGCGGCGCAATGCGCGACTCGCGATTCGAGACGAGGTTGGCGGCAAACTTGGTGCGCACCGCCCCGGACTGAACTTCGTAGATGCCCACGGCGGTGGTGTCGCGGACGCGAAGCAAGCCGTCGTTCACGCTGACTGCGACGGCGCCTTCGGGGCCCTTCACCGAGACATCGGCGTCGGTGGTGCCTTCAGCGACCCTACGGGTGAACGGGCTGCCGGTCGCCATGCCGCGCGCGCCCTCGGCCCCTGGAATGCCCTCGGTCAGCCAGCCCACAGCGTTCAGCACCGTCACCGGCCACGCCACGCGAAGCAGGATGTCGCTGTGGCGAGGGTCGAAGCCGAGCTGCACGACGCGCCCGCCCTTCTGCTCGCCCGCGAGCACGATCGGGCCGTAGTCCGACTCGACGATCGGCGCGAGTGAGCCCGGATCGGTCACTTTTTGGGCCCGCGAGAGCAACACGCTCTCCCACTCGACAAAGCGCGCAAGAGGGTGGGTCCGCCGCCAGCCGAGAACCGCCGGAGCGCGAACCTCTTCGCCAAAGCGGACCGGCGACCCAGGATGCGGACCGAGCACCGCGTAGTGCTGGCCCTCCATGCCCGACGGAACCGGACCCATGAACACGGTGGCGTCGAAGTCCGCGCAGGCCTCAGCATCGACCTCTGAGGCCTTGGCGAGCGACAGCTTCACGCGGGGATCGGCGGCGAGAACCCGAGCGGTCAGTGCATCGCCTCCGACCAACAGCACCTTGCGCTGAGTGGTCTCCGAGATGACCGCAAAGGCCACATCGTCGGCCTTGAGGTAGTCCGAGTCCGCCTCGAGCTCGACGCGCAGCTCACCGCTCGCAGCGCCCGAGAGCTCGAAGACCAGCGACACCGGTTCGTCGGGGGGAAGCTTCTCGTTGCGCATGCCGACGAGCTTGTTGTCGAGGTACACGCCGACAGCACCCTCCTGCTCTTGCCGGCCGAAGTTCTGGACGGTCACGAACAGCTGCCGGTCGAGCTCCGAGACCGGGCTGCGGCGCAGATCGAGCGCGAGAATGCCCGAGTTGTCTGCGCTGCGCCCGACCTGGACGTAGCGCACGTTCACCCCGCCGGTCGGCACCGTGGTCAGGTCCTCGCCGCTGCCGTCCGAGAGCACCACCAGCTCGACGCCGGGCCGGCTTCGGGCCATCGACAGGGCGAGCATCAGGCCCTCGCGAAGCGAGCCCTGCGCAGGAATCGCCTCGATGGCGTCAATCGCGGACTTGGCCTCGCCGCGGTCACGGGTGAAGCCCTGGCGCACTTCGGTGCGGGGTCCGGCGACCACCACCATCGCCTCGTCGGTGTTCGAGAGCTTGTCGACGATGGTGCGGGCGTGCGCCTTGGCCGCGTCGATGCGGGTGGGTTCTGCGTCGGTGGCGAGCATCGAAGCCGAGCTGTCGATGACGATCACGACGCTCTGCCCAGGCCTCGCGTCCGACTCGAAGAACGGCTGTGCGAGGGCAAGGGTCAGCAGAAGCAGCAGAAGCAGCTGCAGCAACAGCAGCAGGTTGCGACGAAAGCGCTGAAACGGCGTCGCGAGCTGCTGGGACTTCTGAAACTGATGCCAGAGCAGCAGCGACGGCAAGGTGACCTTCCGCCGCCGAAGCTTGAGAAAGTACAGCGCGATCAGCGGAACCGAGAGTCCACCAAGCAGCAGTCCGAACGGCGCGAGAAAACTCACGTCACGAGGCCCGTCTCGCGAAGCTCACGCATCACGAAGTCTTCGACCGGCATGTTGGTGACCACCCGGCTGTACCCGACGCCGAGGCGCGAGCAGCTCTGCGCCACGACCTCGCACCAGGCCCGCACGCTCTTCTCGAAGCGGTCGAGCACATCATCGTCGACGGTGACGATCATCTCCTCGCCCGTCTCGGCATCGATCAGCGTGAGGTCGCCCTCGACGGCCGGCCGAATGTCGACGGGGGACAAGATCTGAAAGACGTGCAGCTCCATGCCGCGAGCCACGAGCCGACGCAGCACCGTGTCGGGGTCTTCGTCGTACATGAAGTCGGTGAACAGCAGGCCGATGCCCGCTCCGCGCTGGCGGGGATAGCCAGCCAGCGCCTTGGTCAGATCGGTCACGCCACCGGGCTGAATCGCCTCGAGCGTCGAGAACAAGGCGGGGGCCTGACTGCGCCCACGTCGAGGGGGTGAGTAGGCGTCGAGCTTGTCGGAGAGCGCGGCGACGGTCACGCGGTCGGTGCCGGTCAGCGCCACAAAGCCGAGCGCCGCTGCCACCTTGCGGGCGTACTCGAGCTTCTCGCCCTCCATCGAAGCCGAGCTGTCGATCAACACCTGCACGGTGCGGTCCTCTTGCTCTTCGAAGAGCTTGACCCACAGCGTGTCGAGGCGACCGTAGAGGTGCCAGTCGAGGAAGCGCAGGTCGTCGCCGGCCACGTAGGGACGGTGATCCGCGAACTCCTGGGACTGCCCCCGGCGCTGCGACTTTCGCGAGCCCACGCGCACACCCGCCGCGCGACGACGCGAGCGGAGGGTCAGGTTCGACAGCCGCGTGAGCAGCTTTGCGGAGAGCAGCGGCACCTAGGCTCCGAGCTCACGGGCCACGCGGCCTTCCGCCTCGGGAAGCTCGTCGAGAATCTTCGAGATCAGGTCGTCGGTCGACAAGCCCTCGGCTTCAGCGTCGAAGTTGCGGCCGAGCCGGTGACGGAACGCGGGATGCGCGATGGCCCGCACATCGGCAATCGAGGCGTGCGCCCGACCGTTGAGAAGGGCGTGGGTACGCGCTCCGAGAACGATGGCCTGGGCACCTCGGGGAGACGCTCCGTAGCGAACGAAGCGCTTCGCCGTCGGGGTGCCGTGAGCGCTCTCGGGGTGGGTGCCAAGCACCAAGCGCATGGCGTAGCGCATGACCTCGGGCGCCACGATGACGTCGCGCACGATGGTGCGAAGCTCCGCGAGCTCACTCGGAGCGAGCACGGCCTTCACGCCTTGGCTCTTGTTGCCGGTCGTGCGGTCCATGATCGTGACCAGGTCCTCGAGATCCGGAAACGGCACGTCGACCTTGAAGAAGAAGCGGTCGAGCTGGGCCTCGGGCAGCGGATAGGTGCCCTCCATCTCGAGGGGGTTCTGCGTCGCCATGACGAAGAACGGCTTCGGGAGCTTGCGGCTCTGCCCACCGATCGTGACCTGATGCTCGGCCATAGCCTCGAGCAGCGCGGACTGCGTCTTCGGCGTAGCGCGGTTGATCTCGTCAGCGAGCAAGAGCTGCGTGAACACGGGTCCCTCGCGGAACTCGAGCTTGCGGCCGCCAGCCGGGTCCTCGGCGAGGATGTGCGTTCCCACGATGTCGGCGGGCATCAGGTCCGGCGTGAACTGGATGCGGCTGTACGACATGCTCAGGCACTCGGACAAGGTGCGGACCAACAAGGTCTTTCCGAGCCCTGGCACACCCTCGAGCAGCACATGACCATCGGCCACGAGGCAGGTCAGCACGCCATCCACGACGGAGCGCTGTCCAACGAGCACCCGGGAAACCTCTTCGCGCACGCGCTCGACGCGCTCCGCAAAGGTCGCAATCTTTTCCTGCACGATCACTCCATCGAGTCGAAGTACTGCTTCACCGCGTCGCGGTAGCCGGGGGGAACACGCTCATTGGTCAGGGCCTGGTCGGCGGCCTCTCGGTAGCCTTCGGGCAACGCCTGAAGAGGCTTTGCCGCCGTCTCGTCGCCGCGGGTCAGCCGGGTGTCGAGCTCATCGATGTGGCCGGCCTCGTCGACCTGCCCACTCACGCTCGACACCAGGGTCTCGGCGCCCTGCAGACGAAGCTCGTCGTACAGCGCCTGAAAGTCGTCGATCTCCTGGCCGCTGGTGCGGTCGGAATTGCGGTTCTCGGTCTGGTGTCCGGCGGCGTCGGTGAAGGTGCCCTGGTCCTCCCAGGTATGCCCCTGACCGGCTCCATTCGCCGCTGCCGCCTCGACGGCCGCGCGACCGAGGCTCGCGCCCTGTCCTTGTCCCTGACCCTCGCCCTGGCCCTCGCCCTGGCCTTCACCTTGCCCCTGCGAGCTCTGGCCTTGGGCCACCTCGCCTTCGCCGCCCATGCGCTGCTCAGCGGCCTCGAGCGCGCCATTGATGCGCTGGCTCTGTTCGAGTGCCGCGGCATCGGCCTTGGCCTGGGATGCCGCGCTCTGCGCCTGCGCGAGCTGCTCTGAGAGCTCCTTCGAGCTCGGCTGGCCACTGCCGGTGCCCGACTGGTCGCCGCCTTGCTGCCCCTCACCCTGGGTGCCCGACTGCTGCTCGCCGCCGGCCTGCTGGCCCTGCTCGCTCCCCTGCTGGCCCTCGCCACCCTGCTGGCCCTCGCCACTCTGCTGGCCCTGCTCGCCACCCTGTTGGCCCTGCTCGCTCCCCTGCTCGCCGTCTTGCGAGCCCTGCTCGCTCGACTGGCCCTGCTCGCCTTCACCCTCGGAGCCGTCCTTGCCGTCGGGCTCGCCATCTTTGCCCTGGAGCTGCTCGCCGACGCGCTCCATGGCCTCGCCGGCGTCTTGCATCTGCTCGGAGGCGGACTGCTGAAGCTGTTCCCCAGCCTTCTCGAGCGCCTCGCCCGCCTCTTTTCGCTCTTCGGGAGTCGCGGCTGCGAGCTGATCCGCCAAGCTCTCCGCGGCGTCTGCGGCGGACTCCATGTCGCCGGCCTCGATCGAGTCGGCAAGCTCCTGGAGAGACTCCGACTCGGACAAGGTCTGCGCGGCCTCGGCGAGCTCGTCGAGGAGGTCCTGCCCTTCCTCGAGCTTCTCTTCAAGGTCGTCGAGCTGCTCCTGCAGGTCGTCCATGCGCTCAAGAGCCTCTTGCTCGTCGAGCTTTCCGGCCTGAAGATCATCGGCGAGCTCGGCGAGCTGCGCCTCGACGTCCTCGGGAAGCTCCACGCCCTGCTCGGCCGCCTCCTCGAGACGTTCTTCGAGCCGCTCCCCTTCCTTCGCGAGCGGATTGTCCGCCGCCTTGCGCGAGATCGCGGCCTGCGGAAGCAACATCAGTCCAATCAGCACGATCAGCGGCACCGAGAGCCAGCGCGTGCGTTCGGGCACCCTGACCTCGATGACTTCTTTCGGCTTCGGCAGACGTGGGATCTGGCGGGCGGCCTGGGCCAACACCGGCTCAGTCGCCGGAAGCTCATCGATCTCGGCCAGGTGCATCACCGTCACGAGCAGCTCGCCGGTTCCGAGCTTGCGGTCCAGGTAAAGCGCCACTTCACGGGGCTTTAGTCCCGGAAGACCGAGCCACACGCCCATGCCAATCGCCGCACCCAAGAACGGAAGCGGAACGACCACCCACAAGGGGTTGAACGGCAGGGGCCAAGTGAGCCTCGACAGTCCGGCGACCGCCAAAGCCGCCGCAAATCCCCCCCACAGGCCAAACACCCCACCGCGCACCAACCGCTGGTTCCGAAGCCGAGCACGACCATGGGCGATCAGGGCGCGAACAGCAGTGAGGGCTTCGGAGTTCTGGGGGGGCATGTGCAGTCCGACAGCTCGCAGTGGCGGGAGGTTCGACCCTACCTGAGGCTTGACAAGGCTGTAACCCCGGTCCGTCTCCTGCCTTACACCCCAATCGACGTCACACACCGCCACCCACCGACAACGCCGTTGCTGGGCGCATCGTAGGCGAAAAGGAAACTCTGTGACCGGGATGTGGACTCGATGTGCAGAGCCATGCAAAGAGCCGTTCACCGCGACCATCCCGAGATCTGCGGGGCCCTCACGCACCCACCCAGCTCAGCCGAGCCCGCTTGGCCGAAATCACGCCCGCAAGCACGCGGCTGATCGCCCTACTCGCCCGCCGAGACGGCCGACCTCCGAGTGCAGTGAAGATCATCGACTGGACGAATGCCAGGTGCTCACGCCGATAGATGGCGTACACCCGACCCATGTAGCGCGCATGAGCGGTGCGATGGCTGTAGGCCCCATCGTGGTTCGCGCAGTGAGACGCGAAGACGATCTGGTCGTCATCCAGCTCGCGGACCCTCTGCGCGATGACCCGGATCTTCGCCGCCGAGGACAGCTCGGGGAGCGCCTCGAGCCGCCGTCGGAAGCCCTTGAAGTGACGGGCCTCGTCGGACATCAACCGCCCACACACCCGCTTCAGGGAGTCGTCGTCCGTGGCGTCGCGCAGGGCCCGATAGAAGCCGGCGGCCAGCGCCTCGACCACACAACGCGACAGCAGCTCCTCGGCGGGGGCCCGGTCGGCCGCAGCATCGGCGTGGTAGGGCAGCGCCTCGAGTCGGGCGAAGCGTTCCGCGAAGTCGAACTCGGGATCGTGGGCATCGAGCCACTCGCGCAGCACCGCTCCGTGATGGGCCTCTTCGGCGGCCCACTCACCGACCCACTCCGCGTGTTCCGGGCCCAGCGCGCGCTCGAGATAGGCGCCGTATTGCTCGGACCGAGACTCGAGAAGGCAGGTCGTGCGGACGAGGTAGCGAAGATCGGACATGCGTCCTCCTCGCTCTCAATCTACGGACGCCCCCTGCGCATTCTGCGGAGCGCCCGTGCAGATCTTGTGGCGGCTCAGTCCTCGTCCTCTGGCGGCGTATCGATGCGGCAGAACTGCACGACGAAGACCACGGGGCCGTCGAGTGCGACCTCGTGAATCACCTCCGGCGGTACGATGCCGATGAGGTGACCGGGCTCGAGAAGGAACTCGCCGCCCAGGCCGTCGCGGATGCGGTAGCGAAGGTGTCCTTCCTCGACGACGATGCGCGCCCAGACGCCCTTCTTGGTGTTGTGGGCGCGGAGTAGACCGGCGGGAATCGTGTGCTCGGTGAAGCGGACTTCTCGATAGACCCGGGCCTGGCGTGGAAGTACAGGCATGGATGGGCCTACCGGCCTCGGCGCGTCGGGGTCGAGGTCCAGCCCCTGAATGGGCTTCACGTCGACCATCTCACCGGCGCGAAGTAGGCACTCGGCGGTAAGCGTGGCGACCTCGGTGGCCAAGCGGGTGCAGAAGCTCGCGCGCTCGGGACTCGCAAAGCTCGGGAACTGGCCGGTCAGATCGTCACAGACCCAGCTCTCGGACCGCATGCGGTCGACGCGCTTCTCGAGCTCGGCATCGAAGTAGAGCATCGCCGCGAGCAGGCGAGCTGTGGCCGCGCCGGTGGGCTCGGGGTCGCCGAGCACCTCTCCGAGCACCAGGCGTCCACCCATCGCAGCTCCGCAGGTTCCCTTTCCCGTGAGGCCACCCCGCCGCAAGGACTGATACGGCCGACTCGGGAGCGAGAAGGTCTCGGCCAGTGCAATGCCACAGCTGCGATGCGGAGTTCGCACGCCCTCATACAGGGTCCAGGCCTTCTCGCGGGCTGCGGCGACGATGCGACGCTCTTCTTGGTTGAGCGGACGGTCCCAGGCGGTCATCAGTAGTGCGCTCCCAGCGCGCCCTCGCGGAACACGTAGCGGTTCGGGCTTCGTGCCCCGACCTGGATGTCTTCATCCACGACGTCTACCCCTGCCTCGACCATCCGAAGACGGTGGGCGCCGTAGGCCACCGAGACACCCATCAGGGGGGTGATACCGACCTTGTGCCCATCGATGAACACATCGAGGCCAGTGGGAAGCGAGCTGAGGATCAAGGCCTTGGTCGGCGCCGGTTCAGGCGCGGTCACGGCCACTTCGGGGACGGGGGCAGGTGCAGGCGCCGCGACGGGCTGTGGAGCCGGCTCAACCGCGGGCTCCGGCACAGGTGTCGGCGCGGGTACCGGAGCGGCCTTGGGCATCGGGGCAGGCACGGCCTCAGGGGCAACCGCAGGCGTCTCGACCGGGACGGGAGACGGCTCGATGGCGGCGACGGGCTCGAGTGCCGGGGCGACGGCTTCGGCCACCGGTGCGGGCTCTGGCGCGACCGCCGCGATGGGCTCGGGATCAGAGCCCCCCAGCACGCCGGAGGCCGACAGTCCTACGGCGAGCAACACCAGGGCGAGCAGTCCGAAGGCCCCTCCGATGGCGAGCATCATGACTGGAGCCTTTGACTCACTCTGCTCCCGCTCGGGGGCAGGTGCGGCCGTACTCTCCGTCGGCGAGGGAAGCTGGCGCGTCTCCGGAACTGGCGTTGCCGCCTGCAGCGCCGAAGTCACCCCATCGAGCGATGCGAGGCCATCCATCGTCGCCGTCTCGGCAGACAGCGGAGCCGTCGAGGACACCGTCTTTGTGCTGCCCTCGGTGAGTACGGTACCGAGAAGCTCGTCATCGTCAGCATCCTCGATGCCGGGAGCACTGAAGCGCGGCTCCACCCAACGTCGCAGCGATGGGGAGTTCGCATCGAGACGCCGGATGCGCTCGCAGAGGTCCTCGACCTGACGCATCGTCGGGCGCTCCGCGGGATCGAGCGAGTACATGGTCTCGGCGAGCGACAGCGCCATGTCGATGGCAGGTGTGCGCTCGGGCGGCTGCGGGAATTCCTTCCATCGCCCGAAGCCCAATGACTTGTCCCGCATGATGTAGCGGCGCAGCATCACGCCGAGCGAGAACACGTCGCCAGAAGGCCCCTCGATGCCCTCGAGTCGCTCGGGCGCCATGTAGGGCACCGTCCCTGCGAGGTCTTTGGTGGTATGGGCCTCTCGGGCCTCGAAGCTTGCTTTCGCGATGCCGAAGTCGAGGATCTTCACCACGCCGGCCCGGGTGACCATCACGTTCGGCGGCTTCAGATCGCGGTGCAGGAGCTGGAGTTGCTCGCCATCCACCGTCTTGGTGTAGGCCGCATCCAGCGCGCGTGCGCACTCGCCAATCAGCTCTGCGGCGACACCCGGCGGCATCGGCTCGCGACGGATGAAGTGGTGGCTCGGCGCGCCGTCGGCGATCTCCATGACCACAGCCCAGCGGCCCCCCAGGCGAATCGGCGGATCTACGCCGATAATCGCCGGATCGTTGAGCAAGCCGAGGATGCGCGCCTCGTCCCGGAAACGCTGCAGATCTTTCTCGCTCACGCCTTCTTCGTGGAGGATCTTGATCGCGACGGCCTTGCGAAAGCCTACATTCCCGATCAGTTCGGCCTTGTAGACCCGCCCAAAGCCCCCCTTTCCAAGGAGGCTCTCGATGCGGTAGCGACGCTGCTCATCGGGAATGTGATCCAAGCCGGCTCCGAGCCCCGTCTTTTACACCCGCCGGCGGCGGAACACCAGCAGCAACGGGAGGAACAACCAACCCGTCGGGCCGGTGCTCGCCGAGCAACCACCGCAGTACGAGGGGAACACCGAGACATCGCAGTCCGGGTCGTCCCAGTCGGCCAGCCCGTCGCAGTCGTCGTCGAAGCCGTTCTCACACTGCTCGGCCACGTCCGGGCCGACCTGGGCATTGCCCTCGGCGCAGTCCGGCGTCACATCGCACTCGCTGTAGCCGTCTTCGTCGAGATCGGGCCACGGATCGTCGACCACACCGCTGCAGTCGTTGTCGAGCAGGTCGCACTCTTCCGGGTTCAGCGGGTAGACATCGACCGAGTCGTCGTCGCAGTCGCCCGCGCAGGTGCGCCAGCCATCGCCATCGCGATCGAAGGTCTCGTCGACCTGGAAGTCGCAGTCGTTGTCGATGTCGTCGCAGACCTCGGGCGCGCCTGGAGACACGAAGGGATCGTCGTCGCGGCAGTCGCCTTCGCAGGTGGTCCAGCCGTCGCCGTCGCCGTCGTCGTCATTGTCGATGGCGCCGTCGCAGTTGTTGTCGAGCCCATCGCCGCAGATCTCGGGCAGCCAGGGGGCCACGAAGCGGTTGGTGTCGTCGCAGTCGCACTCGACCGGCTCGGGAATGCAGCCGTCATCGTTGACGACCAGGCACGCAATCCAGCCGTCACCGTCGCGGTCGAGACCCTCGTCGATGATGCCGTCACAGTTGTCGTCAACCTCGTTGCAGGCCTCTTCGGGTGCCGCGGGGTTGATGGCCGGGTCGTAGTCGACGCAGTCGCCCATACAGGTCGTGAAGCCGTCCTGGTCGGCATCGGCGTCTTCGTTGATCAGGCCGTCGCAGTTGTTGTCGAGGCTGTCGGCGCAGTTCTCGGCCAGGCCGGGACGGACCTCGTCGTTGTAGTCGTCGCAGTCGCCCTCACAGGCGCGCAGCCCGTCCTGATCGATGTCGAACTCGGTGACCGCCACCAGGCCGTCGCAGTTGTCGTCAAGGCCGTTGCAGAGCTCGGCGGCGCCGGGATGCACGTGGGGGTTGAGGTCGTTGCAGTCACCTTGGTCCACGGTGAAGCCATCGCGGTCGCGGTCGGCGTCGCGGCTGGGTCCATCGTCGACCGTGCCGTCGCAGTCGTTGTCGATGCCGTCGTCGAGGTCGATCGCACCGGGGTGAATGCCGGGGTCGGTGTCGTCGCAGTCACCGGGAAGAATGCTCGAGTCGGTGCAGGTCGGACCTTCGCAGTAGCCGTCGCCATCGGCATCATCGCCATCGGAGGGCTCGTCGACGGCGCCATCGCAGTCGTCGTCGGTGCCGTTGTTGGTCTCGGTCGCGCCGGGGTAAACCGCCGCGTCGGTGTCGTCGCAGTCGACAGCATCGAAGGACAGGCACGCGCCCGCCGCGGGGAAGCCATCGCCGTCGGCATCGATGAGCAGCCCCTCGTCGAGCAGCTCGTCACAGTCGTCGTCCATGCCGTTGCAGGCCTCGGACGCGCCCACGAAGATGCTGCCGAGCCAGTCGTTGCAGTCATCGGCAGAGCCGGTGCACGAGCCCACGGCCGTGAAGCCGTCGAGGTCGTTGTCCCAGGTCAGGCCGTCGTCGATGAGGCCGTCGCAGTCGTTGTCGATGGCATCGCAGCTCTCGAGGGCCCACGGGTTCGTGCCGCCCACATCGTCATTGCAGTCGCCGGGAAGTCCCTCGCTGCAGCCGCCCTCACAGAAGCCGTCTCCATCGGAGTCGGTCGCATCGCAGGCCGGGTCGACGCCGTCGCAGTTGGCGTCAAAGCCGTCCTCGCAAGCATCGAAGGCAGTCGGATACACAGCGGCGTCGCTGTCGTCGCAGTCACCTTGAAGGCCGCTGACCGCCGCACCCGGGCCACACGCCTGGATCAGCGCGCCGCCCCAGCCATCGCCGTCGGCATCGCCGTAGTAGGCCTGCGTGTCGAGGTCCTCGTCGACCGTGGTGTCGCAGTCGTCGTCGCGGTTGTTGCAGATCTCCTCGGCTCCGGGGAAGGCCGTCGCATCCGAGTCGACGCAGTCACCCGAGACCGAGGTCCAGCCCGCACCGGGATCGTCGCACGCTGCGATCACCTCGGTTCCACCGACGCCATCGCCATCGGCGTCGCGGTAGTAGTCGGGACCGACACCGACGTTGACGTCGTTGTCGTCGCAGTCACCACCGACCGCCACCGCGCCTGTCGGAAGCGTGCAGTAGTTGCCGGGCAATAGCGCCCCGCCGAGCCCGTCGACATCGATGTCGGCATAGGCCTCGAAGCCACCGGCCTCGTCGATCGAGTCGTCGCAATCGTTGTCGATGTCGTCGCAGATCTCGTCGGCACCCGGCCACACCGCGGCGACCGTATCGTCGCAGTCCCACGTGCTCGTGGTCGTCTGCTGCCAGAATCCAGTCGGGGTCACACCCGCACAGAGCACAAGCGGAAGCTCGACGGTGAAGCCGTCCTGATCGGCATCCTCCCACCACGGCACGCCGTTGGGGTCCTCGTCGACGATGCCGTCGCAGTCGTTGTCGATGCTATCGCCACAGACCTCGTCCTGATCGGGTGAAGCTGCAGCCTCCGTGTCGTCGCAGTCGCGCGGTCCGTTGGTCAGCGTCGCCGTGACGGTGGGCGCTTCGCAGAACTTTCCGACCTCGACCGTCGCCCCGTCGCCGTCCGCATCCTCGAACCAGCCCGGCATGAAGTCGGTGTTGTTGTCGGCGGTGCCGTCGCAGTCGTCGTCGAAGCCATTGCAGACATCGTCGCGGCCGGGGAAGACAAACGGGTTCGCGTCATCGCAGTCGCCACCCGTCGCGGTGAAGTTCGGATGACCGGCGCAGCCATTCCACGCCACTGAGCCGAAGCCGTCGCCGTCATCGTCGAGAAAGCCACTCGCAGCGCTGCCGGCGTCTTCGTCGATCAGGCCATCGCAGTCGTTATCGATCTCATCGCAGCCATCTAAGCGGCCAGGATTGATGAGCCGATCTTGGTCGTCGCAGTCAATGCCCGTGGGTTCCGCACACTGGGGATAGAGAATCGAGGCCGGGCGCCGGGGGGCCACGTACAGATCGGCGTCCTCGTCCGCCATGCCCACGTTGTGGAGAAACTGCGCCACGCCGTCCTGCGCGTCGTCGCAGTCGCCACCCTGGGGCGCGCCACCAAAGCAGCCCATGGTCGGCGTGCCATCGCCGGCCACGTCACCATCGGCATTGGTCAGGTAGTAAGCGTTCTCGGTGAAGCCGTCGTCGATCACCGTGTCGCAGTTGCTGTCGACGCCATCGCAGAGGTCGAGTCGGAACGGGAACGCATCGGCGTCGCTGTCGTCACAGTCGTCCGAGTTCATCACGTGGGCAGGACCGGGGTCACAGGCGATGATCGGGGCACGCAACAGCGCGCCATAGCCGTCTCCATCGGCGTCCGGGTAGTAGCTATGGGTTGCCGACGCATCCGTCCGCGGGTCACAGTCGTTGTCCACGGCGTCACCGCAGATCTCGGGTAGCGTTGGCGCCCTGGCGGGATCGTCGTCGTCACAGTCCAAGTTGAGTGGCCACCCGTCCCCGTCCACATCGACCCATAGATCGGCGTCTGCGAAGATGCCGCCAAACGGGCCGGCATCGGCGACCGATTCGTCCCAGTCCACCGCGGGAAAGTCGGTCGGCAGCATGTAGGTGGTCACCGTGTCCATGACCGCTGGCCGGCCCTCATAGCTGAGGCCTCCGGCGCATGGATCGCCCACCAGACCGGTGGGTTCACCGATGACATTGGTGATATCGAAGGCCTGCGGGCCAATGGCAAGCGGCGCCCCGTTCGGGAACCAATTCACGCTGAAGCTACCGGCTGACACCACCTCGATCGGCGGATCCACGGTGTCGAAAATCGAAGCAGAGACTCGGGCGAACACATCCGCCTCCGTCAGCACCACGGGCCCCTGACCCGCGGCGTAGACGTGGCGCATCTGAATCACGCCCGACTGTCCATGAACGAGCAGGCCGGGACCCGACGACTGCACGTTGTACAAGAAGACGTCTTTGGCCGAGGGCACCGTGATGGCCGTCTGCGCAGAGGTCAGGCAGTGCAGCGTGCGAATGAACTGCGTCTGCACGCGCGTTGCCGTGACGACGTCGGCGTTGTCCTCGAAGGTCGAGTCGGCCACGATCTCGAGCGTGTCGGAGTAGATGCCGACACCACGGTCGGCCGTGCCCTGTCGGAATGTCGAACCCGCCACGACGCTTCCGCCGTAGACGTGGCCGCCAGTGCGCGCCGTGTTGTCCACGAACAGGCTGTCGTAGATCGTGCCACCAGCGCCGATCATCAGCGCACCACCCGCCGAAGCGGTGTTGCCCTGAAAGGTCGATCCCTCGACGTAGATGGTGCCCTTGGACGAGGCCGCTCCACCTTCTTTGTCGGCGGTGCCGTCCCAAAGCTGGCTATCGCGAATCGTCAGGTTGCCCACAGAGTAGAGAAGACCACCCACGATCGCGAAGGTCGGTCCGGTGAAGGTCGAGTTCTCGGTGGTAAGACCACGCGAAGAGAAGACCTGTCCACCGTTGGACTGACTGACGCTGCCACCAAACAGGTCGGAGTCGGCGATCTCCACGTTGGCGCCCGCCGTAATCACACGGTGTCCGCCAACCGCCTCGAAGGTGAAGCCCTCGAAGCGAACGGTCTCGACCTGCTCGTTGATCGTCACCAGGGTCACATTCGGCCCCGAGCCGGCACCACGCCATGTGACCGGCCCCACAGCCACGAAGGTGGCGTTCTTGTCGGTGAGCGTGACGCTCTCCTCGTAAGTGCCCTCCGTCACGAGGATGCGGTCGCCCTCGGTCTGAAGATCAACGACCGCGGCCGCGATGGTCGGGTAGGTGTCGTTGGGTCCGACATGAAGGTCGCGACCCCAGGCCGGCGTGGAAGCGAGAAGCAGAAGTCCAAGGCGGATCATGACAGCACCCCTACGGTCTCGGTCGAGACAACAGATGTCTCGCCCTCCCTTTCGCCGACCCCGTCGGGCCTTTCAGCCCTCCGGTTCTCCCTACGCCGAAGTGCAATCAGCGGGATGAACAGCCAGAGCGCAGACGGGCCCGGCGCACTCGAACAGCCACAGTAGGACGGGAACAGGTCGCCGGAGCAGTCCGTGTCATTCCAGTCGACGTCCCCATCGCAGTCATTGTCGATCTCGTCGCCACACACCTCGGCGATTCCGGGCCCGATGTTCGGGTCGGCAGGCGCACAGTCCGGCACATCGCTGCACTCGGTGAAGCCGTCCTCGTCGATATCGGGCCAGTCATCGTCGATGACCGTGTTGCAGTCGTTGTCGGCCAGGTCGCAGACCTCTTCCGAGAACGGGAACGTGATGTCGAGGGTGTCGTCGCAGTCGCCGCGACAGGTCAGCCAGCCGTCCTGGTCGGCGTCGAAGGTCTCGTCGACGAGCTGGTTGCAGTTGTTGTCGAGCCCGTCGCACGTCTCGGGGGTTCCCGGCGAGATGAAGGCATTGCCGTCGTTGCAGTCGCCCTGACACGTGCGCCAGCCGTCACCGTCGAGGTCTTCGTCGTTGTCGACGGTTCCGTCGCAGTCGTTGTCGAGGCCATCGCCGCAGATCTCCGCGAGACCGGGCGCAACCTGGCGGTTGTTGTCATCGCAGTCGCAGACGACCAGGTCGGGGACACACCCGCCCTCGAGCTGCGCGACCGTGCAGGCAATCACGCCGTCATGGTCCGCGTCGAGTCCCTCATCCACCGTGCCGTCGCAGTCGTCGTCGAGCTGGTTGCAGCTCTCTTCGTCGGCACCAGGGTTGACCTTGGCGTCGAGGTCGATGCAGTCGCCCGCACAAGTGGTGTAGCCATCGGCGTCGTGGTCACTGTCTTCGTCGGCCTCGCCGCTGCAGTTGTTGTCGAGCCCGTCGTTGCAGTCCTCGGCAAGGCCGGGACGCACGTTCGCGCGCGTGTCGTCGCAATCGCCTTCGCAGGCCGAGAGCAGGTCGCCATCAGCGTCGATCTCGATCGCGGGCACGTAGCCGTCGCAGTCGTCATCGAAGCCATTGCAGCGCTCGGTCGCATCGGGATGCACGTCGCTGTCGAGGTCGTTGCAGTCGCCATCGGCGATGGTGTAGCCGTCGCCGTCACGATCGAGACCGGTCGTCGCGCCATCGTCGATGTTGCCATCGCAGTCGTTGTCGATGCCGTCGATGATCTCGATGGCCGCCGGACCGGGGTTCACGGTGGGGTCGGTGTCGTCGCAGTCGCCGGGAAGCACGGTGGGGCTGGAGCAGACGGGGCCCTCGCAGTAGCCGTCACCGTCGTCATCGTCGGTGGTCGGGTCCTCGTCTTCGGTGCCATCGCAGTCGTCGTCGGTGCTGTTGTTCGCGACCTCTTCTTGGCCCGGGAACACGTCGGGATCGGTGTCGTCGCAGTCCTCGGGCACGCCGATCAGCGCGCAGCCGGGCCCAGGGAAGCCGTCGCCATCGGCATCGATGCGCACACCCTCGTCGATGATGCCGTCGCAGTCGTCATCGAGTCCGTTGCAGGCCTCGGTGGCACCGGGGAACACGCCGACAATCCAGTCATTGCAGTCGTCGGCACTGCCTTCGCAGCTGCCGACCGCAGTGAAGCCGTCGCCGTCGTTGTCGGTCGTCAGGTGCTCGTCGACGAGGCCGTCGCAGTCCTCATCGACGGCATCGCAGCCCTCGATGGCCCACGGGTTGATGCTCGCATCGCCGTCGTTGCAGTCACCCGGACGCGAGCCGTCGGTGCAGCCACCTCCGCAGAAGCCGTCGCCATCGGTGTCGGTGGGGTTGCAGACAAGGTCGGCGCCGCTGCAGTCCTGGTCTTGTCCGTCGCCACAGATCTCGGTTCCGCCGGGGAAGAAAGTCGCGTCGTTGTCGTCGCAGTCACCACCGACATTCACGACCGCGACGCCCGGGGCGCAGGCCACGACAGAAGCACCGCCGTAGCCATCACCGTCGAGGTCCTCGAAGAACACGGCGTTGCCGAGGTCCTCGTCCACGGTCAGGTCACAGTCCTCATCGCGGCCGTCGCAGGTCTCGGTGCCGAGCGGAGACATATCCGCAGCGGTGTCGTTGCAGTCGCCAGCGGTCGCCAGCCAGCCCTCGCCGGGGAAGCAGGCGATGACCTCGTCGTCGGGGTTGCCGTAGTTGTCGCCATCGGCATCGCGGTACCACGAGCTCGGCCCACCCACATTGGGGTCGCCGTCATGGCAGTCACCGCCCACGCTCACCGAGCCGGCGGGTAGGTCGCACCACTGCGAGGCGACGCCGCCAAGCCCGTCTCCGTCGACGTCGTCGTAGATGGTGCTGAAGGTCAGGCCCTCGTTGATCTGGCCGTCGCAGTTGTTGTCGACCTGGTCGCAGGCCTCCACAGCCGAAGGGCTCACCGACGCATCGGTGTCGTCGCAGTCGTCCTTCTTGTCGGAGAAGTTCGGGAGCAAGTCGCAGTACGTGACGCCCTCGGTGATCTGCCCATGCCCGTCGCCGTCATTGTCGGGGTACAGCACAACGCGGCCCAGCAGGACGTTCGGCTGGTCATCGGCGATGCCGTCGCAGTTCTGGTCGATGCGGTCGCACTGGTCGTCCGCCGCGAGCGGGGAGAAGAGCACGTCGCTGTCATCGCAGTCCGTCAGCGTACTGGGCGTCAGCTCGTACGCATAGTCGGGACAGCCGAAGACCGGGCGCGCGTCGGTGAAGCCGTCGCCGTCGCGGTCCGGGTAGTGATCGAAGGCCACGCCCTCATCGATAGCGCCGTCGCAGTCGTTGTCGATGCCATCGCAGAGCTCTTCGGCGCCGGGGTAGACGTCCATGCGCGCTTCGTCGCAGTCGCCGGGGATGTAGGACTGCTGCCCATTTGCGTCACCACAGAGGGCAATACTCTCGCCGCTTCCGAAGCCGTCACCGTCCTCGTCCCAGTACAGCTCAGTGATGCTCAGGCCATCGTCGGGTCCGTTCGCGCAGTCATTGTCGAGACCATCACACACTTCGACCGCGCCGGAGTAGATGCCGGCATCGGAATCGTCGCAGTCTGTGGCCGGGCCCCATCCCACCTTCGTTCCGCAGATCTCGATGCTGGGGCCCCATTGATCGCCCTGACCATCGCCGTCGAAGTCATGCGCAACTCGAGTCCGCCCTGATCCAGGCGTACCATCGTCGCAGTCGCCATTGTTTGGCACGTAGCCTTGAGGTGCGACGCACTGATTCAGCACGCTTCCATTTACGTCCCCGAGACCATCACCGTCCGTATCCGGGTACCAGTTCTGGGTTCCGATCGGATCGGTGATCCCGTCGCAGTCATTGTCAATGCCATCACAGACATCAGGCTGAATGGGACTGCGTGCGGCGTCGCCGTCGTCACAGTCCGGAATCGACACAGTCGTCGCACCCAGGACCTCGGTGCATGACGAAACCGGGAGAGCGCCCAGTTCAGGAAAGCCATCCCCATCCGCATCCGTGAGCCAGTCCTGAGCTACGCCATCGACGGTAGCGGGATCACAGTCGTCGTCGACCCCGTTGCAGATCTCGTTGGCGTAGGGATGCACGGCAGGGTCGGAGTCGTCGCAGTCGACATGCGCACCGTAGCCATCGCCGTCCGCGTCCTCGGCCTGTTCGGGGTCCGCGAAGAGTCCCCCTAGAGGCCCAGCATCTGGCGCTGACCCGTCGAGGTCGATGCCCAAGCCCCGCGAAAGCTGCGCAACCGCAGCATCGTGCACAGCCGCGTCGTAGTCATAGGCATACGACACCGGACCCTGCGTGGTGCAGGCGGGCGCAGTCCAGCCGGGTACGTCGATGACGGCGTAGAGCAGGGGCAACGTTCCCCATGTGGCGGTAGGAAACACTCCGCCACTCGAGGAACCGACGCCGTTGAGCGTCCCGGTGCCCGTTCCCACCACGGCATTCGCCGTCGAGCCCCCTTGCGAGAACGAGACGGCACCGCCGTGGAAGTGTGCGTGCGGAATCCGCGTCACATCCGATGCGTTCACGGTTGCAAACGAGAAAACAGAGTTCCGAAGGTCTCCGCGCTCCCACGTGACCGCTGACGAGCAGAATCGGCTCCGAATGACCTCGCCATTCGAGCCCGACATCTGCACCAAGGGGCTCTTGTCCATGAGCGTGTCAACGAATTCGAGCGTGCCCCCGACCTGGACGAGGCTCGTTGCGACCCATTGGCTGCCCGAGATCCGTGCCGTGCCGTTGGAGAGCATGACCCAGACCTTGCTGTCGACATCGGTGGAGCCACCCACCACCGTCGTGTCGCGAAAAGAGGACGAGCGAATCGACACCGTGCTGTTTTCCGCTGCCAGCGCCGCCCCGCCCGCGGTCGGGCCCGTGAACAAGGCTCCTGTGCCCACGAGGCAATCCGTGAATGTGGCGCCCGAGATGTCCACCTCGGTGTTGCCAGCGAAGATGCAGCCTCCGAGGGATTCCGCACCCCCACCTCCGAACGTGCTCCCAGCCACGCTGAGGGAGCCCCCGCGCGCGGCGATGAGGCCGCCCCGACCCGCTCGCGCCACACCCGTAAAACGACTGCGCTCCAAGACGAGCTCACCCTCGCTCAGGCCAATGCCACCGTCCTTCGCCACGCCCCACTGCACGCCAGGAGTTCCGATGACGTCCACAAGCCTGAGCGCCGAACCGGCATCGACCTCGAATGCACGCTGCGTTCCGGCGCCAGTCATCGTGAGGTCACCGACCCACACGCGTGCGCCCTGCTGTACATGAAGCGCTGGTCCGGTCGCGTCGGGCTCGATGGTCACCGATCGGTTCGTGATACCGACGATGGTGAGGTCTTTGTCGATGACCACGCTCTCGGAGAACACAAAGCCTTCGAGCAGCAGTCGGTCGCCAGCGACGGCAGCCGCCACCGCTTCGGTCAGCGTCGCGTAGTCGCCGAAATCGGGTCCGACGCGGATGTCGGCGGCCTGCGCGTCGACCCCCACCACGAGCGCAAGAAGAAGAGCTGTACGCATTAGAACAGCCCCAGATCGTAAGCGACCGTCAGGCCGACCATCGGCTCGGCACCCAGCCGATGCGCGCTACGCACGCCAGCTCGCAACGCCAGCGACACCGGTGCCCGCTTGAACGGTCGCAACCGCGCGAGACCGTAGCCCTGAAAACGTCCGGGGAACAGCGTTCCGCCGCCCACGCCGAGGTCGGTCTTGCCGACTGTCGCGCCCGCATTGAGGCCGAAGCCCCATGCCAGCTTCGTGGCCTCGGGAGCCGGCGAGCCTTCGGTCAGGTAGTGGCCATCGAGCAAGGCACCAAAGTGGCCCTCGGGCTCGAAGAAGACCGGTCCAACGCCGACCTGAAAGCCCAAGCTCACTGGCGTCGAGGCCTTGACCGAGGGCTCACGGAAGGTGGTTCCGTCGACGGTGGCCGACTGGGCCTGACCGGCGGCGAGCGACGCGCCAAAACCCAGACGCAGCGTGCCGGAAGTGGCGACAGGGTTGCGAACCCTCTCGGCCTGCGGCGGTGTAGCCGGCAACTCGTGGTTCACGACGACCGCCTGACCGCTGGTCACCGCGATGATCTTGCCCTCGAACACGGCGCCTTCCGCGTCGGTGAACTGGACCAGGTGGAGCCCCTCCATCACCGGAGCGGGCAGCGCAACAGACGCACCGTCGACCGCGACCTTCCACGGCTCGACCAGTGTGGGACTCACGTCGACACTTCCAGTGCCTGCCTCGCCCTCTTTGGCCTTCACCACCAAGTCGGCCACTGCCGACTCAAAGCCGTCGAGGCCCGCCTGGGCATCCAGCTTCAGCGCCGCCCGGTACGACTCGATCGCCGAGGTCGCATCGCCGTTGAACTGGTAAACCGCGCCGTCCAAGAAGAAGAATCGCGCAATCTGCGTCTTGTCGGGGAGCGTGCCACAAGCCATAGCGGCCTCGGCATTGTCCAGGTAGGACTCGGCTGCAGGCAGGTCGAACACCTGCAGGGCCTGCTCGGCGGCATCGAGCTCGGCGATGAGTGATGGGCAGGCGGCCGATGCGGCGGAAAGTACGGTCCAGAGCGCAATCACGAGGACTCCTAGGCTCGCTGGGTCAGTGCGAGCGGCCACCGACTAACGCGCCGTTGGAGCGCGCAGGGTACTTGGTTGGATTGTGACCAAGGTCACAGACGTGCGAAACCTGATTGCGCGAGCTTCTCGCCCAGACGTAGCGCCGGTTCGCCTATAGTTGTGCCGATGCAGCTCGACGTCGGACGCCAGATCGATCGCTACACGCTCGAAGCGCCTATTGGCGCTGGTGGGCAGGGCTTCGTCTACCGCATGCGTCACATCCAGCTCGGCACCGCCCATGCGCTCAAGGTCGTGACCGGCGCCGGTCCCCGGGTGCGTGAGCGACTGCTTCAAGAGGGCCGCGCCCAGGCGCGACTTCGGCACCCAAACATCGTCACGGTGACCGATGTACTCGAAGTGGACGGCGATCCCGGGCTGATCATGGAGTTCATCTCCGGACCGCCGCTGTCGCACCTGCTCGCCGAGAACGCGCTCACCGTCGCCCAGGCGGACCTTCTGGTCTCGGGCATCCTCGACGGCGTGGCCCACGCCCACGGACTGCGCTTCATCCACCGCGACCTGAAGCCCGACAACATCCTCTGTGCGGTGACCCAGCGCGGATTGGTCCCGAAGATCATGGACTTCGGTCTGGTCAAGGCCCTCGATGGCGGCACGGGAGACACCGGCGTCCGCGCCACCCGGTCCGGCGCGATGATGGGCACGGCTCACTACATGTCCCCCGAGCAGATCCGCAGCACCAAGCACGTCGACGAACGCAGCGACATCTGGGCGCTCGGGGTGATCTTCTACGAGATGCTCACCGGCACTGTGCCCTTCGATGGCTCCGATACCTTCGAGATCTTCGCGTCCGTGACGACCGGTGCGTACAGGCCGCTCAACGAGCTGCGTCCGGAGCTTCCGGAGCGAATGGTGAAGGCCGTTGAAGCGGCCTTGATCATCGACGTCGACGAGCGGGTCGCTTCGGTTGAGAAGCTTCGAGCGCTCTGGCTTGGCGTCGAGCATGTGCCCGCGGCACCGCACGAGGGCCGAACGAGCTCGGGCGCGTGGGACCCGACGATGCTCGACAAGTACGCGACAACGTCCCAGCCCTTCTCGGAGCCGTCCGGGTCGATGAATACCTGGGTCGAGCCGTCCGGAAAGGCAAAGACGTCCGGGCACACGCTGACGCCGGGTATGGGCGTCGACGGCCCGTCGGAGTCCTCTTCGAACAAGGGCCCGTGGATCGTTCTCGCGCTTGGCGCGGCGAT
>JAGSGY010000129.1 GCA_023954855.1 Pseudomonadota bacterium | reverse complement strand
GGGAACGCTCGCAGAGCAGGCGTCGTAGCGCATGCCGAGGGGCGTCAGGTCGCCCGTGTCCTGTCCGGAAGCGAGCTTCAGCGCGATGAAGTGCTGGTTGTCAGCCACATAGGGCGAGAGCACGGTCGACAGGTCCGACGGCAGGTCGTAGCCCTCCGTCTGCAGCCAATCGAGCAGCACATCCGCGTTCAGCGCCTGGAGAACGACGGTGTCGTACGGCCCAACCCGCTCTTCGCTGACGACGGTGACGCCGTCTTCCATCGATACACCCGCCGCGAGGTCGAACTCGGCGCTGGGCATCGGTATCTCGCAGGCGCCGACGACCTCCGTGGACAGCTGGTAGTTCGGGTCAGTGGGCGTGCGCAGGGCGCTGAACAGCGCGCTGCTCGACGGAAACAGCTCGGGCACGCCGGACACGGGCACAATCCAGGCGAAGTCGTCGGCCGCACCCTCGTACTGAATCGAGACATGCGTTGCGACCTCACAGGCGTCTTCATCGACCACGAAGACGATCTCTTCGCCAGCCTGGTACACCGGCTGCTGGGGGTCACAGAAGAACCCGCCGCAAGCGAGGGCGTCGGTCGGGGTGATGGCGGCGAGTAGTGCGAGGGCGGACAAGCGCATGGGGTCTCCAAGATTCGTACAAGCCTGCAGAGCAAGAGCGGTGCCAAGCCTTACGATCGCGTCAGAGCGCGATCATCACATGATGGCCTGCGAGGCTGCATCTCGTTTCGCGACATTTTTGGCGTGCGGCCCGGCGAGGCGCTCCTCGTCTACCAGCGCACCCGCATTTCCTCGGTCCAGCCGAACATGTTCTCGATCTGGAGGGTCTTGTCATGCGCGCGGACGACCCCATGCCAGTGACCGAAGACCAGGTTCAAGGTGACAACTCCAGGAATCCACAGTGACCGGTCGCGGGAGGGGATGAACCTCAAGTCGATGACGTCGGAGTCTGGCGAGTACACCCTCCACTCCTGGCTCGGCTCGAAGACGAGGCGGTCGCCCAGCTTGTCGAGCACCCCGTCGACGAAGACGCCGTTCTCGGTCATGCCGGTGCCGTCGGTCCACTGTCCACCGACTTGAAGCCCGACTTGGTGTGCGCCCACCATGCCGGCCCCGGCACCCCAGTTCCAGCGGGTCGCGGAGGGCCAGCGCCCACGACCGTAGTCAAAGCCGGCCTCACCTTCGAGGGCTCGCTCGACACCCTCGATGCGCAGGGTCCCTCGACACGGGCGGCCGACGTGCTTTGAGGTGAACTGGTAGCGGGTCGAGGACCAGGGCACGACCACGTTCAGGGTGTCCGTGGCCGGCTCGACCATCGCGTCGACCTCGACGGACTTTCCGCGGGCCTTGAACCACACCTGCAGGCGCGTCCCGTCGGCGCCTGGTGTGACCCGTGCCGACAAGCCTCCGGCCTCGAAGACCGTGTCTCCACCCTCGACGGTGTCGGGTTGCTGAAGTGCCCCGGGTCCGCGAACGACGGTCGACTCGAGGACGTCGCCACCCGTGACCTCAAACACCGCCGCAGTGCCCAGTCGCATGAAGTCGGCGTTCAGCACGGTCAGCTGAATGACCCATGGCTCGGCGGTGATGCACCAGTAGTCCCAGCGCTTTCGCCGTCCCCACGGTCCCGGAAGTGCGCAGTCTTGAAGGGGATGCCTCGACCAGCCGACGGCCTCTGCAGACAGAGTCCCAGCGGCTGTACACAGAGAGACGGGCTGGGTCCGTTCGCGTTCATGGGTCGGCATGCCTAGTTCACCGGCGTGAAGAGCACAGCGTCCAGGTCGGCCCAGGCGTTGTCCTCACTTTCGGAGGTGAAGGTCACTTCGAGAGTGCTGTGCGGATCCCCCGTCGTTTCGCCGATCCTCACCCACATCGGGGTGACGCCGAGAAGCCCCGGATGCGCATCAACGCCATCCGTCTGTCCGACCTCTGACCCGTCCACGGTGAAGCGCATCGAGGCCCGAAGGCCCGCGAGCTCGGGTTCGGCGCAGGCCATGAGGGCCCACAATTCGTAGCGCTGGCCGTGCACCAGCGGGACCGAACGGTCGACGCTCACCGGCGAGCTGTCCGCGTTGACGGGAACGGTGAGCAGCGCCCCATTGTGGGCATAGACCCCGTCCAGGCCGACAAAGTAGTGGGCGTCTGCGCCGCCATCGTCGAGCTGATTGCGCAGCGACTCACCGTGAACCGCGACGCTGTCTTGCGTCAGATGGATCTGGTCGACGACGAGGGCGCTCGGCGTCGAGAAGCCAATGCCTAGAGCGCGTCCCGGCATGCGCTCGACGCGGGGGGCGCCATTGATGCACTCGGCGGGGAGCTCTTTTGGGGTTCCGAGCTCCAGCGGCACCTCGCAGAGCAGGTCGCCTGTCCGGCCGCTGAAGAGGCGAAGGTGCGGGCTGGCCTCATCGTCGAGCAGGCGTCCCTCGACGGTGAGCTGGGCCAGGCCAGCTTCCGGGGCCGATGCGATGACCGCCATGCCGTCCGTCAAGGGTTGGCGTGCCGGCTGGTCGCTGTCGAGCTGACGCTCGGACCAGGCGTCGGGCAGCAGGAACAGGAGCTGGCCGTTGTTCAGGTCTGAGTAGGAGCCGACGTTCAGGGTGTCGAGGCCTCGTGTGACCGCCATGCCGTCGCGCAGCCCAGTGTGGATGTCGTCGCTCGGACCGCCGAGCCCGCGAACGCCGATGAGGACCGCGGTGGCGCCGAGCAGCGCCGGAAGCGTTGCTGGGGGGAGGGCGCTTGGGATCAAGCGGTCGCCTCGCAGGGCGCTGCTTCCGAGCACCAACAACAGGCCGCCGAGCAGCGAGGCCAGCCACCCTTGCCGTTGCTGGGGCACCAGGGTCCACTCGAGCTCGACATCGTGTTCGGTGCCGGGGGGCAGGGTCAGTTCGAGAAGCCCATCTGCTGAGGGCTCGGTCGCAAGGGCGCTTCCTTGGACGCTGGCCTGCCAGAATGGGGAGTAGTTTACCTTGACCGTCAGTCGCTCGGCTTCCGTGTTCACCCGCAGCGCGTAGCGGTATCCGCCGCCGGGGAGTGCGCTCTCTTCGCGGTGGCTGAGTGCGACTGGGAGCTCGGCTTCGACGAGGCTCGCCACCCCAGTCGTGGCTTGGTACGCGGAAGTCTGTCCGCGAGACCAGCCCAAGCGCCATCTCGGGTCATCATCGAGAACGTGCTTGAGTCCGGGGCTGTAGGCCACGAAGGTGCGCACGTCGTACCGCTCTGCGAGCCAGAGCATGGGTCTCGCGTTGTCCCAGAGCAGGCCGCGCGCCATCAAGTGCTGGCCGGCGTGGTTGTTCTCGTAGATCCACACGGCTGCCTCGTCGAGCCCGGTCTCGAGTGGAAGCATGTGGCGGGAATGGTTCACGCTGATGGCGTCGTCGAGGTCGCGCGGAAACTCGCTGTAGATGCGTCCTGGGCGCTCGGCATGCTCGTTCATCCAGCCGACGAGCTCGGTGAACTCCTGCGATTCGGCGGGGTAGTCGGTGGAGACACGGATGGCGCTCGAGCGGCCGACGATTACGACCAGCGCGGCGAGGAGTGCCGAAGCGAGACCAATCCTCGAGCCGAGCCTCAGACGCTTGGACGGCGCCTCGATGAGCACCGCCGAGCCATACGCAGCGAGGATCAAGGTGGCCGCACTGAGCAGGGTGATGAACCGGTACCAGAGCAGGTTCTCGTAGAGCGGGGCCCCAGAGAGTGGGCCTGCTGCAGCGGGCCCGAGTGCGAACCACAGACCGAGGGAAGCGACCACGACGAGGCCGGACAGGGCGTGGCGTTGGCGCAGAGCTGTGAGCGCACCTACGGCTGCCATGAGCGTCACGATGATGCCGACCTTGCTGTGGGCGACGAAGCGCTCGAAGAACCCGACCGGGTAGCTGGACCAGAGGCTGCCATCGGCGATGGCCCAGAGCGTCGAGCTGGGGGAGCGAATCCACGTGAAGGCCGCGGGCGCGTGGTCGACCAGAGCAAGGCTCGGCCACCACCACCAGGCTGAGGTCACCAGCCCGACGAGTCCGACCGCTGCCCCTCGCGCGATGCGCTCACCGGCTTGGTCCTGTGAGCCGACCACCGCGAGGGCCACCACCCCGATCGCCGCCATGTACGCGCTGGTCACGTGGGTCGCGATCAGCAGGCCGTAGAGCACGCCGCTGAGCAGTAGCATCCAGCGCGCACGTCCGATGCCGTCCCGTAGCGCGACGCGAAAAGACCACCAGACCGCGAGCATCAGCGGAATGCCCATCGCGGCGTTGGCCATGCCGTTCTTGAAGAAGAACTCTAGACCGAACAGCTCCGAGGAGAAGAGCGACACGAACACGGCCGCGAGCACGGGAAAGGTCGCCGGGCGCTCGCGGAAGCTCCGCGCAAAACCAAAGGCCAGGAGTGGGGTCGCAAGCCATCCGGCGAGAAGCACGCCCTTCACTCCGCCGACGGGGCCTACCCCGGGAATCAGGCACAGCGCCGCTGAGGCGAGCACCAGCCCGGGAGGGGTGTTGTAGAGCAGAAACGGGAGGCCAGTGCCGTGGTGGGGGTTCCAGCCAAACACGGCGTGCGTCGCCGGCCAATGCTCTTCGACCAGGTACTGAGTCCAGGCGACATGGGTGATGAAGTCGTTGTCGGCCATGAAGCCGGCGCCGAAGACCCGCCTGGCCAACACGAGGTCGAGGACGAGCACCACGCCGAGAGCGACCCACTCCCATCGCTCGAGCCTCGTTCGTGCTTCGTCCGCCACACAGCGCTCCAGGTGCGCGCATGATAGGCGAGGGGGTGCCGGCGTGTGAGAAGATGCGTGCGGCGCGGCCCGGCCGATCGGGTCGCTGTGTGAGGTCAACGTTGAAGCAGTCTGCCGAAGAACGCCCGGATCCGTCCTACCAGCGCAAGGCGGCCATCGCCCACGGCGCGGCCATCGATCACGCTGGCAAGGTGACCGTCGAGCCGATCCCGGACTTCGATCTCGACAAGACCATCTTTCAGACCCTCGAGGGTTCAGCGGCGCGCTTTGTGATGCGTACCCGAGTCGGCAAAGAGGTCCAGTGGGCCGACGAGGCCGCCTCTTCGGTGCAAGCGGCCTACGACGAAGCGCGTGCGGCGCATGAGCTGCCTGCCGTCAGCCCGGAGCTGATGCGCTTCATGGTCGACGAGTGCGACTTCGATGTCGAGCACGCAGATGGCTCGTTTCTGGACCATCTCTACTTCTGCTTCGAGTACGGCGTGCAGCACTACCCGCAGCACTCTGCACTCGTGCTGCTGCTGCACTCCATCCTCGGAACCGGCACCAACACCTTCGCGATGACGGCCGAGAAGATTCCCGAGCTGCGCAAGCTGATGACGCCCTTCGAGTGGACCCACACCGAGGCGTTCCCGTCCATTCTCCGTCTTCTCTACGCCGGCGACCTCCGCGCGGAGCTGCGCGCCAACCTCGGGCGCGAAGTTGCGTCGATCGAGCTGCATCGCGTCATCGACAACGAGCCGATCACCCTGTCCGGAGAGGACCTGTGGATTGCGCTCAACTACCAGCTGATTCACCTGGTCGACTTCCTGCCCGTGGCGAACTGGTCGGTGCACCAGAACGACACTTCGTTCATCTTGTTCCGTGACCTGTTCGACCTGATGGAGAAGGCGGGCAAGCGGGTCGCTGAGATCGAGTACACCGCCGCTTCCGGGCCGCGCGCGCTCAACGGCGAGAGCCAGGGGATCGGAGGGTGGCTCACGACGCTCATTCCCGTGGGCATCAGCGAGAAGATGGCGTCGAAGTCGGTCTCGCGCTTCTCTGAGCGCATCGGCCATTCCCTGCAGTACACCATCCACTGGGCCTAGGCGGACAGATGCGCTCCCTTCTTCCCGGCCTGTTTTTCCTTCTCGCGGCCTGCGGCACGGGCACGGTGTGGAATCCGCCGATTCAGGCCGATCTCGACGCGGCTTACACCACCTGCGCTGACGGTGAGAGCTGTGTGATCGTGCAGCTCGGGTGCTGCGACCACTGCAACGGCGGGGCAGCGGTGGCGGTGAACAGTGGTTCGCTGTCCACGGTCGTCGACGAGCTCGGCGAGGACTGCAGCGGGCAGTTCGCCTGCACCGAGATGGGGTGCGCGCCGATCACCGCCGAGTGTCGGGACGATGCGTGCGTCATGGTCGAAGGCGAGCTCTAGCATCGCGGAGCCGTCATGAATGCAGCGCGTGTGTCCGATGTGGTGGCGGCGGCTGAGCGGGTGCTGCGGCAGCGCTTTGCCAATGCGGGCGCGTCGCTTGGGCTCGATGCCGCCGAGCGATGGGGACCCCAGGATCCCGACTCCCTACGGCGACTTGCCGAGGAGACGCATCGCCTCAACGAGGAGCGACGCACGCTCGAGGCGGCCATTCGCGAACGGGCGGCGCGAGTGCGCGAGAGCGGTGAGGTCGCGGTCTGGTCCGCGGCCCATGTGCGCTTGCTCGATGCCTTCATCGCGGCGTCCGCTGGCGATGAGAACGCATCGACACACGTGAGCGTGGCGAGTGAGGAACGCGCTGCTTGGGAGACGTTCTCGGCTGAAGATGAGCGTCCGCCCAAGCAGAACTGCTTCTACGTGACCTACGATCCAGAGCTCTACGAGGCGCTGTTTGGCTTTCGTCCCGAGGATGCCTGACGGGCTTCAGAGCGGCGCGGGCGTGGCGCTCGGCTATGAGGCACACAGTCACCTCCCCACTTTGCGAGCGCGAGCCGTATGAACATCCTGATCGTCGAGTCCAAGGCCAAGTCCAAGACCATCCAGAAGTACCTGGGCAAAGACTGGGTCGTGCTCGCCACCGGCGGACACATCCAGGAACTGCCGAACCGGGCTTTCGACCCCAAAGAGGGCAAGAAGGCGTTCTGGGCTAATCGAAAGGGTGAGCTGCCCGCGCCGCCTTGGATGTGGACGGACAACGGCGAGAAGGCGGTCAACGCGATTCTCGCTGCAGCCGAGAAGCACGGCGACCCGAAGTTCTTCCTCGCACCTGACCCCGACCGTGAAGGGGAGTTCATCGCCTGGCGCCTGCAGGAACTGCTCTCCGAGCATGGCCCCTGCGTGCGCGTGACCTTTCGCGAGGTCACCAAAGGTGCCATCGCAGAGGCCGTCGAGGATGCGCACGAAGTCGACATGGACCGCGTGCGGAGTGCGATGGTTCGACGCTTCCTCGACCGTCTTGTGGGCTTCCGAGCTTCAAAGATGGCGAAGAGCTTCGTGACGTCGCGGACGGCATCGATGGGACGGGTGCAGACCCCCACGCTCGGCTTCATCGTCGAGCGCGAGCTGGAGCGCGAGGCCCATGTGCCAGTGCCCTTCTTCGAGGTGAGTGCGGGCACGGATGCCGTGGACCTGCAGGTCCGCTTTCACGAGCCGTCGGACGAGAATCGCTGGACCGACGACAAGCAGAAGTTCGTGGCCACGCGCACTTCGGACACCGAGCTCGCTGAGGGCGCCTTCGCGGCGATCGCCAAGGCTGGAGCGGTGTCGGTCACCAAGGTCAAGCCGACCGAGCGCAGCCAGAAGCCCAAGCCGGCCTTCACCACCGATGCGCTGCTCCAGGCTGCCGGTGGACGCTGGGGCTGGTCCCCGAAGAAGACCATGTCGCTCGCGGGAAAGCTCTATGAGGGCGGCCACATCACCTATCTGCGTACCGACTCCATCCGCCTGTCCGACCAGGCCATCGCCGATGCGCGAGCGCTGATCAAGGACAAGTGGGACGAGGCTCACCTCGGCGCCGGTGCCGCGGGAAAGAAGGGCGCGACCAAGGTCCAGGATGCTCACGAAGCCATCCGCCCGACTCAGATCACGGTCCTCGCCCCTGAGGGTGTCGATGACGATGCGCGCCGCCTGTACACGCTGATTCGCGCTCAGGTCCTCGCCTCGCAGATGGCGCCCGCGAAGCAGGCCCGTCTCGGGGTGACGGCATCGGTTCCGGATCTCGACCGCCCGCTTACCGGCTCGGTGAGCTGGTACACGTCCCTCGGCTGGCGCGCTGCCTTCGTGGGCATCGACGCGGCGGCGTCGCTCGTGCGGCCCGATGGGCTCGAAGTGGGCGCGTCACTGGTGCTGCTGCCCGAGGAAGAGGAGAGCCCGAACCCGAACCTCAAGCGCGGCGAGACCCAGCCCCCCGGACGGTACCGAGGCCACAGCTTGGTCAAGGCCATGAAGGATGCGGGCATCGGCCGTCCGTCGACGTACGCATCCACCCTTGAGACGCTGCTTCGCCGCAAGTACGTCGAGGATGAGGGGGGCGCGCTGGTGCCTCTGATCGATGGCCGTCGGGTCTGGCTCGACGTGGCGCCGATGTACTCGCTCACCGATGGCGAGCCGCTGTTCGACCCGACCTACACCGCCACCATGGAAGAGCGCCTCGACGATGTCGAGGAGGGGACCGAGGCGGCTCCCGAGGTGTGGGAGACCCTGCGCGACGCGTTCCGGGCGGCGCACGACTCGGCGCAGAAGCAGCGGAAGGCCGGTCACCAGACGGCCTCGCAACGCATGCAGATCGATGCGCTGTTCGCCAATGCGCCTGCCGAGATGATTGAGGGCGTCGATGTCGACGGCTTGTCCTGGGAGGGCGCGGGTGCGCTCATCCGAACGCTTCGCGAGGCCGGAGTCTCGCCGACGCCGTCCGAGAAGCAGCTTGTCGAGATCACCCGCCTGTCCGGGCTGCTTGGGCTCGACGATGCCGCGGTGGCCGCACTCATCGAACTCGAGAACCTCGAAGCGCTTCGCACGCGTGCAGAAGCCTCATCGCTGATCGATGCACTCAAGCAGCGCATGCCCGAAGTCACGGCTGTGAGCGACAAGCAGCAGCGCTTTCTCGCTGACCTCGTCAAGAAGGCGGGCCTGACCGAGGCGGAGGCCTGTGCTCAGGTCGGGGCTGCCGACTACGCGGCGCTCACCGGCGGGCGCGCAGGGACCGCCAGTCAGCTGATCACACTGATGAAGCGAGCGGCACGAAAGGCCTAAACGCCCGTCTAGAGCAGGCAGCTCGCGAGCTGTGCCGAGGTCGCGTGCTCTGGCCGGTCTCCGGCGCAGGCCTCGAGCTGAGCGCGCGTGACGACGACGAAGGGCACGCGGTGGCCGCCATCGGTCTGGTACCAGCCGCCCCCACGGGTCTCGCCCTCGGGGAGCGTGAGGTGGCTAATCCCACCGACGCTGCTGCCCATCTCGGCCGCGTAGCGGTACACGAGCGCGGTGCCGCTGTCGGCGACCACCTCGCTTAGGGTCCACGTCGCGAAGGCCGAGCCGCGCGCGTAGGCGGTGCCGGTGAGCGCGAGGGTTGATTCGCGCGTGACCGTGAAGCAACTCACCCGCAGTCGGGTCGTGCCGACGATCTCGCAGAACTCTCCGGTGCGCGGGGAAGGGTTGGCCTCGGCATGCTCTGCAGAGGCTTGAGGATGCGGCGTCTCTGCATCCGGGATTTCGAGGAGCGGAGCGGCACTTGCGGCGATGAAGAGTAGGAGAAGAGGCATGCATGCACCCTAACGCGCGAATCTAGCCCTGCGGCGAGTCGCTGAGATCGGGATATTCAGGGGCTTCGGAGGTGGTGCATGCCCGTGAATCTCGGAATCACAACGGATGTCGAAGCCCTACGCGGCCTTGTCGATTGGAACGGCAAGCAGGTCCTCGATGTGGGCTGCGGGCCGGGCGCACTGGGTCGCGATCTCGCCGGGCTTGGGGCTACGGTTCGCGGATTCGAGCCTGACCCGGTCCAGGCCGAGAAGAACCGCGCCGCTGAGGCCGTCGACGGTGTGACCCTGGCCGAGGCGCCGGCCCAGGACCTTCCCGTTGAGAGCTCCTCGGTCGATGTGGTCGTGCTGTCGCGCTCTCTTCATCACGTCCCGGCCGACGCCATGGATGACGCCCTCGCGGAGGCGCGTCGCGTGCTGAAGGACGACGGTGTGCTCCTCATCCTCGAGCCCGACATCCACGGGCAGTTCAGCCAGCTGATTCGTCCCTTCCACGATGAGACCGTGTGCCGCGCGCAGGCCCTTCAGGCGCTCGACCGCCAGGCGGAGCGGTTCACGACGATGGACGAGCTCTGGTACACCACTGAGTTTCGCGCCGAGTCTTTCGACGCGTTCAAGGACCGCATGGTCGGCATGAGCTTCAATGACATCGTCGCCGAGACGATTGAACAGCCCGAGGTGGCCGCCGCCTTCGAAGCCGGGCGCGTGCAGGACGGCTACCGGTTCACCAACCCGATGCGCATTCGCGTGTATCGGACCCTCGCCTAGCCGGGATAGAGCGCGGCCATGACACTCAGCCTTCGCATCGCCGATGCCCTCTCACTGCCTCATCACAAGGTGGGGGCGGCCCTTGCGCTCTTCGAGGACGGAGCCACCATTCCGTTCGTGGCGCGGTACCGCAAAGAGAAGACTGGCGAGCTGGACGAGGTGCAGCTGCGCGCCATCTCCGAGCAACATCGGGTGCTGGTGGAGCTCGACGCCCGCCGGGACAGCATCCTCGACACCCTACGCGAACAGGGCCAGCTCACCGCCGACCTCGCCATAGCGCTCGCCGCGTGCACCAAGAAGTCCGCGCTCGAGGACTTGTACCAGCCCTACAAAAAGCGGCGAAAGACGCGTGCCGACACCGCGCGTGAACAGGGCCTACAGCCACTCGCCGATCGGATTCTCGCGCAGCCCTCGTCTGGCAACCCAAGGTCGGACGCGGCGCGGTTTCGGGGGGCGCTGAGCACGGACCAGGCGCTTCAGGGCGCCCGTGACATCGTCGCCGAGCACCTAGGCAATGACCCCGAGCTTCGGGCGGCCATTCGCCGCACGGTTGGGCAGCACGGCTTGGTCAGAGCCAAGGCCAAGAAGGGCGTCGATAGCTCAGCCTTTCGCGACTACGTCGACTACCAGGAGCCGGCGTCGCGCATTCCCTCGCATCGCTATCTCGCGGTCTGTCGCGGCGAGGCCCAGGGCGTGCTGTCCGTGAAGGTCCGCCCAGATGTGGACCGGACGGTCGCTCAAGTGTTGCGGATGATTCGCTACTACCCGCGCTCGCCGTATGGACCCGAGCTTCAGCTTGCCGCCGAGGATGCGACCAAGCGCCTGCTCTTGCCGGCGGGTGAGCGGGCGGTGCGAGCGGTGCTCAAGAGCGAGTCCGACGACGAGGCGATGGGCGTGTTCGCGAAGAACCTCGAAGCGGTGCTGCTCGCGGCCCCGCTGGGGTCCGCCCCCGTGCTTGGCATCGACCCGGGAATTCGCACGGGCTGCAAGTGTGCGATGGTCTCTGCCACCGGTGCCCTGGTCGACTACCAGACGCTGTTTCTGGTGGGACGCGGCGACAAGGATGTGGCGGGCCTAGTCGGGCTGCTGCGCAAGCATCGTCCAGCTGCGGTGGCGGTGGGGAACGGCACGGGCGGTCGCGAAGCCGAAGCGCGGGTCCGCGAGGCGGTGAAGCAAGTGGACGCCGCCATCCAGGTGGTCAGCGTCAACGAGTCGGGGGCGAGCGTGTACTCGGCCTCGGAGCTGGCGGGACGAGAGCTTCCCGACGTGGACCTCACGGTCCGGGGTGCCGTCAGCATCGCGCGTAGGCTCCAGGACCCGCTCGCCGAGCTGGTGAAGGTCGATCCAAAGTCGATTGGCGTGGGGCAGTACCAGCACG
>JAGSGY010000048.1 GCA_023954855.1 Pseudomonadota bacterium | reverse complement strand
CATCGGGGGACAGGTGGATCACCCGAACCTCGGCCGGAGTGACCGGGTCTGTGTCCGTGTCCGCGTCGGTGTCCGCGTCGGTGTCCGCGTCGGTGTCCGCGTCGGTGTCCGCGTCGGTGTCTGCGTCGGTGTCTGCGTCGGTGTCCGTATCGGTGTCGGTCTCGGCGGAGTCCGTCACCATCCCGGAGTCACCGTCTACCCCTTCGGCGCAGGCCGAAAGCAGAAGCAGTAAGGGAAAATGATACCTACTCATAACTTCTCCATTAGTAATCCAACTAACTATTGGACTGGGGACGGCGAAGGACAAGGAGCAGGTTGTCTCATTTTGTTGATGCGCCATGCAGGGACTTGTGAGGGTGTGCTCCGTCCGACATGGCGCACGAGGGATCGAAACAACAAGCCAGAGCAAACCTATTCATTTAATGTTCAATGCGGGCGGTCCGGTCTCACGTCAGCCGGCCGTGAGCGTGAGCACTGCGGCCCCTCTCCGCGGAGATCCTTGGAATGGTTCACTCACCGCAGCGGGGTTCGCAGCGTCCCCTTGGGCCGCGGCCAAGGCGCCACGCCAAGAGCGCACGGGACACGCCAGGGACAGACCACACCCTACAACCTCCGCTATCAAACGCCCTTCGCTTCCGTTCGCTTCCGTATGAACGCCCACGAATACCAGTAGAACGGCACATGGCGACCCGATTGACTTTCACTCGCAGAAGCTGAACCACCGAAGCGGGAAGAAGCCCGAAGAGCCCGATCGTCGCAAGACGGGCGGGTTTTTTCGTGGATCAAATCCTCGGCCTTGGCACGCAGGCTGCATCGCATGGCTTCAACCCCTGAGGTCACGACGCGCTACGCCCTACCCGCCCTTCTGTTGCTCTCCTCAACCGGCTGCCAAGGCGAGCAAGAGTGGGAGCGCCAACCCCGCCGCGGCCTCTCCGAGGACTACGCACTCGAGGTGCGCATGACTTGGAGCCTCGAAGAGGACATGGACCTGCACCTGGTCCGAGCCGGCGGCAGCCTGTTCGGCTCCGACGATTGCTACTACTGGAATTGTCAGGGCAATACCCAGCTGTGGAGCGAAGATGGCCTACAGCCCCAGTTGTCCGATGACAACATTCACCGCGGTCCCGAGTACACCGTCCTGCCATCGGCCGACAGCGGGCACTACACCATCGTCGCGCATGACCTTCCGCGGTTCCAGGATGAGACCGAGTACGCCGACAACGAGGTGTCGATCGCAGTCTTCCTGGATGGCTACCTCGAGTGGTCGGCAACCGAAGTCGTCTCCGGAGAGGACTCGCTGACCGCATTTGCCACCATCTCAATGCCCGACGGCGAGATCGAGGAGTGGCCACGCCTGCCCGTCGTCTCCCGACAGCGTTGGAGGACGCGTATCCGACCGGTGACATACGACATCGAAAGGTGACACTGCGCTCGCTGCGGTCCATCCGCGCGCTCGCACCTCAGCACGGGCTGGTGTACGCTCCGCCGCCTTGGAGGACGGATGAAGCGACGCGACCTGCTGACGGGTGCCCTAGCGGGCGGAGTGCTGGCTGCCTGCAGTGGAGGAGGCGAAGGTGCCGGCCCTGCAGTGCACACGCGCAAGAAGATCCGCTGGCGGCTGGCCTCCTCTTTCCCCCGCAGCCTCGACACCATCTACGGCGCCGCCGAAGTCATGGCGGAGCGCGTCAAAGCGATGACCGACGGCAACTTCGACATTCGCTGCTACCCCGCCGGCGAGCTCGTGCCGGGACTCGAGGTCCTGGATGCGGTCCAGCAGGGCACCGTCCCGATCGGCCAGAGCGCGTCGTACTACTACATCGGCAAGAACCCCGCGCTCGCCTTCGACACCTGCGTTCCGTTTGGCATGACGGCTCGCCAGCAGAACGCATGGCTGCTCGAGGGTGGCGGCATCGAGCTAGTGAACGAGCTCTACGCAGACTTCGGCGTACACAGCATTCCCGGCGGCAACACCGGCGTGCAGATGGGCGGCTGGTTTGTGCCTGAGGTTCCCGATCTCGCGGCCCTCAGCGGCCTAAAGATGCGCATCCCCGGCATGGGCGGCAAAGTCATGGAGGCCCTCGGCGTCGCGACTCAGACCATCGCTGGCGGAGAGATCTTCCCCGCCCTCGAGCGAGGAGCCATCGACGCTACCGACTGGGTGGGCCCCTACGACGACGAGAAGCTCGGCTTTCACAAGGTCGCCAAGAACTACTACTACCCAGGCTGGTGGGAGCCCGGACCAAGCCTCTCGTTCTTCGTCAACCAAGAGCAGCTCGCGGCCCTTCCCGCCGAGTACCAGGCCATTCTCAAGGTCGCGTGCCACGAGGGCGGACTCGCTATGCAGACGCGGTACGACGCGAAGAACCCGGCTGCCCTCAAGCGCTTGCTCGAGGCGGGCGTCACCACCCGCAAGTTCTCGGACGACCTGATGGCAGCGGCCCGCGAGGCGTCGGATCAGATGCTCGCCGAGGGCGCCGCCGCCGACGCTGGGTACAAGAAGATCTACGACAGCTTCAAGAGTTTCCGCGACGAGAGCTTTGCCTGGTTTGCTCTCGCAGAGCGCGCCTACGCCGAGGCGAGCTTCAAGTAGGACTCAGGCGGGAATGAGGAAGCGCACCAAGATCGGGAACTGAATCACGAGCGCGAGCGCGACCACCTGAATCGCGATGAACGGCAGCACACCCCGGTAGATGTCGCCGGTGGTCACCTCTTCGGGCGCCACGCCTCGCAGATAGAACAGCGAGAAGCCGAACGGCGGCGTCAGAAAGCTCGTCTGCAGGTTCATGCCGAGCACGACGCCGAACCAGACCAGGTCGATGCCGAGAACCGAGGCCGCCGGCACCAGCAGCGGCAAGATGATGAACGCGATTTCGAAGAAGTCGATGAAGAAACCGAGGATGAACACGGTGATGTTCGCGACGATGAGCAACCCCACCGTCCCACCGGGCAAGTTGGTGAGCAGGTCCTCAATCCAGATGTCGCCATAGAGCCCGCGGAAGACCAGCGAGAACAGCGTCGAACCGATCAGCAGAAACACCACCATCGCGGTGAGCTTGGTCGTCTCCTCCATGGCACCACGAACCGCCTCGAGCGTGAGCCGTCGATTCGCAGCGGCGAGGAGCATGGCACCGACGCCACCGAGAGCGCCCGCTTCG
Source organism: Pseudomonadota bacterium (assembly GCA_023954855.1). Lineage (GTDB taxonomy): Bacteria > Myxococcota_A > UBA796 > UBA796 > M1803. The sequence goes on along the minus strand of JAGSGY010000048.1, from coordinate 39,431 downwards.
GTCGGCGTGGCAACGCCCATGAAGATGCTTCCGAGAACGAGGAAGATCAGCACCAGCGGTGGGATCATCACCTTGACGACCTGCAAGGCGAGAGCGCTCACGTTCTCGGGACGCGCCTCGGGGGGCAGCGCAGGAGCGGCGTCGGCCGAGAAGAAGGCGACGCCGACGACGTAGAGGGCGTACATGCAGGCCAGCATCACGCCGGGGATGACCGAGCCGAGGAACAGGTCCCCGACCGAGACGCCGAGTTGATCGGCGAGCACGATGAGCACCACCGAGGGTGGGATGATCTGACCGAGGGTTCCAGACGCACAGATCACGCCCGCAGACAGCGACTTGCTGTACCCGTAGCGAAGCATGACCGGCAACGAGATCAGGCCCATCGCGACGACCGACGCGCCGACGACGCCCGTTGCCGCCGCGAGAAGGCCTCCGACGAACACGACGGCAAGCGCGAGACCGCCGCGAAGCTGACCGAACAACGCGCCGATGGTGGTGAGCAGGTCTTCGGCGAGGCGGCTCTTCTCGAGCATCGTCCCCATGAAGATGAAGAAGGGCACCGCGAGCAGCACGTAGTTCGACATGATGCCGAAGGTGCGCTGCGGAAAGGCGTACAGCAGGTTGAATTCGAACAATCCCTGCCAGATGCCGATGCCCGCGAAGACCAGGGCGGTGCCACCAAGCGAGAACGCCACCGGATAGCCGCTGAAGATCAGCGTGAATGCCATGACGAACATCAGGGGTCCGAGCAGCTCCTCACCCATCGGACGGCTCCGGCGCCGGCTCGAGCACGATGGCCAGCGCCTTCACAATCTCCGACAGTCCCTGAATGAGAACCCACGCGAAGGCCACGAGCAGGGCGCTCTTGATCGGGTACCTGGGCAGGCCACCGGGGTCTGGCGAGACCTCCCAGACGGCCCACGACTCAGCGACCCAAGGGAAGGTGGTGATCAGTCCAAAGATGCAGAACGGAACGAGGAAAAGAACCGTTCCGACCAGGTTGATACCCGCCTTCCCTCGCTTCGAGAGGCGGCCGTAGAGCACATCGACACGCACATGCTTGTCCGCGCGAAGGGCCTCTGCCGCGCCGAATAAGAAGACCAGGCTGAACAAGTACCACTGGCCCTCGAGAAACGCGTTGCTCGAGAGATTCACGCCCAGAAAGCGGCTCGAGTACCGGGCGAGCGCGTTGAACGCGCCGAGCATCACCATGGCGAGCACCGCCCAGGACACGGCGCTGCCGAGCTTTGCGGTGAGGCGATCGATGGCCGCTGAAATCTGTAGAAGCGTGGTCACGCCGCCACCTTACACGCGCGAACCGATCGCGCCGGCCAGCTCCGGAAGAAGGTGACCCAGCCCCGATGCCTGCAGCGCATCTGTACCGCCGTCCTCCATCATCGCCATGGCCTCGACCTCGCGCCCCGCAGCCATCAAGGCCGCCGCGAGTGCGCCCGTGTAGAGCGCCCCTGGAGCCGGCGGATGCAGCCGCCCTGCAAGGTCGAGGGCATCGGCAGAACCGTCCCGTCGCAACACGAGGAGCAAGCGCACCCCATCGAGCTCCCCCTGTACATGACGCCCGGCTGCCGACGTTGCCGCGTCGCGAAGGGCACCTTCCGCCTCTTCGAAACGCTCGAGCCCCACAAACACAAGGGCAAGCCCCGTCGCAGCAAAGCCTGCGGCGCGCCCGGACTGGACCATCGCGTACCACTGCGCAGCACGGTCGAAGTCCCCGTTCCGCAGGGCGAGGAGCCCAAGGTTCAGTGAGGCCTGCCCGCGCACGCTCTTGGGCGACCACCATGCCGTCGCCAAGGTCGTGAGTTCCGCCTCTGCCCGCTCCCCTCTCGATGCCGTCTCGATCGCGCCCCGCAAACGACTGGTCGCGTACAGCGGCCGAAACAACGCGGCCAACCCCACGGAGAGCAGCAAGAAGCCGGCGCCGATGCCGCGGCTCTGCGAGTACACGGACCCCACGACCACCAATGCCAGCAGCGACACCGCGCCAATCAGCAGAGGCACGGCAACGAGCCAGGTGCCCAGCGGCTGCACGGAGCGTCCGCGCGCATCCACCACGGGTGTTCGCGTGAGCGCTCGCGCGTGCTCCACCTGGTGCGCAACCAATCCAGCCACGGCACCCAGGGCAGCCAGTGGGAGCGCCGCCACGGCAATGTGGCCGGCCACTCCAGTGATCACGAGTACCGACCCCACCGCTGAACCGAGCGCGCCGAAAGCCAGCATCCAGCCCGCCGCAACTCCCGAGGCTCCCGCGCCCGTCCGCACATCCTCGGGAGGGGCGAACGGGTCGGTCACTGTGCGCCCTTGATCGAGAGCGGGCCGAGCTTGTCGTGCAGTGCGGCCGCATGCTTGCTCGGCGGCTGCGCCATGACGGCCTCGAAATAGCCCAGCGAAGAGCCCGTCATCGGCGGCGGTAGCGGCGCGGCCGAAATCCAAGCCTGCTGCTGCTCGTACGAGGCCCCCGCCCAGCGTCCCTTCACATCGGCCCAGAACGGCCCCATGGCGGCGAGGGCAATCTGTTCCTCAGCGGTGCCGCCCTCGAAGAGATCGCCCACGACTTGGTACGCCGGTACGCGATCGGCGATCGAGAGCTTGAGGGGCGTTCCCCCCTGCACTTCGCGACAGAGCGACGCGTAGAAGAGCCATCCTTCGACATCGAGCTCGGTCATCGCAAGCTCGGTAGTGTCGTCTTTGCTCCACTTCTGGGTCGTGCGCGACATCGTCGAGAGTACGACGTCATCGACACCCATGAGCGGACCCTTACGCTTGTGCGCCGCGTACACGGCCCGAGAGCGTTTCTCAGCGACCGCCAGACCCGTCCCCGAAGACAGCTCTGCCGCAGCCGTGCGCGCGGCATCCAGATCAGCGCGTGTCCCCGCAGCGTCGGCCTCGAAGCGCAGCTTCACCGCCTCGAACAAGCGCTCGCGATCGCCCTTCGGCACATCGCGAGCCGCGAGAACCTCGATGTAGGATCGGGCAGCTCCCGCATCTGCGCAGGTCAACGACTCAGAACCCACCGTTGCGAGCACCGCCTCATCAGAGGGGCAGAGCGGCTCGCTCTCACCGCATGCGAGCAGCACGAGCAACGGTGCAAGGCGCATCATCCGCCGATGACCCAGTATGGGGAGCCCTGAAGCTGGCCCTTGAGCTGCTCGACCTGCGCCGGTGGGAGCTCGAAGGTCTGCGGCTGTCCAGTGTACTGGTCGGGCTGGGTGGCGAACCAGCGCGTGCTGTCCTCGGTGCGGTGCAAGCGCAGGCCGCGAGGATCGTCGTAGACAAGCACCATGCGCGGCTGAGCAGCCTCATCCTCGGCACCCTCTTCCTCGGCTTCGGGCTCGGGCTCGGGCTCGGGCTCGGGCTCGGGTGCGAGGGCCTCGAGCACTTCGTCGATGTCCCAGCGCCGCTCGAGATCCAAGCTCTTCTTGGACTCCTCGAGGTAGCGCGTCATCCGATCGCGATCGCCATAGGCCTCCGCCGCCGTGATCAGTTCCTGCTTCACAGCTTCCCGCGCCTTCCAGTCTGCCGCACGCAGCTGCGCCAGGATTGGGTCCACGACATCTTGAACGCTGGACATCCGTCCTCCACTGAAACGACGCAGTATCCGGGAAGGGGGTCCCCGTCACGATTCGGATGAGGTAGTGTCCGCCCACCCATGAGCTTTCTCGACGAGTTCAATGCCGATCAGCGCGCGACCTTCCTCTCGGCCGCCGAGGTCATCGATCTACCCAAGGGCGCCCAGCTGCTTCAGCGGGGGGAGCCGGGCGGCGACATGTTCTGGATCGAGAGCGGAAGCCTCGAGGTCGTCGACCGCCGCCCCACCCCCGAGGTTGTCCTCGCGGTGCTCAAGGCCGGCATGGTCGTCGGCGAGATGTCGTTTGTGGACTACGCGCCACGCTCGGCCGATGTGCGCGCTGCCGACCGCTGCCGCGTGCACCACTGGACCCGCGAGGACCTGCACACGTTGCTCGGGCGCGAGCCGATGCTCGCATCGCTCGTCTACAAGTCCATCGCCACCACGGCGGTGCGGCGCACGCGCGAAGTGACGAACACGGTCGTCGCGACCGGCATCGCCAAAGCCGCCTCTACGGCCGGCGCCTCGACCGTCCGCGCCATGGAGGACGCCCGCAGACTGGCAGACGAAGCCAAGCGCCGCCTCCGAGCTGCGGAGACCCAGCTCCGCGCCGACCCCTCGAGCGAAGCCGCCAAACAAGACATGCGCGACGCTCTCGAGGACCTGCGCCGACAGGTGGCTTCCCTCTTCATCGCCCACTCTGCGCCCGAGGCAGCCGCTGAGGCCTCGTCGGTGCTCGCCGGCGAGCTGCACCCCTACCTGGTTCGCTCCAGTCTCGCGGATCGCTGTATCCGACGCCACCAGGGCGTCGCGGGCACGGCCGACATCCTCTCGCACGCCCTCGTCGGACGCCCGAGCGGCGACGGCCAGCTCGGCGAGCTCCTCGATGCCTGGCTACTCGACCTGCCGACCGTCAAGGCCCTTCGAACCCTGCGTGATCCCACCGTCCGCACTGTGGTCAGCGAGCTGCCCGGACACCGGAATCGCCGTGTGCTCCTCCTAAACGCCGGCACCGGCAGCCTCGTCGCACATCTCGCGTCGAAGATGGGCGAGCGACCGACGGTGCTCACGATCGTCGACCAGTCTCGCGACGCGCTCGCCTACCACGACGCCGCGGTCGAGGACCTGGCTTCAGGCGTCATCCTGCAGACCACCCAAGAGCGCTTCGTTGCCTTTGCGGTAGGCCGCACTCGCCACTCCTTCCCTCGCCAAGATGTCGTCATCATCCACGGCTTACTCGAGTACATGCCAGACCGAATGGTGGTCTCGCTGCTGCAGTCCACTCGGCATGCGCTCGCGCCGGGAGGTGTCGTCATCGTCTCCGCCCTCAGCGAAAGCGACGATGGGCCGCTCCTCGATCGCGTTCTTTCCTGGCCCACTATCCGCCGCACGCCCGACGCGCTCGGGCGCCTGCTTCTCGCCGCGGGCTTCGAGATCGAGCCCACCGAGGAGATTGAGCGTCCCGCCGTACTCCTGCTTGGACGCCGACCCGCCGAAGTCGAGCACACTCAGACTCGCCGCGAGCGCCTTGCAGCGAGGCGAGCAGCGCTGTAACCTCCGCGTCCACTCTTCCCTTGGAGAAGACCTAATGCAGTTCCTGCGCGTTGGAACCCTGGCGATGCTCGCCACTTTGGCCGCCTGTGGCGGTGCTGAGACCCCCGAAGCCCCCGAGGCTCCCGAGGCTGCACCCGCGACGCCCGAGACGCCTGAGCTCGACAAGGCGACGCTTGAGGCCGATGCGGCTGTGAAGGAGACCTTGGTCCCCTCGCCGCTCGAGACTCAGAAGGCGCTCGAGTCCTCCGGGATCGAGACCACCATCGGTAGCCTTGTCACCGACAAGACCTACAACTTCGAGACGCCCGACACCGACAACATCGCCGTTCGTACCGGTGTTGTGGTCTCGGACATGCTCCTGACCGTCGGCAGCATCGACAACGCGAAGCTCATCGAGCAGCTCGGCTGGGTCCGCGAGGGCATGTCCAAGCTCGACGGCGGCTCCGACGTCGACGCCGTGCTCGCCGACATCGTCGCCCGCGTCAAGGACGACAGTGTCGACCGCGACGCACTGGTTCTCGAGCTCGACGAGCTCTCCCAGGCGATCATCCCCGAGCTCGAGTTCAACGGCCAGAACCGCATCGTTCCGCTCATCCAGGCTGGCTCCTGGCTCGAGGGTGCGAACCTTCTCGCCAAGGCGTGTAAGAGCGCCGAGAAGCCGTCCGCGGCCGATGGCCTGCTCAAGCAGCCGCCCGTCGTCGACTACTTCCTCAAGTATGTCGCTACCGAGGGCGCTGAGCACGCTCCCGAGGGCGTGACCAAGAAGCTCGAGGAAGCACTCACCGAGCTCAAGGGTCTGTCCCAGAAGAGCGAGCCCTTCACCAACGAAGACATCGACAAGGTCATTGAGATCACCGATGCCGTGCTCGCCCTGCTCTAGGAGATCTTCATGATCCGTCTTGCCACCGCGCTGATCGGCGCGAGCCTGCTCGCCACCCCCGCCCTCGCCTCCGAAAAGGACGGCGAGGACTGCGTCCGGACCAAGGTCTGGGATGCGTACGGAGATGGCTGGCACATTCGCACGTTGACCAGCACGACCCTCGCGAACGGCGCGACGAACAGCTACCTCGTGACCGTCTACCAGGGCAACGAGTACAAGTTCCAGGCGTGTGGCGATGACAGCGTCAAGAACCTCGACGTCTTGCTCTACGATCTCGACGGCAACGTCGTGCATCGCGATGCGACCGAGAACGCTCAGCCCGAGTTGTCTCTGACGCCCGAGTCGACGACGACCTACTACCTGGTGGTCTACGCACGCGAGACCACGGGTGATGGTGGCGTCGGCGTCGCGGTCACCTACCGCTAGCCGCTCGTGCTTGGAACCCAGCTCTATGACCGGTTCCAGGACACACTGGGCCAAGACGCCTCCTCGTCGCTCGGCGAGGAGGAAGTCCGCTTCGCGGTGGACTTCGTCCGGCTCCTGCTCCGCATCGTCCCCGACGATGTAGACGCGGGGTCCGCGGCGGCCATGAAGGCGGCGCTCCAGGCACGCACGAGCCTCGATGAAGGCCAGTGCAGCAGCCTGCTGACCCTCGCGCTTGCGCCAGAGAACTTCACCGCGATCAGCGAGTCGGAGCTCCGAGTGTTTGGCGCCCGCTTCGGTCGCGCCGAAGAAGAGGCGCTTCGCGTTTCGGTCGAGGAAGAGCTCGATCTCCACGGCTTCTCCGACAAGTACGGCACGAGCGAGGCCCTGCTTCTGCTCGACTCGTACTTTGCGGTCTGCGCCGAAGACGGCGTCATCGACAAGATCGAGATCGCCCGCCTCGAGAACGCCGCCGAAGCCTTGGGCATCGACCAGATGCTCGTGGGCGCTCTGTTCAGAAAGCACGACGTGCGGCATGCGACCGGCGACTTCAAGTTCGAGCTCACCGAAGACCGGTACCTGATTGGCCGCAGTCGGGCCGCCGAGATCGTGCTCCCCGACCCCCAAGTCGCCAACCGCCACGCCGAGCTGGTGCGCAGCGGCAATGGCTGGCGCTTGCTCGACTTGCAGAGCGGTCGGCCGACCATTCTCAACGGCAGTCCCAAGTCCTCGGCACCGTTTGGTCCGGGCGACACCCTCCGCGTCGGGCCCTACACCCTGACGCTCGACCCCGAGGCCAAGACCCTCACCGCGTTCGGCATGCAGTCGTTCTCGGCACTGTCCTGCCGGAACCTGAAACGGCAGATCGGCGACATCAGCCTGCTCGACGATGTCTCGTTCACCGTGTTCTCGGGCGAAGTCATCGCCATGGTGGGCCCCTCCGGCGCTGGCAAGACCACGCTACTGACGGCCATCGCAGGCATCGCCCCCGCCGACACCGGCGACGTGCTGATGGACGGGCAACCCTTCCACCGGCTGCTCGCGACCGACCGCAGCATCGTCGGAATCGTGCCGCAGGACGACGTCGTGCACGGCGAGCTCACCGTCGAAGAGGCGCTGTACTACTCGGGTCGCCTGCGCTTCGCCCCCGACACCGACAAGGCCGTCATCGACGGCGAAGTCGACCGGGTCCTCGACGAACTCGGTATCGCTCATGTGCGCGGGTCCCGTATCGGCGACGCCCTCAAGCGCGGCATCTCGGGTGGTCAGCGCAAGCGCGTGTCTCTCGGTCAGGAGCTGATCACCAAGTCCACACGCGTGTTGTTCCTCGACGAGCCCACCTCGGGCCTCGATCCGCAGACTGCACAGGACATCGTCGGCCAGGCCCGCCAGCTCGCGGACGACGGACGCATCGTCTTCCTCGTCACCCATGATGTGACCCCATCCGTCATGTCGATGGTGGACCACCTGCTCGTGCTCGCTCCAGGCGGGCGATTGGCCTGGTTCGGCCCGCCGGACGACGCCTGCGCCTACTTTGGCGTCGAGAGTCCAGACGAAGTCTTCGCTCGCCTCGCCGAGAAGACCCCAGAACAATGGGGTCAGGACTATCGCGACGGCTCAGCGCGCAAGAAGTACGTCGGCACCCGCGAGCACTTGCTCGGATTGGACGGCGTCGACATCTCGAGCGGAGAAGAGGTCGCCGCTGCGGGTGGGTCGACCTGGCGACAATACCGAACCCTCGTTCGGCGGTACGCAAAGACGAAGATGCGCGACGTGGGCGGCATGAGCGTCCTGCTCGCTCAGGCCCCCCTCTTGGCCGTGGCCATGGTGCTCGTCTTCCCGGGCGCCAATCCCGCAGCCCTGTTCATGCTGGTGCTCTCCGCGTTGTGGTTCGGCGCCTCGACCTCGGTTCGTGAGCTCATCGCCGAGCGGGCCATCTGGAAGCGTGAGCGACGCATCGGCCTGGGACTGATTCCCTACATGGGCTCGAAGGTGACGGTGCTGGGCGCCATCGTGCTTCTCCAGTGCTTCATGCTGGTCTCGATCTGCTACGTCGGCATCGGCATGGGCGGGCCCTTCGATTCGCCACCCCTCGATGGTGACGGCGTTCCCAACGACCCCTACGAATTCTCGTACATGGCGCTCTACGCTGTGACCGCGCTCACCGGCCTCGTCGGAATGGCCATGGGCTTGATGCTCTCAAGCGCCTTCGCGAGCTCCGAGGCGGCCGTTGCAGCCCTACCGCTGACCTTGATTCCGCAGATCACCTTCGGCGGACTCATCGTCTACCTGAAGGACATGGGGCTCGCAGCCAAGGGGCTGACCTGGCTGATGATCACCCGGTACAGCTTTGACGCGGCCATGAAGACCGGAAGCCGAATGTACGAGCCTGTGCCGCGTATCGACCGCGGTCAGTCGACGGGATTGCGCACCTTCATGCGCGACCTCGGGCTGCGCATGCAAGACCTCGGATTCGCAGCACCCCCCGACGGAAGCGACCTGGGACTTCCGCTGTACGCGCTGATGGGCGTGCTCGCGGCGTTCTTCGTCGCGTTCCTCACGACCGCCACCTGGCTCACCGCGCGGGCCGGCCGCGACTAGCCGCGTTATCCGGCCCCTCCGCTCGGAGGAATGAATGGCCAGAATCGCAGTGCACGGTGCCGATCTCAACGATGGCAAGATCGCCGCTCTCCGCGTGCGTATGCACAATCTCCCGCCGCGCACGATCGACCGCGACACGGCCGTGGCCTGGATGAAGGACGGCCACACGCTGCTTCCGACCACGAACGGCTCGACCGCCCCTGCCCTGCTGCTTCTCGAAGTCGGCGAGGACCTCGTGATTCGCGACGACTCGACCAAGGAAGAGTCCGACAAGATCGACGGGCTGCCCGCCGTCGAGAACGCCGGCATCTAGCCGCACCCAAGCTTGACGTGCATTCTGCGATCAGCGCGCTACCATGCGCATGATCGGAGTCACAAAGCCGCTGTCTGACGCACTTGCCATAGACCAGATTGCCCTCGCTGAGGTTCGCCTACTGCGCGAGGCCCAAAGCGGCGATGACGGCGCACTTCGCACGCTCCTCGAGCCGCACGTCGACAGTGTCTGGTCCATCTGCACCGCGTTGATGAACGAGACCGATGCGCTGGCGACGGTCGGGTCCTTTCAAGAGCACCTCCGCAGCGACGTCATAGGCTTCGTGCTCGACCAGTCGTTTGCCCTCCAGCTCTACCAAGGCCTCTGGAGCACGTTGGCGCACCGGCTGGGCTCACAAAGCCCGAGCGACGCCGACAGCGATGCACACCGAACACTGCAAGCCCTGCCACACGTCGTGGGGCTGACCTACACCTTCGACGCGGTGGTCGGTCTGCCGATTTCACACCTGGCGGCCCTCGCCGGCCATACGCCAGTGGAAGCAGAGGGCCACCGGAGCGCCGCATCCACCGCACTCGCACAGTGGGAGCCAGGGCTCAGGCGCACCCTCTCAGTCGCGGCGCCCGAGGGCTTGCTCGACCTGGTCAAGGCCCCCATCCCGCGTGTTCCGCGTCCTCGCCCGAAGCGTGTCTGGATCGCACTGATTGTGCTCGCGCTCTTCGTGCCCACCGCACTCATCGTCGGCGTGGCGTTCTGGGCGACCCCTTCGGCCTCCTACACCGACACCCACGAGTTGGTGTCCTCGCCCGGTGCCTGGTTCGACCCGTCCGACACGGCGCAGCTTGAGGCCGCGTATGCCGACAACGACGTTCCGCGGACCCTGTGGGAGACGCCGTCACTCATGCACATCGGTCTTCGCGATGTTGGGGTGGTGCTGCTTCCCGATGCGGGCACCGCGATCATCTACGAGGACGAGCGCGCCAACCTCTACACCCTGCAGCGGTGGCAGGGCGCCGTCGCGCCGACCTATTCCGGGCGCGCCACGGTCGGGGGTGTTCCGCTCAGCTTCGGGCAGGAAGGCGACGTGTCAATTGTGGCCTACGCCATCAACGGCACTGTGCATGTCACCACGTCCACGCGCCCCGTTGAGGACCTTGTCAGCCTCGTGCGCAGGCGGCTTTCGCACCGCGGATGACTCTCCGCTTTCCTGAGTCCCCCCAACGGACTAGTCTGCCGCCTGGAGGACACACATGCTCGACCGTCGTGGAATCGGCCGTACCGAGATCGCAATTGGCGTCGGAGCCGTCGTGCTCGTCATCGCCCTTGCACTGATCATGACTTCAGGCTCGTCGGGGAAGTCGGAGCGCACCGAGCTTCCGCTCAACGTCGACTCCATTCGTACGGCTGAGATTACGCTCCAGGGCGCCTTTGGCGACTTCGTGAGCGCCGAAGCCTCGCCCCGTCCTGCAACGGCCGTCAACGCAGAACCCGTCGCTTGGACCCCGTCCGCAGGCTTCAAGAAGCTCTCCTGGGCCCCCAAGGTCAAGGACAAGGTCTACGGCAGCTACCAGGTCGTCGCAAGTGAGACGGGCTTCGAAGTGACCGGTGTCGCCGACATTGACGGCGACGGTGAGCGCGCCATCTTCAAGGCCGACCAAGACGCGAACGCTAAGGCCACGACCGGCGAGAACGTCTACTGATCTGGCGTCTGCTGGCTCTCGGACTCGCTCTGACGTCCATGGCCACCCACACCCAGATTCGCGCCCAACGCGCATCCCGCGCCGCAGAGCCCCCCCCGGGCCCCGCGGCGCTCCAGATCGTGGCCCTCGGGAGCCGCTCGACAGCCGCCAGCTTCGCCTGGATGCGGGCTGTGCTCGCCTATGGACACCGCGGAGACGTCGCTCCGGAGGCCCTCTCGGAATGGATCACCGCTTCGACGGAGCTCGATCCGACCTGGATTCCGCCCCACGCATACGGCGCCCTCATGCTCGCCTCGATCGGCGACATCGAAGGGCACGAGCGCATTCTGCGAACCGGCGTGGCCGCACATCCCGAAGACCCGTGGTTTCCCGTCGCACTGGGCATGAGCCGCCTGCTTCACTCCGACGATCCGCGCGACGCAGCGGCGTGGCTCGAGCTCGCCTCGACCCTCGAAGGCGGTGACGCCATTTATGCCCGCGCCGCGGATCGGCTAAGGGGCGCCCCATGACCCTCGCCGCCATCGGACTCGGAAGCTCACTCGGTGATCGCCACGCCTGGCTGGAGCTCGCGGTACGCAAGCTCGACGCCCGCCCAGACTGCACCGTTCTGCGCACCTCACGCTGGGTTCGCACCCCCCCAATGCGTGGCGGCACGGCGCGCGGGTGGTTTCTGAATGGCGTCGTGTTGATCGAGACCACGGCGACCCCCGAAGCCCTACTTCACGCCTGTCGCGCGCTCGAAGACGATGCTGCCCGCCGCCGAAAGGGCCACTGGGGCGATCGCACACTCGATCTCGACCTCCTCGTCGTCGACGGCGTGACGTATGACGACCCTTGGCTCATCCTCCCTCACCCCGGTATCGCCGGTCGACCCTTCGTTCTCGACCCGTTGATCGAGGTCTGGCCAGAAGCAAAGCACCCGACTACCGGAGTGCTCTTCGCCGATCTTCCCCGTGACGGACGCCCACGACCCGTTCGGGACGGCCTGCTGACGCGGTATCTGCACCGGCGCTAGCGAGGACCCTACAAGGTCTTTGCGTTCAGAGGACCCTACCCGATGCTACGCGGAAACGCGGCTTCGCACCTACTAGTTGCGATGCGCCTCGACAGGCCAGCCTCTTGGAACGGCGTCATCCGGTCGTCAGGCGGGCCGACACATCCCCGCCAACCACCATCCCTGGCCGATCTCCGGGCCAAGAAGTCCCGACGCTCGCGCAAAACGGAAACCTTGCTCGCACGCGCGTATGGGATAAGCCGGTGAACCGCGGCTCAGTCGTGGATCCGAAGGCTCCGGCCCGGTCCACCCCCGCACGACGACTTGGACAACAGGGGTTCGATGACGTCCACCAACACCCGTTCTGACAAGCGAAGCCTGATCACCGAAGCCGCCGTTGAGGTCTTCGCTGAAAAGGGTTTCCATCAAGCACGCGTGAGCGACATCGCCCGCCGTGCCGGGGTCGCTGACGGCACCATCTACCTGTACTTCAAGAACAAAGAGGACCTGCTCCTCTCGATCTTCGAGGAGAAGATGGACGAGCTGCTCACCGGACTTGGCGAAGCCCTCGACGGAATCAACGACCCGATCGAGCGCATCCGCGTCTTCGCGAAGTTCCACTTCCGCCAGGTGCGCGACAACCGCTCAGCTGCAGAAGTGCTGCAGATCGAGCTCCGCCTCTCGAACAAGTTCCTCAAGGACTACCGCCCCGAGAAGCTCTGGGCCTACCTCGGAGTATTCGGCCAGATCGTCCGAGAAGGCCAGTCCGCTGGGCTGTTCCGTGCCGAGCTCGATCCGTTCACCACCATGTGGGCGTTCTTCGGCGGACTCGACGAGATTGCCATGCAGTGGGTGCTGTCGCGCAAAGCCGACCGCTTCTCACTGGAAGAGGCCGCCGACCAGGTGGCCGAAATGTTCATCCGCGGCATGCTGGCCAATCCAGCCGCCGCCACCAACAACTAGCCAAACTGGAGGCACCGTGAACATCGGAGTGTGCGCCAAGATTTCGCCCCACGCCGACGCCCGGATCAAGATCAAGTCCGATGGGTCGGGAGTGGATACGAAGGGCGAGAAGCTCGTGGTCGGAGACTACGACGAGTACGCCGTCGAAGAGGCCATCCGTACGAAGGAAGCCCACAAGGGCGCGGTTACCGCGTTCACCGTGGGTGCGACCTCCGACGAAAAGCTCGTCCGCAGCGGAGCCCTCGCGCTCGGCGTGGACAAGGCCGTTCTCATCAGCGACGACGCTGCCGTGAACGCCGGACCTCTCGGAACCGCCAAGCTTCTCGCCGCCGCCATCAAGGAAGCGGGCTGCGAGATCGTCTTCACCGGCAAGGCCGCGACGGATGACGGCAACTCGCAGGTCTCGGCCATGATCGCCGAGCTGCTCGGTTGGGCCCAGGTCTCACAGGTCACCAAGTTCGCTATCGAAGGCACCTCCTTCACGGCGACCCGCGCCATGGATGCCGGTGTGCTCCAGATCGTGAGCGGCAGCCTGCCGGTCGTGATCACCTGCGAAGACGGTCTGAACGACCCTCGCTACCCGAAGCTTCCCGACATCATGAAGGCCAAGCGCAAGCCGCTCTCCAAGATTGGTGCCGGCGACCTCGGCCTCGCCGACGTCGCTGCGACGTCTTCCGAGTCCAACTTCGCGCCGCCGCCGCCGCGTCCGGCCAGCCGTATCATCGAGGGCGACGCTGCTTCAGCTGCCCAGGAACTCGTCCGTCTTCTTCGCGAAGAAGCCAAGGTCATCTAGGGAGTACCGTCATGAGTGGAATTCTCGTCTTTGCAGAGCAGAGTGGTGGCACGTTCAAGGCCACAGCTGCGGAACTCCTCGGAACGGCCACTGATCTGGCCGCAGCCCTGGGCACCACCGTCTCGGCGGCCGTGCTCGGCGATGCCCCTGCGGCAGACCTCGGCGGCTTCGGCGCGTCCAAGGTCTACCAGGCCTCCGGTGACTTCAACGACTACAACACCGGCGCGATCACTGACGCTCTGGCCGCGATCATCCGCGAAGCCAAGCCCGATGTGGTCCTCGCCCCGGCGTCCTACGCAGGTCGCGACGCGATTCCGCGTATCGCTGCCCGCTTCGACACCGCGATGGCCTCGGACTGCACAGGTCTGCGCGCCGACGGTGGCAAGCTCGTCGCTCGCCGCCCGATGTACGCAGGTCGCGCATACGCCGACGTCACCATCGACTCGAGCCCGGCGATTTTCGCCGTGCGCCCGAACACCTTTCCGCGCGCCGAGTCCAATGGCTCGACCGCTGAGGTCGTCGCCGTAAGCTGGGAAGCCAGCACTCCCACGGTGACGGTGGTCGAGACGCTCGCCCCCGACAGCACTGGCATCGACCTCGGGTCGGCCGGACGCGTCGTGGCCGGTGGTCGCTCGCTGAAGTCGAAGGAGAGCTTCGACAGTGTCATCCGTCCGCTCGGCGCTGCCATTGCAGCCGGTGTGGGTGCCTCGCGCGCCGCCACCGATGCCGGCTACGCGCCGCACAACGAGCAGGTCGGCCAGACCGGTCAGACCGTCAACCCGAGCCTGTACATCGCCTGCGGAATCAGCGGTGCGATCCAGCACCTCGCCGGCATGCGGACCTCGAAGGTCATCGTCGCGATCAACAAGGATCCCGACGCGCCGATCTTCCAGCATGCCACCTACGGCATCGTGGCCGACCTCTTTGACGTCGTCCCCGAGCTGACTGCTGCGTTCGAAGCGCTCGACTAGCCAACACGGCTACGAGAGAGGCGTCTGCTCCACCGTGAGCAGGCGCCTTTTTTGTTTCGGGTGACAGGACGAGACAGCGCGAGACACCCGCCGCCCAAATGCAGGCAGTCCTGACGACTACCCGGACAGAGGCGGTCGTATGGGGTGTACGTGCAAGCACTCCTGCCATGGCTGATCTCCCTCGCGTCCGCGTATGACGACCACGCGACTTGCGAGGACGCGCCACCGTTGGCCGCTCAGGTGCTCGACGCCTTCGAAGGGACCCTGGATGGGATGAGGCCGGAGCAGTGGGAGGAGCAGGAGTCGACGGCCGAGCTTACCTCCGCTTCGGTCCGAGTCGATCACACCTGGTCGGGTCAGGTCGTGCCCGAGCTACGAGGAGAGACCTCCCGCACCGTACGACGTCGGCTCGGGCCCCCGGCACTTCATGTGAACGACCGGTCAGGATGGCCCGTCACCTACGGGTGCCTGGTTCTGGAGACCACGGACGAGAGCGTCACAGGCGTGATCGTCTTTCACCTGCCGTGCTCCGCCGCCCTATCCGATCCCGAGGAGCAGCCACCGAACAGCTCTGCGCGATGGTAGGCTCGTCGCTGGACGTCGGAGGTCCCCCATTCTCACGCCTGTGGACGGCAACAGCCTTCCTCCGCCTTCGAGACTCGAGCGGACGGTGCTCCATCTCCAGGCCACCGGCCAGGTACGCGGAGTCGTGGGTCTCGTCGAGCAATGGTCGGAGCAAGACACGCCCACGCCGCGGTCTCGACTGGCCCAAGCCAAGGCACTGGTCGATCTACGGCTGATGGACAGAGCCTGGGTGGCGCTTCGAGAGGTCACCGACAACCCGCACTTCGCAGTCGAGGGTCATCGCGTCACCGCCGAGATGTTCATTCTCCGAGGGTGGCCGAAGCGGGCACGCACGGCGCTGCAGGCCGCACTCACCGAGGCGCCCGAGGACAAGCACCTCAACGACCTCTGGGAGCGGGCCTCCCGGCCCCCCACGCCGATTCCAGACACACCACCAGAGGGCGTCGACGCTTCGCTGGAGCGTGCGGAGGCCCGACTCTCCCAAGGCGGGTTTCTTCGTGCACAGCGCCTCATCGAGGCGGTGCTTCGGGAACAGCCAGACAACCGGCGCGCCGCGGACTTGCTGTGGGCCCTCGAAGGTGACTTCCATCTCGGCGGCACTCTGCACGAGCTCTGCGAGAGGCTGGGTCCCAGCGTCGCCGAGCTCGCCGAGCTGTCCGACGACGTCGAACACACGCAGTCCATTACCGCGGAAGAGTTCGAGGACGACACCGGTGAAGATGCCCACTTCCCGGTGCTCTTCCGTGAAGAAGGCGACCCCGTCACCGAGGAATACGACGACGGCGCCGAGGTCACCCAGACACGACTGATGGCCTCCACAAGCCAGATGCTCGAAGACCCAATGGAGGTCCCCCGGGAAATGGCCGGAGGCGACACACAGATCCTGCGGGTGATCGAGAAGAGCACGGGTCCAGAGCTTGCGCGGGCCGACGGCCAGGTGCACGTCGGCTCTCACGACGCACCCGAGATGGACTTCGATCTAGATGCCTACCGCCGTGAGATGGGGGTTCTCGACGAGAAGCCGAGCCATCCGGGCTCAGACCTCGAGCCCCTCGAGACCGAAGACAACGACGTGATCGTGTTCACGCAGCGTGAGTTCACGGACAGTATTCAGGGACTCGAACCAGACCCGTCTGAAGACACCATGTCCCACCCCGATGCCCGCCGATTCCTCTCGGAGGAGGCCCGCGCATCGGCCGACAAGGAGTTCATGGCAAGAGCCCGCGCCATGGCGGAGCTCGAGCGGCGGGCGATGACCGAGGAGATCACGGTCAAGACGGCCGCTCCCCCAAGCGAACCGCGTCAAAAGAAGCGTACCCAGGCCGACTTTGTGGCCCGCAACGCGGGATGGATTGCCGCCATCGTCGTCGCGTTGCTGCTGGCGATCTTCGTTCTCGTGTTCGCGATCGGAGTCCGCCTGTTCTCGGGCTGAGACCAAGCGCCCTAAACCCCCGCGCCAACTCACTCGACGGCGAAGAAGCACAGTTCTTTCCTCGTCCTGACAGGATTCAGCGCTGAGGAATTGCGCATGGCGAGGATGCGAAGCTAAGTTGCGCCGAATCTTGGGCGAGTCCGCCCGGAAGAGGAGTGATTTATGAACAAGCTTATGCTCGGCGTGGCCCTCTTGGCCCTCGCAGCCTGCAACGGCGAGAGCGCCACCGTCACCGACTCCGGCGTCGAGACCGGCGACACCGACACCGGTACCGACACCGGCACCGTGTCCTACGACACGGTCGCCTACATCACCATGATCGCGACGTTCGGCTACGACCAGCCGAACGACCAGTTCGTCGACTACACCCTCACCTCGCAGGGACAGTCGGCCAGCCAGGCCCCCGCCATCATCCTCCGTCTCTCGGATGCCACGCCGACCGCCATCTGCGACGTCTACATCCAGGGCACCAGCCCGATCGCCAACACCACCACCCTCCCCGGTGACGTCACGACCCCCATGGGCCTCGTCATCGACGCGGGCACGGCAACCGTCTCCGACGGCGGCGCCCTCGGCCTCACGGCCTGTAGCAACCTCGACCCGGAAGTCTGGGGCGCGGACATCGCGGCGGCCGTCAACGCCGGCGGCCAGGACTTCGGCTTCGTCGTGACCGGCCCCATGTACAGCAGCCACGCGCTGTGGGGCACCGTCTCCGGCGGCCTGACGAACTTCGGCACCGAGTGGGATCCCTACATCCTCTCCGGCAGCTCCTACATCGAGGCCAGCGGCGTTCAGATGGGTCTCGTCACGGCTGGCGGAAGCCCGACCGAGATCGGTCTCGGCCGCTCCTACGCCTTCGCCACCGGCACTGACGTCGGTGACCTGGGTACGGCCACGTACGTCGCCAAGGCCGATGCCCTGACGACCAGCGGTGCATTCAACATGCAGTCGCTGACCATGCCGTTCACCTCGGCTGACAAGGCCCAGATCCTCGGTCAGTAGCAGCGCCTTTGTGTGGCTCTCGGGCGCCCTTCGGGGCGCCCTTCGTGCATCTGGAGTGGTCGTGCGTCTCTGTGCCCTTCTGATCTTCGCCGTTGGCTGCGGCCAGGCGACCGACCCCGCCTGGGGCGTCGACACGCTCACCCTCGAGCCCATCGCCGACGGTCTCGTGCCGATCCAGCGGTGGGATGTCTTCGACGAAGACTGGATGGGCTCGGCCTCGAAGCGTGACCACGTCTGCGGGGCCGTCGTGGTGCTCCAGGCTTCGGAGCGCGACGCAGACTGCCCCGACTGCCTGGTCGCTTGGAGCACCGAAGGCACGCTGCGCGAGACCGACTGTGAAGGCGTGATCGAAGAGGCGTTCCTCAGAGTCACCGCCGTGGGTCTCGGATCCGTGGCAGGGACGCTGACCAACGAGGACCCCCACCCAGGCGTAAGCATCGGCGCATGGGTCCAGATCGACGGCAGCGAGTGGCTGCCACAGGGGTGGGCGTATCCGGAGAGCCTCGACTTCAGCGGGAGTCCCGCCTCCGTGGAGTGGAACGACGAAGAGATCTTCACCGTGTGGCCCGACGCCGCGTGGCCCCTCTAGCCAGAACGACACCGATGTCTCGATCGCGCCGAAGGTACAGTCCTCCGTGCGGCCCGATCCCCGTCAACGCGGCATCCTGCGCATGGCACGATCCGTGCAACTCTGTCGGCGGAGGTTACTGATTCGCATGCGCCCCACTCTCGCCCTATTCGCAGCCATCAGCCTCACCGCAGGCTGCTCGGAATTCGACATGGGCGTGCGTGACACCAGTTCGCAGGAGTTCGACACCGCGAGCGATTCGACGAACGACACGGCTGGCGAAACGGTTCGCGCGGACTGGGTCAAGATTTCGGGAGCCCTGGCCATCGCCTCTGGGGTTGCCGACGCCACGGGCTCCTCGATGAGCTGGACCTTCTACGACCCGAAGCTGGCCCCCATCTGTTCCATCGATACGCCACTCACCGAGCTGGTCGAGACTACGCCCCCCATCGACGAACCGATCGTGGCTTGGTGGACGGTGACCACTGACCCGTCTGTGGACGATACCGCCTGCGCGAAGGCCCGACCCGCAGAGCTACGCGTCGGGGTGGGCGCCCTGAGCCCTCAGCTCTACCCGGCGATGAGCGCCGCCTCGCTCGAGACCGACACATCGATGCTGTACGGCCTCTACATCCAGGTCAGCTGGGAAGACCCCATCGACGAACAGACTCCGCTGTGGGTCTACGGTGTCGCTGGCACCCAGGGTTCCTACGACGGCGACGAGAGCCCGGTCCTCGTCGGGCCTCTACCCGACGGTTCGTACACTCTAGATGCCCTGCATCTGATCGCAATGCCCTAACCACACGGGTTTTGCTCCCCTGCCGCACATCGATCGAAGCGGCGCGACAACGCGGTCCTCGCGGTTTTCGCAGGCTTTCGACGGCACGCCCAACGCGGCGCCCGCCACAGGTGATAGCGTCACCATCCCTTCGGTTCGGAGTCCTGGTGCTTGCTCGCGCGCTTACGTCCCTGTTTCTCCTTGTTCCAAGCCTGGCCTGGGCCTCCGAGGACGGCGGGCATGGGGCCGAAGCAGTCCACCACATGACCCTCGGCGAATTCCTGCCGCTGTGGTCGGTCGTTCCCTTTGCCGGGCTGTTGCTGTCGATTGCCCTCGTTCCGATGGTGGCCGGCCACTGGTGGCATCACAACCGAAACCAGCTCCTTGTGGCAGTCGGCTGGGCCGCACCCGTCGCGGCCTTTCTCGTCTATTGCACGGTCACCGACTTTCATGGCCTGGGTCATGACGCATCGCACGGTCTGAAGCACGCGATCGCCGAGTACCTCGGCTTCATCGCACTCCTCGGCTCCCTCTACGTGATCAGCGGTGGCATCCTGCTGCGTGGTGATCTCGAAGGCACCCCGACCACCAACACGACCTTTTTGGCCATCGGCGCAGTTCTCGCCAATGTGATCGGCACGACCGGCGCATCGATGCTGCTGATCCGCCCATTGCTGCGCACCAACTCGCAGCGAGAGCATGTCTGGCACATCCCGATCTTCTTCATCTTCCTGGTGTCGAACATCGGCGGCGCGCTCACCCCGATCGGCGATCCCCCGCTGTTCCTCGGCTACCTGCGTGGAATCGACTTCTTCTGGACCTTGTACAACCTCTGGTACATCTGGCTCCCGACCGTCGGCCTACTCCTGGTGATGTTCTTCGCCCTCGACTCGATGATGTTCCGCAAAGAGGACAAGGCGCACCGCATTGCCGACGAGCAGATCATCGAGCCCCTCGGCTTCGAAGGCCAGGTCAACTTCCTGCTTCTCGGTGGCGTGATCGTCGCCGTGCTGGCCCTCAACCCTAATCCCGAAGTGGTCGACTTCCGTCACTACTACGCACGCGAAGCCGTCATGTTCGGCCTCGCCGGGGCCTCGATGGTGCTGACGTCGCAGTCCATCCGAACCCGAAACGGATTCACTTGGGACCCGATCCTCGAGGTCGCAGCACTCTTCGTCGGCATCTTCGTCGCCATGATTCCGGCGACTGCCCTACTTCAAGCCAATGGTGATGCCCTCGGCGTGACCGAGCCCTGGCAATACTTCTGGGCAACGGGTGGACTGTCCGCCTTCCTCGACAATGCGCCGACCTACGTGACCTTCGCGGCCATGGCCTGCGGCACCGATCCCACGTGCATGACCGCCGAGAACCTCGCGCCGCTCTCCGTGGGCGAGTTCAGCCCCGTCCTTCAAGCCATCTCGCTTGGCGCCGTGTTCTGCGGAGCGGGCTCCTACATCGGCAACGGCCCCAACTTCATGGTGCGCGCGATCGCGGAGCAGAGCGGCTACAAGATGCCGAGCTTCTTCGGATACTCCGGTTACGCCGCTGTCTTCCTCATTCCGCCCTTCATTCTGGTGACGGTGATTTGGCTGATCTGAGGAACCCATTCACCCAGAAGAACGCAGAAAGGCCGGCGCTGATCGGGATGGTTCATCTTCTGCCCATGCCGGGCTCGCCCTCGCGTGGGCCGGGAATGGCCGCGGTGTTGAAGCGAGCTGCGGAGGATGCCCGCGCGATCGCGGCCGGCGGTGCCGATGCCATCATTGTCGAGAACATCGGGGACGCGCCCTTCGCCGCAGGTCAGGTCGACCACTTTACGGTGGCTTCTCTCACCCGCGCAGCCATGGCCATTCGCGAAGCGGCGCCGGACCTCCCCCTCGGCATCAACGTCCTGCGCAACGATGCGCGAGCAGCAATGGCCATCGCCGTCGCCACGGACGCCTCATTCATCCGCGTCAACGTTCTCACGGGCGTCATGGTCACCGACCAAGGGGTCATTCAGGGCGAGGCTCGCGACCTGCTTCTAGACCGGAACCGCCTTGGAGCCGACATCAAGATCGCCGCGGACGTGTTGGTAAAGCACGCGGTACCTCTCGGCTCGCCCAACCTCCGCGACGTCGCCCGCGACACCTTCAACCGCGGCGGCGCCGACGCCCTGATCGTGACCGGCTCGGGCACCGGCCAGCCACTCGACCTCAAAGAACTCGAGCGCGTACACCGAGTGGTTCCGCAGGCGCCTATCTGGGCCGGATCTGGGATGACCCCTTCGCTCGCATCCGGAGCGCGACAATTCGTGGACGCGATGATCGTCGGCACATGGCTTCACGAGAAGTCGGACCTGGAGCTACCCGTGCAAGCCGAGCGCGTTGAGGCCCTGCTCGAAGTACTCGTCGAGTAGCGACGCTCCGAGCCGCCGGACCTACGCCGCCCGCGAGAACAACGAGAGCTGCGGCGTACGGACACGACGAGGACGACGCGGCTCGCGCGACACCTTCACGACCTGGGGTGCGGAACGTACCACCGACAGGCTGCTGCTTTCCCCCCGCAGCACTGCGACGATACGTCCCGCGGCACGCCAGCGAGCCGCGCTGCAAGGTTCCCCAACCTCGCCATAGAGCGCGTCACCCCGCAATGATCCCATTCGCGGGCGGCCGTGTCCCCGGGCCATGAGCACCATCGCTTCGTCCTCGACCACGTCACCGCGGCAGATGAGGACGTCACCGACATTGTACCGTTGACCCGCGAAACGTCCGGGGGACATGACCACGAACACCTGGTCTGCAGCGCCCTGCCAGATGGCAGGTACACGCTGACCGCGGTCGTTCAGGTCTTGGTATCGGGTGAGGCGTGGTGCGCTCATGGCTTCTCCCTACACACTGAACATACTGAACACCTGAACCGCCCGCAACCCGCTCAGTGGTCTGCCGGACATATTCTGTCCGCTTCGGTTCAGATTTCTGAGTCTTGCCGGGTACAGACTCCCGTCGTCTGCCGCGAGAGATCGCTCAGCAGGCGTCCAGCGGCCTCGACGGCCGTCCCTGCCCGTTCGTGCGCCGGTTGGCGGGGACGGACCAGCTCGGCAAGATCCTCCACAGCCGCATGGCCCGATCCCGCACACACATCGAAATGGACCTCGCCCACGTCCACACCCGTCGATGAACGTATGGCGCCCGCGGCAGCCCCGGCCCGACGGCTCACCTCAAGTGCAGTCCACGCCGCGAGCGCCTCGGAGCCTCCATCTCGCAGCGCGCTAGCCGAGTCATGCCCATTGCCCCTTCTCACGAGCCTCTGCGAGCGAGCGGGGTCCTCACGGACCCATAGAGCGGCCTCGTCCAACATCTCTGCCGTCTCCTCCGCTACGCGCGCAGAGGTCCAGCCTGCCAATGCCGGAGGAATATCGACGACGGGAAGTTCAGACACCCTTTCGAGTTCCTTCAGTACGGCATCCCGGCAGGACGACGTGCACGCCAATGCCACGTCGTGTTCCCGCTCAAGAAGCGTCCGCCATTGCTCCCAGTCCACACCTTCAGCCCGTTCCGCTCCACGGAGGAGCACATGCGGATGCGGAAGCCAGCCCTCTCGCTCGAATCGCAGACGAGCGACCTGTTCCGCAGTGCGCGGATGCAACACAGGGAGGTCCGGCTGCAGCGAGACCCAAATCAGCAGTGCGTTGCGCTCGTCGGCCATTAGGTCGGGATGCTCTAGAGCCGTGGAGAGCAGCCTCCCGTCGCCGTCGATCGCAGTCGGTCCCGCCCGCCAAACCTCGTGTCGTGGATGCACAGTCGGCACAAGCAACGCCCTCTGTACACGATCGGAGGCGCGATGGGCCACGAACCAGTCGAGCAACGAGGCCGCGTCGCAGTCCACCCGCATGTCCTGCGCGATGACCCGACCGAGAGCGTCGGCACCCGGATTCTGGCACTGAACGAGGTCCAGCCGCTCAGCAGCTGTGAGAGGCGACCGATTGCTGATGTCCGCACGCCACTCCGCCACGGCACTGGTGGCCGACGCCGCCCACGCGCCCGCCGCACTGACCCCGAACGCAACCACACCTAGAACAAGACGACGCATACTCTCTGCGTAGCGTCACTCTCGTGACCACCGCAACCCCACCCACAAGTTGGCGTTCGGAAGACAGACTACGAGAGCCGCAGGAAAGCGCGCGGTGGATCCACGCGAGGTGCGGATCCGGGAGGCGCGTCTGCCCATCCGAACGAGGGGAGGAGAACACACGGGGGAGCACGCTCCCCCGTGACGTTCAGGGGTGGACACGACGGGGGATCGTGTCCGGTTGGGGGGGTTGTGCCGGAGGGGTACCGGCGGCATTGTGGTACCGCGCCGATCCAGGGCGGTCAAGCGCCCTAGCCGCCCCGATAGCCCCGTCCCCAGGCGGATCATCGCATCCACAATGCCTGTGGAAAACTCTGACCCCAAGCCCGCAGAACCGGATCGGATCCGGGTCCGTGGATCTCAGCCCCTGTGGATCAGGTCGATCGGTCCACGCCAAGGCCTCGCTACGATGCCCTTTGCGCTGCACGGGATGTTTTTTTGGAGGAATCGCCTGTGGACGATCTCGAGGCGTACCCGAACACGACCGAGCGCCTGATATGCCCCATAGCTAGCTATCTTTCGTGCACACACCTATCCGCGCACCAATCACCCACCCAAGTCCTTTGGACTGACCCAAATGGCGCGAATGACCACTCCAAAAGCAGAAATCCCGCGGGACCCAGAGGGTGCCGCGGGACTTCGATGTCGAGAGACGACTTACTGGTCGTATTCGACCGGGTCAGAGCCGAGATCCACGGGGTCAGACGGAATGGTACGCCATCCCGACTCGGCGCTACGACGACGCGAGCCGCTGTAGGACGGCCAGCCCGTATCAATGATGCCCTCATCGATGATGCCGTCACCATCGTTGTCGATCTCGTCGCCAGGAATCTCGATCGCAAATTCTGCGGTCGGGTCCGTCGGACTCGAAGCCGTGTCACCGAAATCGTCGGTACAGGCGCTGAGGGTGAGAATCGCGAGAATTGGGAAGAGGCGGGACATGCGCCCTGCTCCAGGGTGAGTCGTTGGGTCTTGATGACCAGACCGGGGCACTATAGCGCGGTACTTGGGATTGGCGAACGAGTTCATGGTGATCTGTGTCCACGGTCTGCAAACGGGTCATCTGAAATCGCGTGAGCGCGCCGAGACCACAGGATCAACTTGCAGAAGCCAGAAGTGCTTCACCAACACGCTGACGGCATCTCCGTCGCGCTGAAGCGTGCCATCGACCCCGATCACGGTCGCCCTTCGCGCAATCCGGCGGTACCGATCCCAGACCTTTGGCCAGACCACCAGGTTGATCATGCCGGTCTCATCTTCAAGGGTCATGAAGACCACGCCGTTGGCTGTGCCGGGGCGCTGGCGATTGGCCACGAGGCCCGCCACCTTCACATGGACGCCGTGGACGAGCTTGACCAGCTCGGCCGCTAGCCGGGTACCTCGCGCCTCGAGCTCGGGGCGAAACACGTCGATGGGGTGTTTGTCGACCGACAACCCGACCGATCGGTAGTCCGCACGAATGGCGTCGAGTCGGCCTTCGGGAGGCAGCGGCGCCTCGGGTTCCCGTCGCATCAGTCCTGCGAACAGCGGTGCACCTGTCCATAGCCCTTGCAGCACCCATGCGGCTCGGCGTCGATCCACGCCAAAGGAGGCAAAGGCATCGGCGTCGGCGAGGGCCTGGAGCTTGGCCTGATTCAGGCAGGTTCGACGCGCGAAGTCGGCCAGGTCGCGAAAAGCTCCATCGGAGCGGGCCGCGAGTACGGCCGCACCGTCCTCGTCACCAAAGCCTCGAACCAAGCGCAAACCCAATCGAAGCGCGGCCTTCTGCTCGCCGCGGTCCTCGAGGGTGCAGTCCCATTGGCTCGCCACCACACAGACCGGTCGCGCCTCGACCGCGTGTCGCTGCGCGTCGGCGACGATACTTCTCGGGGAGTAGAAGCCCATTGGCTGGCTGTTGATGAGGCCAGCAGCAAACGCCTCTGGGTAGTGGCACTTCAGCCATCCCGAGACGTACACGAGCAGCGCAAAGCTCGCCGAGTGCGACTCGGGAAAGCCGTACTCGCCAAAGCCCTTGATCTGCTCGAAGATCTGCTCGGCGTAGTCCGGGGCGATCCCGCGAGCGACCATGCGGTCGACCAGCCGTCTGCCTACGGATCCGAGGTCTCCCGTCTTACGCCAGGCCCCCATGGCGCGACGCAGCTCGTCGGCTTCGCCCGGCGAGAAGCCGCCGACCGCCATCGCCATCGCCATCACCTGCTCCTGGAACAGGGGCACGCCCATGGTTCGCGCGAGAATAGACTCGACATCGGGGTGTGGGTACTCGACCGGCTCCTCGCCATTTCGGCGGCGTAGAAATGGGTGCACCATGCCGCCCTGAATCGGGCCAGGCCGAACGAGCGCTACCTCAATCACGAGGTCGTAGAAGCACCGGGGCCGCAGTCGCGGAAGCATGGACATCTGGGCCCGGCTCTCGATCTGGAACACGCCCACAGTGTCGGCACGACAGAACATGTCGTAGACCGCCGGGTCCTCTTTCGGGACGGTCGCTAGGTCATAGCTGAGGCCGTAGGCCCCCTGAATCAGCTCAAAGCACTTTCGGATCGCGGTGAGCATGCCAAGGCCCAGCACATCGACCTTCACGAAGCCGAGCATGTCGATGTCGTCCTTGTCCCACTGAATGACGGTGCGTGCCTCCATGGCGGCCGCCTCGACGGGAACAAGCTCCACCAACGGCGTCTGTGTGATCGTGAAGCCCCCCACGTGCTGCGACAGATGCCGAGGAAAGCCCACCAGCTCATCGGCCATCTGAAGTGTGTTGCGCACCGCCGCCTCTTTCGGGTCGAGGCCCGACTCGGACACCAGATCATCGATCTGAGCCAGGTGGCCCGCCGACCAGCGGTCCGTCGACTTCGCCAGACGGTCGACTTGATCGAGAGAGAGGCCCATCACCTTGCCGATGTCGCGAATCGCCGAGCGGCGGCGATAGCTGATCACCTCGTTGACTAGGGCAGCACGCTCGCGGCCATAGCGCTCGTAGATGTACTGAATCACCTCTTCACGCCGCTCGTGTTCAAAGTCGACGTCGATGTCGGGCGGCTCGCCTCGCTCGGCAGAGATGAAGCGCTCGAACAGCAGCTCATGAAGGGCCGGATCGACCGAGGTGATGCCCAGTGCATAGCAGCACGCCGAGTTCGCCGCCGAACCCCGTCCCTGGCAGAGAATGCCTCGCGAACGCGCGAAGCGAACAATGTCGTAGACCGTCAGGAAGTACGCCGGGAAGGCGAGCTCATCGATCACGCGAAGCTCGTACTCCACAGCCGCGCGCACCTTGGCGGGGATCTTGTCTGGGTAGCGCTCAGTGAGCCCTTCCTCGACGAGGTGGGCGAGCCATTGGATCGGCGTGAACCCCTCGGGGACCACCTCTTGGGGGTAGCCGTAGCGCAGCTCATCAAGCGAGAAGGTGCACCGCTCAGCGAGCAGAATCGCCTCGTCGACAGCTCCTGGGATCTCGGCGTAGCGCGTGCGGAAGCTGCGTTCGTCGAGCAAGTGACGCGCCCCACTCGCATGGAGCCACCGACCTGCCGCACGCAGCGTCGTTCGGCGACGAATGCAGGTCAGCGCATCGGCGAGCGGCTTGCGCTCTTCGCCATGGAACAGCGCCTCGTTCGTGGCCACCACCGGAGCGCCGATCGCGTTGGCCAAGGCCAGTGTCTGTCGTTTGCGCAGGCGATCTGAAGGCAACAGCCGACGCGACCAGCCCACCGCCAGCCGGTCACCGAAGGCCTCGGCCAAGCGCTGGGCCTCATCGACCTGCCATCCGTGCCGGAGCACGGCAATCAGCCCCTCGTTTCGCTCGAGCAGACGGGGCAGATCGAGCTGCGCCCTGCCCTTCTCGAGGGTCGATCGCGCCTCGGTGAGCAGACGGCAGAGGTTCGCCCAGCCCTGCCGGTTCTGAACCAACACCACCAGCGACGGATGCGCGACCAGCGTGATCGTCGAACCGCTGACCAGGTGCACGTCTCGCTGCTTTGCGACCCGGTGGGCCCGCACCAAACCATAGACCGCATCGCGGTCGACGAGCGCGAGATGCTTCGCCCCGACAACCGCTGCAGCCTCGACCATCTCTTCGGGAAGAGACGCACCTTCGAGGAGCGAGAAGGCAGTTCGGGCAGAGAGTTCAGCGTAGGCCATGCCTGAACATATGTTCAGGCCCGCGATTCACGCAACCTCTTCGCCCAAAGTTTCGCCTCACCTACTCGCGCGGCTTCGGCGGAGGCGGCAGGAACGCCGGGTCCGCCAGATACGCGGCCACACCGCATACCGTGTCGACCTTCTCCTTCTTACCGGCGCATTCCTTGTACCGGACCATCGAGAAGATGCCCATGGGGCCGACGGGGTTGATCTGGTGCAGCGCATCCTTGTCGGCGTCGCCGAATGTGTGGCTCGCCTTCCAGTGGACCTTCCCGTCGATGATCTCCTGCTCGATGCCCTGGTCCTTCGGCTTCCACTGCGCGTAGGTGTCCATCGAGTACGTGCAGCCCTCTTCGGCCTTCACGTGGTCGCCACCGACGTAGTGGTACCAGATCTCCGTGCCGAACTCGTGCTTTCCGGGCGCCGAGAGCTTCTCGGGGAGCTCCTCGGTCTCGAGGTCAGCGACGATGCGGCCCGGCCCACAGCTCTCGAACATCAGCTCACCGTCCTCGTACTGGACGAACGGGTTGGTGCCGACTGGGTTGGAGTCTTCCTTCTGGTCGCCGTTGAAGATGGTCATGTAGTTGTCGGTGATCTTCAGCGTGCAGGTACGCGAGTTCACCGCCACATAGACCCGACCCTGAAGCGGGTTGCCCAGGTTGTTGAAGGCGATCTTGCGCTTCTCCCAGGCCTCGTTCTCCTTGAGCTCCTTGATCTGCGCCTTGGCCTCCTTGATGGCCTTGACGATCTCGCCCTTGGCGGTGGAGTCAGGAATGCCGTAGTCGCGAAGCGCCGGCGGCGTACAGGCCCCCTCTTCCCAAGCCTCGAGCGCAAGACACCAGTCCTTGATGCGCGGGGGCTCGAAGCACTCGAGCTCGGCGTCGTCGCCCTCACCCTTCTGCACGCAGTCGAAGTCGTAGGAGTTGACCGGATCCTTGACCGTGTAGTCCATGCGCAGCTGACCGTCTTCGGTCCGGAACTGCATGCGGGCCTGAAGGTTTGGCTTGGACGTGCCATCCGCCTGCGGGTCGTCCATGACCCAGGTGGTTCCGTCGAGACCATCGAGGCTGAGGGTGCAAGCGGGCGTCTCGGGCTCGGCGGGACCGCCGCAGGCAACGAGTAGAGCGAGAAAGGGTAGCGAGTGGCGCATATGCGACCTCCAAGAGGCCGCGAGGCTATCACGAGAGAACCCGCAAACGACGCCCAAGTCCAGGCTATCTGCCCTAGCCTCGCTGAAGCTCGATTGAGTTCAGCACAACCGGCTCCACCGGCACGGAAGCACTCCGCCCCTCTCCCTTCACGGGAGCCGTGATAATCGCCTTCACGACGGGCATGTCACAGCTTCCGAAGATGGTGTGCTTGTTGTTCAGATGCGCGGGCTTCGAGTCGGTGATGAAGAACTGCGACCCATTCGTGCCCGGACCCGAGTTCGCCATCGCAAGCAGACCCACCCGATCGAAACGCACGTCGGGATCGAACTCATCCTCGAAGCGGTAGCCGGGGCCACCGCGACCGTTGCCGAGCGGATCGCCGCCCTGAATCATGAAGTCGCGAATGATCCGATGGAAGATCGTGCCGTTGTAGAGCGGGTCGGTGCGCGTCGCCTCGGTCCGCGGGTCGGTCCACTCCTTCGTGCCCTCGGCAAGGCCCGTGAAGTTCTCGACGGTGACGGGAGCAACGTCGGGCCACAGCTCACAACGGATGTCTCCGACGCTGGTGTGGAAGACGGCGCCGAGCTCGGCCTCAGGTCCGATCCCGAGCTTCTCGCGCAGCGCCTTGGCCTTGACTGCTCGCTTGCGCCGCGTCTCCTCGACACCCCGGTACTTCTCGAGCTCGCGCTGGGTACGCACGACGTCGGTCTCCATCGACTTGATCTTCGCTTCGCTATCGGCGAGCCGAGACGCGAGGATGTCGCGTTCCTTGACCACCTCTTCGTGCACCGAAGTGGACACACAACCTGTCAGGACGAGGGAAAGCACGAGCAGTCGCAAGGAACCTCCAGAGCCGCGGGGTATGCTATCGCGGCGTGCCCCGAGGGCAACGATGGAACGGAGGGGTTCATGGAGCGAGTCACTGTCTTTCTGCGCACAGCGCTGTTCTCGTATGGCAATGCCGATGCCCACCTGCCCAACGGCGTGATGGTCATCGAAGGAAAGGTGCTCGAGCGCCTCTCCGGCGGCGTGAAAATCGAGACCGACCTGATGCTCGATCTCCGCGCTCGCGAGCTGTCCGACGACGTGCTCATCCTCGAGCTCCCTTGGGCCAAGGTCGACCACATCTTGGTGTTGGGGGACTGATGCGCGCGGCGGCTACCCTGCTCTGCCTCACGGCGTGCGGGGGCACCTCGTTCACCGGCGACGTCGTCGACCAGGTCGGCGCGCCCGTACCCGACGCACTCGTCACCGTGGTCGGTACCCTCTGCCAGACCCGCACCGACGCGGCTGGCCACTTCGACCTTGGCTGCAAGAGCGCGCGAGACGACGTCACCGTCTCTGTGGGCCAGTCGGGGTACCTCTCAGCCGATCACCACACCAAGGTGACCGATGCGAAGGCCTACGCCACGGGTGTGCTGACCCTCGTCGGCGTACCCGAGGGCGAAGGACTGTTTCTGCGCACCGGCGCGACCTATGCGCAGCCTGAACGCGGCCTAATGATGAAGTCGGTGGTCGAGCGCCCGGAGACGGTCTCGAGCTTCTGCATCAAGCGCGAAGAGACCCCCGTGAATCCCGTGCCTGCCGGGGAGGTCGTCCTGTTCGACAAAGCCCACGAGGGCTGGCGCATCTGGATCGTCGGCGACGACGGCTGCGTCTATAAGAAGCGCCGCGTCGGCCGTGGAGAGTGGGAGCAGACCTTCGGCGACAAGCTCGACGCCTCCATTCAAGACGTCGGCAGCGACCGACGACTCGCGTCGATCACGCTCGAGCCCGGGGAGTACTTCCTCGCCGAATGGGGACAGGGCTTCTTCCGCCCCGACAAGAGCGTGGAAGCCCGTCAGGTTCACTACGGCGGGTACCTACTCAAGGTCGAGTAATGCGGGTTGAAATCTGCGCAAAAACGCGTTAGAGCCCGTCTACAACGGGGTTTCCCCACTAGCCAACGCCGCGCGCTCACCAAGCTTTTGGAGCCCGCGGCGTTGTTCGCGTCTGCCCCCCGAGGAGAGTCGATGGATTTCGAGATTGGACAGAAGGCCGTATTTCCCGCTCACGGCGTCGGAGTCATCCGCGAGATCGAGCAGATGGAGATGGAAGGCACGGTCTACAAGTTCTACGTGCTCAAGATCCTCAACGATGGCTCGATCATCCGTCAGAACGTCGACACGGCCGTCGCCGAAGGCATGCGTCACACCATTCCCCCCGAGGCCGTCGAGCGCGTCATCGAGGTCCTGAAGGACCGCTCGCAGCCCGCCGACAAGCAGACCTGGAACCGCCGCTACCGCGAGTACACGCAGAAGATCGGCACCGGAGACCCGCTCGAGGTCGCCGCCGTGCTTCGCGACCTGGCGCTGCTCAAGTCCGAGAAGACCCTCTCGTTCGGCGAGCGCAAGATGTACGACCGCGCCTTCGACCTGGTCATGCAGGAGCTCGCCGTCGCCCGCGACAGCGACGAGGACACCATCCGCGCCCTGCTCGAAGAGATCTTCGCCGCGCCCAGCTGAGCCTCAGCCCGCGCCTGAACCCCCGCCACCGCATGCCAGCGGTCCGCCTGAAGCACGCCCCGTGGCGTGAGTGAGTTCGTGATGCCCCATCCGTTCCGCCTGTACAACACCCTGACCCGCCAGCCCGAGGCCTTCGAGCCCATCGAGGAGGGCAAGGTCGGCCTGTACGTCTGCGGCAACACGGTCTACTCCGATGCCCACATCGGCCACGGCCGCGCCATGATCGTCTTCGACATGGTGGTTCGTCACCTCAAGGCCCGCGGCTGGGATGTGACCTTCGTCCGGAACTTCACGGACGTTGACGACAAGATCATCGCCGCTGCTGCAAAGCAGGACGTCGATCCGCTGGCGCTGTCGGCCAAGTACATCGAGCGCTACCGCGAAGACGCGGCGGCTCTCGGACTCGTCGAGCCCACCGTCGAGCCCAAGGTCAGCGAGACCATCGACGGCATCATCGCGATGGTGGCTGCCCTAGTCGAGCGCGGCCACGCCTACGAGAACGACGGCACCGTCTGGTTCGCCGTCGACAGCAAGGACGACTACGGCAAGCTCTCTGGCCAGAAGGTGAGCGAGCTTCGCTCCGCCGACGTGGGCAGCAAGCGCAACCCGGCGGACTTCGCGCTCTGGAAGGCCGCAAAGCCCGGCGAGCCCAGCTGGCCCTCCCCTTGGGGAGAAGGCCGTCCTGGCTGGCACATCGAGTGCTCGGCCATGTCCAAGGAGCACCTCGGCAACACCTTCGACATCCACGGTGGCGGCCTCGACCTCGTCTTCCCCCACCACGAAAACGAAGTCGCCCAGTCCGAGTGCGCGACCGGCCAGACGCCGATGGCTCGCTACTGGATGCACAACGGCCTGCTCACGATGCCGAGCGGCCAGAAGATGGGCAAGAGCCTGGGCAATGTGCACCTGATTCGCGACCTACTGGCCGAGTACCCGCACGAAGCCCTGCGCCTCTACTACCTGCAGAGCCACTACCGCTCGCCCCTTCCGTGGGACCCGGCCACCGGTGTGCAGATGGACGAAGCGCTGGCCATGCTCGCGCGTCTGTACGAAGCCCGTGAAGTCGCCGAAGAGATGGGCGGAAAGGAGCCCGCAGCCGATGTTGTCGCGTCGCTGGGTGACGATGCCCGTCGCCTCTGGGAGCTCGGCAACGAGTTTGAGTCCCGCTTCCTCGCGGCGATGGACGACGACTTCAACACCGCGCAAGCCCTCGGACTCGCCTTTGAGCTCGCACGTGCGCTGAACCGCTTCGCCAATCACAAGAAGGCCAAGAAGCGCGGCGGCCCCGTCGTCGCTCCGGCTCTCGCCGGCTTCAAGCTGCTCGGGCCGAGCCTCGGCCTACTCGACCAGGCATGCGACGACTTCCTCGAGGAGGTCAAGGTCAAGCGCCTCGGTGCCATGGGCGTCGAACGCAGCGACATCGAGGCCCTGCTTGCCGACCGGGCCACCGCTCGCTCCACCAAAGACTGGGCACGCGCCGACGCCATTCGCGACGAGCTCGAGGCCAAGTCGATCGTGGTGATGGACCGCACCGACGGCGTGCAGTGGAAGATCCGCCTGGCCACCGCCGAGTAGACGCCACGCCTTCAAACGCAAAGAGCCGCCACTGCATGCAGTGGCGGCTCTTGTCGTTTCAGGTCCTGACTAGAACGCGATGCCCGCGCCGATGGTGCCCTGCAGCTGGCCATCGGTGATCACGCCTTGCTCGTCGCCGGTGTTGTTTCCGATGACGGGCAGCTTGCGGCTCTGCACGCCGAAGCCAGCGTGGATGAAGATCGGGTCGGTGATGTCGTAGGTCGCACCAATGTCGATCGAGGTGCGCGACGGAACCGAGAAGTAGGCGAGTCCCTCGGTGAAGCCGGCCAGCAACCCAAGATCCCCGATCTGCGCACCAATCTCGGCACCGAGATCGAGCGACGGGACCACGAAGTTCGCGTAGTCCACAACGCCGCCGTCAGCATCACCTGAGTAGTAGATGAAGTCGGACACACCGACACCGGCACGAGCGCCGATGTGGAAGCTGTTCGACCCCGCCTGGAACGGGTAGCGGGCGAGACCGTGAGCCTCGACCAGCATCAGCGTGTCGGGGGCAACCTGGTCGCCGAAGACCGCGGCCTGCACACCATGGAAGGTCGAGCGCACGTGCACTTCGGCACCGATGTACTTGATGAACCAGGCGCGCGCGTCGACATCAAAGCCGAGCGACATGGCGTTGGGCCCGGACGAGGCTCCGACCGAGAAGCGATCGGGGAGAAGCACGGTGTTCGTGTCACTGGGCTCCTGCTGGTACCAGTAGGACGAAAGCGCAAAGCCACCGCGCACGCGCAGCCACTTCTCTTCCATCGGCTCGGAGGGAGTCTTCGGCTCCTTCGCGGCCTTGGGCTCCTTCGGCGCCTTGGGCTCCTTCGCCGTCGCGACGGCCTCGCCACCGACCGGCACCTTCTTGAAGGCTGCGGGACCGTCGTCGGAGGCCACAGAGAGGCGAACCTCGCCCGATGCCTTCTTGCTGGCGGTGAACACGACCGTGTAGTCGCCGTTTCCGACCTCTTCCACGTTCGCGAGCTTGCCGTCGGCGGTGATCAGCTCAAAGCTGTGACCAGTAACGCCAGCGCCGTTCGAGTCGGTCGCACTAATCGTGATGGTGGTGGTTCCACCGGGAGCGACCTCGGCGGGGTTCGCCGCGAGGGAGATGGACGTCACCGCGGCGCCCTCTGGCGCCTCCGCACGATCGGGAACGACGGGCTCGGGCACGACCTCGGGCTCGGGCGCCGGCTCGGGCTTCTCGACGACCGGCTCGGGCTCAGGGGCGGGCTCGGGCTTCGGCTCGGCGACGGGCTCGGGCTTCGCAACCGGCTCGGCGGGCTCGGGCGTAGCATCGGCGGTCCCGTCGTCCCGGGTCATCGCGCCTTCAGGGGTGGCGGCGGCGACTGTGGAACCCGCCTTCTTGCTCAACACCACGGTGGGCATGCGAGCGGCCCAGGCGTCGCGAATCGCTTTGGCCTCGCCGCTGACCGGCTCTGGAAGGTCGACAGGCGAGATCAAGGCCGGCGCCTGGAAGACCGAAGCCGCGCCGGTGTGACCGGCGGCGGTGGCGATGAGGTGGGCGATGCCAATATCTCGGCCCGCGGTGTAGCTGACACGGGCGAAGCCGTTCGGCCCCGTCGTCACCGAGCTCGGCAAGGAGCCGTCGGTCCCCTCGAGCTGCAGTCCAACCGGGACGCCCGCCACGGGATGGCCTTCGGCGTCGGTGGCGACAATAGTCACCGAAGTCTTGGACGCACCGTCGTTGGACAGCTGCTCCGAGCCGGGAATCACGAGAATGTGGGCGGCACCGTTGCCAGAAGGCTCGGTACGGACGGTCGCAAAGACCTCGACGCGATCGGAGGATCCTCCGTCGACCTTGGCCTTGTAGAGTCCGTCTCCACCGTCGGAGGCCGCCTCGGTCACGCGGCCACCCGTGGTCTCAATCAGGACCTGACGGCCGGCAATACCGGTGCCATTGGCACGGGTGACGGTCGCCGTGACGGCCACCTCACCCTTGCCGATGTGCTCGGGCGAGGTTGAGATAGCGACACCACCGGGAAGGCCCGGAATCAGCGTGACGTCCATGGTGTCGACCTGGGTCGGCGAGTCACCGACTTGCGCGGTGATCGTCGCGATGGTGCGCGTATCCGCCGTGCCCGGTGTGTAGGTGGCCGCATAGACACCGCTGCCTTCGTGCTTGGCCGCCGAGAACTTGCCCGTGGTCGCCGTGAGCGTGACCTTCGCTCCGCTATCGGCGCCACCCTGGGGCTGGGCTACCGCCACGCGCACCGGGTAGCTTGCGCCCTCGGACGCCACGAAGCCTGCCTGCACGGGAAGTAGCAGCATGCGCCGCGTCTCGGGAATGCGCAGGTCGATGCTGCTCTCACTCGTCGAGCCATCCTCGACCGTGACCACCGTCGCCGTCGTGGCACCGGGAGGCACGATGATCGGCACCTTGGCCTTACCGGCGGCGTCGGCCTGGACCGGTCCGAACTCGGCATCGCCAATGCGCATCATCACCGAAGCGTTCGGCTTCGAGGTGACCGGAAAGTCGGTCTTGCCGTCCATGGGCAGGGCCGTGAAGCCGTACGCCGCACCCGGGGCGCGCTTGTCCGCGACGCCAACGAGCGCGAGGTGCGGGTAGTTGACCGTGTCGGCGGTGAAGGCCGCCGTGAACTTGCCGCCACCGAGTCCGACCACCGACGCCAGCGAGCCCGCGCTGGAACGAGCGATGACATCAGCGCCATCGGTGTTCCCGGAAAGCTGCACCGTCAGGGTGCCGTTGGTGCCCGTGCCCAGCGTGATGCGCTCGGGGTTCGCCGACACCGCCAAGCTCGACCCCATCGCCGGGCGAACCGAGAAGCCCTGGCTCACGAGCACAGCCTTCTTCGCTGGAGTCTTGCCCTTCAGGGTCACCGTGACGGTGGACGCGGCATCGACTGCTGGAGCGGTGAAGCTGACCTTGTACAGGCCGCCGCCCTGGTCCGAGGCAGAGCCTACGTCACCCTCGGAGCTCGACATCTTGGCCTTGAGCCCGCGCATCGGCGTGCCATCGGCATTTAGGGCGAGGATCCAGAGGTCCACCGAAGTGGAGCCGTCACCCACAATCTCGCCACCCGGTAGGAACGCCACCAAGCCATCGGCAGGAAGCGTGTCTGCGGCGTGCGCGGGCTCTCCGGCGAGGACGAGAGCGGCGCTTCCCGACAGGGCGAGCGCGAGAAGAAGAGAACGAGCGAAGGGCATGGAAGGCTCCGTTTACAGCGACCCAGAAGCCAGAAACCTACCTCACGACAGGTCAAGGCACTGTCAACCCGCCCCCAGCAAGACCGCGCACATCCATATGGTCCGAAGACCCTATGAAATTCACGACTTCAGAGTAGTCGGCGGGCCTTGATTTCCAGGTATCGGCCAAGAAGCTTGGGCGTCAGGTCCCCCGGATCGGCGTCGAGCACCAGCGCGCCACGCCGTCGAAGTCGTGAGAGCGCGGCCTCACGCCAGCCAAGAAGCTCAGCGGCGGCCCCGCGGGTGTAGTGATCGACCGGGGCCTCGGCAGGCTGCCGGACAAGCGCGTCGACATCCTGGTCGCGAAGCCACACGACTAGCGGCAAGTGGCGCCTTCCAAGCCCCGAAACCACCGCCTCCGCGAGGCCCGCATTCACGTCGTCGACGACGGTGGTGAGCAGCACCACCAGGCTTCGCGACCGGACCCGCTGAGCCAGGTGGCGAAAAGCCATGGCGTAGTCGGGCTCCTCATCACGAGCGAAGACATCGTAGGTGCCGCGAATCAGTCGATGGGCGCTGCGTGATCCGGAGGCCGGCGGCAGCCAGGCCCGCACCTCGGAGTCGAACACGAGCATGCCGACCCGGTCACCGTGCTTGAGCGCCACGTGGGCCATCATCAGCGCGCTGTTCAAGGCGCGATCGAAGAGGGTGAGGCCATCGCTGGTCCCCGTCATCAAGCGGCCCGCATCGAGCAAGAACACGATGTTCTGGTTGCTCTCTTGCCCGAACTCGCGGGAGATGAACTGTCGCCGCCGAGCCGTGGCCTTCCAGTCGATGTGCTTGTAGGGGTCGCCAGGAACGTAGGGCCTGAGCCGCTCGAACTCATTCTCACCACCCGGCCGGCGGCGAGCCCGGACGGGCGCTCGGCGGTCACCGGTCGGTGCGCTTAGTCCGTACTGCCGAAGCGCCGCGAAGTCCGGGTATACGCGAACCGAGTCTTCGGTCGGGATGTGCTTCTGCCTCTGCCAGAGCCCAAGCGGAGACATGAAGCGCACGATGACGGCGCCGAAGCTGTGTTCTCCGCGCCGGTCGATGCGATTGCTGTAGGTCACCTCGGCCCGGCGTCCGCTCGGAAGTACGACCGGTACCGGAAGCCCCTCGCGCTCGCCGGGTGCATCGTCCTCGACCTCGAGATGAAGGTCGCGTCGCCCGGGATTGGAGAGCTCCACCACCACATCGAACGGCCGTCCCACGCCCTGCACGCGCTTGACGGTTCGCTTGGCCTCGACGGTTCCGCGGTTCAGCACCAAGTCCACCGCCGCGATCAGCAGCAACACGAGGTCGACCGCGAGCACGAGCACGAGCAAGCCACGCACGAAGTACGCGACCACTGCGAGAACAAGAGGTGCGGCGACGAGCAGCACCAGCCGGCGAGTGGGGATCACGCCTTCTCGCCTCCGGGAACAGGAACGTCTGCAAGGATGCTCGCGACCACATCGTCGTGTCGAGTGCCCTCGAGCTCCGCGTCGGGCTGCAGCAAGAAGCGGTGCCGCAGGATGGGGGCGGCGAGTTCCTTGATGTCGTCAGGAACCACGTAGTTGCGACCGTCGGCGGCGGCGGTGACCTGCGCGCAGAGAAGAAGCGCGATGCTGGCTCGCGGCGAGGCGCCGAGGTCCACTGCGGAGTGGGCGCGGGTGCGACCGACGACCTTGGCGATGTAGGTGAGGATGCCCGGGTCCACGCGCACACGACGCGCGATGGACCGCATGGTGAGGATCTCTTCGGCGGTCGCGACTCTCGACAGCCCAACACCCTCGAGGTCAGACGGGTCGAAGCCCGACATGTAGTGCTCGAGCAGCGTGGTCTCGACCTCCTCGGTGGGATGGTCGACGACCACTTTCATGAGGAAGCGGTCGAGCTGGGCCTCGGGCAGCGGGTAGGTGCCCTCACTCTCGATCGGGTTCTGCGTCGCCAACACGAAGAACGGTGCCGGCAGCTTGCGCGTGGTTCCATCGACCGAGACCTGGAAGTCGCCCATCGCCTCGAGCAGCGCGGCCTGCGTCTTGGCGGGCGCCCGGTTGATCTCGTCCGCGAGCAGGATCTGGGTGAACACAGGCCCGGGATGAAAGACGAACTCGTCCTCTTTCGGGTTGAAGACATTTCCGCCGGTGACGTCGCTCGGCATCAGGTCCGGAGTGAACTGAATGCGCCGAAAGTCCACGCCGAGCACGTGAGAAAGCGTGCGCGCGAGCAGGGTCTTGCCGATGCCCGGCGGTCCCTCAAGAAGCACGTGGCCTCCCGCAAGCATCGCGATGAGCGTGGAGCGGACGACGTGCCGCTGCCCAAGAACCACACGCCTGGCCTCGGTCTCCATCTCGCTGAACGAGGTCTCGAAGTCCGCGGCCTCAGCCTCGGTCAGCGCGTCGGATCGATCTTCCACAGCTCCTCCATGAGCTTCAGGTCCAGGTGCGGCGAAGCCGCGTCATCGGGATTGTGCGCTGCGGCCTCGGCACGGGTGACGAGGTCTCGAGCAGCTTCATCGGTGAGGCCCGCTCGGCGAGCGGCCTCCTCGAGTGCGCGCTTACCGCTCACGGTCAGCAGCAGGTTCGCATAGGCGGATGCGGCTCGGCGCGAGCCACCACGTCGGCTGTAGTGCGTGCCCAAGGCGCGGACGTGCTCTGCGAAGGAGAGCCGGCCCTCTTCGGGCGGGTCGCGTAGC
This sequence comes from Pseudomonadota bacterium, assembly GCA_023954855.1. Classification (GTDB taxonomy): domain Bacteria; phylum Myxococcota_A; class UBA796; order UBA796; genus M1803. Next base: position 972 of record JAGSGY010000048.1, on the reverse strand, counting down.
GGGCGGAAAGGAATGCCCTTCCAAGCCGCCGCGACCAACGCGAGCAGCAACAGCTGGAGCACGGCCGGAAGCAGGGCCGCGTTGGCGATCGACTCCATCGGAGAGCCCGCACTCGCGGCATTCAGCGTGGCAATCTCAAGCCTCGGAACACGGTCGAGGTACCACATCGACGTGAACTGCCCGAGCATCGGCGCCAGCCCGACCATGCGCTCATTCGCGGGGTGCAGTAGTGCCACGTTCGAGAGCAGTCGCCCATCGCCCAGAGCGACGATTCCTCCCGCTCCCCAGGGCATCGCCTGAACGGTCGCAGGACGGTCCCCGACGGGCACAAACAGCGTGCCTCCCGTCGGCTCGGAGATCCAGGACCAGGCTCGTCCAGACCCGCCCTTCCACGCCATCACGTTTCCGGGAAGGCGGACCGCATCAACCCATGCATCGACTCCTGGTGCCACACCATCGTCGACGGGAGCCAGCCTCTCGAGGTCACCCAGCTCGGAGAACGCCTCGCTCGCATCACCGGCGACCACCAGAATGCCGCCGTCCCCAACCCAGCTCCGCAGGACCGCGTCGTCGCCGTCGAGCAGGTCCACCTGGGTCAGGTCGAGCACGAGGACGTCGGTGGACTCGTCGAGCTTCGCGATCGGCCGCAGCCTCCAATGGGCGTCGTAGCCGTAGTCGCTGAACAGGTCGTGCAGGGCCGCATCCCCGTGGGGTGCGTAGCGATCGTCGCCGTTCGCTGCGGTGAGCACTGCGACCAGCACCACCACGCCGGCGACCTTGAGAATGCGGCTGGCCGCCTCGAACACGGCGCGGACCTTGTCGGTCGACGGACGTCTGGCCCCTCCCCAGCGCACCCGCTCGACGGCACGGAAGATCTCGCGAAGCGGCCCGTAGATCTCGGAGTCCCCGCGAACCATGCGCACATACTCACGGTCGGTGCGGCTGCGGTGCAGCTTCACGCGTCCCGCGTCT
>JAGSGY010000109.1 GCA_023954855.1 Pseudomonadota bacterium | reverse complement strand
CTCGGGCTGTCATCGGAAACCGGCCATGAGCGCCATGGTCACAGCCTAAGAAGCGGGGCTTGGTAGGCTGAAGTCGAGAAGGATGCGTTGTGCGTGCCGAGCTCTACTTCCGAGAACCTCGATTATGTTTCCTTTCCTCCTTGGGCAATGCGGGTCCGCACCGTGGTCTGTTGCCACATCACCTGGAGGGATGCACCGCCCTGGGTGACGGCCTCGGTCTGGAAGGTCGTGTCGCCGGTGCCCAGGCGAAGCGACTCCACGTCGGCTTCGAGGCCGTTGTTCCAGAAAGTAAAGCTGTTGCCGACGAACAACACCCGAGTGGGAGGAACGGTGTCGGTGTCGGTGTCGGTGTCGGTGTCGGTGTCGGTGTCCGATTCCGGGGGCGAGTCATCGCCTGAGGCGACGGTGGTGCAGGCGATGGCCACGAGAAAGGCTGGTGAGCTGAGGAGGAGCCAGGGAGCGGTGCGCATGAGGTCCTTAGGGCTGGGTTGTGGAGTCTCCCATGCGGCGAGCCAGCCGGAGGCCTCTGCGTGGCGAGGTCCTCGACGATGGGGCCCGTCGGGCTACGCGGTGACGAACCAGCTCAGCAGCCACGCGGTGACACTCCGAGGGACCAGCGGCCCATCGGCTGCGATGAGGGCGATGCACGGCTCACCCGGGTCGATGACCTGCACGTGGTTCTCGGAGTCATCCAAGAAGCTGACATCGCCGGGTCCGTACTGGCCCGCCTGGTCTGTGAACCCTCCGGTGAGCACAAGGGTGCGCTCCGTGCCGGTGTGGGTGTGGACCGGAATCTTCAATCCGGCTTGAAGCTCAAAGAGCCGCAGCGGAGTGCCGTCGATCTGGAACGGAAGCACCACCTGGCGGATTCCGGGTACCAGGCGGCGCCATTGAAGCTCGTGCACATCGCCGACGTAGCCGCGAAGAGGCTGCGGGAGCACTGCGCGATCCGGCGGAGCCTCGTCGGCGGGCAGGGGAGTGTCGTCGAGCTCCGCGAGTACGCGATCCAGCAATCCGGATGGCAGCTCGGTCTCTTCTTGGTCCTCGAGCTCCAGGCCTGCGGCGGCCTCCCAATCCTCGACCACGGCGCGGCAGTCGGGACACAAGGCTAGGTGCGTCGCCACAAACAGCGCGAGGCCCTCTGTGGTCGCGCCGCCAGCATAGGCGATGAGCTCCTCCTCTGGAATATGGTGGATGGGTGTCACGTCCCCTCCAGGTGCTGGCGTAGGCGAGCCATCGCCAGTCGGACTCGGCTCTTTACGGTGCCCAGTGGAAGCTCCTGCTCCTCGGCGATCTGCCGTAGCGTCTTGCCGTCGAAATAGGCTCCGCGAAGCACGCCGGCTTGGGCATCGGGGAGGGCTCCGACCGCCGCGCGCACCCTGTGTTGGCGTCGCTGTCGGTCCACGGCGCTATCTGGTGCCAACGGCTGCGAGGGGACCAAGGCAGGGTCGGCAGGGTCGAGCTCCGGACGTACCTTGCGAGCCGCGTCGATGCGCACGTTGCGGGCGATGGTGAAGATCCATGTGCTCGGAGCTGCCTTTGCGGGATCGTAGCTGCCGGCGCGGCGCCAGACGCGGAGCATCACTTCCTGGGTCCACTCGTCTGCCTGCACCTCGTCGCGGCTTGAACGGAGCAGGTAGCCACGCACTTTCGGCGCGTAGACCCCGAAGAGCACTGCGAACGCAGCTCTGTCCTTTCGGAGGGCAACCGCCTCGATGAGCGCGTAGGGATCGGGTTCGTCAGACATCGCGCTAGCCAGAGAACCACAGCGAATGCTCAGCTGGGAAGCGTGAATCGGCGATGGCATGGAAGCGTGCACGGGGACGGGTGACCTCAGCCTCTCTACGTGTGAGGACGTCGCTTGGATCACTGAAAAAAACATCGGGACCGAGTGATCCAAGTGGGGCCCGATCTCGTAGGACCGAGCGACACCTACCCGGAGTAGCCATGTTCGCCGCGCGCCCCCTCCTTCAGCTGAGCACCCTCGTCAGCGCCATACTGGTCCAGGTGGCTTGCAGCTACGACGTCAACGCCATCCCGCCTGACCTTGGAGAGGTGCTCGTTGGCGAGGTCGCGAGAACAACGCTCGTCGCCGAGGGCAGGGGGATTCCGGGGGTGCTGCGCTCCGAGCGCGTCACGAACGCCACGGTGACGATCGGCGAGCGCGAGGATTCCAGTGGGGGGGGAACGTCGGAGTCCGAGTGGCCCGTCGATTTCGTTCCTGCGGACGTCGGAGAGTTCTGCGCCTACCTCTACGCGGGTAACGACAATCCGTTTGAACCTGGTGAGACGGCTGGGATTCACTATGCGCTCGTCTGCGGCATTGGCGTCCTGCCCCCTGAGCCGGACCCCGTCGTACAGCTGGACGTCCGGTGGAATGACGTCGTCATCACCGATGGAGGCACCGCCGACCTACCATCAAGCCCGGCTGACGGGCAGCAGGCCCTCGTTCTCGAGCTGGAGAACGCCGGAAACCAGCCGGTACAAGTCACGGCCCTCAGCATTCCCGTCCAGACAAGTGTGGTGGCCAACGTCACCGGAGGTGGCCCGCCGTTCACACTCGACCCAGGCGCCAAACAAGGTGTCGACCTCCGGTACACGCCCCAGCTCGGGCCGTTCCGCTTTTCTGTCGTGGTCGACTCCTCAGCGGAGGCAGGTCGCGTTGCTGTGTTCGATGGCTTTGGCACCGGCGGAGCCCTCACGGTCGACGACCTCGAACTCGGCATTCAAACCACCGCCGACACCCTCCGCTTCGACCTGATTCTGAGCAACGACGGGAGCGCCCCCCTCAAGGTGCTCGAGCTCACTCCCGAGACGGAGCAAGGCCTGGACGCGCTCACCCCGGTCACAGCGTTGCCCCTCACCATCGACCCCGGACTGAGCACCCCGTTCTCCTTTGACGCGCAGTTTGGCGGCTCGGTGGGGCCACTGCTCGGCAGCATCCGCATTGACAGCACGGACTCCGGCGGCCCAGTGACGGTCGCGGTCACGGGTACGGTGCAGGCACCCCCTACAGCTGAGCTGTGCGCTGACGGCATCGACAACGATCGCAACGGAAGTACCGACTGCGCAGACCCTGTCTGCGCAGACACCAGCGAGTGCGATTGCACGCGAGAGTCCCCCAGAGTGCACGGTACGGACCGCTGGGCGGAACTGCTACGGACCGGACTCGGCGCCAACGCCGGTCGTGCAGACCAGTTCAGTTTCTATGTTTGCGACGGCGACGATGTGCAGGTCGACACCTCTGGCGGCCTGGGAAGCGGGACGGTGTCTATCGCAAACCAAGCGGGCACGATGGTCGGCAGCGGTCCGATGACTGCCGGCGCAGGAACCGCAAGCGCAACCGGCCTACCGGAGGGGGCGTACTGGGTCACCCTCGAGAGCGACACCTGCGAGTCCATCTTCGTGGATGGCTTCGAGACAGGTCACCACGTGTCCTGGGATGCCTTCTCGGCTGCTCCCGACTTCAGCTACAGCTTGCCGTTTAGTCCTGTCGCCCCGGTTCACATCGACAGCAACCCACCCCCACAGGCCGACTGCAGCCTGGTCTTCGATCTTGAGCTCGGCCTCGGCTCTGCGAATGACTTCACGCTCGAGCTCTTTGACGGCTCCGGCGTTGCTGCGGCCGGGTCGCTGCACCTGGGCGGAGGCCCCGGAAACCGACGCGGGACGAGCAGTTCCGCGCACTATCTCTACGACGGCGCGGTCACGGATTCGATGACCCTTGCGCTGTCAGATGCGAGCGGTGCGACCAGCTGCTCGACCGTGAGCATTGGCTACCAATTCGCGTGCACCCAAGATGCGGTTTGTGCCATCAGCTGCGACTTCCCCGGCTGCGGAAGTGATCCCAACTGCACGCAGCCAGAGGACTGCAGCAATGGTGGCGACGACGACGGGGACGGCGATGCGGACTGCGACGACAGCGACTGTCTCGAGGAGTGCTTCTGCGAGAACAGCTCGGGGGAGCTCCCCAACGGCACTGAGGAGATGTTCTTCGGGGATGCTGCCGGCTTTGGAGGGACGTACTGCCTACGGGACCTGTGCGGAAACTGGTTGAACGGCGGCGAGCCCATTCTCGACGAGTCGGCCGTCTTCAGCGGCTCTGAGTTCTTCGGCCTGACCGCCCCGATGGCGATGCATCCCACGTCGATGCCGGTGGGTATTCCAGTCGACGTCGTCGGCTTCCTCGCCAGCGACTACTGGGACCCGTCCTCTCCGAACTGTGCCGAGGCCGATAGCTTTGGTACGCCCACCACCCAGCGGGTTCAGATGCCCGAAGCCGCGTCGAACGGCAGTCGCAGCCTGGTCTTCATCGACCAGCTCCGTGAAGCACACAGCCTCGAAACCGATTGTACGGCGCCCATCGATGGCTCCGCGAGCTTTCGGGTCGTGAACCTAAGCCCGGGCGTCGACAGCCTTACGGTGACCTTCGAGTCCGTGGACCCACCGGTCGCACAGGAGCAGGTCATCGCTCAGGACGTGCCCCACGGTGCCGCGAGCGTCTACGCCTCGCTCTCGGCCGCCGAACTATCCTCGGCAGGATGGGCCTCTGGGATCTGGCGCTACTACTCCGGCATGGAGGTGGTTCCCTATCAAGAGGTTCATACGACCTTTGGCGCGACCGACGGAAGCACGGCCCAAGCGGTGCATGGCAACACCTGCATGTCGATCATCGCGACCGAGGACCCGGCAGACTCGTTCGACACCGGTGTGCTGCTCGTGGAAGAGCCTGCGCAGTGCGAGTTGTGGAAGAACCGCCGAAGTGTGCCCCTGGCTCAGAACCCCTGGGTGAGTGGACTGGCCTGCACCTTCTAGGCGAGCCTTACAGATGCCCTGGGGTCTCCGACGCTCGTGTCGCCAACCTCGTCCGTGCCCGTCTCGGCGCTTGGTCCCAGGAGGCGGCCCACCGACACGGACGCGGGTCGACGTCGTGGCGTGGTCTCCCCCGAGGCGGTAGGGTCGCTCATGCACAAGACTGCCAGCCTTGCCCTGAGCCTCGCTCTGCTCACGCTGTTCACCCTCGCCTGCGGGGGGCAGGGGGGCGCCAAGTCGGCTGCGACCGTAGAGGCATCCCACGCCATGGACGACCAGGTGATGGTGGAGACCTTTGCCGTCACCGTCACCGACGAGCGGCAGCGTCAGTCGGTCGGAAACAAGCTCATTTCCCACGAGGCGCCCGACGGCAGCGCGCTTCAGCTGGTCGAGCTCACTGTGCGCAACGACCACACGGACGCTGTCAATCTGGTCGGCCGGTTCTCGCTCCGGGACGACGAGGACCGCACCTACGCCCCTACGCCGGAGTGCCAGTTCGCGCTGGGGGCGTCTGGTCTCTCAGGGCTCAAGCAGCTCAATCCGGCACAGGAAGAGAGCGGTGAGGTGTGCTTTCAGGTCCCAGACGACGCCAGTGGCCTACAGTTTGGCTTCAAGGGTGCGCTGTTGAAGCCCCCTGTGTGGTTCGACCTCTAGGATGCGGATGGCGCACGCCGCGTCGAACGGCCCAACACGACGACCGCCCCTGTCTCGGCCTTCCAAGCGACGCGGGTACCCGATACCCCAACGACTTCGAGGCTCACTTCGTGTGCGCCCGCGACATCCCCGACCCAACGAACTTCATCGGGTCGGAATAGATGCTCTGGAGGCAGCGGCCCGCACACCGGCACCCGGGCGCCTACAGACCCCCGTGACCCCGGTCACAATCGCGAGCATCCATCGCTCGCCCTCCTTGAAGTCCAGGCGTTGTTCGACCTTGTCGAGGATTCCCTGTCCTTCCCCCTTCACCAGAGTGGCGAGTTGATTGAGGCGTTCGGCCTGACGTCGCACACGTTCTTCGTCTAGCTGGAGGGCACGGGCCCGGCTCTTGAGACGGTGGCGAAGATCATCCGCCAGCTTCTTGAGTGCCCGTTGCTGTCGCTCGAGTTCGAGCCCCTGCCGGTCCGTGGTCAGAAAACGCGCGATGGCTTCCTGGAGCGCGGGTACTCCCGAGTCATGGAGCTCGTCAATGTCGGTGGGGTCTGGGTCCCTGCCCATGACCTCTTTCATGGCATCGATGGCCCAGAACGCCTGGTCTGCGGAGATGTAGTGAGGCTCGGCCGATAGTCTGAGTCGCCCAAGCCGGTCGGTCACGGCGCGCTCCAAGGAGTTGCGCTCGGACGTACTTCGGACCTGGTCCATGAAGTTGACGACGACAAAGACTCGCGTGGTGTCGCCGGTCAGAATCCGCTCTGCGAGAAAGGTCATTTCGCTCTTGGAGAGAGCTTATCCGGGGCATCCACGGGCTCGATGGCATCACTGGGCAACTCCGGGATGTCCTGCACGTCTGACGCCGCCGTCTCGGCCCGGGCCTCCTCCAGCTCGGTCTCCAGCATCGTCCCGAAGTCATCGGCCTGATCGCGTAGGTCGATGCCCACACGACGCAGGCCCTCGAGGGCGAGCAGGTTCAGATACAGCAGGTGACCGAGTACGTAGCGCTGGTCGGCGGCGGACGAGCCGAACCAGTCGCCGGCGGCTTCATCGCGCTCGGACTCCGAGCGAACATCGAAGCACTCGCCGTAGAAGGCCTCGGCCAGGGTGACGGGAGCGGGCGCACGAGTGCGCTTGGGATTGGACATGGATGTCTCCTGTCGCGTCGGGACTCCGACGCAGTCATGGGTGAGTGGGCCGACCTGGCGACCCGCGGGCTGCTAGGCGGTGGGTCCGTCGTGGACGGGGGCATCGGGCGCGGGCACTTGCGGCCCTACTGCGGACTCAGCCGCCTGCTGGATGAACGCGGCCAGTCCTCGGACGGTCTCCCTGTCCTTCATCAGCGTGCGGACCCGGGGGTCACGGAGTGCTGCGATGAGCTCGTCGTGCTCGCCGAGCTCTTGCATCAGGTCAATCAGGTCGGGAGGAAGACCGGTCTGGGCCGTGAGGTACAGCTTCGCCGCATCTCCGAGCTGGGTGAGCGCGTTGTTCACGAGCTCCGTCTTCAGCTCCGCGCCGCGCTGGCAGCGGTTGCGCGACGACCGGGTCGACGCGACTCGGGCCGAGTTGGCTCGAGCAATCAGGTCGGGGAGTACCCGCTGTCGATCAGCAGCTGCTCGGCGTCGTCGAAGGAGAGGATCTCGCGGAGCGCCTGCTGCGGGTCCTCCGCCTGCGCGTAGTAGGCCTGCACGATGCGGTACCCGATGAAGTAGCCGAGATCCTTCGGCACTTCGGGGTCAGGACTCTTCGCGTACAGCCACCGTCCCGCGCCACGCGCATGCCGCTCGGGGTGAAACTCGGCCCACAGCGCGGCCTCGTGCTCCAGCCCGTAGGCCTTCTGCACTGGGTTCGTGTGCCGGCCGCACAGCATCTCGGCCACGAAGTCGGCGGCCCCCTCCCGAATCACCTGGGCCAGGCGGTCCTGCCCGCCGTGGAAGCCCCGCGCGGTGCCATCCGGCGCCACGTCCACTTGCTGCCAGTGCACCAGCTCGTGCACGATGAGCGGCTCGAGCTCCGACATCGGCAGCATCCCGTCCTTCAGCCACTGGGGCCAGCGGGAGGTGTCCAGATCGGGTGTGCGGCCGAACAGCTCCAACCCGACCAGCACGCCCGGGTCGGCGATGAACCCCCCGCTGGTGAACCGGCCGACCACGATCGTCACCTCTGACGACCGGGCATCCGGGTAGTGCGCGACGAACCGGTCCCACACGTCCTGCACCTGCGGCTCGATCGCGGGCCAGTCCGCGAACTGCGTCTGCAGGTGGTCGTAGTAGGCGCGCGAGGCATCGACCTGGGAGGCCAGCGATCGCAGCCGGAACTCGCGGCGGGAGAAGGCCGCGAGCCCCGGTGTGCCCGGCTTCAGGTAGTGGTCTCGAAGCGCCCGGCGGGTGCCCAGCGTCTCTGCCTGCTCCAGGGCCTCGTAGAACCGGGTGACGTCCTCGGTGTGGATGGTCAGGGTGGGGGGCGCAGCCAACGCGGCCGCCAGCAGCATGTGGATCACGAGCGCTCCGTACGGTGGGTGAGCTCTTACGACACGATAGTTGCTCGCGTCAAAGGCTGAAGGCGCAACTGTTGCTGGTGTGCAGCTCGAACATGGTTAGCCCAGCGCCTACCCACCACCATGAAGACATGGTCACGGTTCTCGGGATGCCAGTACAATGTGCCCGTCGACCAGACGCCAGCACGGACCGGGCCCTCGACGTCATGGTCGACCGGATCGCCGAATCCACTCGCCCGCGGCACCTCTCCCTACTGGATGCCGGGCCCCAGAACGACGGAACTCCTGACGTTTAATCAACACCAGGAGTTCGTGGCCGGCCCCAAATGGCTCCCGCTCTTGGACGGTCTTCGAACTCCGGAGGTCATTTCGGAGATGCGATGGCTCCTTGAGCGGCTCGAGCAGAGCGGTCTTGGGCATGCAAGCCCGACACTCGTGAAGGTCACCGCGCCGGCCCTCGTCGATCGCCCGGGGGGTTGGCGTCACCACGCTGCACCGACCGCGGCGCAGCACCCAACGACGCCGGCCAGGAGAAAGGCGACGACGGCAAGACTCACAACGGCGAGAAGCGACGCCATATGCGTGTTTCGTCGCTCGAACGAATCGCGGACAGCCTCGGTCCACGGCGACAACACGTGCCCTGGGTGCTCCTGCACGAGCTGCCCTGCCCGCAGCACCAGGGTGCGCGTCTCCGGAGAGGATTCATCCGTCACGGCCTCTCGAATGTGTAGATGGGCTGTGACGCGACGTGGGAGATCGAGTGGAAGCTCGAGCCGTCGGCGCTGCTGCAGGTCGCCGAGATCTTCTCCGTGCAGCACTCCCCGGTCCCAGAGTTCGACGCGGCGCAGCTCCCCCGCCCCGTCGAGGCGGTACAGGTACTGGCGCACTCCGCCGTCGAAGTCTGTGGTGCGGTAGCACTCGATTCCAAGCTCGGCGTCTGACGGCACCCGTTCATCATCGGCTGGTGGTTGGATGCCACCTTCGTGATCCCAGTCGAGAACGAGCCAGCGCTTTCCGGCGTGGTCCAAGCGGTCGAAGGCCCGCTGATACCCCATCGTTATCGGCCCGCAGTCGGAGTGCGGCCATCACGCAGACGAACTGACGACGTGGACCTAGGAATCACAGCACGTCGATCCCGCGACGGCCACATCGGTGTCGTCGCCCGCTACGATGCGCATGTCGCACCCTGCCTCGTGCACCGTCTCACGGACCCCGTCGCCATTGATGTCACGGAAGCTCACCGCCGACGCCACATCGCTCGCCAAGCTCGGCGCGGCGGCCGACCAGCTCTTCGGTGGGGCGGCCTTGGTAAAGGCCACCGGGTGATCGCCCTCTGCGAGGGTGGCGTCGACCTGCAGGACCACGCCGTTCACCTCTCCACACGACGAGAGCTCTCTGAAAAGCACCTCTCGCACCGTACCCTGTACAGCGGGCCCGTGTCGGGGAAGCACCCAGAGGCTGTCGCCGGGTGCGATACCCAACCTACGCAGCACCTTCTTCGGCACGCTTGCATCTGGCCGAAAGCTGGACATCCAAGCCGGGGCATCCCAACTGTGCGCCCATGTCCACTGGAGCTGAAGCGGTGGCGCCGCGTCGAGGTCGATCCCTTCGACACGCGCCAGTTCTTCGGCAGACCCTCCCGGGTCCTGGGCGTTCTCGTGGTCCGTGTACAGCACCTGCCTCTCGAGCCAGTCCGCAAGCCCATCGCCATCGGTATCTGCGAGAGACGGCTGCCCCCCCTTGGGAACGCCAGCCACGAGGATGTCGTCGGGCCACACGAGCCGCTCCCGCAGCTGGTCCGATGTCTCGTGGTTGCCCGCTGCCTCATGGGTGGCGGCGAGCAACCCGAGGGCCTTCGGGTCGCGCGGGTCGACCGCCACGGCGCGTTCGGCCCACTTTCGTCGCTCTGCAGGGTCTTCGGTGGACTCGGCTTGACCCACGGCGTAGGCCACCGTCAGCGGCTCCGTGGACAGAAACTCGAACAGAACCCAGCCCTCGAGACCGTCGGGCCCCTCGATCGCGACATGGTCCCCCCGCTCCGTCAAGACCCGGACCGCGGTGTTGATGGGCAGCTTTCCGAGTACTTGTCCGCCGGGCTCGTCGCGCACCTTCAGCTGCGAGGCCTGCACATACAGCGCCGAGACCTGAGATTCGGAGGGGGCCGAGGGCGCGGACTGCGCGAGCGACGGCGCCGTGAGTAGGCATAGCAGGGCCACGATCATGGGGAGGTCTCCGCGGGCTGGGCGGCTTCCGGAACGAACGCAATCCGCATCTCGGTCAGGTCAGTCTCTCGGAACCAGTGAAAGTCGCCACCACCGAAATCGAAGGTGCGGCCCCGGTGGACCAAGCCCATGTCACGGGACTCCCCCGGCTCGAGCGGCTCGATGACGAGGGCAATGCCCTGTCCGTCGTCGGGCAGGTCGAAGTCGACGATGCTCGGTGGGTCGTCCGCTTGATCCTGAAGCGGAGAGAACAGCAGCTGACCAGAGGTCCGCGTCGACGGGACGGCTGAGGTGTTCACCAGGCGCACGTAGACCACACCATTGTGATGCTTGAACAGGCCTCTTGTCCGCTTGCCCAGCGCGTTCACCGTCACCGAGCCCACCGCAGTGGACGGGAGCGCGACCCCCTGCGTCGGCGTGTCGATGGCCACAGTCTGAGCTGTCGCGGGTCCCGCCAGCCACAGCGGCGGTAGAAGAGCTGCGAATCTCCACGTCATTGCCATCCTCCGTGGCCTCATCGCGGTACACAATGCAGGGTGGACACTCGAAACACGAGCGCATACCTCTCGATGCGTTCCGACGATGGGCCGTCTCGAGTGCTTTCGATCAAACAGACATTCGGACGCTCACAGGCCAGTTCACAGGCCGAATAGGAGGCGCGACCCGTCGAACAGGCCGGTGTCAGCTCAGTCACACGCGAAGACCTGAACTCTGGGCGGGTGACCCATTCCTTGCCGGGACACCGCGGTCCGCTGACCGGTCGGCCCACCTTCTTCGGCAGTCCCCACTCACTCCACTCACTGGAGGAGACATGGCCCCGCGCAGACTCGAGAAGCCTCTGCCGTGTAGACTTGCTGAGTTCCCCGACTTCCGTATCCGACGGCACCAAGAGCCTGCCGTCACAGCGACACGCCGACGGGTCGACCGGCGCTCCGCTCGCAATGGGTCCACCTGTGGAGCCGCCCTGTGCTCGAGTCGCTGGCGCGTCGACCTCGATGGGTCGCATAAGCTCCGGCCTCGGCTCGAGGGCATCCCCCCCGACGAGTCGTCGCCCCACACGCTGCTCCGTCACGAGCACGGGTGTCTGATCGTGGATCTGCAGCGACTCCAGCCCCTCGCGCACGTAGAGGTGCGCTTCCTCGGCCGTGACGACGCCATCCACGACGCCGTCCCGCTGGCCGTCTGCCCATCCGCGAAGAGCCCCGACCGCCAGGTACGTAAATGCACCGTGTCTAGCCGTGTGCAAGGGCCCGGAGAGCTGGTCCCCGCTCGCAGCACTCCACTCGAGCACGCCGGGCTTCGACGCCACGGCGTACTCCGGCACCAGCAGCCGAGTCCCAGACACCAACTCTTGCCCCTCCCGGCCCACACCCGAATAACAGGCATCGACGATGAGATTCACCGCACCGCCCCGAGCGGACGCCAACGCGGTCAGGTCCTCCACCAGCACCCCGCGCGACGCAAATGCCGTGGCGTCGCGCTTCACATCATCGCCGAGCAGCATTCGACCGCCGGTGGATGGATCTGCCGCCCCGTGACCCGCGAAGTACACCCAGACGCTTCCACCGACACCGACGTTCTCACCCGCTCTCCCGACCGCTTCAAGGATCTGCTCCTTGCTCGCGCCGTGATCGAACAGCTGCACCCGCGACGACGGAACACCCACGGTGTAGACGAGCAGATCGTACACACTTGCCGCGTCTCGCTGAGCGTAGGGCACGTCCTGGACAAAGGCGTAGTCCTCCACTCCAATGACCACCGCCGTGTCCGCCGGGGCCTCTGAACCCGTCCGCAAGGGCTCATCGATCGAGGGTAGACCTGGAGCGGCCTTCGCGTGGCCGGCCAGGCCAAGGAGAATCCCGAACCCCAGAACTGTTCTCATCCACGCTCTCCGCGAAAGCCTGAAACTAGCACACCCACACCTAAACTCCGCGACCCTGGCGCAGCTTCCACACGAGGTCGCGCGCCACCTGGGAACCGCCTAGGCCGCCAACAGCGCCGACGAGAGAACGCCACCGAGGCCGAGCCCATCCACGTACCCAAAGCCGTCAGGCAAACGGGCACACTCTCGAGCAAAGATCTCGGGAATGTCCGCCACCGCCGCACGAAGAAGCCCCTCGAGAGCAGCCGCTTCGAGCTCGCCCACCTGTCCGACAAACCAACGATGCAGATCCCACGAGAGTTCCGCATGCCGCATTTCGTCTCGGGCGATGCGAGCGAAGCCGGTGCGAAGCGCGACGGACGGCGCGCGGATGGCGAGAACCTGCGCGAACAACGCAGACGCGGTTTCGTTCGCGCATCCCTCGATGACGTTGTTGCGCGCCGCCTCAAGCAGCCCGGTGTACACAGGCGCCTGGTCCACCAACACGACGTCCAGCCCCCGTTCGGCGAGCATGTCGACGACGATACGCGCGTGCGCTCTCTCATCTTGCGCGGCGCTCTCACAACGCGCCACGCACGCCTCCGGGGCCCCCCACCGACGAAGCTGACCGGCGAGTTGCGTGAAGGCCTGCGCCGCGGCGTGTTCTTCATGAGCCATGCGCGACAGCAGCGCCCCCAAGGCATCGACCTGCTCGATGCGCGGCGCTCGCCACCCCTGCGGACGACGTCCGGTCGCCAGGGTGCCCCACCATCCAGTGCAGCTCAACTCTCCGACCACCCGACCCTTGTCAGTCTGCTCGTGTAGTACATGGGAGCACGTGTCGACCCCCTTCTTGTCACCCGGTGCCTGCAGCTCGCAGAGGGCGTCGCAGAGTGCCTTGTCAGGCTCGGTCTGTACCCATGCCTGGGCTCGCTCCAGCACCTCGCGATCAAACCCCTGCGCCTCCAAGGCAAACGTGCCGCTCGCTGGACGCCCTCCAGTTCGAAGCACACAGCCGACCTCGGGCAGCAGTGAAAGCGCGACCAGCAACGTGAGCGAGACCGAGAGACGATGCGATGTGTGCGGACTGCGACTCATGACTGTCTCCGGTCACTCAAGGTTCGTCGGGGATCAGCTGAATGAACTGATCGGCTGGTTCCGGAGGCGGCGCATCCGACTGGGTGTGCAGCAGCTCGACGAGCGCCCGCGAACACCACGCCCGCCGCTTCGCGCTCGCCGTCGCGCCCAAGCACCAAGCTCCCTGGCTGAACTGCGCCCCAACATCGGCCACGATCAACCCGAACGCCTTCTTCCGGCCAGCTCCGTACAGGACCGCTGGCAACGTCCGCTCGCCGTTCTGAAGCTCGATCCTGGTTCCCTCCCCATCCGGCTCGGCCTGGCGAGTCATCTGGGCCAGCAGCTGCTCCACGTCGCCACCGGCAGCCGGTGCCACCACACGCGCGAGCTTGACATCCGGACAGTCGAGGACCACCAGCTGTGCGTAGGGGCGAGGGATCTCGTGTGCCTCGCAGCCCGCCCACCAAGAGTGGTCGTCGACGGCCAAGAGTTCCTCGAACGGGACGAGTCGAGGTTCCATCACCACTTGCTCGTCTCCTAACCCCGAGGCTTCCGCGTCCGTCGGAGCAATGTCGACAGCTTCAGCCCCCGAACCGCCGCCCAACACCGGATCGGGAGGTGGCTCGGCGCAGGCGAGAGCGAGAGCGAGAGCAGTCAGCAGGATCATCGGCACGAGGCTCCGGGCGAAGTTTGGTGCCCTCACGAGCGTCGCGGGAAGGCGAGTCGCCTCGCACCGATCCGCATATGTGGACGTGGGCCGAGATCGTACAGACTTCCGCGCCGAACCACCAGCCCGTGCTTCGCGCATGAACGCAAGCCCAGCGCAGCACCAACCTCACGAGCGCCAGAAACTCACCGGGCGCTATGCCGCACCAGCTTCGATGCCCCAACCACTCTTTCATGGCTCGCTGCGGCCTTCTCCCACCCTACGCTCACGGGACCCCAATCCGAAGATTCTACATCGAAGCACGCGAGCCGCAGAACCCCAGACAGACTTCATCGGCGGAGGCCAATGCGCTAGTATGGCGACCCGTTCCCACCAAGAGGCCGACGTCCCTCGATGCCCAACCCATCCCACATCGCCCTCGTTCTCACCCTGATCGCATGCAAGCCAACGGATGGCTCCGAGGTACCCACCGAGAACCTCTTCGCTGACGTAGTGGTCCAGCGCCCGGGTGGTGCCCTTCCCCGCACGAAGCTGACCGTGGCCTTTGCTGCCGCGCTCGGAGGGTCTCAGTCCCCGGAGAACGTCGCCCTCGGCGAAGGCGACGTCGTCGTTGTGAGGGCGCGTGACTACGAGGACGGCGAGCCGATCGACACAGACTACGAAGCGGAGCGGACCACGGGACCGTTCGCCAGCTATGAGGTGCGCCTCCCGGTGACCGAGTACGGCGAGGAGTTCCGAATCGGCCTGACACGGGAGCCCGAGAACACGAGTGCCCCCCAGAGCGAGGTTCGCCTGCCCCCGGCGTTCACGCCAAGCGTGCCCGACGTGTTGCGGGCGGGAGAACAGGCCGAGCTCACCTGGACCACCTACGTCGATCCGGACACCACGATGCGCATCGACATCGCCTCCGCATGCCTCGAACTGGTCGAAGAGCCCCTGTTTCCAGTCGAGGTGCCCGACACCGGCTCGTACGTCTTCGACGTGGACAATGCCGCGTGGACGACCGGCAGCGAGCCCTGTGATGTGACCGTCGCCTTCGATCGGGTGCGCACGGGCGCACTGGACCCCACCTTTGCGGGAGGGAGCGTGGAGGCCGCGCAAGTTCGCGACCGAGAGACCGCCTACGAGGTGGCGAACTAGCCTGCATCGGCCGCAAGGAGGCCGCGCTGGCCCTGTGCGAGGACTACTGGCTGCGCTTTCCGAGCCCCCAGCGCCAGGCCGAGGTGGAGCTCCTGGAGGGCGTCATTTTCCAGTAGGCCCGGGCGGCGAGCGCCTTTTCTTCTTTGCGGGAGGTGATGACGACCCGGGCACCTTCGAGTCGCCAACGCTCGTGCCTCACCCGCCACGGGCCATCAGAGCGGTTGCCGATCGATGGACACGAGCCACTCACTCAGAGGCAGGGCTCCTCTCGGAGGTCGACGACCTCCACGCCCAACCGCTCCTCGATCATCGCGCTCTGGCCGCTGACGCCTGCCATCGCTGAACGGCGGCGTTTGCGCGACGGTCTTCCGGAAACGGGGGCTCAGTCCATCGTCGCCACGCGGACGTTGTCGAAGAGAGCGTCTGGCCTGCTTT
>JAGSGY010000110.1 GCA_023954855.1 Pseudomonadota bacterium | reverse complement strand
TAGTCTGCAAACGCCGGGTAGACCTCGGCCTCCACGATACGCTCCGCCTGTGCCACGTAGGCGGGGGCATCCTCCACGCCGCTCGTGGTGAGCTTTTGTGCAAACTCGGTCACCAGCGGGTTGTCCGCGGCGGTGGGCTCGGCGAACGCCGTGGCATCCGCGACGATCCTGTCTAGGATGAATGTGGGCGCCACGTAGCCGCTCTCCGCCCGATACCTTGCGAATTCGACCGCCCCCTGCAATGCGCCTGGAACGTTCGAGAGACGCTGCAAGTAGGACTCAGCCGATTCCGCATCCTCCACGGCATGGTACTGAATCAGGAACTCGGGCACTTGCACATGCGGTCCCAGCAGATGGGTGATCGTGTAGGGGGAGATCCCGTTCGCGGCGCGAGTGTCGCGCAGGAAGACCCCAAAAACGTCGTAGGAGAGGGCATCCACCTCGCCTTCTGGACGCGCGTACCGTTCCTGCATGGCGATGGCGTCGTCATACCTCTTCATCGTGGCTTGGTGCGCGGCCGGGCTGAGGTCGTCGAGGGCGCTCTGCGACGTAAAGGGGACGCCGACCCCAAGTCGACCGCGAAGCTGAGGGGAGTGCATGAACTCACCCACCAGGACCCGAAGGGTGAAGTGCTCGTACGACCAGGGCTTTCCCCATATTGTGGGGACCAAGAAAACGGTGGCGATGGCGAGGGCCACGCCCAACGTCGCCGCGACGAACTTCAGCAACAACTTCAGACGCTTCATCGCAAGACACCCAGTGCACGAGAGAAGGTCACCCTACCAGTGAATGAACAAGGCGTGATGCCGGTTCGGTAGCCTCGCTTGCGTGACCGAGTTGTGCGGTCGTCCGATCCCGCGAACCCGTTCTTCGGACCGCCGGACTCGTGAATCAATGGTCCTAGCTAGGGCAGGTGGCGTGTGTCGCGCATAGGGAGACTTCAGAAGGGGCCCGACCATCCCGCAAGCGCGAAGAGGAAGGCGGTCCCGAGTACCAACCGCGCCGCGGTGAGTGCGGTCTCTTCTCCCTCAAGCACCACGGTCACTTGAGCCCCTTCACCGAGTGCGTCGATCGCCCGTTCGAGAGATGCATCGGCTACCAAACTTTCGGCGGCAAGAGCGCCTGGCGTGTAGAGCACTGAAAGGCAGAGCAGGTTCTGAATGGTTCGCACGGAGCACCTCCTGCACTCCTAAAGCGAGGCCTGTGCCAATGGTGAGGAGGCCTGAGCCTGCAGCTCGGCAGGCACAGCTGGACGGCGCCTGACACAATCAACGACGCCACGGCAACGGACGGCGACAGTGCACAGCGAAGGGTCCTGAGGCATTCTCCCGCACGTCGCCCACCGGTCGTCGGGGCTTCGTCACGGGGTATGGAGGGGCATGATGCCTATTCGGCCGGCACTGCTCTCCGCCTCGCTTACCCTTTCTCTACTGATGTCCGGTGTGGCGCAGGCTGCGACAACGGCGGACAGGTTGTGGGAGGCCTTGTCAGGGTGCGCCCAGTTTGAGGGCGAGAAGGCGACGTTCGAGATTCTCGTCGTGCCAGATCTCAGCTTGGGAGGCATTGCGGTGGGCGCCGCGGACGTCCACGTCGCCGTGGTTAGCGTCGAAGATGACGCGCTGCTTGCTCACGAGCTCGCCCACAACTGGCCGGCCGTCGGTCCTCCATTTCTTGGCGAGGGATACGCGAGCTGGCTTGCTCAGTGTGCACTCCTACAGACGGGCCTCAGAGGGCGATACGACCCTGGCGGTGCCGTAGGTGACATCCCAAACCTTCGGGAATGGGACTCATTGGACCAGGCGGATCCGCGCACGTCATCGGCGTACCTGGCGTCGTGGAGACTGCTGCGCCTGATCGAAATAGAGCTCGGAGCAGCTGCTCTCAGAGGATCCGCGCCCCATTGGTCAGAGCTCGAAAGGCAACTGCTGATGGGCTCGGACACTGCCCGGCTAGCCGCCCTGGCATTCTCGTCTGGTTCCGCGAGTGAACAGGCCGCGGTAGTCCATGATGCCGATGGAGACGGACTTCTTTCCTCGGAGGAGCGAGCGTCGGGAACGCGGGCGGACCTCGCAGACTCCGATGACAATGGGATTGTCGACGGCGCTTCGGCGCCGGATGGCGCGCGGGCGCTCCGCAAGTCGATGTGTGTCGCTGAGGCATGGGGTGCATCGAGGGTGATGCTCGAGGCGGGCTCTGTTCACAGGTCTGAGCTTGTCGTCGTTGCGGGCGACCGCGTCACCCTCCGGGAGGGAGAACATGTGAGCGTTGAACCTTGGCGAGGACCCTTGCGAACGGGGTTGGACCAGCGTCCGTCCCGCAGTTGGGTCCTGGTTCGAGGAGCTGTCCCCGCAGAATCTCCCTGCGTAGAGACATCGCAAATCACGTTCTGGGGCGACGACGTATCCGCCGTGCAGGTAAGGGCCTTTGCTGCACGCTTCACGGAGCTCTTGAGGCGCAGCGAAACCCTGTTTCCTGGCCGGCTGAATGATGTCCACGACTTCCGATTGCTCGCCCATTCAACCGTGGAGGTGCGACACCAGGACGGCGGGTTTGCGATGGCGAGTCGGGTGGCCGAGCGAGGCGATGCTGCGGCATTTGCCTTGGCGCGCCTGCTAGCGCCGTCTCGAAGCCCCGATGGGTTGATCGAGGCACTGGCCCAGTATCTAGCGGAAGAGGAGTGGCCTCTGGGGTCCACGGTTGCTCCGGGCGAGTTCGCCCGATGGACGTCGCGGGCTGAAATCTGTGGGTGGAGTGCCCTGGTTGACGGCACTGCCTGTCAAAGCCGAGACCGTTAGACAAGTCGACTGCGCAATGGAAGAGCTGGCGAGCGGGACGCTGCTCGTGCCGTAGGACCGACAACAGACGGCGACACTGAGTCCACCACCGACGACTCAGCGGCTGGCCAAACGCGCGACCACGGCCCCAGACACGTGGTGTCGCCAGCCCTTGAAGCCTGGCATGAAGATTGCTTGTCCCTAGGCGAGACCCACCTAGTTCTCCCCGAATGGCAGGTACCTATGACCCAATCTCTTCCGTCATGCACTTCCGGCTCACTGCTGGT
The DNA here is from genome assembly GCA_023954855.1 of Pseudomonadota bacterium. Lineage (GTDB taxonomy): Bacteria > Myxococcota_A > UBA796 > UBA796 > M1803. The sequence continues at coordinate 12,129 of JAGSGY010000110.1, read as the reverse complement.
GTTGCTCCTTGGGCTCCTCGGATGCGGCGCGGCGTGCGAGGACCCCTGGGTGAGTTCTCCCGCGGACGTGAGGCGCATCGGGCATTGCGAGGTCATTTCCGGCGACCTCACCGTTCGGGGTGGCCCGAGCCTGACCGATCTCGACGGTCTGCTTGCCCTCTCATCCATCGGCGGCTCGCTGAGTATCCTGGACTCCGAGGCGCTCGTTCACATCGATGGCCTCTCCAATGTACGGTCGATCGGTCAGGGCTACTACGTCGATCGGCTTGGGGCAAGGGGCCACAGCACGGTCAGCATTCGCGACAATGGTTCCCTTTGGGACTTGGACGGACTCTCGGGTGTCGTAGAACTACGGGCGGCACTGGAGGTGAGCGACAACAACGCCCTCCGTGACATCGACGGCCTCTCTGGCCTCATTGAGGTCGGTGGCGAACCGGACAGCGCGGGCTTCGGATTGAACATCGGCGGCAATGCGAGCCTCCCACACCTGGACGGGCTGGCAGGGGTTCAGCGCGTCAACGGCCCGATGCGCGTCTCGTCCAACGACGCTCTTGAATCGATAGCCGGTCTCTCCGCTCTGACGACGGTGGCCGGACACGTCAGCATGGGGGGCAACCCCATGCTCTGTGACAGCTACGTGGAGGCGCTTCTCGCCCGAATCACGTACGAGGACGACGGGATGATCTGGGGGAACAATGATGACTGCTGAACGGTGGGACTTGGGCGGCTGACCCTCCCCGACGCATTGAGTACTGAGACACCCGGGTGGTCCTTTTCTCGCGGATGGGCCGAATACGCGACGAGGTGAAGGACCTTCCCGAATACGATGGGGCATGGACCCAAAGACCCGACGGGCCTACGACGACCACGCCGAGACGTATGCTTCGCGCTGGCTCCAAGCCGACCGCACGAACACACACGCCCTCGTGCGCCGATTCTTCACCCCGGGAAAGCCCACCCTCGATGTCGGTTCTGGCATCGGGCGCGACGTCGCCTGGCTCTGCGAGCACGACTTTCCAGCCGAGGGCGTCGAGGTCTCCTCGACGCTGTTGGGCTTGGCTCGGCAGACGTACCCAAGCAGGCGTTTCTCGTCTGGAAGCTTGCCCGAACTCCACCTGGACAGACGCTTCTCGAACATCCTGTGCCGCAACGTGATCATGCACCTGGCCCGCGAGGTCCATCCACACGCCGTCACAGCACTGCTTCGCCACCTGGCCCCCGAGGGCGCGCTCTTGCTGACGTGGAGGCCGGACACGCCCGACGGCGAACAGCGCGATGGCGACGGGCGCCTCTACGCCCACGTCGACGAGGACCAGCTGCGGCAGGCGGCGAGGCAAGCTGGAGCCGAGTGGCTGCACGACGAGGTCATCACGAGTGGGTCGAGCGGCAAGCCCCTGCGAGTGGTGGCCCTGAGGCGTGGCGCACCGGACACGACTCCGGAGTGACATCGTAGAGCCTCACTTCGTGCTGCGCCATGCTGCAGATCGGCGAGCGCATAGCGGGTCTGCGAACCGGCGACGGGCGGATCTCTTCGACGTGTGTGACCAGAGAACGATCGAGCGGTGACGCTATTCCATCGCGCCGGTGTCCATAGGACCGAACCACTCTGGGAGTCCTCATGCGCCACCTGCCCCTCCTCGCTTTGCTCGCCTGCGGAGGCGAGGTGACCGACTTCAACGGCTATCGCACCTTGAACGGGGAACTGAACTACCGCCAAGTACTCGATGACGGTGAGGTCATTTGCGATGTCGACCTCGAGCTCGTCGGCCGCCCTTACTCCGCGAGCTGCAACGGGTGCGAGTTCGCCTTTCACGTGGACCCGGTCGTGATCGAGGACCGCAGCAGTGACGCGTGCGTGCTGCCATCGGTCTGGACCTACTTCGACGACGAGCTCGCGACCGACGTGGGCCTGGGTTGGGCCGAGGCGGCCACCGATTTCGATGGAAACCCGGTGGATGAGGCGTTGATGGTCGTGGGCAACTACGAGGGCACCCGGGCGATGGCGGTGGCACTCGCAGGCGAGGCAGAGCCGAACACCACGGTGTCTTGGGATGGGGAGTCCGAGCTTAGTTGGTCGGCGACCCGCACCGAGGGCTACGGCGACTCCGTACTGCTGGAGACCTGCGATGCGTGGGATGGGGGCAGCTTCGACGGCAACCGCTCGGAGGGCGACCATCGCGCCACCAACGAGCTTTCCTGCGACGGACTCGTAGCGGACGTGTGGACCTTCGAAGGCCGGGCTGGAGATCCGGTGAAAATCGCGATGGACACTGTGGCAGCGGGGTCGGCCTTCGATGCCGTGTACTACATCAACGACCCGAGCGGATGCACCATCGGAGGGTCCGACGACGCCTTCCAGTGCAGCTTTCGGCCGCTGGACTACAAGTGCCCCGGCGGCAAGTTTGTGCCCGAACAAGACGGCGTCTACGAGCTCGTGGCCTATAGCTACGACCAGTGCACCGCCGCGGACGGAGATGGCGACGGCTTCGGAGATGTGGCCGCCTACTCGCTATCCCTCGACGCGGCCTACGATCCGCAGCTGACGCTCGTGAGTGACGATACGGCGTTTCATCCCTCGGTGGCGACGGTGGATGTGCAAGGCTCGGTCGAGGTGGGACGATGAGCCGCGCGCTTGTCCTGGTCTTGCTGGCGGGCTGCGGTGCTCCGCGCGATGCCAACTACTACGAGCACGTGCAGCCCATTCTCGAGGAACACTGCATTCGTTGCCACACACCTGAGGGCACAGGGCCCTTCGACCTTCGAGATGTCGAGACCGTGCTCGCCGTCGCCGATCGGGCCGTCCTCCACGCCGAGCAGGGAGTCATGCCTCCGCCGACCACCGATCCCGGGTGTCGCGACTTTCAGGGCTCTGAACGCTTGACCCTCGATCGACGGGAGATCGCCACGCTCACCCAATGGGCTCGCCGAGACTTCGCCCTTGGCGACCCAGCCGATGCTGTCTCTGCGGAGGTGTCGGAGCCCGGAGTGCTTGCGGACACGGATCTCGAGGTGCGGATTCCGGCGTACACCCCGACGTACGCCGACGAGGCCAATTCCGGCAACGAGTACCGATGCTTCGCGCTCGAGCACGGTCGCAGCGAGGACTTCTTCGTCACCGCGCTGCAGCCCATCATCGACCAGAGCCCCATTCTTCATCACATGGTGGTCGGAGCGGTGGATCGAGACTCTCTGCCGGCAAACTTCGACTTCGCGAACGGTGTGGACTGTCTGGATGACGACATGGGAGCCATCGACGGCATGCTCACCGCCTGGGCCCCGGGCAGTGAGCCTGTGGTGTTCGAGAACGGAGCTGGCATTCGCGTGGGTGCGGACCAGGTGCTGATGGTGCAGATGCACTACTTCCAGTCCGGACCGGACACGGTGGGGCTGCGCGATGCCAGTGGCTACGCGATGCGGACCGCGCCTTCGGTGGAGACGGAGCTGGCCATGCTCACCCTGGGGTCGGTGAGCTTCCGCATTCCGGCAGGGGACGAGAACTACACCTTCTCCGAGAGCTACCGGGCACCATCGGCCATGCGCATCTACGGCGTGTTCCCGCACATGCACGTGCTCGGCAGGAGCTACCGGATGTGGGTGGAGCGCGACCGCAAGGACGAGTGCCTGCTCGATGCCGAGGCCTATGACTTCCACAACCAGCTGCACTACCTCTTCAACGAGCCCGCTGAACTCGAGGCTGGGGACGAGATTCACTGGGAGTGCGGCTGGAACAACTCGCGGAGCAACTTCGAGCGCATCCACGATGAGCCGCAAGAGACCTTGTACGGGGAACGCACGGACGAAGAGATGTGCTTCTTCTTCACGCTCACCGAGGTCGAGAATGCGGGCTGACAGACCGACGTAGGGGTGGGCGTGGTGGAAGCTCCTGTCGGCGACCACTCTGGCTAGCCAGACGTCGGCCGGCGCACACCTAGGAGCCCTTGTATCTGCCGAACCTCGATGCCTTCGGGCATGGCGCACGGACTCAGAAGCGCCCTAACGACCCTCGACACCCGCACACGGCCTGGCTGTCCGGCCGCCTCGAGGCGGTAGACGGACGAGAGCGGACCGCCATTGGCACACGCCGCGTATGGACCCAGAGACACAGCGCTCGTCGGTTGCACTTCGACGACCTGACGGCGAGACTCGCGCCGACGGACGGGGCCAGCAGCCCGGATCGTTACATCAGAACGCCGACCGGGTCCTCGCGAACCGACGGAGGCAGCTCGCCGTCGCCCAAACGCTCGCGTAGGTTGCGCTCGATCTTGATGGACAGGGCATGGAGTGGCAGACCATTCCAGAACAGGCTGAATGGATCCTCGAGCACGCGACCAGCCTCGCTGATGAGGGCGAACGCGAGGCACACGAGCACATTCATAGGGATGGCCATCATGCCCAGCTCGTGCACCAGCGAGAAGGGAAGCATCAGCGCGAAGATGTTGATCAACAGCTCCACGATGAAGCCGTAGCCCTTGGGCAGCGGGGTGCCCTTGATGCGCTCGCAGCCGCCCTGAATGTTCAGGAAGTCCATCAGCGTGCTGTCCATGGACTGAAGCCTGAGGCCGTCGAGCTCGCCTTCGTCCGAGAGCTTCGTCACGTCGCGCAGCTGCAGGTTGAGCAGCGCGTGGGTGAGGTTGGTGCTGCCCTTGAGCCCCTGCTCTTCGGCCTCGACGAACCGCATGAAGTCCGCGTCTGCGTAGGGGTCCTGCTTACGCAGCAGGCATCGGAGTGTGTGCACATAGGTGATGTGCCTACGCACCAGCTTGTCGGCGAGCTCTTGGCGATTCGGCCCGACGTATTGCACAGCCTGGTCGCACCAGTGCCGGCTGCTGTTGATCATGCGACCCCACAGCTTTCGCCCTTCCCACCAGCGGTCATAGGCCTGGTTCGCGCGGAATGATGCGAAGATGCCGATCGCCGCACCCACGATGGTGATGGGGGTCACCGGCAGCTGCAAGAACGAGAGGCCAAGGGGTGAGATGAGCACCCACGCCCCAAGACCCGCGGCGGCGTAGAACGTCACGTGGTCGCGTTGCCACTTGAGAATGTTGATGGGGTTTCCGCCCCTGGCGTTGTCGGTCATCATGACGGGTTTCAGTGCCTCCGCGGCCATCTACCCAGATCAGCGAGGCTGTGCTGGTCACAGTTTGCCGACCGACCCCCGTGCCGCTCAGGGAATGGTGAACGGGAAGGGCCCGTTCTGCGGGCCCGCATGGGTACCCCGGCCGTCATGCGGACGTATGGGCCCGACGGACATCAGACGCGGACGCGTGTCGCGTATTGCGGGTCCCGACGACGTACAATCACGCCGCGGAGGTTCTTGATGCAAGTCGCCATCGTCATCTACCCGGGCATGACCGCGCTCGATGTGCTCGGCCCCTACGAGGTGTTCCACGTCGCGGGATGGTCGGTGCGCTTCGTGTGGAAGGCGGTCGGTCCTGTGGTCGCAGACAGCGGCGTTCTGGTCGTCGGTGCGACCCACACCTTCGCCGAGACCACTGAGCCGGACATCGTGCTCGTCGGTGGGTCCAGCGGCGATACGATGACATTGGCCGCTGATTCGGAGGTCCTTGAGTGGCTACGCGCAGTGAGGCGCACGCTGGCGGACCCGCGGAGTTCGGTGCGCATTGGCCCTCGATCTCCGCGGACGGGAACTTCGTCGCATACACCTCCGGGTCGAGTGACCTGATGGCGGGCGACACGAATGGCTTCGAAGACGTGATCGTCTATGACGTGAGCGATGGCACGAGGTCTAGCATCTCAATCAACGGGGGTGGGGCGACCAACGCCCGGATCTCCGGAGATGGCCGCTATGTGGGCTTCGTGTCCAACTCGACCACGGCTCGCGGCGGCGGCCCACCGACGCAAGTCTATCTACACGACCGTAATACGGCTACGACCGAGCTCATTAGTAAGACCGCAGCCGGCGTTGCTGGGCTCGGCGAGAGCTTCATTGACGACGTCGCAGACGACGGGGGTCACGTGTCCTATCGGAGCGGTTCGGACGATCTCGTAGCGGATGACACAAACGCCAAGAGAGACGTGTTCGTCTGGGATGCGGCAGACGAGACGAATACGCTCGGCACCCTGACTTATCAGGGAAGCCAGACCCCCTACACGCCGAGCGAGTCCGCGCTGTCTGCCGACGGGAACCTGGTCGTGTTCAGCTCGTCTCGTACCTACACATCGGATGCAAACGACACACTCACGCACGTGTACATGCGCGACGTATCCGCCGAAACCACGGTCGTTCTCGATGTGGAACCAGGAGGGCTCCGGGCCAATGGCAACTCAGGTGCCCCGGACATCGCGGGAAACGGAAAGCACGCGGCGCTGAGGTCGGCGGCAACCGATCTCGCAGCCGACGATACGAATGGACTTACGGACGTGTTCGTGGTGCCAACCGGCATGTGAACCGCCTACCGCACGCCTTTGATCAGCGTTCCTTGGGCTGAGATCCCTCATCGAGTCCTTCCCGCTCGCCTACTTGTGGACCCCGTCTTGCTTGCTGTCGAGCGCCTTCTTTCCGGTCGACGACGCGTAGGCGCTGCCAAACACAAGGCCAAGCGACGTACCGATGGCGATCCACAAGGCCTCACCGGTGATCGAGAACAAGACGACGCCTGCCATCGAGCCCCAAGCGATGCCTTGTGCCAACCCGCTCGGTTTGGACTCGTCCGTGTCCGTCATACGTCGCCTCCATGAACGATCTACGGTGAACGAAGGCAGTGTATTGCAATCCGCCGGCCCGGCGCGACCTCAGAGCACTCTTGTCAACGTTCCATGAGGCAGTCGGCGAGCTGCTCGTAGGCTTCGCCCCGGTAGGAACACCCGAAGCGGACGACCTTTTACGAGCAGGCGGTCCACATCGCATAGTGTGACGAGGTGGCGCTGTTCCGGTTGTGACCGCTGCTTTCGGTCTCAGGGGCTGAAGACGACACAACAGACGCAGGCTTCGATCTCTGGCGGCTCGGCTGCCGGGACGAGTCCCGACATCCGCGCTGTTGAGCCTACTCGCTGGCCGAGCTCCCTGGGAATCCACTCGGCGACCTGAACGGCGACATCGACGCTTGGGAAATCATCTCCGGCGGTAGCAAGCTCTGGCTCAACCAAACGGTCCCGTAGCCAGGGTTCCGTGTAGGGCGAGCGCGTTCATTCGCCACCTCCTCGAGTCCAGTCACAACGGACGCTCGCGCCGCACCCATCCCTCCGTCGCCACCCTCGATGTCGTTGCACGATGGGTCGACCCGTCCTCTCGCATCCGCGTGCCATACTCCCGGTGAACATAGGAAGACCCTCACTTCCGGAGATGCCCATGCGATTCGTGATCCTCGGGACGATTGCCTGGCTCAGCGGCTGCATCGCGGACCAGTGGCACGATATCCACATCGACCACAGTTCCTGCCTCCCCGAGCAACAGTTCCGCTATTACCCAGACAGGGACGGCGACGGGTGGGGAAGCCCCGAGGCGAGTGTCTGGGCATGCACCTCGTCCGAAGCCTCCCACTCGCTTGCGGATCTCCTCGGCATCGAGGAAGTCGCGGCCTCACCCAACGGCCGGGACTGTAATGATGACCCCTGGGACCCTCGGGCTTCGTCGATCACAGGCCAAACGGCCACACTATGCCCGGACGACTTCGTCACCGGTCTGCCCGACCAAAGGATCTTCTACACGCCGGTCATCGCAGTGGGCATGGAGTTGGTGGCGCTGCACGATGAGCCCGTGACAACCGACGCCCGCGCGACCCCGGTGACATGGCCCACCGCAGCCGCAGATACCTGTGGTCCATGGGGTTGGGGCGGCGGCATCTTCGGTCCGCTCGAAGGAAGCCCCGCCGGTTCGTTGGTGTCGTTCTCCTCCCAGCCCAACGCGCTCCTCGATGCCCTGTCCGAGTCCATTCCCGCGGCGGTGAGCTTCGCAGGCTGGGTCGGGGCGGTGTCCCATAGAGAGGCCAAGACGCCAGGTCTCGACGAGGGCTGGTACTGGGAGGACGTGCGCGGTGGTGCCGTGGCCTACACCCCAGTCGCGGATACGCTCGATGCGCTGCCGTACTGCAACGCTGAACCCGACACAACGCGTCATGACCGCCTTGCCCTCGTGGTCGACGACCGCCCCTGCCTCGGTCTTCCAAGCGACGCGGGTGCCCGTTACTCCAACGACTTCGAGGCGCACTTCCTGTGCGCCCGCGAGATCCCCGACCCCACGAACTTCATCGGGCCGGGGTAGACGCTTCAGAGCCACAGCGGCTCCCGGGCGACTCCAGATCCGCTCTCCGCTGAGGCCCTGCCCAACCGGATCTCTTCAACGACGCGCATAGATACGCGGAACTACATTCCGCACGCGCCCGAAGGTCCGGCGCACCCCCCGACTGGCGTCACGGAGTGTAGGTCGACCCGAGTACCTGCCAGGCCGACTGCTGGAGGGTCTCCGTCTCACCGTGGAATTCGGGATCGGCAAGACTCGTAAAGGTGGCCACAACCGCGCCCGTGGTCTCGTTCCATCGCACCCGAGTGCGCTGACCTCGGGCTGCGGTCCCATCCTTCCACATCAAGACGGCGTCTTGGTCACTGTGAACGACCTCCGCTCCATAGGCTCCAAAGCCACTGGGCTCGCCGTCGATAAGCAGTTCGGTCGCCATGGCGGAACGATGCTCGGCGGAGAGCAGATTCCCGGCGAATAGCGCGTGGCCGAACGAAGCCACGTCAGCGGGTGTGCTCACCATCTCTCCAGCAGCGCTCGCCCAGTTGGGTGAAAGCCCAGCCGGACTCACGACGACCTCGCCGCTCTCCATCTCCATCCACCCGACCACGGTGGACTCCGGACCCACACCGTCGCCGGGTGCCTGAGTCGCGTTCAGTCCGGAAGGATCGAACACCCGCGTTCGCAACACTTCGCGCCAGGGCGTGCCGGTTGCAGCGCTGATCACCTGACCCAGCAACATGTAGTTGCCGTTCGAGTAGAGCAAGTCGGACCCGGGTGGGAAGGCCAGTGGGTCGTCGGCCAGGTCGGAGAGATAGGCCGCCTCGTCGAAGGTAGGCGTGAACAGCCCGCTCCCCCCGAAGTCGTCAATGCCCGAAGTGTGCGACAGGAGCTGGCGGACGGTGACTGCGTCCCAGGCTGGGTATGCATTGGTCCAGGTCGACAGCGGATCGTCCAGAGTCAGGCCGCCCTCTGCCTCAAGCTGGAGCACCACGACAGAAACGTAGAGCTTGGTCAGACTGGCAATGGCCCACACATCGTCGTGTTGCATCGAAGTCGAGCCTTCGGCGTCGGAATGCCCGGCGGTCCAAACGTAGACCCCTTCTTGGTCGGGGAGAAATACCGCTGCGGCCGCACCGGGTGCGGCGAGGCCAGCGTAGGTTCCGTCAAGTGTCTGGTCGAGTTCGGCTGCCATCTCGGGATCGAAGGCCGTCTCATCGGGTGTCGTGCAAGCAAGGACAAAGAGCAGGAACATCGCGCCTCCGCACCGAGTATCACACGAGGGTCGTGGCGCGGATACCAGGGACGCGGCCCGCCGCTTGAATACGAGGAACCTCGGTGTCTCAGTGCCCGTTCCAGAGTCAGACATAGAGGTTTGCCATGGGTCCGGTGCTGCACCAGGGTTTCCTTTGCACAATCGCGCCAAGGTTTCGTTTACACATCGAGAGGACGGAGCCGCAACATCGCCTGCTCCGCCCGTCGAAGGCATGCCCACCCGGCTGTCGGAGGACTTCCGACACGCGAATCGCAAGCTCGTCGAGTGGACGTCGAGGATGAGAAGACCCAAGCCAAGCCGTCCCTGATACCTCTGTTTACTGGGTTGTAGCCGAGCCTATGGGATGGGTGCCCAACGCAAACCGCCCCGGCGCACGATTGTGCACCGGGGCGGTGAGGTCTCGAGGCGTCGCTTACCAGCGATCGCCACCGCCGCCGCCGCCGTAGCCGCCACGGCCACCGCCGCCGCCACCACCGTAGCCGCCGCGATCTCCGCCACGGCCGCCACGGCCGCCACGGCCGCCGGGCTTGTTCTCGGCGAGGTTCACGCGGATCGAACGACCGTCGAGCTCGGTGCCGTCGGTCGCAGCGATTGCCGCCGCAGCGTCATCGGCGGAGTCGAAGGTCACGAAGCCGAAGCCTCTGGAGCGGCCGGTCTCACGGTCATTGATGACCTTGGCCTCGGACACGTTGCCGTAGGCCGAGAATGCGTTGAAGAGACCGTTGTCGTCCGTGCCCCAGCTAAGGCCGCCCACAAATAGCTTGTTGCTCATAATATCTCTCTCGATGCGGTCCACGTCGGACTTGCCGACATCCGCAGGGGTGTGGGCGGATGTGCCCACGAGAGATGGATGTCCATCTCGTTCAGCTCCGCTCTCCTGGACCGTCCGTGGTCCGGCGCGTCACTGCGGCGGCTAGTATGGCGAAGTCAGGCGATTCGCCACACGTCGCGGGTGCGGTGTGGGCTTGCGGCGAGGGTCGAACAGTGCGGAACCCCGGCCGACACGGGTGCGGTCGAGAAATTTGAGGCGGAAATGAGGTGCTGGAGGAGGCCCGATTGTCTTGACGCCTCTGTCGAATGAGGGCCTTCGATCCTAGCCTGTTGTCTTGGCGATTTGCTACGTACGAAGCGATCGCATCATCGATCTCCCTCGCCGTGAGCTCGGTCTGGGGGTTGCCCGCGAAGTTGTGACGGAGGCCCAGCGCGTGCCCGATCTCATGGGTGAAGGTGTTGACGTAGTAGTCGTGTTCGATCTCGGTCATCCGCGCATCGTCGATGCCCGCCAGCGGCAGTCCCCGCTCGAGCTGCGCCTTGATTGCGATCATCGGCGCCTCCGACGCCACCACCAGGCTGAACACGGGGGTGGAGGTGACGCTGGCGCCGCGCAGCTGCCCGGTGAACGGGTCGGAGTTGCGCTCCGCATAGTCCTGGCCCGCCTCGGCGTCGTTCACCCAGCGCAACACAAAGGCCCCGGGGTCGACATCCGAGATTGTCGTCGGGCAGCGGCACGAGCGACAGCGGCGCGAAGCCGCTCACCTCGGTGAAGACGGTGTTCCAGTAGGCGATGGACACCTCGATGTCCCCGAGTCGCTCGACGGGCATGTCTGGCGCCCAGTACCAGTCCACTCCTGGCCCGCTACGTCGAGTCGATGTTGTTGCTTCGGTCGACGAGATCTGCTGCATGACGCGCCGTCAGTCGCCTCGGCGCAGGAGCCCGGCCACCCGCCCCGGCAGTAGCCGTTGCGGTCGCACTCGCTGCAGACGACGCACAAGCCAAGAAGGCGAGGCTCACCTGTTTGAACCTCAACCCGCAATCCCGCGCTGATGCGGTTCGAGCCCAGCCTATTGTCTTGGCGATTTGCTACGAAAGGGGTGTGCTGGGGGCGACGGGTAGTTCGTCCGGCCTAGGGTCGGTAGCAGCCGAACCCGAGCGTTAGCAGGAGCGCCCGTCGCCCTTCGGCGCAGTCCAACTCGTAAGGTTGATTGGGCCCTTTCGGAGCCCGCACGCAATAGGCAGAGCAGAGACTGAAGAGTACATCCCGGTCAGAGCGCGCACTATTGACGGCGGTGGCAACGCTCTGTCAGCGCTCTCAAGTTCATGCGGGTCTTGGACCGTGCTCTAGTTGACCACAGCGAACAAATGACACCGTTGAACGAAGCCACCCGGCCGCCGCGCTTCAGCCGTGCCTCAACTCGCTTTCTGGGAGTGAGGTTCAGCCGGTGTTTGGCCGCCGTCCACACACGTAGACAGTTGTCCATGACCATGGACTTGGTCTCAACCTCGACACGCTGTTCCTGGGCATTCGCAGCTGGCCCGATTGCTGCTTTCCATACCAGCAGGGAGTGACGCATGACCACGTTCAAGCCATCTGCAACCCAGACCTTCTTTAGTATCGCAACTTGCCTACAGCTCGGCGTCGCGTTTCGGTTCGGCCTTACACAGGGTTTGAAGGCCCTGTTGGTATGCAGTTTTCTGGGCGTGTCGATGGCGTCCGCCGGGTCTTCCGACCTCATCGATGGCCCACCGCGCCTCTCGGTTGGAATCGCGGCTTCCGTGCCTTCATCCGCCCCGGTCCGCTTGGCGCCTCGATTGGCCCAGTCTTCACACGGCACTCACCCTGGGAAGAGGCGTGCGGGCAACATCCTTTTGGCCACC
>JAGSGY010000160.1 GCA_023954855.1 Pseudomonadota bacterium | reverse complement strand
CGAGTACGAAATGCTCGGCCCCCTTCTCGGAGCCGACGACCCCGAAGACATCATGGAGCCCTTCACGCTGCGGGATGTCGCTGGCATCGGCGGAACGCTAATCTTCCGCCTTGGCTACGAGACCGGAGACATCGGACAGACCCGCGACGTCGCACGATTCGACACCCACTTCGCTGGGGACCCGCTCGAGACCCTCAGGACCGACGCCCTGTGGGAGATCTACTCGGATCAGTCGCCCGTCTTCGACGAGCCCTCCGCCTTTGGATACGGCGCCCGCCGACGTGCCATCCCCGACTACCGCCCCACGCCTCCGCGCGTGAACGATGCGATGCTCCAACGGCACCAGGAGCGAGCCGACCGATGGCAGGACCGCTATGGCCGGGACCACGAAGAGGGCTGGGGCTCCAATGCTTGGGCTGTCGCCGGTACCCACACCGCCGATGGTCGCGCGCTGCTCGCCGGGGACGGCCACCTCGAGCTCGATATTCCCCCGCTCATGATGCAGATCGGCCTCGATACTGCACACCTCGGCGGTGGCGACATCCACCAGGCCGGCTTGGTCATCGCTGGCATGCCGATTCTCTCGGTAGGCACCAACGGTAAGGTCGCATGGTCCAACACCCAGCACTCCGGCGACATCACCGACTGGTATGCCGAGCAGATTGAGCTCGGCGCTGACGGCTTGCCCTCCGGAACCGTGTTTCAGGGCGAGACCAAGCCGACCGTCCGCTTCGACGAGCACATCAAGATCGCGGGACGCCTGGGCTCCGAGGAGCGCACGGACGTGTGGCCTCGCTTCGAGACCTTCGATGGCCGATGGATCACCGACGTCGAGGGCCGCTCGATTGGAGGCCCGGACGACGCCGAGGATGGGGAGGCCGTGCTCAGCGTGGGTGGCGACTGGGTCGTTCCCGGAGATGAAGACGGCGACGGCGTGATCACCGCCATCTCCTTTGACTTCGCCGGGCTCGACAAGGGCAACCTCTTCGCCCAGTTCGACGCCCTTGGCACCGCCGAGAACGTGGAAGAAGTCCACGACGCCATGCGCATGGGCCTCGCGCTGTCGCAGAACATCGTCGCTGCCGACTCCGCCGGCGACATCTACTACAACGGCTACCAAATGGTGCCCTGCCGGGGCTATCTGCCGCGAAACAGCGACGGCAGCTGGGTCGACGGTGCCGACCCCCGCATGCTCCTCGACGGGACGACCTACGGCGGCTTCACCATCCCCATCGATGGCGACAGCTTTACCGCCATCGAGGGTGACTCCGACCCGAGTCGCTGTGTCATTCCCTTCGACGACTACCCCCACGCCATCTCGCCAGAGCGCGGGTATGTGCTTACAGCGAACCAGGACCCAGGCGGCCTCGTCTCGGACGGTTCTGTGCTCAACGACTCGATCTACATCGGTGGACCGTGGGACGACGGGTACCGGGCCGACACCATCGCCCGAGGTCTGCAGGCGAGCATCGATGCAGGAACCGCGGACATCGCTTCGATGGCAGAGCTTCAAGGCAACCACGAGAGCGTCATCGCGCGCCGGCACCTCGACGACTTGCTCGGGGCCATCGACAACGCCGCCGCCCTCACCCAGCGCGGTGTGGTGAGCACCCACGAAGAACGCCTCCTCGCCGTCTACAGCGCGAATCAAGCACGCTTCGATGAGGTCGCCCTTCGCCTCGAGGCTTGGCAGACCCGCGGCCTCGATGCCGCCTCGGGCGTCGAGACCTTCTACCACCCTACCGTCGACGACAACGAGCACGACGACGCCGTAGCCACCATGATCTTCAACGTGTGGATGGCGGACACCATGGGCCGCATTCTCAATGACGAGGGTGTGCCTGGAGCGGCATGGCAGGGCGGCGGAAGCGCTGGGCGCCTGCGGGCACTCGACACCATGTTTGACAGTCGGGGGCCGAACAATCCGCTCGGCCTCGACGGGTACAACGCGACCACCGAGGAGCATGTTTTCTTCGACATCCGCGGCACTGCGCAGGTTGAGCAGTCCGACGAAGTGGTGTTGCTCGCCCTGCAAGACAGCCTGAACTTCCTGGAGTCCGCGCCCACGGGAGACGGGACGGGCGGCTTCGGCTCGACGGACATGGACACCTACGTCTGGGGCCTGCGCCATCAAGTCCGCTTTGGCTCCCTCGTCGGGAGCTACATCGACGACCCGCTGTTCGCGACGGTGTTCAATAGCTTCGCCATCACCACCGATGTTCTTCCCCTCGAAGACGGCATGGCGCCCACCGACCCACGCGCCGAGCTCGAGTGGTTCCCGCGTCCCGGAGACAACCGCAACATCGACGCGGCAAACCCCGGCTTCTCTGGCCGGCGGTTCACCCACGGCAGTGGGCCGGTCATGCGCATGGTCTTCGCAATGGGCGAAGAGAGCGAGGGCATCAACGTCATTCCCGGTGGGGTGAGCGGCCGTCTCGAGAGCGAGAACTTCACGGACCAGACCGGTCTGTGGCTGGCCAACGAGGCCCTTCCCGTTCCCCTCGGTGCCGATCAGGTCGCTGAACAGGGTCTGTCGCGAGAGACCTACCTGCCCGGCACGATTCCAGGCACGCGATGAGACTGCATCCGCGGCTTCAAGGCCCGTTCGCCCTCTTGGCGACATCGGCCGCTCTGCAGCTGCTGATGGTGGTGAGCATCCTCGCGATGTTCATGCTGACCCTGCTCGGCAGGCTGGTGCAGGTGGCCAGCAATGGCTCGCTCGACGAGCTGGCGATGGCCATGGGAGCACTCACCATTGCCCAGGGCGCATTCAAGCTCCCGCAGATGGTCCTGGTCGTCAGCGGCGCAATGACCGCGCGGGCTGCCTATCACCTGCAGAGCGAGGGGCGGCTGTCTGCCATTCGATGGGGCGCAGCCGCAGGGGTCGTCGGACCGCTCATCGCGTTGATCACCAATCTGTGCGCGGTGCTGAGCTTCGACTGTATCGGCCTGGTCTTCGGCGGCTTGGGGCGCTTCGTGCTTCTCGGCCTGGGAATCGCCGCATGGGTGACCGTCGTTCAGTCTCTACAAGAGCCCGAGCTCGCCGCACTGTTCCACACCGATGAGGATCGCGAAGACGCGTTTCAGCGCAGCTAGCTCTTTCGGCCCCAGAGGGAGCGCAGCCTTCCCATCACCCCGGTCGGCTCTGGCTTGGGCTCGGGCTGCTCCACCGCCTTGCGTGCGGCCGCGAGCCGGAGTCGCGCTCCGACGTCATCGGCACCGCGATTCAGGTCGAGCGTGCGAGAGATTGCGGAGACCTCGTCCGTGAGATCCGCCAGTGACTCGGCGAAGATCATCGTCTCTTCCGTGTCGACGTGCTCGTCCCAAAGCCGGCAGACCAGCAGAAACTCGCGACGGACCAGCTCGACACGCGCACACTCGAGGCGCACAGCCAACACCGCGTCACCGAGGTCGCGATGCTCGACCACCATCTGGCGAATCGGAGTCTGCAGCCCCCCGCGGATTGAACTCATGCCTTCAGCCACGTGGAGGCACCCCGGCAGAATCAGCGAACGCTCGCGCTCGATGTGCTCGATCAAGCGCTCTTGAACCGCGTCCCAGGCTTCGCGAAGCCGTCGGGGATTGGCCTTACGAGGAGCGCGTTTCACCGGAGCGGCCTTCTCGCCTCGGCGTGGAGGTGGAGGGCTCGCGGTGGCCTTGGCCACGCGCTTGCCGGCCTCGAGTTGAAGCAACGCATCGTCGGCTTCTTCGATCGCGTCGAGTAGGCGCACCAAGTCGACGTCCATCAGCCTGCGGATGCGTTCGACGACCTCGTCCGACACCATTCCCCCCGAACACCCCTGATAACGCACCATCGGTGCGGTCGCGGAGCTCCACCCTCGATCTCGCGATGTTTAGTGGGCCAACCCTGCGAATGGCGCTAGGGATCGCGTGACACCCAGCTGTAATGGGCATGGCGCCTCCAACGCATGACAATCCATTCAGCCACCGGAGCTGTGATGCAACCCTGGATGGTCCAATTGATTCGATGGCTAGAGACCGTCGGTCCTGAGACCCCCCTCCCCGACCTCGCCGGAGCCCCGCCGGAACTGGAGTCCGCCGTGAGAGTACTCGCCAATCGACTCGGACAAGCCGCCCCACCGCTGATTGACCAGGAGCGCATTGCCGAACTCAACTCGCTGGGCGATCCATCGCTGGTGCGGCACGTGGCGCAGACCTTCTTTGGCGGCATGCCCTCCCAGCTCGCGAGCCTGCGTGACGCAGTGGCCCGCGGCGATGCGGCAGCAACCCGCGGCGTGGCACACACCATCAAGGGTGGCGCCGCCTCGGCGGGATTCCCAGCCTCGAGCCACGCGGCCGCCGACCTCGAGGATGCCGCACGGAACGGACGCCTCGACGACCTCGACGACCTGTTCAAGAAGCTCAGCTCCGCCATTGACCGCACACGCGAAGTCGTAGACGCCAGCTACAGCTAGTAGACCGGGTCGCTGTGCAGCAACTCTTCAGCGGCAGAGGCCTCGAGTGGAGCCGCAAAGTAGTAGCCCTGGGCCCGCTGGCAGCCGAGCTCACGCATGCGGGCAAGCTGGCCCACCCCATCGATGCCCTCGGCCGTCACCGAGAGGTTGAGGCTGTGAGCGAGGGCCACAATGGCCTGCACCACCTTGTGGTCCTCGTCACTCGACAGCATGGTCTGAGTGAACTGCTTGTCGATCTTGAGCGACTGTACCGGCAGTCGAGTCAGGTACGACAGTGAGGACCAACCGATCCCGAAGTCATCGATACAAACGCGTGTGCCGAGCCGGTTCAGCTGCTTGATGACGCTCGCCCCAGCCTCGGCATCGTCGAGCAACACCGCTTCGGTGATCTCGATGGTGATGTCATCGGGGCGCACCCGGGTCGCACCGAGAATCGCGCGGGTCTCGCGGACGAGATCCGGCAGAAGAAAGTGCCGCGCCGACACGTTGACGTTGAGGGTGAGTTCGCGCTCCTTGAACAGGTCCTTCCACTTGCGCAGCTGTCGACACGCCTGGAGCAGGACCATGCGGTCGATCGCAACGACCATCCCCGTTTCCTCGGCGATGGGAAGGAAGTCGTCGGGGGCCACCAATCCACGGACCGGATGGCGCCAGCGCACAAGTGCCTCGAAGCCAATCACGTGCCCCGACGAGAGACTCACCACAGGCTGGTAGAAGACCTCGAACTCGTTGCGCTCAGAGGCCCGCCGAAGGTCGGTCTCGAGCTTGACCGCTGCCACGGCGTCGCGTCGCATCTTCGCGTCGAACACGACCGTGCCACCACCCGCTCGCTTTGCCGAGTACAAAGCCGTGTCCGCGTCGCGGATCAGGTCCTCGGCACGGGCGTACTTTGGGTCACTCATCGCGATCCCGATGCTCGCGGAAGTGTAGAGTTCGAGCCCGTCGAGCTGCATGGGCTGGCGCAACTCCTCGGCAACGCGATGCGCCTGCTCGAGTGCATGCTGACGCCCACGAACATCCACCAGCAGAACGGTGAACTCGTCGCCGCCGATCCGAGCGACGACGTGGTCCGAACCCGTGAGTTGTCCAAGCCGATCTGCGAGTTCCTTGAGGAGACGGTCGCCCACCAGGTGGCCATGCCCATCGTTGATGACCTTGAAGCGATCGAGGTCCAGGAACAGAACGGCGAAGCGGTGGTTCGGCGTGCGACGTGCCCGAGCGAGGTGGTGTTCGAGCTGATTGATGAAGAAAGTCCGGTTGGGGAGACCGGTCAGCGCATCGTGCAGCGCATCGTGGAGAAGCTTCTGCTCATGGGCCTTCTGTCCGGTGATGTCGCTCAAGCTCCCGGCGAGGTGGGTCACTGTGCCATCGAGGGTCCGATGCTCGCGAGCACGCACAGAGACCCACAGCCAGCGCCCATTGCCGTGGCGCATCTGGTGTTCGACCTCGAGCACGCCGCCTTTTCCACTCAGGAAGCGCTCAACGACCCGCTGAACCCGGTCCCGCTGCCGCGGGTGAATCCGTTCGAACCAGTCCTCGGGCGTCCCCCGTAGGGGCTGTTCCGTGAGCCCCAAGAGTTCCCGAAACCGCGCCGAGGTGGAGAAGCTGTCGCTCGCGACGTCCCACGACCACAGCGCATCCTTTGCACCGGCCGCAGCAAGCACCATCGACTTGGTGTCTGGGCTAGCTGACTTCGGCACGCACCCACCCTCCGAAGTCCTCCTCGAGCGCGCGAGCCGCGGCGATCGTCACGTGGTCACGCCCGCGAGGAGCGATGACCTGCACACCGAGAGGCATGCCCTTTCGATCGAAGCCCATGGGGACGGTCGTTGCCGGGTACTCAAGGATGTTGAACAAGGAGGTGTAGACGCAGTCGAAGGGCGTCCGGATCATGTCGTGGTGGCGCGGCGCCGTCCTGGCATAGGGAGGATGCAGTAGGAGTCCGTCGTCCCCGAGAAACGCGTCAAGCTCGGCCCGCAGCGTACGCGCAAGGTTTGCAAACCGCCGGTTGCGCCCCTTGAACTGGCCGACAATCGGCTCGAGCAGCAAGAGCGCGAGCACCATCGACGAGTGGTTGGAGCGTCCAAACGGGTACCGCGCAAGCTGCCCGAGCGCACCCAGACTGCTCACCCCGACAATCTCGCGGTAGCCGGGCCCCGGTTCGGCCGCGAGCGCACCCGCCCACATGTCGAAGCTCTTCCGCATCATTGGGCTGTCCCAACTGACCAGCGT
>JAGSGY010000081.1 GCA_023954855.1 Pseudomonadota bacterium | reverse complement strand
TGAGCAGTAGGGCGGGAATGGCGGACGCCATCCAGACCCACCTGGGCGCGTTGAGCGGATTGACGAACCAGCTCCGCTCGACGCTGGGCCCGAACGTGTCGGGAACAGCCAGGGCGGGGAGCTCGACGCTCGGCAGATAGAGGGCCACCGCGCTCATGGCGAGGATGGCGATGGCGGGGCCGAAGTCGCTGAGGAACTCGCGCACCCGACCGCGCAGATAGGGCGACCGCTTGAACCGGGAGAGGGCGAAGGCCACAGTGAAGGTGCCCAGCGCCAGGACGAGGGTGAGCAGCGAGGTGTCGTCGGCCACATCGGCATCGCCGAAGCCAGCACCGATGTCGTCGAGTGCCTGCACGATGAAGATCACGCTGATCAGCGCCGAGAAGATCTCGTCGGTAAACCGCGAGAAGTAGCGAATCAGCACGCTCGCATCGGTGGCGGCGAGGATCCACATGAACAACATCGACCACAAGCCGACCCACGCGGCCGTCTCTAAGAATGGAACGTCGTAGGCGACGCACAGCCCGTACAAGATGCCGGTGAACACGATGTTCGGACCGGTTGCACCTACGATCGCCAGGGGTTGTCCGGCGAAGAGTGCCCAGATCAGACCGGACACCGCCGAGGCCAGAATGGTCTCGATCGCGCCGATCTGCCCGCCGGTGAGCGCATGCAGCAGTCCGCCAAAGGCCACCGCCGGCGCCAGACATGCGAAGTACATGAAGAGCGTGGAGCCAACGACCTTGAAGTCGAGCCCGACGCGGAAGTCATCAAGCCACCAGGGCAGTCGGCGGCGAAGATCTTGGGCCATGCCCCCGAACGGGCGCCCCGAATAGCGCAGGCCCGGCGGGGTATCGATGAGACCGACCTTGCGGCTGAGCGCCTCCTCGTAGACCCGAATCAGGGCACCGCCTGTGGGTGCCGCGAGCGCCGCTTCCGCAAAGGTCGGCTCGTGCATCAGCTTGGCGAACTCTGCGGCGAAGCTGAGATTGGGGTGGGTCTTTTCGTTGGACAACAACACCCATCCGAAGCGGATCGGCGTGCCATCCGGCGCCTTCGCTGGGCTGTCGGCGCGCAGTCGAATCAACGCACCCACAGGCGGCCCATCGGCCTCGAGCTTGTCGTGCACCACCGCAACGCGCGACTCCATGACATCGGGCCCCTGCTCGAGCTCACGGTGCAGGGCAGTGACAATCTCGGCGTGGTACGCGTCGTCGACGCCCTCGACGGCTCGGAACGCGTCTGCCAGGCTCTCGATCGCGTCGTGCAGCTCGACGAATGGAAGATCGAGGAGCACGACGGGAGTGCACTCCCCTTTCGAAGTCTTGATGGTGGCCATGACGTGGTCTAAGCCATTTCTTGGACCAGAAGCGGCAATAGACTTACCCAGCCGCGTCTTTGCGATTCGTGGTTGGCGCCGACAGCACCGTTCTTGGCGTCTTCGACGGCCCTAGGAGCAGCAGCCCAAGGGAGACAAGAGTCGCCTTCCCGCGGTGTGCACCGGGAGCAGCCGACGCTCGCCGAACGCACCAACATGGCGCGGAAAGATGGTGCTATGGCGTGTTCTGATATTCAATCGGCGGTCACTCCAAGTTAGAATGCGTTCGGAGGTTCGCCATGGCGCGCACTCAGACGTACGCGATTGGGAACGGTTGGAGAGCGATCCTCTCCGAGGTTGGGGTGGACTACGCCGACGTGCTGCGGCTCGCCCAGCTCCCCGAGGACATGCTCAACCGCGACGGTGTTCGGCTCTCGAGCGAATCGTTCCTCCGCTTCTTCCAAGCCCTCGACGCGAGCTTCCAAGACCAGGAGTTCTGGGTACGGTTCACCGAGGCAACTCGGCCCGAGTTCTTCACGCCCCCGGTCTTTGCCTCACTGTGCAGTCCCAACCTGGCGACGGCGGCTCAGCGAGTCGCCCTGTTCAAGCCGCTCTTGGGCCCGATTGCCCTTGAGGTGCACGACTCTTCGGATGGACTCGAGCTCACGTACCGGTGGAAGGACCCCGAGGTCCACCAGCTCGCCTGCATGAACGGCGCCGAGGCGTTGTTCGCGACCCAGCTGGCCCGACTCGGAACGCGACAGCGAATCCGGCCCACCTCGGTCGTGGTGCCCGAGCTGCCGCGAGATCCGCTCCCGTTCGAGAACTTTCTCGGCATTCGCATGACCCGTGGTGACGTCATCCGCGTGACCTTCAGCGCCGCGGATGCCCATCGTCCCTTCCTCACCGCCAACCGCGCGATGTGGGAGATCTTCGAGCCAGAGCTGCGAAAGCGACTGGCCGACCTCGAGGGCGACGCGACCTTCGCCGAGCGGACCCAAGCCGTGCTCATGGAAGGGCTGCCCAGCGGTCAGTTCGGCATGCAAACCGTCGCACGAAGACTCGCTGTGAGCTCGCGCACACTGCAGCGGCGCTTGCGGGGCGAAGGGACGAGCTTCAAGGAAGTCGTCGACGGTACCCGCGAGGATCTCGCGAAGAACTACCTCCGCCGCACCCAGCTGAGCGGCACAGAGATCGCGTACCTCCTTGGTTTCGAAGAGCCGAACTCCTTCTTTCGGGCGGTTCAGCGGTGGACGGGAACCACTCCGGAGAGCCTGCGGCGACAGCTGGTGGCAGAACCCGCCACGGTCGGCTGAGGACTCCTCCGTGCTCGCCCGTTGAACGCGTTGGCGCATAGCGATTGAACGTTGGCGCCTAGAGATAGTTTTGTGGCGCACCCAGCCGCATAGACTGCAGACACCACGAACGGCCGGGCAGTCCCGGCGGGAGAACGACATGTCAGACCAGACCTTTGGACCGAACGGCTGGACGCCAGAGCGACTGGGCTCTCTTGAGGGACAGACCTTTCTCATCACCGGTGCCAACTCCGGCGCGGGCTTCCAGGCGAGTCGGATCCTGCTGCGCAAAGGCGCGCGGGTGGTGATGCTCAACCGCAACCCCGAGAAGTCGGCAGCGGCCATCGCGCGTCTCAAGGAGGAGCTCGGCGACGACGCAAAGGTGTCCTTCGTGCAGATGGACCTCGCGGTGCTGGCGAGCGTGCGCGAAGCTGCGGCGGAAGTCTTGGAGACCGTTCCTCGAATCGACGCGCTCATCTGCAACGCGGCCATCGCGCAGGTTCCGACCCAGAAGCTCACCGTGGACGGGTTCGAGAGCCAGCTCGGCACGAACCACTACGGGCACTTCCTGCTCTGCGGGCTGCTCTACGAGCGGATCGAGGCGTCGACGGGCCGCATCGTGGTGGTCTCGAGTCTCGGCTACAAGATGGGGCTCCAGACCATGCAGTTCGACAACATGAACTGGGACGGGAACTACCACCAGAACCGCACCTACTGCCACAGCAAGCTCGCGCAGATGATGTTCGCCTACGAGCTGCAGGACCGACTGGCTGCGGCCAACAAGGACGTGGAGGTGTACGTCTGCCACCCCGGGTCCTCGGCGACGTCGCTCATCGAGACCAGCGGTAACGTGTTCACGCGGGCGGCCTGGAAGCTCATGACCTGGTCACCGATGGTCCAGACGGCCGAGCAGGGCTCCTACCCGGAGGTCATGTGTGCCACGCAAGACGGGCTCGAGCAGCGGGCCCTCTACGGTCCAACCGGCTTCCAAGAGATGGTCGGACCCGTCGGCACAGGCACTCTGGAACCCTACGCCCATGACAAACACGTCATGGAGCGCTTGTGGACGCTCTCCGAGCAGGAGACCGGCATCGAGTGGGCGCTCTGAGGACGGCGAGCGGGACGGTCTGGGACCCCTTGGACAGCTCCCGCGCTGACCGGCCTCCTCGTCCCCTCTGAGGGGCTATGTACTCGGCGCGCAGTCTGCCCGAGTCGGAGCTTCCCGGCATGGCCCCTGCCCCAACCACACCGGAGACGACCGTGGCTCTGAATGCGAAAGAACTCGAACGTCGATTGGCCGGGATCCTCGAGCGTTACCGCGTGAACTTCACCGGTCACCCGCGAGCAACCCGCGACCTGTCACTGCTCGACGCCCTCATCGACGAGAACCGCACCCTCGTCGCCGAGGCCACCGAAGACAAGGGAGGACAGGTCCAGCAGCAGCTCGAGTTCATGCTCGGTGAACGGAAGGCCATTGAGCAAGCCCAGCTGGAGGACCTCACGCTGCCGAGGGTGATGTCCTGGCACGACCTGCTGCAGGCCCGCTACCGCCACCGGTTCGCCGGAGAGTCCAGGGCCACCCGCGATCTCGGACTGATGCGAGAGATCGTCGACCACTACGGCGAGCTCATCGCCGAGCTGGGGGCGGACACAGACGAAGCCCTGCACAAGAGGCTCCGAGACGCCAAGGGGACCTTTTCACGCGAGGCCACCGAGATCGATTGGGCAAGGAAGGCGGGAAGCGATGTGGACCGGGCGCAACGCTACGCGCTGCTGGCGAACGAGCAGCTCGCGCTGTACCGACGTCACTTCGCGGGCCAGCCTCGCCTGTCTCGGTCGGTGCCGATGCTCCGCCGCGTCATCCAATCGCTGACGGAGATCCGAGCCCTGATGCTCCAGCTCCCAGCGGGCGGCTCGAACGCTGGCAACATCAAGCTGCTGGGCGACAAGCTGCAGTCCTACGAGACAGAGATCGCGCTCGTGCTTGAGGTGAAGCGCGACCAGGGCGCACTGGCCGTCGCCGATGCGCTCGGGGGGGCGGCGAACAAGCTGTTTGCCGAGTACAACAAGGACTTCGCCGGACAGTCGCGCAGCACCCGTTCGCTAGAGCAGCTGTTCCAGATCGTCGATGCGCTCATCCACATCGCCCGCGAGCTTGAAGCTGCGGTGGCACAGCCGGAAAGCACCGAGACCCACTCGAAGAACCTGCGCGTCGTCATGGACCACATCCGCACCTACACGCGCGAGGTGGACCAGATCGTCAAGGTGCAGCGTGGAGCCGGAAACTGAGGCCTTTCCTTGGGCACCGAGGCCCGCTGCATTCGAGCTGCTTTCGAAGGCCTATCCCATGGGATACAGAGGAGACTCGCGGCAAACAAGCGAGCGCGTAGGAGAGCTGATGTCTACGGTGCTCGTGATCGGCGGGGCTGGTTGCCTGGGATCTGCGGTTGCCGCGAGGGCTCACGCAGACGGACACACCGTTCGCTCACTCGATCTGGTGCCGTGCGACGTAACCGGCGTTGAGGATGTGGTCGGCGACCTGCGAGATCCGGCCGCGCGTCGGGAAGCGCTCGACAGTGTGGACGTGGTCTACCACTGCGCCGCACACGTCAGCATGCACCCCCTGGCCGAGCGCGTCCTGTGGGAGATCAACGTGCAAGGCACGCGGGACCTGCTCGAGGCCGCCCGTCATGCTGGGGTGCGGTCGTTCGTGTACGCAGGCAGCCAAGCGGTGGCGCTATCGCAGAGCGTGCCCTGTGCAGGCGTCGACGAATCGCGACCGATGTCCAGCGACCCGCCCTCTCAGTTCGGCGCCGGCCGGTGCGAAGCTGAGCGCGATGTTGTCTCTGCGAACGACCGGCGGATGCGCACCTGTGTCGTGCGCGTACCGATCTTGTACGGACCACGAGAGCGCTTCAACCTACCGGCGTTGCTGTCGGTGGCCAATAGTGGGCCCATCCCTCGGCTCGGCAAGCAGGGGGCCCGTTGCGCGTCGATGTACCGTGACAACGCGGCGCATGCGCTGATGCTTGCGGGGGCTGCGCTCGAGGCAGGACGCTTTGGTGGCAAGGCCTGGTTTGCATCGGATCAAGACCCGCCGGACAGCTACTGGGATCTGATGGACGACCTGCTCGTGGCGAGCGGTTTCCCACCCACCAAGGGCCGAATTCCCGTCTTGGTTCTACGTCCGATGGTGCGCGTGATCGAGGGTTTCTCTCGACGGTTTCCCCACATGGTGAA
This sequence comes from Pseudomonadota bacterium, assembly GCA_023954855.1. Taxonomy (GTDB): domain Bacteria; phylum Myxococcota_A; class UBA796; order UBA796; genus M1803. The sequence continues at coordinate 18,549 of JAGSGY010000081.1, read as the reverse complement.
GGGCGAGCCGATCTTGAGTCGTGAATCGATTGCGGCAGTTGGCCAGGACGCCTGGTTCGATTGCAGTGCGATTCGTCGCGACCTGGGCTTCGCGCCCATCGTGGGGCGTGCGGACGCGGTTCGCACAACGGCTGCCTGGTATGCCAACAACCAGGCGCGGGGCTGGCACTGGAACGAGCTCGCAGCGTGGGCCGAATCTCCCCCAGGCTAGATGCCGGCACAGCCTCAACCCCCGGCGCCCCCATGCGACGCGTCTTCAAGTGAGTGTGGCCTCGGTCTACGTGCACTACGTCAACAAAGCCGAGAAGAAGGTGCGCTGTGAGGCACCTGCCGCACCTCTCACTGCCGATGAGGCGGGGAGCGGCCTCGCCCGGCGACATCGCATGTCATTGCGCTCCCCAGGATGCACGAGTACGCTGGCACGGCCTGGATCCTCACCAGCACGGAGTACATAGATGGCTAAGAGTCGTCGCCCGGCCCCAGAAGCCCTGGCCGCCCCTCAGAATCGAGCCGCCGTGGCGGAAGGCCCCGCGACATCGAACGCCCTGCTGGTCAGCCTGCTCGAGGCTGCGGCGGCCGACGTGGGGCTGGACGACAACAGCCTGCTCGCCCTCTCTGACACGCCATCGACCGACACGGCACCGAGCTGGGCGCGCGAGGACCGAGACACGCTCCCGACCGTTCGAGACAAGCACGCCGACGCCAACTACGCCAAAGTTGAGAACGCGAGTGCATTCGTCCAGGGCGAAGGTGACGAGCACGTCGCATCGCCAAATGACGTGGCTCAAGGCGCACTCGGCGACTGCTACTTCCTCGCTGCGCTGATTGCTCTGGCACGCGCTAACCCCGCCAAGATCATGGAGTTGATCACCGACAACGGCGACGGCACCTATGACGTGACCCTGTACCTCCGTGAGGACTACGAGTCCGAAGCCAAGCCGACCGTCATCACCGTCGACGCCCAGTTGCCCATGCAGGACGGGAGCCCCGTCTACGCCGGACTCGCGGATCAGAGCGAGGAGGGAACCGAGATGTGGCCGGCGCTCATGGAGAAGGCGTTCGCGCAGCTCAAGGGCAGCTACGAGCTTATCGGCGGATCTGAGGTCAACACCGAGTTCGAGTACTTCGGCGCTATGGACCTGCTGATCGGCAACGACACTGACTCAGGCTCGGTGGAGAATGTACTGGCCGAGGACGACCCAGAACGAGCCATGGGGCCCATCGCTCAGGCGCTAGAGGACGGCCTCCCTGTCGTTGCGAACAGCGCTGACTTCGAGAGCGACGAGAAGCTCGCGCGCGAAGCGGCAGAGGTCAACGTGTTCGGCAATCACGCATACGCGCCGGCAGCGGTGGACCTGGACGCCCAGACGATCGACTTGACCAATCCCTGGGGCTCAAGCCATGTCGTCGGTCTGCCGGCGGCGGAATTCAAGCGGTTCTTCGCCTCCGTGCGATACGGCACCTAGGTTCCTGAGGCTCTCGCACTCCCACCTCCTGAGAGGTTCCCCTGATCGTCCCCAACCTCATGGTCACAGACCTGGCGCGCTCCGTCGCGTTCTACACCGACGTGCTCGGCTTTGAACTCGCGATGAGCGTGGATGGAGCACAGGGCTACGCACCGGGTTCGCTGCTGCCAGACGCCGTGTTCGCCACGCTCCGCTGGGGCAAGCAGGAGCTGATGCTACAGACCAACGCGTCGCTGGCCGAGGACGTCCCGACAGTCTTTGCTCCCGACGCCCAGCCGACCCCAGCCGGAACGCTGTATCTGCGTGGCTTTGATCCGAACAGCGTCGACGTGCCTGCAGACCACATCATCAAGCCGCTCGAGCGGGCCTGGTACGGCATGAACGAGCTCTACCTTCGCGACCCGGACGGACACGTGATCTGCCTCGCAATGGCCGAAGGACCTCCGCCCGAGTCGACGTGAGCCGCCTAGTCCCGGGACATCACGGCAAGGAGGCGATGGCCCTCCAGCTGGGAGCCTGAACGCCGGACCTCAGCAGCCGTCGCTATCGCAGTCCATCGGAGCGCCCCGAGCGTCGAACTGAAGCTGGCAGCAAGACAGCAGCTCCGCAGCCAGCATCTTTCGCCCACGTTGAACGCGCGACTTCATACCCGACACCGAGACACCCACGCGAGAGGCGGCGTCGACCTGGCTGAGCCCCTCGAAGGCGGTCATGACGATGGCGGACCGGTACGGCTCCGAGAGCGCGTCGACCATCGGACGAACGCAACGGCCGAGCTCGGCCAACGTGCCCTCACTGTCGAGCTCCTCGAACTGCTCGTCTACCCGCGCATCATTGGGGTCCGCCTGCGTCTGGATGGGGCTCGCGCCGCGCCGGCGATAGTGATCGATGACGGCGTTTCGAGCGATGCTGTGGACCCAGCCACTGATGTCACGGGGGACCAATCCGCCCTGCAGGCTCTTGTGGATGCGGAGAAAGACCTCCTGCTCGATGTCGTCCACATCCACGCTCCCCACCCGCGAGCGAAGGAATGCATTCAGGCGCTGGTGGAAGGCCTGCCAGAGGTCGGCCGTGGCCGGGACTTCAGCCAGGGGCTCCACGGTCAGAGGGCTGGCGTTCGAGGTGGACTGCATGATCGGGGCTCCGTGAGTTCTCTGAACTCGTAGACGGACCAGGCTCAGAAAGGACGCAGGATTCCTGAGACTATCGTCATTTTGCACCACTCCGGACGTCCCCATCAAGAGAGTTTGCGTCCCTTGCCCGGCCGCCGCGTCTTCGGAAGTGAGCACCCGAAGTGCTTGCAATCACCCACTCGAGCAGCCTTGCTCAAGGAGACCCGATGACGTTCAAGAACCTCAAGACCCAGCGCCCCATCCTCACTGCCATGCCCGCCAGCTGCGGATGTGGCTGTGACTGTGACTGTGGTTGCTGCTGAACTGATCCGCTGCGGGCCCCACCTGGGGTCCGCACATCCTCCCGCCAGGCCTCAGTCCTCTCCGCCCGCCATCAGAACCTCCCACTCCTGGAACATCTCGATCACGTAGTCCGCGAACGCACGAACCCGGGCAACGCGACGCAGATCGCGCGGCATGATCAGCCAGGTCTGCACCAGAGAAATTCGGTCGGGCGGCCGGATGCGCTCGAGCTCCGCGTGGGCGAAGGCCATGAACGACGGCAGCGGGGTGATGCCGTACCCGGACCGAGCCGCAATCGCGAGGCCGAAGATGGTGTCGGTGCGCAGATGCACGTGGGAGTCTCCACCGTACTCTCGCATCCAGTCGAACCCCGGAATCCACGGCTGTGCCGGCATGATCACGTCGTGCCCAGCGAGGTCACGGGAGCTCGCCGGCCGCCCTGCCCGCTGCAGGTACGCCCCGGAGGCGTACAAACCCACCCCGATATTGGGAAGTCGTCGGGCTACCAGCACCCCTTCGTGAGCCTTGGGAACCGGGCTAGCGGTGCCCCGCGTGAAGCGTACGGCCATGTCGGCTTCGCCCCGAGCGATGTCCACGAAGCCGTCGGAGGTGAGGATCTCGACCTCGATGTCTGGATGTCTCTCAGAGAAGCCGGCCATGCGCTCGACCAAGAAATGCGTCGCGAGGTCCGCGGTGCAGGACAGGCGCACCTTCCCACTGAGGGCGCCGCTCTTTCCCGAGAGGCGCTGGCCAATCAGCTGGACCTGCCTCTCCATCACCTCGGCGGCCTCGACCATCTCGTCTGCGGCCGGAGTCGGGGCAAGGCCGGCCGCGGTTCGCTGGAACAGCACCGTGCCCATCGAAGCCTCCAACGCGGCGAGGCGCCGACCCACAGTACTGGCGTACACCCCCAGCTCTCGGCCAGCACCCGACAAAGTTCCCGCTCGGTGAACCTCGAGGAAGACGCGAACGTCGCTCCAGTCCGGGTTTTGCATAATCGCAACGCTCCTTGGCCTATTGGCGCATTGTGAAGCATCTGCGCACATGCCACAACCATGGTGCGACGACAACCGAGGCACCGCCCTCACCAAACCCACGGGCCGAAGGGCCAAATCACGGGAGAGCACCATGGCTACCGCAATCGTACGGCACCGCGTCAGCAACTACACCGAGTGGCGAGCCGCCTTTGATGGCGCGCTCCACCTCCACCAGACCGCTGGAGTGACGGGGTCGCAGATCTTCACCTCGAGCAACGACGAGAACGACGTCACCGCAGTGATTGAGTTCCAGACCATCGACCAAGCCAAGGCCCACTTCGCCAACGCCGAGCTCAAGGCGGCAATGCAGCAGGCCGGCGTGGTCAGCAAGCCCGAGATCCAGTTCCTCGAAGCGCGATGAGCGCGGCGAGCAGGCCAGGCCCCTCCTGACCTGTTCTGCGAGCCCATCGAGCCCATCGAGCCCACCACGGAGAAGTCCCATGTCCTCCATCACGACGACCGACCGCGAGACCTTCGCGCTCACCAACCCCCTCGCGCTGCTTCACCCCGACCGTCTTGAGACGATGGGGTGGATGGCGGGGGGCACCTTGATCAACCTCGGCTTGGCGGCTGGCTTCTGGTACGGCCTGCCCGACCCTCAGGTTGGCGAAGCCCTCAGCACGCGACTGGAGCACCTCGCGACCTATGCCCTGGTGCCCGGGGCTGCCGTTCTCGCCACGGTGTGCAGCTGCATGCGCCTGTTCGACACCGTGCATGCGATGGACCCGCTCACCCAGAGCGAGAGCACCTTCTACCGGATCAACAACCGGGTGCTCACCAACACGGTCGAGCAGGCGCTCATCTTCCTGCCCGTGCTGTTGGCGCTTGGGTTGTTGCTCGATCCGTCCCTCTTCCGCGTCCTGCCGGTGCTGACCGCCGTCTGGGGAGTGAGCCGCGCAATCTTCTGGGTCGCCTACCAGCTGCATGCGCCGGCACGCTCGCTGGGCATGGTGCCCACCCTGACCACCAGCGTCGTGGCCTACGGTCTTGTGGCGTACACGCTCTTCGCTTGAGGAGGCCTGATGTTCACCGGACTGCACCACACCGCGCTCATCACCCGAGACATGGCCGCTACGACGCGATTCTGGCGCGACGCCATGGGATTGCCGCTCACGAGCCAGCTGGAGCCCCACGGCTTGAAGCACTGGTTCTTCGAGCTGACACCCCACGAGAGCATCGCCTTCTTCGAGTTCGATGCCGAGCTGCCCGAAGCGGTGGAGCCGAAGCGACCCGGGGTAGTCCCTCGCGACGGCCGGCTCTTCGATCACCTCGCGATTGGCGTTGCCGACGTCGAATCCATGAGAGCACTCCAAGCGAGGCTCGAGCAGCATGGAGTCGCCGTCCGCGGGCCCGTGGACCACGAGGTGTGCTTGTCGATCTACTTCGAGGACCCCAACGGCATCAGCGTCGAGGTGTGTGTGTAAACAGCCCAGCCGCCCCCCTCTTCCAGGCAGTCACATTCGCCCAATTGGCACAGCGATTTCCCAGCCCCTTCCTAGACTTCCGAAAACGCGCCTCATCCAAACCGCCATGGAGTAGGCTCCGACCCGTGCGCGAGCACACACGGGTTTCCGGCCCTTCTCACCCCCCCGGACGCGAGGCCCCATGCTTCCCAAAAAACTCGGTGTCGAGTTCATCGGCACCTTCTTCTTCATCCTCGTCATTGGCTCTGCAGTCATCGGCGGCGCAGGAAACCTCGCTCCCCTCGCCATCGGCTCCGCCCTGATGTGCATGGTCTACGCGGGCGGCCACATCTCAGGCGGGCACTACAACCCTGCCGTCAGCCTGGGACTCTGCATTCGCGGGGCTCACCCTTGGGCCGAGCTCGTGCCCTACTGGGTCGCCCAGGTCATCGGAGCGGCCGCGGCAGGCGGTGTCGTGATCTTCCTGCACGGCGCCAACGAGACTGCCGCCACCCTCGACGTCGGCAAGAGCCTGGTCGCGGAGCTGCTCTTCACCTTCGCGCTGGTCTGGGTCGTGCTGAACACCGCCACCGCCAAGGCCAACGAAGGGAACAGCCACTACGGCCTGGCCATTGGCTTCACCGTGCTCATCGGCGCCTACGCGGTCGGCGGCATCAGCGGCGGCACGTTCAACCCCGCCGTCGCCGTCGGCGTCGCAGTCTGCAACCTGATCAGCTGGAGCGACATCTGGATCCACCTGGCGGCCGACTTTGCAGGCGGTGCGCTTGCAGGAGTCGCTTTCAAGGCCCTCTGCGACGACTGAGGGTCACGCTGTTCAGGCCCGCACTCCGCTGGGAGTCGAGCCTGAACGCACAATCCGTACCGATACTTGCTTGCGACCCTCGGCCAAAGACGTTCAAATGTTGTTCATGGAGCACCATTGAACACCGACGCTGCGGGCACCCTGATCACCATCGGAGCCGTCGCCCAAGCCACGGGCATTCCCGCGAACACGTTGCGCACCTGGGAACGCCGCTACGGATTCCCCGCGCCGACCAGGACGGGCGGCGGTCAGCGCGTCTATGACCCTTCGGTCGTCGATCATCTTCGCCTGGTGCGTGTCGCCCTCGATCGGGGGCACAGAGCCAAGCAGGCGCTCTCCCTCACCGCAGATGAGCTTCATGCCCTCGTGGGGGGCAGGCCAGTCGTCGACGGGCCTCACGGTGCCATGGAGGCATGGCAACGGGCCGTGCGCGACCTCGATGGACCGCTGTTCTCCTCGTTGCTTCGCCAGGAGCGTTCGAAGCTCGGAGCGCTGACCTTCCTGACATCGCGCGTGGGCCCATTCCTGAAATGGATTGGGGACGCTTGGTCCGGGGGACAGCTCGAGATTCATCAGGAACACTTCGCTGCCGACCACATTCGGTCCACCCTCGACGAGACCTGGCGCGCCCTCTCTCCCCCGGGAAGGCCGCAGGTGATCTGCGCCACGCTGCCCGGGGAACCTCACGACCTCGGCGTGCTGATGGCCGCCGTCGCCGTCGCCACCGCCGGCCTTCGGCCCCTCGTGCTTCCTGGCCAGACCCCGGCGAACCAAATCGTCGCGTCCGCGCGCACGGTGTCTGCTCGTGCGGTGGCCATCAGCCTGTCAGACTACTCCGCAGGCCACGACTTCGAGTTGCCTCTGCGTTCCCTTCGGGAATCGCTACCCCCCAATACCGCACTGTGGATCGGCGGTTCCGGTGCCCCCGAGCAGGTTCAGGGCGCCCTGACGCAACGCACACTCGAGGACCTCGCAACGCTCGCCTAAGCCGCAAAGCGCTCAAGATAGCCCTTCAGCCGCCACTTCTTCCGGGATGAAGCGCTCGTCATGTAGCGGACCTTTCCGTAGATAGGACGCTCGGGTCCCCAGGCTCGGTCAAAGCGACCGAGAGCCCAGCCAATTCCACTGTACGAGTTCGGGTTCCGACCATCGAGGGCATACGCGTTGTTCAGCTCTTCAAGCACCGCATAGGCCTGCTCGGGCGACCGGGTCCAGGCGAGGACGTTCTTGCCCCAGAGCATCCGCAGAGCATTGTGGATGCGCCCCGTCCGGACCAGCTCCCGTTGGGCGGCGTTCCACAGGGCATCGTGAGTCTGGGCGTCCCGAAGCTGCTGCAAGGTGTAGTCGTAGGGACGCTCGTCCCCCTGATGGGCTTGCAGTGTGGTGCGGGCCCACGCAGGAAGCCCCTCGAACGAACAGAAGCCTTCGGGATCTCGGAACGCCTGCACATACCCGAGCTCTCGCCAGGTCACGATCTGGTCCAGAAACGCCTCCGTGGCTGCAGGCAATCCCCACCATCCCTCTCGCTTTCCGGTCGCTTTCGGAACCGCCTCCGGATCCCAGTCCTTGAGGAGTGGCTCCAGCACCTCGAAAACCCCGATATGGCCGAAGTGCAGCCAGGTGGAGAGACCGCTCTGAACGTCATCATCAGGATGCGAGCGATCGCAGTGGTAGCGCGCAAGACCACCTTCGCGGAACCGGTTCCACCCCTCGCTCGCCGCCCGCGCCCCCCCAACCTGGTCCACGGCAGACGGGGTTCCCGCAAGACAATCGGGAAGGCGCTCGAGGCCGGTGGGGCGCCCTCCACCCGCCGCCGGCCAGCGGTTCAGCGTGCTTCTCCGGACCTGCGCCCCCTGCAGCCCAGCGACCAAGGGGTCGGCCACGGGCGGCTTCCAGAGCTCACCCACGTTCTTTTGAATCCAACGCCGAAAGCTGTGGGCAACCGTAAAGTCACGGTCTGGCGCCGACATCGGGATGACCCCGTTTCCATCCACCACCTCGAGCCTTACATCCAGGCGTGCCCTCGCTGCGTCCACCATGCGGGGCAAGAAATGGGTTGGGAACGCGTCCGTCACCACGACCGAAGCCTCGGTCGCCAATGCCTCAAGGAGTCCTTGACCGTGCCCCGGCACTGGCTCCACGTAGGGGTAGTAACCAACCCCGACATCGCCGAGTCGTGCAGCGTTATCGCGCATCCCTTGTAGGACGAAGCGGTGCACTCGCTCACTCGACCATCGTGACCCGGCGCGAAGGGGCTCAAAGACGAGCAGTGGCTTGCCGAGCTCCTGGCTCCACCGCACCGCGTGCTGAAGCCCATGGGACCAGCGCGTCCTCCGAGCCGCGATCATCCAGTAAAGAACGTAGGAACCCGAAGCGCGCACCGGCGCGCCCGACCTGGAAACCCGGCGTGGGTCCACCCCCTCGAGCATCTCTTCACCTCCAAATCCACCGTGCCCGGCCAGGGAGCGCCAACGCGAACCTCCGACGAACCGACTCCGAACAGGTACCATGTGGACAGCTTTTGCACAACAACAGTCTCCACCAAGGACCTCGGCCCCAGACACTTGACCCGAGCCCAATGTGACTGATTGAGCCGACTCGTGGCCATTTTGAAAAGAAGCTCATAAATCAAGTGGACAAGTCCCCGGGTTTGCTGAATAACTAACGAACAAGATCGGGAGACTTCATGACTAAGAACATCTGTATCCTCGCCTGCCTCCTCGCCGTGGCCGCCTGCACGCCAGCCGATGAAGCGGAGGGATTGAGCGAAACGAACGAGCCCGTCCTCAGCGACGACGCCCTCGTGGTGGACTTCGGGCTTCTGGGGGAGACCAGTTGGTACTCCGTGAATGACACCGTCATGGGCGGCGTGTCCGACGGACGTATTGACTACACCTCCAACGAAATGGTGTTCGAGGGCACCGTATCGACCGACAGCAACGGAGGGTTCACCTCGGTGCGCAGTCCGGATAGCGTCATCGACCTCTCGGCATTCGATCGACTCGTGGTGCGACTACGGAGCGAAGGCCAGCCCTTTTCTCTGGTGCTCTCGCACAACGAGAACTGGTACGAGGGGCAGTATCGGCACGACATCTCAAACGCGACCGGCGACTGGCAAACCCTCGAGTTCCAGCTGGACAACTTCCAGCTTCACGCCTTTAGCGGCGGGTATCCCACCCCCACGGGCGAGTGGATGGAGCCTCAGGACCGAGAGGAAATCTACTACATGGAGCTCATGTCCAAGCTCTTTGAAGACGGGCCCTTTCTCCTTGAGGTGGACTACATCGCGTTCGACTAACGAGTACGCCTTTGCGCGCCCACGGGGCGGCCCGCAAGCGGGCCGCCCCGGCCTGCCTCAGGGATTGAACCAGGCGATCCAAGCGTTGAGCGACCAAGCCACGGTAATCCAGGCGAGGTACGGCACGTACAGAGCGGCGCCCAGCGAGCTGGAGCGCCGAAACACCACAATACAGGCGAGGATTGCCGCCCATAGTACGGAGATGACCGCCAACGCCACCCAAGCCCAGTGCAGGGCAAAGAACAGCGGCGACCACAACGCATTGAGGGCTAGCTGGCCGACGAAGAGGCCTAGAACCTGGCGCCTCGCCGAGTCGACACGACGCAACGCGTCCCAGACCCCCACGGCCATTGCCGTGTAGAGGACCGACCAGATCGGACCAAACATCCAGTTCGGAGGTGTCCACGGCGGCTTGTCGAGCCCCGGATACCACTCGCGGACCCCCTCCACCGTGGACCAAGCGCCCAGCGCCGCGACGCTGTAGCAGATCAAGAGGGCGGCCCCAAGGGTCGGCAGGGTTCGGGTCAGCGGTGCCGGGGGCCCGGACCGACCGCTCATCCTTCCCACCGCGACGTCACGCCTGCGAGACTTGGGCTCATCTTCTCCCTCCTTGCGCAGGTCTCGGGAAATCGCCCGCCCCCGCTCCATCACTCTGACGTATCTACTGCATCGGACGGCCACGGTGGTTGCGCGATCTCGGTCGCCCTGCCCACCCATCGCGCGACGAACTCCAGCACCCTCCCCCTGCGACCCAGACTGTCCGACGTCTCCTCCGCGAGTGCGCGGTGGATCGCCTCGTCGAGGGAAACCCTGGGGAGATCCGGCGCCATCGCCCAGAAGCCTTGCCCGCTGGCGACCAAGTCCTCGATGAGACCGTCGATCAGCTTGCGGGCGACGGTGATGTCTGCGCGGGTGACGAGGCGGATCCAGTGGCTGGAGAGAGAGGGAGTGAGCACTGGCACCGGGATCATCACCGGCCGAATGCCTGCGTGCGCGGACACACGCTCGAGAATCTGTCGCGCCGACAGCGTCTCGGGCCCGGGCAGGTCATAACAACCGACCTGCTCCTCCGGCATCTGCAGGCTGTACGTCAGGGCCGCCACGACATCGTCGATACCAATCGGCTGACTGCGGCTCGACAGCCAGCTCGGCAAGATCATCACCGGAAGCCTCATTGCCAGGTCCCGCACGATCAGCCAGCTCTCCGACTGGGCGCCGATGATCATCCCGGCCCTGAGCTCCACCGTGGGGACGGACCCTGCCCTGAACACCTCGCCCGTGGCCAACCGGGCTCGAAGGTGCTTGGACGCCGGCCCCTCAGGGCTCGGGCCCCCTAAGTAGACGATTCTCGCCACGCCCGCTCTCGCCGCGGCTTCTGCCACATGACGGGCTGACCTCGCCTCCAACGCTTCGAGATCGGAGGACCCGGAGCGCATCTGGTGTACCAGGTACACCACCGCCGCAGCACCTGCGAAAGCTCGATCCAGTGTGTCTGGATTCTCGACTTCAAGCTCCACCCAACTCACTTCGGGTTGGTCCTGCCGCGCACGTTCCGGCGAGCGGGTTCCCGCACGCACCTCAAAGCCTTGAGCGAGAAGAGACCGGACGAGCCGAGACCCAACAAACCCGCGAGCGCCACAGATCACCACAGGACCCAGGGTCATGAGCACACCTCCTGCGCAACACGCGCAAGCGCGTCCGCGCTAAACCGGCGCTGGTAGTGGCGCGCCAAAGGGCCGGCGAGTCGCACCGCAAGGTGCGCGGGCCGAGAGAACTTTCGGATTTCAAACGAGACGACGCCACCTTCATCGCGTTCGAGCAGGAATCGTTCCTCTCCCTTGACGAGATGGGTTCCAATCGTCCCGTACCCAAACCCAAACCGAGCTCTCCGTCCCGATTGTTCATCGATCACGTACACCAGCCGACACACGTTGACCGACCACAACCCGAGCTGCCTGGAGACGAAAGCGAACGTCGCCCCCGGCCGCAGCGGAACCGTGTCGTCATGGGGGTAAACCCAAGACAGGTCGAACTGCCTCCACTCGGATAGGGCATTGACCGCCTTCAACCAGACTTCCATGCCGTCTCCTAGCTCAACACGCTGAACGTCCACATCCCAGCCGTCGGGAAGCTCAGTGCGGGTGCGCCCCACGGGTTCGTAGTCGAAATTCGTTGTCAACGCGGCTCGCACGCTGCGTCGGATCCCCTCACTTGAAGGCTTCGTCAACCGTAGCGGCCCAAGTAAGGACCCCCGGACGAGTGTCGTCATCGGTCCGCCACAAGGCCAATGTCCGCCACCGACAAGTCGGCACTAAAGTCACGTCCGATTCCAACGACGGCAAGCCGAAGCAGCGCGGACGAGTCCAACACCTGGCTGCCATTCGAGTGGACGAAGGAACTGAACGGAAGGTCGACCCACTGCCACTCGGTGCCTGCCGTGAACGACGACGAAAAGTAGTCCCACGGGGCTCGGCTCTGGGACGACCGCAGGTGCACCGCATAGGTCTCCCCGTTTCCCAACACCCTGAGCCGAACACCGCTCCACCCAGACGCGTCGAGCGCCGACCCCCGGCGCGCAAGTGGCAGCGCTAACTGGATAAATCCCCCGTTGTTCGCTGTGCTCACCATACCCCGCATGCGATAGCAAAGCCTGTTGGCCCTCGTCTCGACAGTGGCACTGAGGTCCGAACGCCCCCCCATGACGCGGTCTGTGACGGGCTGCCACGCCGTCTCAAGCTCCGACCACCCAGGGGTCTTCAGCCGATCGAGCCAAAACACGTCTGGCTCCGATTCCGCCCGAGCGAGATCAGGTCCAATCAGCATCGAAGCCCCCAGGCCTCCGAGTAGCTCTCTCCGGGAGAGCGCCACCTTCATCGCTGCTTTTCGATCCATGCCGCCCCCTGTTTGCCTGTGCCGAACTCATTCGGCCCGGTGATCGATTCGCATCTCGGCCACACACTCGGGTAGGCGCTCAGCAAGCTGCTGAAGAGACTGGCGTGTGAAGGCGCCTCGAACGTGCTCGGGTGACCCCGCTCCCCCTACCCACAAAGAGGTGTTGACCGGCAGCGCCGCTCGAAGCGACCGAAGCGCCAAGTCGAAGCTCTGGTCTTCGGAGTACTTGGAGAGGCTGATGGCTACGGCACCTGCACCCAGCGTACGCGCCGAGGCCGCAATTTGCGCGGCCGGCGTCTGCCCGGGCAAGACGAGGGGCCTGAGCTCACCGCTGGCGACCGCCACGGCAACCATGAGCACCCCCATGTCGTGGGGCTCGCCGGGAAGTGTGGCGCAGACCACCTGAGCTCGACCGGGAGGTGCGAGCATTCGCCAGGTCTCGTCCAGTACCGACCGGATGTGATTTGCGACAAAGTGCTCATGGTGAATCTGAAGGTCTCCCCGGGACCAGGCTTCACCCACCCAAGTCATGAAGGGGGCGACGCGCGCCGTCATGAATGCAAGAGCCCCGACTTTGGAGCGCTCCCGCCGGAGCAGCGAAGAGAACAGCGGTCCATTCAACTGCCGCATCGCCTCCCGCCACGCTGGAATTGGACCCTCCGCCGCAGGGAGCTCCACCATGTGCCCCAACAGCGCGGAGAGTTGCTTCGCCGTGAGCGCGAGCACCTGCTTGGCTCGGTGCCCCTCATCGAGCGCGACACGGACAAGTCGCAGATGATCGACCACGGAGGCGGCATACACGCGATGACCACCTTCCGTTCGCGTCGGGGTGGGCACGCCATACCGACGCTCCCAGGTCCGAAGTGTGTTTGCCGGGATGCCAGTGGCCTGGGCCACGGCACCGATCGTCATGAGAGCCAACGCCGCGTCGGTATTCAACTCCACTCCATGAACAGTATTTGAATACCGCTTTGTCATCGCGCTGACCTCGGGTTGAAAAGCCCCACGCCGAGACTCGACGTGGGGCTAAGAGAAAGGGGGGACTGCCTACTCGGGAATCATCACGGAATCAATCACGTGGATAACGCCGTTACGAGCAGGAATGTCGGTGATGGAAATCTTCGCGCCGGCGATGTAGACGCCGGCCGAGTCCGAAGAGACCATCGCGCCGGATCCCTGGGCGGTCGTCAGCTCGTTCGAGCTGACCACGTCCGCGGCCGCTTCCTTGCTTGCCACGACGTGGTAGAGCAGGATGTTGGTGAGAGCCGGGATATCGTTGAGAAGCCCCGAAACGGTACCGTCGGGGAGCGCGTCGAACGCGGCGTTGGTCGGCGCAAAGACGGTGTACGGCCCCTCGCCGGCCAGCGTATCGGCCAGGTCCGCGGCGGTCAGCGCCGCCACCAGCGTAGAGAACTGGTCATCCGCGACGGCAATGTCAGTGATGGTCGGCGGCGGCAGAAGCACCGTGTCGATGACGTGAATGATGCCATTGTCGGCCTCGATATCGGTCACCGTCACCATGGCGTCGTTGATGTAGACATCTCCATCCACGCTGACCTTGAAGTCGACGCCGTTCAGCGTGGTCACGAGGCTCGCATCGACGACCGCGGAAGCCGGGACTTCGCCATTGACGACGTGGTAGAGCAGGATGTCCGTGAGAGCCGGAACGTCGGCGAGCAACGCCTCGACGGTGCCATCCGGGAGCGCCGAGAAGGCGTTGTCCGTCGGGGCGAGGACCGTGAAAGGACCCTCGTCCGAAAGGGTGCCGGTGAGACCCGCCGCGTCGACCGCAGCCAAAAGCGTGGTGAAATCCCCAGCGTCCTCCGCGACGTCAATGAGACTCCCAGGTCCCTCTTCCATCGGGTCCACCACCGGATCGGTGACCTCTGCATCCTCCGTACAAGCCGAGAGGGAGAGGACGAGCATGGCCGAAGAGAACAGGGAAGTAGCGCGAATCATGGTAACTCCAGTGAACGCCAGAGGGTCATCCCTTCGGCATGTTCACTACTTACTCAAGACCTGTTCAGCTGGCAATCAATTTCTGTTCGCTTTGGCGATGTGCTGGCCCTTTAATTGGTTAATTCCTGCTTTATTGCTATATGTCACGGAATGTCAGCACCATTGTTCATCGGGTGTTCATGCCCTGTTCAAGATTGCTCGCCTGTGCTCAGGTGACCAGCCAAGCGTAGAGTCCAGATGCGTTTGGGCCCAGCGGCCACGCGCTCTTCCCACCACCACTACCGCCGGCAGGTCCGACAGGTGCTCATAGCGGTCCTCTTCATCGGAACCCTGAGCCTGCGGCTCCAGCGCTACATGAGCGATACTCAACGCATCTGGATTCCACGTCGCATCCGATCCGGCCGGCGCCTGATGGCCAGCGCCCGAATCTCCTCCACGAGAGAAGCGGACCGGCCAGGCGAAGCAAGTGCATTCTCGTCCATGGAGTTCCAGTGCAGGCGGATCAGCGACCCAGGTGAGGACAGTGCACCCCCCATCAGGCCAACGCGTGCGCCGGTCGACGCCCCTCCCAGAGGTCCCGCTCGTCGGCGACGACGCCTCGAACGAACTGCATGAAGGTCGAGATGCGGGTGGTTCCCCTGAGCTCTGGATGGGTGAGGATCCACAGCTGGCTCATGCCCGCATCTGCGGGCCCAAGGCGACGCAGCTTCGGGTTCGAATCGCCGGCGTGGCAGTTGAGAATACCGATTCCGACACCATCCTCGATGGCTCCCAGCAGCAGATCGATGCGAGGCACCCTCATCACGATGCGCGCCTCGGGATGGCGGGCTTCAAGAAAGCCGTCGATGCCGCGAAAGACCGACAGGTCGTAGGCAATCCATGGGAAGTCACCGCGGCCTGAGTCAGGACCGTAGGCTTCGAGCATCGCCTTCGACGCGTACACGCCGTGCGCGACACCGCAGACCTTGGAGCCGATGAGATGCTCTGGCGCCTGTCCCGCGATGCGGACGGCGACGTCGGCCTCTCGCTTGGTGAGGTTCGCTAGGTTCATCCCCGACGAAAGCTCGAGCTGGATGTCGGGGTAACGCTGCTGGAACTCTGCGAAGTGCGGCATCCACCGGGCGAGAATGCTGTCGATCGACGTGAGCCGAACCGTGCCGGAGAGCTGCGTGTCACGCCCATGCAGCCGTGCGGCGAGACCATCGACGAGCGAGCGAACCTCGCGCGCCACCTCGATGGCTTCCTGGCCCGCATCGGTGAGCACCACCCCGTGTCGATACCGCTCGAAGATGCGCACCCGCTGCTCGGCCTCGATGTCGCGAATCCGCCGCGACACGGTGGTGGAGTGGATGCCGAGCGCATCGGCCCCCCCCTGAATGCCGCCGCCATCGGCGACCGCGAGCAATGTACGCAGATCGTTCCAATCCATGGACTTCGCATATCCCCTTAGCTGCGTTCTTGCAGTTTTCAGATGCATACAAGCTCACACACCAGCCCTTTCGCAGGTTTACATTGCAACCAAGACAACGAGCCAAGCGCTCGAACCAAGGAGCCCTCATGCAACGCACCGCCTCGACCCTCGCCGGCAAGCGCCTGCTCATCACCGGCGCGAACGGCGGCCTCGGCATGGCCACCACCGCCGCGGCACTGCGCGAAGGCGCACACGTGACCCTGGCCTGCCGCACGGAAGAAAAGGCCGGGAAGGCCGCTGACCACGCGCTGTCCGAGTCCCGCGTCGAGCCAAGCCGAGCCGTCGCCGCGGGCGGCTTCGACATGCTGGCGCCGTCCGCCATCGAGTCGGCGGTCGACGCCCTACCGGCAGAGCCCTTCGATGTCGTCTTCCTGCAGGCCGGTGGCTGGGTGTGGAGCGACGATGCACAGACGACGCGCTTCGGAGCCGTCAACGTCGAGCGCACCATTGCCAAGAACGTCCTCGGCGCTCACGCCACACTCCGAGCGCTGCTCGCCACCGGTCGACTGGGTGCGGGCGCACGAGTCGTCATCATCGGCGGTGAAGGTGCGCGCGGCGTACCCGGAGGCATCTCAACGCCGGCCTTCAGCGACGTGAGCGACTTCGAACGCTACGTCTCCGGCGACTGGGTGGGCCGTAGCCCCTACGTCCCCGTCGATGCCCTCGGCGTCGCCAAGTTCTGCGCCGCTCTGTGGGCGCTGAAGCTCTCCAAGTCCCCGCTCGATCTCGACGTCGTCTGGTTCACGCCCGGCCTCATCGGGGGAACCGGCGGCACCAACGGCATGCCCGCATGGAAAGAGTTCCTCTTCCAGAAGCTGGCCTTCCCATTGATGGTCGCGCTCGGAAAGGCCCAGTGGCCCGAAGCGGCAGCCGCCAAGTGCGTCGACTGTCTCGCGGGCCGCATCGGGGCGGATGGAGACCTTCTCGGTGCCCCCGAAGGCACTGCCCTTGGTCCCCTCACCGACCAGAAACCGATGCACCCCCAGTTCGGCGACGCCGACTTTCAGGACGCCTTGTGGCGCACCTGCGAAGCCGCCGTCGGCCCACTCACCGTCGCTCACGTTCCATCCGCACTCGCCGTCTAAGGAGACACCATGTCCAAGCTCGCCATCAAAGCTCTGTTCGGCCTCCCGGGCCTCTTCATCCTCACCACCGGCCTCGTGTTCGTGACCAGCCCCGAGTCTGCCCTCGAGAAGCTCCAGCTCTCGGCAAGCGGTGCCGAGGGACTGTCCAACATCCGCGGCCTCGCCGGAGGCCCCCTGGTTGCGGTGGGCGCATCGCTCCTGCTCGGAGCCATCACCGAGAAACTCGAGTACGTCCGGCCCGCCGTGTTCTTCCTGTTGACCCTACTCACGGCGCGCGTGCTGTCCTACGTCGTCGACGGCCCGATCGACGCGATCGGCCTGTTCCTCGCGATTCCGAGCATCGTGTTCGGCATGCTCATCGCCGGCCATGTGCTGTTGAACCGCTCCGAGAAGGCCGCGGCCCTGAGCGGGAAGGCCACCCACGCGTAGAGCCAACGAAGAGCCTCTAGACTCGAACCCCCTGGACGACCCGCGGGATCTCACCGCCGAAGATGGCTTTGAGAGCCCGTGGGGCGTCGTCCTCGTGCCTCTCCAGCATGCCGCGCAAGACCTCGAGTTCCACAGGCACATTGCAGACCTCGTGGAGGTAGCGGGCCAGCGAACCACCTTCGACACGCTCGGGCTGCAGCGCCGCCTCGAGGCGTCCGAGCTGAGAGGCAAAGCCGATGTTGGGCAGGACCCCCGCGCGCTGGCTTCGAACCGAAGAAAACGCCTCGTAGAAGCCCAGGCCCTCAGTCTTCATCAGCCACGCGGTGGCCAGGGTCCCCGACCGACTCACC
This sequence comes from Pseudomonadota bacterium, assembly GCA_023954855.1. GTDB lineage: Bacteria > Myxococcota_A > UBA796 > UBA796 > M1803. The sequence goes on along the minus strand of JAGSGY010000081.1, from coordinate 921 downwards.
CCGGCTTGGCAGTGCACGAGCAGCTGCGACTCGCCCCCCAGATTGGCGTCCGCAGCAAAGTCAAAGAACGCGGGAAACGCAGAAGCCAGCTCGTGATGCATGCTGTCGCGGGCCGGGATGAACAGCGTCTCGAAGTCTTCCGCGAGGAACGCGATCTGTTCGCGCTCGTGCGCCTCGAGGCAGCTGACGACGTGGGTGATGCCCGCGTGCTTGAGAGCCTGCACGTCCGCCGCACTCGGTCTTGAGCCGACGAAGAGCCCGTCCCGAATCTGGTGAAAGGGCTCTCCGTGCAGGTTGATCGCCAAATCCAGCTCGAGCCCAAGCAGGGCAAGTAGCCGGTCGGTCGCGCGATCAAACAGCCCCATTCACCCCCCGTCACCGCGCATCGTAGCCGATCACGGACGCCGCCTCGCGTGACCTAGGTCACAAGCCACCGATGAGACGGGCGCCCTGTGCAGCCCAGCTTAAGGCCCGAACACGAACCGATGCCGTGAAGGAGACCTGAATGCCGCTCCCCGAGATCTGTGCCCATGGCCGACGCTTTGGCGACCCCTACGCAACCCGCACCTCCGGCTCCCCACTCGAACCGACGGGGCAGCAGGCGCACGAAGCCTGGTTCACCGGCGGACGCGGCGGAGAAGTCGGGGCGCTTCGCATGGGAGAGACCCTTCATCTCGCCGTTGGCGCGAACGGTCGAGCATGGAGGATCCGCGATGGGTCGCTGGAGGCCCTTCCTGTTGCGGCTGAAGCGCCGGAAGCCCTCGAGGCCGAGGAAGGATCACTCTCGTCTCAAGACCTCGAGCGTCGTGCTCCTCTCGCCTCGCTCACCTGGTGCAGCGTGACCCTTGAAGCCCGCGACCGCTTCTTGCTGGACTCGGGCCTGGATCTCTCTGCAGACGAGCTCGACCTGAGCCGATCGGA
>JAGSGY010000010.1 GCA_023954855.1 Pseudomonadota bacterium | reverse complement strand
GAGTCTGGACCGTGTCTCAGTTCCAGTGTGGCTGATCATCCTCTCAGACCAGCTACCCATCGTACCCTTGGTAGGCCGTTACCCCACCAACTAGGATTAAATAATGGGCCGCAGGCCCATCCTCTGGCGGCCGAAGCCTTTCGTCCGTAGACGATACGCGGTATTAGCCCAAGTTTCCCTGGGTTATCCCCCACCAGAGGGCAGGTAACCTACGTGTTACTCACCCGTTCGCCGCTCTTGTCCGAAGACAAGCGCTCGACTTGCATGTGTTAAGCCCGCCGCTAGCGTTCGCTCTGAGCCAGGATCAAACTCTCCAGTTTGATCTTTGTTGCTCTATTTTTGTTTAAAGTCTTCCACTTCCCTTTGGGTCGTGAGCGACTCATCTTCCGCATCCCGAAGGATTTGGTCGACTGGAATCGACGCTTGCGTCTCTCCACTTCTACCTGAATTTCAAAGACCGACCGTCGCAGGTCCGGAGACCGTGTCGACTGAAGCCCGCGCCGTTTATCGGGGCGCGTTGTAACCGTCAAGTCGATGGTTACGATTTGCCCAGAGGCGCGTCAGCCGTGGTCCGAAGACCGTTTCGACTGAAGCCCGCGCCGTTTATCGGGGTGGGTTGTGGCCGTCAAGTTGATGGTCACGATTTCCCCGAAGGCGCGTCAGCCGTTTCGACCCGAGGGTCTTGGTGGCTGAAGCCCGCGCCCTTTAGCAGGGTGCGTGGTGACCGTCAAATTGAAGGTCACGAGGTGGCCCGAAAGCCGCGCTGCCAGGCGTTTCCCCCCAGCGGCCCACGGCATTTAACAGCCCCCCTCAGCCGTGCAAAGAAAAAGCGACACCCAAAAACTGGAGGTCGCTTTCATCCGTGCTTTTGGGGAAGAAGATCTTGATCCCCCTCACCCGCGAGTCCCGTCTTCATGCTGGTCGACGACCGCGATCCGGTCTCTGCTCGACCTACTCGACGCTGAAAAAGTGGATCGACCCGGGGAGAGTGACCGCGATCATCTCTCCGCCGCCGGATGTCTTCACTCCATCAGCTGGCGTCGGGGTACCGACCCAGGCGCTGATCTCACCCGTCGCACCGTCGACGAGCACCAGCTCACCGCTAGAACCGTGCGACACAACCGCCACAGCCGCCCCACGGTCACCCATGGCCGCGAGGTCGAGGATCTCTCCGCCCAGGTCCACGGACGCACGCAGCGTGCCGTCTAGCTCAAGCAGGCGCAGACTCGAGCCACCTTCGTCTACGGCGTACAAAACGCCTGCCGTCTCGTCGACGGCCACCTGTGCCACGTTGGAGGCGAGGTTTACGCGCTCGTCTGGCGTCACTCGGTAGAGATCGCCATCGGCCACGAAGACCTGTCCGGCAGTGTCGACGTCGAAGGATCGCAGTCCGGACACGTCGGCATCGCCACCCGTGCTCCACTGCAAGTGCTCCGCCTGGTCGAGGCCAACGATGCCATCGGCGAAGACTCGACCGTCCTGGAAGGATCCGAGCATGGTGGGCTCGGCGAACGCAAGGGCCGTGGAGGACTGCATGTGCAACCCGCCCTCGGATTGGATCAGGAAGATGTCGCGGTCATCGACCAGCGCAGCGTCCTGAACGACCTCATCGCTGTCGTCATAGTCGAGGTCGCTTCCGATCGCCGCGGTCCGTGTGTCGATGGCACAGGTGGTACCCGCCATGCCGACCTGACTGCGACTGCCCTCGTGGGACAGCGCCACGCCACGCGAACTCACGCCAACCTCGGCTTCATGGCTGAACTGGGACTCGCCTGTGGAACAACCCACCATGCTGAGAACGAGAAGGCCGAGGTAGGTACGAGTCATGGGTGCTCCTTGAAGTCTACCCACAATCCACCACCTCATTGCGCCGGGATCAACCCTTTTTTTGTCACGCTTGGCGGGTGTAGCCAGTTCGGCAAAACAAGAACGCCGCGTCGCGTCCAAGAAGGACCCGCGCGGCGCCTTGGCAAAGGGAGGACTCAGTCGCCGATCGGCTGCGTCTGGAGGCCAGCGGAGCGAGCGGAGGTGTAGAACTTCACGCCGCTGCCGTCGCGGTCGACCCGGTACACATGCGTCTCCCAGTCGGAGGTGACGGTCAGGGTGGTGCCGCCGTCTGCACTCGCGAGCTGCACGCCCGCGGGGACATCCACACTGTTCAGGAGGTCGCCGGTTGCCGCATCCAGGAATGCGATCGCGCCGCCGAAGCCAGATTCGACGCTCGCAACGACCATGCCGGCCTCGCCGAGGTCGGCGATGTCGAGAAGCGTGCCGGGCAAGTCGGTCTGCCAGACCACCTCACCGTCGATGCCCGCTGCGGTCAGGCCATGCTCACCGGTCGCGCCGACGTAGACGAGGTCAAGCGCGCGGTCGACCTGAACCTGGTCATGACCGGGAAGGTCGATGACCTGTCCGTCCGCACCGACCACCATGGCGCCGGTCTGCGTTCCGAGGACGGCAAGGTCACCGGCCACCGCGAGCTCAGCGGGACCGCAATCACCGAGGGCGACGCTGGTGACGCCGTCGTTGCCAATCCACTGCGCCTCGCACTCGCCGGCAAGGTTCGTCAGAGCGATCGCACCGGTGGAGGTGAGGCCGGCATCCACGATGCTCGGCATGGTGACGTCAGCGACATCGCGACCGATGAAGTGCAGGCCAACGGAAGATGTGCCCAGCGCCTCGCCGTTGCGGGCGTCATGGATGGCATCCGTCTCTGTGGGGAAGTCGTAGTCTTCCTGGAAGTCACCGTTGAGCGAGAAGGCGCAGGTCGTGCCCCAGTCCATGCCCATGTGAATGCGCTCACCACCATCTTGGATGGCAACACCGCGAGCCTCGCTCCAGATGCTTCCCTGGTGCTCCATGGTGACCTGGTCGGTCGAGCAGCCAGCGGCGAGAGCGATGAAGGCGATTGCGGTGATTCGGTGCATGAGGGTCCTCCCTGGACGTCCATTCCTGTCACGACGCCGTTCTTACGTCGATTACCGTTGGTATCAGCAGCATCCGTGCCAAGGCCGCGGAGGCCGCTGTGATGGTGATCGTGGGGCCATGACGACCAAACGCACCAGACAAAGCCGGACACGAAAGTCGCGCCCGCACCGACACTCTCCCGACCCTAGCTACCGGTCGCCACTGCTTTCTAGAGTCGGCCAAACTCGAGCATGAAGCGCGGGGACGGAAGCTCGTCACGCAGAGCCGCGGGCGCCGGCAACACGTCGAACACATCATCCCCATCGATGTCCGAAACAGGAACGCCAGTGAGCGGAACCGCAACGCGAATACCGAGGTCCCAGCGTGAGTCACGCACTGTGCCATGCACGATGAGGCGCCCACCCACGTCGCCAGCCCAGGGGGTGCCGGTGATCCCATCGTCCAGGCCGGGCACGGAGCCCGCGGACCAGGCTTGCCCCACATGAGTCATCCCCTCGAGGCTCGCCCCCTCGATGAACCAAGCCCCCGCGGCGCGCCGCCATCGGCCAAGAGGCAAACGATAACCGAGCTTCGCGACCACAAGAGCATCGCCAGTGAACGCCAACTCCGGGTATCCGGGGAACGCGGTCACCGAGCCCAACAGGGATTCGCGACCCATGCCACCTGCTCGCGGGCGCAACCACGGATGGCTGGTGGGGTCGGCCGCGGCGACGTGAAGCCCGACGAGAAGCGCATGATGCCTCCTCCAGGCCGCACCGAGTTCACGGGGAAGTCGGGCGTCCGCGGACACATCGAACCAGCCTCGCCAGAATCGATTCCCGTCCTGCTGGCCCACCTCGGCGGAGAGCTCCGCTCGCACCCCCTCCGCCATGAGGCCGCCACGACTCACTTCCGTCGCAAGCAGTGAGACCCGGCCGGCCGCGAGCCCGACTGCCCCGAGATCCCGGAAGCCCACCCGCGCCGCGCGTCCGCCGGTCCACACCGCGAAGGGGCCCCGACGCAGCCCCAGATCTACACTGGCTTCTGACTGGGACGACTCGAGCTTTACGCCATTCACGGGCCTCTCGGAGATCCCATGAAGTGCGGCAATGCGAAGGTCTAGCGGCCCAAGACGCTGACGTAGCTGTGTGGCAGCACCGAGCTCCTCACCCACCCACAGCGTCAGCCGGCCGTCGAAGGCGTCGTGCCAGGAGCGGGTCGAGACGACGGCACCGCCGACCAAGTCGAGATCATCCACCCCTCCCATGCCGACATGAGCGAAGGGCGTGATCGACCAAGGCACCAACCCACGTCCAGAGACGGCCTCGTAGTCGGGGACGGGGAGAACCGCGGTCGAGAGAGGATGGCCCGTGAATGGATCGGAGACCGTGCGGTCCAGAAGCGCGTCCGCCTCGATCCCCATCGCCTTGAAGCCGTGGGCCGTGGTCTCCACGAACAACAGATCGCCGTCAGCCGTCATCGCAGGAGTGTGTGCCCCACCGAAGCGTTCTGTGAGTTGGCGCACCTCGCCGGTGTCGGGGTCGAGCGAGAACACATCGCGGAAGCCCTCGAGATCTGCCGTGAAGAGCACCTGCCCGTCAGGCGTGACCGAGAGTTCTGCCTCCTGAGAGAGGCTAGAGGTGAGCGCCGTGAGTGCCCGATCCCCGTGAACCTCGACGATGTCGGCACGGTCGCCCACACGGTGGATCGCGATGAGACGCCCATCGGGCAAGAAAACGGGCGTCCGCCACCAGTGTCCCGACTCACCAGCGACCACCGAGAACGGTCCGGACAGTGGCCCCCGCATCAGTTGGCCCCCGCCTTCGGACACGCGGATCCAAGCGAGTTCTCCGTCGCTCGAGACAGCCGGGTCCCAGGCGTGTTCGGTGCCGGGAACGGGTGTGCTGCGCTTTCGCAAGGAACGTGGAGTGCTGATGCCCCAGGACTCGGTGCCCAGGGAGGTCTCGTCCCCGCTGAGGTCGACCCGAACGAGCCGCGACACGTTGCGCACCGACAGATCGAGTCCGGTGAGCGCGTCCTCGCCAACCACCACCACAGCCTGTTCGCCGGGGACAAACGTGAAGCGGCTTCCGTAGTGGACGGGAATGACGATGCGGTCCAGATCTGCGGGCCCATCGCCGCCAAGGGCCGCAAAGGACGAGGCCTCACGCCGCTCCACCCGCACCACACCGCGGTCATGCTGTGCGTACCACCGCCCATCTGGAGAGGGTGTGGGCCACAAGTCCCAGACGCCAGTCCGCTCACGAGCGTCCTCGGCAGCATCGCTTCGCCTCGGCGTCGGTTTGACGTGTTCCTCGAGCTCCGCACCTGCGGTCCCGCGCTCCCTTCCCGCCACATCGATCTGCGCGACGAAACCGTCGACCAGCTGCTCTTGAGTGGAGCCGGTCAAGCGCCTCAACGAGCGCGTCACGGACCCGGTCCGCGCGACATCGTCCGAGAGCTCCGCGATCCGAAGCCCCTCAGTCGCCTCGAGCCAGTGCACAAACGCCCTTCCCTGCTGATAGCTACGCTCGGAGTCGCCCCAGTCCTGCTTCTCGAAGCGGGTACGCCACTCTTCCCCCAGCCAGCGGTACTCGGTGAGCGACGTGCGGAGTGTGGCCTCGCGTTCTGCGCCGACTTCGCCTAGGCCGGCGTTGATGACCAGAGCCTCGGCGCTGCCCTCGGACCACCAATAGGGACCAATGCCGGCGAACTCAAGACCCGCATCCACCCGGGTGTTGCGTCGACCACTCCACACAGACGCGCTGACTTCGACGCTCTGGACGGACTCGGCCAACCACTTTGACTTCTTCAGGTGCAGCAGATGAGCGAGCTCGTGGCGCAAGATGAGCCGAAGCGGATCCATCGGACCCCGCTGCAGTTCGAGGGTGCCTCCCGGATGAGCCGAGAGCACGATCCAGTCCCAGCTCGGCCACGTCCAGCCCTGCATGCCGTCATCGGGAAGCAGCAGGATGTGAGTACGCTCGACCGGGAAGTACTCGATCTCCGCACAGAGCGGAAGCCAGGCGGCCTCGGCTTCGGCAAGCACCCGCTCGGCTGCCAGGAGTTGGTCCTCACCCCTACTCCGCGCATAGTGCACCTCGAAGTGCTGGGACCGTACCGCCTGAAACGCCAGACTGGGAGCCTGTGCCTGTTCGACAACGGGCGCACCCAGCGACAAGGCGATGAGAGCGCCGATCAAAGTCGCACCCGCACCAGGCCACCGAAGCGATGCACCGCCGGAGGAGTCCCGTCGTCGATGGGGTAGAGCATCGCGTCTTCTCCACGAAGATGCAGGTCCGACAAGAAGCCGACCTCGAATCCACGCGAGACATGCACCTCGGCCCGCATCAGCAAGCGGACGTCGTGGCCCTCACTGTCGGGAACGGCCTGCCCGCGAAAGCGCGTCTGCCCACGGAAAACCCAGCTTGGACTGGCGGCGAGGACCAGCGGGCCCCCCTGGAGGAGCACCGTTCCCGAGGCACGCCATTGGTCACCCAGGTCCATCTCTCCAACCGAGTGGCCCACCACTCCGGGAAACAGCACACGGCGACCCGCGCGAAGCCCCACCACCAGTGGACCGACCTGACGTCGAAGCGCCATGGCCAACCATACGCTCGGAGTGCCCCCGTTAAAGGTTAGGGGGTTTTCGCGCTCGTACCGCCCCGGAAGTGCCCGGGGCTCAGGACCAGAAGCCCCTGAGAACCCCGACTCTATGGCGAGCGACGTCGTGGGAAGGTCGGTTGAGAACACTTCCCAGCGCACACCCGCCCCCGCGTCCCCGACTGCCGCCTGAAATCCATCCGTGTGTGCTTGATGAATGGGCAGAAATGCAAAGGCCTCGAGTCGAGGGGCCACACCAAACCGGGTGCGAAGCACCTGCCGATGTTGGGTCCACTCAGCGTCAACGGGCTCGACCGTCCCCGTCGACGTCCACTCCCCACGGACCTTGCCGCTCGCGTGCACGACCTCAATCTCGACCCAACCTTTTGGAAGGACCAACCCACGCTCCACTTCGAGTGCCGAGAGCGGAGCACGACTGCGTTTTGGCTGGGCCTGAGCCGCGGCTGATACCGGCACGACAAGCATCAGGGCGAGCATGACTGGGGGTATTCGCACAGGTCGCGTTGTACCACGGGACAGTCCGTGAGACGGTGTCGCCGGCAATTCGAAAGATCCACCAATCCAGCCGTCCGGCTGGCATCGAAGCGGGTTACCAAGTGCCCTTCCCCAACCCGGAGCGACCATGAGTACGCCCGCCCGGATCGAGCCCGGTCCGAACGCTAGCCTCGACAGCGTTGTCATCCGTTTCGCTGGAGACTCCGGCGACGGTATGCAGCTGATCGGCAACCAGTTCACCCGAACCACAGCGCTTGCGGGGAACGACCTCGCAACCTTCCCGGACTTCCCGGCGGAGATTCGCGCCCCTGCCGGTACCCGGGCAGGCGTCTCGGGCTTCCAGCTGCAGTTCGCCAACCACGACATCTTCACGCCTGGCGACATCGCTGACGTGCTCGTGGCCATGAACCCCGCCGCACTGGTCGCAAACCTGAACCGGCTGAAGGACGGTGGCCTGATCATCGTCAACACCGACAGCTTCGGCAAGCGCGACCTGAAGCTCGCAAACCTCGAGGTCAGCCCCCTCGATGACGGCACGCTCGACGAGTATCGCGTCGTTCAGGTCGGCATCACCAAGCTGACCAAGGAGACCGTCGAGCCCCTCGGGCTGACGACCAAGGAAGCCGACCGCTGCAAGAACTTCTTCGCGCTCGGCATGACCTACTGGCTCTACAGCCGGAACATGGAGCCCACCAAGCAGTGGGTCACCGGCAAGTTCAAGGGCAAGTTTGCCGAGGCGAACATCGCTGCCCTTCAGGCTGGCTGGAGCTTCGCCGACACGGTCGAGATCTTCGGCGGCCAGCCGTACATGGTCCCGCGCGCCGACGACTTCAAAGAAGGCGAGTACCGCAACATCATGGGCAACGCCGCAATGGCCGTCGGTCTCGCCGCCGCAGCCAACAAGGCCGACCGCCTGCTGTTCTACGGCACCTACCCAATCACCCCCGCATCCGACATCTTGCACGCGCTCGCGCCGTTCAAGAACTACGGCGTGGTGACCTACCAGGCCGAGGACGAGATCGCAGCGGTCTGCGCATCGATCGGAGCCTCGTGGGGCGGAAGCATCGGTGTGACCGGCACCTCCGGCCCGGGCGTTTCGCTCAAGGCCGAGGCCATGGGCCTTGCGAACATCATCGAAGTGCCGCTCATCGTGGTCAATGTCCAGCGCGGTGGCCCGTCCACCGGCCTGCCGACCAAGACTGAGCAGTCCGACCTGATGCAGGCGCTGTACGGCCGCAACGGTGATTCGCCGATGCCCGTGCTCGCTCCACAGACCCCTGCCGATTGTTTCGACGTCGCCGTCGAGGCTGTGCGCATCGCCATCAAGTACATGACCCCCGTCATGATCCTCTCGGATGGCTACATCGCGAACGGTGCCGAGCCGTGGCTGCTGCCCGACCTCGACGCGCTTCCCGAGATGAAGCCGAACTTCGCCAAGGCCGAGGAGGGCGTCGAGTTCCAGCCCTACTCGCGTGACGAAGAGACCCTCGCCCGCCCGTGGGCCATCCCCGGCACGCCCGGCCTCGAGCACCGCATCGGCGGACTCGAGAAGCAGCACCTCACCGGACACGTCTCGTACGACCCCGCGAACCACCAGTTCATGCAGGAGCTTCGCCAAGAGAAGGTGAGGCGCATTCAGGCCGACATCCCCGAGACCGAGGTCTTTGGTGATGAGGGCGGTGTCTGCGTGCTCGGCTGGGGCTCGACCTACGGTGCCATCCGCACCGCCGTGGTTGGCGCTCGCGAAGCCGGAGTCAAGGTCGGCCACGTGCACTTGCGCTGGATCAACCCGCTCCCGAAGGACCTCGGCGAAGTGCTCAAGCGCTTCGACAAGGTGCTCATCCCCGAGCTCAACCTCGGCCAGCTCATCAAGCTGATTCGCGCCGAGTACCTGATCGACGCCGTCCCTCTCGCCAAGGTCCAAGGCCAGCCCTTCCAGACCAACGAGATCCGTGACCGAATCATCGAATTCTCGAAGGAGGCCTGATGACCGCCGCACCGACCTACAAGAAGAAAGACTTCATGTCGGACCAGGTGGTCCGCTGGTGCCCCGGCTGTGGAGACTACTCCATCCTGTCGCAGGTCCAGACCACCTTCGCCGGACTCGGCGTTCTGCGTGAGAACTTCGCGGTGATCTCCGGAATCGGCTGCTCCAGCCGCTTCCCGTACTACATGGAGACCTACGGCTTCCACACGATTCACGGCCGGGCACCGACCTTCGCCAGTGGACTCAAGGCGACCCGTCCCGACCTCTCGGTCTGGGTCATCTCGGGCGATGGCGACATGCTCTCCATCGGTGGAAACCACATCATCCACGCGCTGCGTCGCAACTTCGACATCAACGTGCTGCTCTTCAACAACCAGATCTACGGACTGACCAAGGGACAGTACTCCCCGACGTCCGAGGTCGGTAAGAAGACCAAGTCGACGCCCTATGGCTCGATCGATGAGCCGTTCAACCCGATCACGCTCGCACTGGGCGCCGGTGGAACCTTCATCGCCCGCTCGCTCGACGTGCACGCCAAGCACCTTCAGTCGATGCTCGTCGCTTCGCACGACCACAAGGGCACCGGTCTCGTCGAGATCTACCAGAACTGCAACATCTTCAACGACGGCGCCTTCGACACCTTCCGTGGCAAGGCCGAGCGCGAAGAGAACGCATTGTTCCTGGAGAATGGCCAGCCGATGATCTTCGGCAAGACCACGAAGATGGGCCTCGTTCTCGATCACACGACCATGAAGGTCGTCGAGATCGGCGACGAGTACGGCGAAGAAGACTGCGTCGTCCACGACGAGGGCAACTTCATCCAGGCCCAGCTGCTCGCGCAGCTCAAGGCCCCCGACTTCCCGGTTCCGCTCGGTATTATCTACCGCTGCGAGCGTCCCACTTACGAGCAGTCCTTCCAGGACCAGGTCTCGGAGGCCCGCGCCAAGCTTGGCAACGGTGTTCTGGCTGAGCTCGTCAAGGGCGGCGATACCTGGCGCGTCGAAGGATGAAGCCGGTCGCAGACCTCACCGAGGCCGAAGCACGCGGTCTCGTCGGGATCTTCTGCGACATCGACGACACGCTGACCTGGGAGGGGCGCATCGTTCCTGAGGCCTTCGCGGCCTTGGGCGAGGCGCACATGTCGGGTCTGCGGATCATTCCGATCACCGGCCGTCCCGGCGGCTGGGTCGATCACATCGCTCGTATGTGGCCTGTCGACGGGGTTGTGGGCGAAAATGGCGGGCTCTGGTTCTACATGAACGACCAGGGTCTGCAGCGCGGGTTCCTGCAGCAGGAGCCCGACCGCCGTGCGAACCGCGAGCGCCTCGAGAAGCTGGCCAAGGTCATCCTCGAGCGTGTTCCGGGAACCGCGCTGGCCTCGGACCAGAGCTACCGAGACCTCGACCTCGCCATCGACTTCTGCGAAGACGTCGATGCCCTCGACGACCTGGCGATCGACGAGATCGTGCGCCAGTTCCGCGCCGCGGGTGCGACCGCGAAGGTCAGTAGCATCCACGTAAACGGCTGGTACGGCGACTTCGACAAGCTGACGGGCTGCCGCGAGATCGTGCGGGCCTTGTACGCCGAGGAGCTCGACCCCACCCAGTGGGCGTACTTTGGCGACTCGGCGAACGACGAGCCCATGTTCAAGTTCTTCGACATGTCGATCGGCGTGGCAAACGTGCGCGACTTCCTCGGCCGCATGGAGTCCCACCCGACCTACATCTGCGAAGGCAACGGCGGGCACGGCTTCGCGGAAGGTGCGCGCCGAATCCTCGAGCTGCGCAGCTAGCCTTCGGGCGGTTGCCAGAGCTCGAGCTTGTTGCCATCCGGGTCGTGGACCCAGGCGAAGCGCCCGTAGCTCTCGTCGGTTGAGGCATCGACCTCGCTGCCGGACGCGCGCAATGAGGCCACCACCGCATCGAGGTCTGAGACCCGGAAGTTGATGCGTCCCGTGCGCACCTCAGCGACCGCGTCCGCCTTCATGAGCGCAAAGGTCGTGCTCGCCATGCGACCCGCCGGCAACACATCCGCGGAGGGAAACTCGAAGCCCATCGAGTCGCCCCACTTCTCGAAAGTGAAGCCGAACTGAGCTGTGTACCAGGCGGCGAGGGCCAACACGTCGGTCGTGTAGAGGAACGAGCCACCGAGGCCTTGGACGACCGGGAGCGCATTCGGGCGGGCAGTAGCCACCGCGTGAGGCAACGGCTCCCCAGCGTGCCACGCCTTGAGCGCTGCGCCCACCTCCGCGGCTACACGGGCCGAGAGGTCGTGGCGATAGCCGGCAGCATGCGGAGCGAAGAGAACCCCCTCGACCGCCGCACCTTCTGCGAGGCGGGTGTAGGGCTCCTCGGGAAACACATCGACCGCAAGCCCGCGAAGCTGTCCGTCGCGAACCATCCCGACTGCCGCTTCGACATCGAGCACGGCTCCCCGCGCAGTGTTGACGACGACGGCATGGGGTGCGAGCAAAGCCAACCGTTCTGCTGAGAACAGGCCTGTGCTCGACGGCGTGAGTCCGCAGTGAAGGGTGACGGCGTCGACTTCTGACAAGGCGTCCAATCCGACGCGTCGTGCCTTCGGGGGCACGGGAACGCCGTCCTGTTCCAGGCCGAGGACTTCGGCGCCGAGCAAGTCGAGGACTTCGGCCATGCGCGTGCCAATGACCCCTCCGCCCACCACCAGCACCTTGGCTCCGGCGAGGCCCCGACCGCCGAGTTCCACAAGTCGGCCGCGCGCCCACTCGCCACGGACGGAGGCGGCATCGAGAGCCGGACTGCGACGCATGAGGGCTACAAGCCAAGCGAGGGACTGCTCGACCACCGGATCTCGTCGCGCCATCGGGCAACGCAGAACCGCCACGCCACGTCGGGTGGCGGCATCGACGTCGATGTGATCCCAGCCGGACGTCGTCGTCAGCACGAGCGAGCCCTCGAACCGCTCCAACACCGCGTCGGTGACGCGCACGCCGCTGTTGGTCACGAGGGCTTTCACTCCAGCTAGGGAGCCGGGACTCGAGCGGTCCTCGCGGAGCTCCCAGGACAAGCCGAGCTCTTCGCCAGCCGCACGCTCGAGGGCGAGCGCCTCATCCGACTCGTAGGCACTCCGGCCCCATCGCAGTACGTCCGCCATCGCTCCTCCGGGCTTGGGATAGCACAGGCACCGGGTATGCTGCGCCATGCGCACCCTGCTTCCCATGCTCATCCTCGTCGCCTGTGGGGACACCACCGAGGAGCCGCCGGCCGACCCCACCGGCTGCAACGGGGCTGACGTGCTCTGCGAGCGCCGTTTCGACGAGCTGGTGGTCGCGATGACCCACAATGGCATGTCGAGCGCCGAGGACGACTGGCTCGCACCCAACCAGACCCACGGTATGGCCCGGCAGCTCGAGGATGGGGTCCGGGGTTTCATGCTGGACACGCACTACGGGGACGGCGACGAAGCCCTGCTCTGCCACGGCTTTTGCGGCGTGGGCAGCATGCCTCTCGTCGAAGGTCTGAGCATCTTCACCTCCTTCCTCGAGGCGAATCCACGCGAGGTCATCACCTTCATGTTCGAGGCCGACATCTCCGCCGAGGACACCGCGAAAGCCTTTGACGACGCCGGCCTCACTCCGTTCACCTATGCCCACGACCCATCCGCGCCCTGGCCGACTCTCGAGACGCTGATCGCGGCGGAGACCCGCGCCATCGTCTTTCACCAGGGCGGAACCACGGAGCCCGCTTGGTACATGGCCGGCTACTCCGACTTCGTCTGGGACACCGACTACGCCGCCGACACCGCCGCCGATTTCAGCTGCGACCGCCTGCGCGGCAACAGCGAGCACAGCCTGTTCTTGATGAACCACTTCCTCACCTCGCCACTGGCGTCCGCGGACCTCGCCGAGCAGGTGAACCACAATCCCCTGCTCCTCGACCGCGCCGAGCAATGTGCCCTCGAGGCCGGACAGCCGGTGAACTGGATCGCCGTCGACTTCTACGACATCGGCGATGTGCTGGAGACGGTGGACATCCTCAACGGTGCCACCGAGTAGCTGTTCGAAAATCCCCGGTGAACAGCTGCTACGGGCCGACCCACAGCTTCCAGCGGAAATCATCGCCTCGACCTGCTGACCGAAGCGCCGGCAGCCCGTTAGCTCTGCTCCATGGCAAGACCCAAGACCCGATTTGCATGCACCGACTGCGGCCACGTCACTGCGAAGTGGATGGGGCGCTGCCCCGACTGCGGCGCCTGGAACTCCATGGAGGAACAGGCGGCCGCCCCGACCCTCGGCGCAAAAGGGGCATCGCTGTCGTCGAAGGTCAGCGCGATGCCGGTGCCAATCAACCAGATCGACGAACACGGCGGTGAACTACGCGTGCGCACCGGCATGCAAGAGCTCGACAACGTGCTCGGAGGCGGACTCGTCTCGGGCTCGATTACCCTGATCGGCGGCGACCCCGGTGTGGGCAAGTCGACCTTGCTGCTGATGGCGTCAGAGCGCTTCGCCAGTCGCGGGCTGCCTGTGCTGTACATCTCGGGCGAGGAGTCGACCCGCCAGATCCAGCTCCGAGCCCGTCGACTCGGCGTGACCAGCGACAAGCTGATGGTGCTCGCACACACCGACTGGGAGCACATCGAGAAGGTGGGCCGCGACACCAAGCCGGTAGTGATGGTCGTCGACAGTGTGCAGACCGTCTCCGTGCCGCAGCACACGGGCATTCCGGGATCTGTGGGCCAGGTGCGCGAGGTCGCTCACCGCGCGATGTTGTTCGCGAAGCAGACGGGCACCTCCGTATTCCTCGTGGGCCACGTCACGAAGCAGGGCGAGATCGCCGGCCCGAAGGTGCTGGAACACTTCGTCGACACGGTCCTCCACTTCGAGGGCGACGGTCGGAGCGCCCTCCGCGTGCTTCGCACCGTCAAGAACCGCTTCGGCCCCGCCGGAGAGCTCGGGCTGTTCGAGATGGTCGACGACGGCATGCGCGAGGTCCCCGACGCGTCGGCGCGCCTCTTGGCTGAGCGCGTTGCCGATGCACCTGGCACCGCAGTCATGGCAGCCTTGGAAGGCTCTCGACCCATGCTGTCGGAGATTCAGGCCCTCGTCGGACCTGCCTCGCCCGGAAATCCCGCGCGTACCTGCGTGGGCGTCGACCGCACGCGAGTACTGATGCTGGCGGCGGTGCTCGGAAAGTGTGGCATCCCCCTACACGACCGCGACCTGTTCGTGAATGCCGCGGGTGGCGTGCGTCTTCACGAGCCGGCGGCTGACCTCGCCATTCTCGGCGCCATCGCAAGCAGCATGCTCGACCTGCCGGTGCCCAGCGACGTGGTGCTGATCGGCGAGGTGGGGCTCGTGGGAGAGATTCGAGCCGTCTCCCACCCCGGGTTGCGCCTGAAAGAAGCGGCCCGCCACGGTTTCCGTCGTGTCTTCGGACCCAAGAGCCTGGCGGCAGACCCGCCGTCGGGTCTAGAGGTCATCGGGGCTCGCACGGTCCGTGAGCTGCTCGACGCCCTGTTCTAGCGGTCTACCAAGATCCCTCGTTCGCCATCGACGCCCACGGCTCAGCCCTCGGGAGTGCCGGCCCGTCTTGCAGGAGCTCGATCGAATGCCCATCGGGAGACCGGACGAAGGCCATGCGTCCGTCGCGGGGCGGTCGGTTGATCACCACGCCGTGATCGCGCAGACGTTGGCAGGTGGCGTAGATGTCGTCGACCGCGTAGGCGAGGTGCCCAAAGAACCGCCCGACCTCGTAAGGCTCGGACTCGTCCCAGTTGTGGGTCAGCTCGACCAACGCGGGGTCGCCGTCGGCGCCAGAGCCGAGAAAGACGAGCGTGAAGCGGCCACGCTCATGCTCCGTGCGACGCACGACCCGAAGGCCGAGCTTATTCACGAAGAAGTCCAACGCAGCGTCCAGATCACGGACACGCAGCATGGTGTGCAGGTAGCGAATAGCGGCCTCCAGAGAACACGGGTCTATCCCACGGAACAACATCAGGCCGCGGCGGGCTACCATCGGGCCATGCGCCACCCCCTGCTCTTCGCCACGCTCCTGTTCGGTAGCTCCTCACTCGCTGCAGAGCGCGTTCTCGTGCTTCCGTTGGTCGGGCCCAGTCCCGCGGTGGGCGAGGCGCTCTCGGTGTGGCTGACCGAGGATCTCGGCAGGGCTCCGACCCTCGACGGCGTGCCCCGCAGCGAGGTCGAAACGGCGATGCCCACCGGCAGCGACGCACCGCTCTCGTTGAATCTCGACTACGCAGTCACCGGAAGCTGGGCCAAGGTGGGCGACGAGATCACGCTGATCGCGACCCTTGGCGCGACCGAAGCGCGCAGCACCGGGCCTGCCGCTGACTTCGTGCTGCTCGAACAGCAGCTGGTTGCGCAACTGCTCGCCGCCGTCGGAACGCAGGCCAGCCCCGGTACACCGCCCACCGAGCGCTTCGAGGCTCTCGAGATGTGGGGAGAAGGCCTGCTTCAGCGGCGCGCCGGAGACCCCAGCGCCGCCCGAAGGGCTTTTTCACAGGCCCTGGCGCTCGACCCCGAGTTTGGGCGCGCCCGCGAGGACCTCACCGCGTCGAAAGGAGAGCCGCGGGTCACTCACGCCATGACCGATGCGCAGGACGCCATCCTCGCCGAGTACGGCCCCACACCGGTCACCGATCAGGCGAGCTTGGTCGGCTTTGCCCTGCGGATGATGGCCCTCGAGAACGAGGGACGGCACTGTGAGCGGGCAGACGAGATGTCGGCGTACCTCAAGTCCGTCGGACACGAGGTCTCTCTCCCAAGCGGCCTCACCGAAGCGGCCTTCGCCACCGCCGTCGCCACCGAAGCGAGGGCCCTCGGCTTCTCTGCGGTCCCACGGTCAGTCAGCGGCCTTCCCCCCGCCGCCCATGTGATGCCGCAGCGCCGTGTGGCTGGGCAGTTCGCCACCACCGCCGACTTTGTCTTTCGCGAGGCCTCGGCGCGCAACGTGGACGGGAGCGGACTCTACGGGGCCATCGTGCAGTGCGACCCATCCGCGGCGGCCCAAGAGCGTGTCGCGGCAGTGGCGAAGAAGGTCTACGCACCAGGCCAAGCGGATCAGCTGCAGAAGGGCCGTCCCGCTCCGGGCTGGACGCTCAGGGAGTCTTTCGAGCTCGCCTGGGCCAGCATCGAGGCCCGGACGGTCGGCGACTCGGCCCAGCTGGGCAAGCGTCTCGACGCGCTCACCACAGCTCGCGACCCCTCCGACCCGGTACTTCAGCAGCTCCTCGACCGCTCACGAGCCTTGCGCTCAGGAGCTGCCAAGACCACCACGCCGACCCAGGTGACCTCCGAGAGCGAGGTCATCGCACGCATTCGAGGCGCGGCCGACGGAGCGGCAAACGTCGTCCAGACCGAGCCCAGTGGCTGCGCCCAAGCCCTCGAGTCCACCCGTGGAACGTTCTATGCGTGGTCCTCACAGCTTGGGACTTCGTCCATGGAAGACACGGAAGTTCGCGCCGCGCATATCCGCCAAGGTGCCAGCTATGTGGCCGCCCTCTCGGAGCTCGGCTGCTTCGTGGGAACCAAGGCAAGACACGTCGATGCGGAGGCCGTGCGGCAAAGCGTCCGGTCACGACTTGACCAGCTGCCGCCCGGCTCGCTCTCGAAGGCGGACTGTGCCGCCAGGGTGCGAACGCTGCGGGGAGAGATGGATACGCTCGAGGCCGGCGACGCAAGCGCCACTTCATGGTTGCTGCAGTTTCACGCCCTCTCAGCTGCTGGCTGCACGAGCCCCTAGTCCTCGGCTGGCGAGATGACCTGTTCGCCCCCGCGGTGTAAGGAAGGAAGTACGCGTGCGTTCGAGGTGTCCACCTCGCACCGACCAGAGGCTATCGATGCTCAGCGCCATGCTCCTTTCCGCCGCTCTCGCCGCCGACCCCGCCGTGGTCGTCACCACCCGTGGAGATGTGCAGCTGACGACCGCAGGCGAGACCGCAGCCGCCCCCGCGCCTCCCTTCGCCCTGATGGACAACCAGTCGCTCACCGTCGCGGAGGGCGCCCTCGTGGTGGTGCTCTACCAGGGAGCGGCAAACCAGCTGCGGGGACCAAGGAGCGTCGCCCTGTCCGAGCTCCGAGCCTCGACCGAGATCCCGAAAGAGCAAGTGGGTGTACTGAACGACCTGTTCTCGCGTGAGCTGTCGACCGACAAGGCCGGCGCCAGCCGAGCCGGAGACCTTCGCATGGTCCGCCCTGTGCCCGGTGGCACGGTCCTCGCTCCGCAAACCTTCGGCTGGCGCTGTGCCGAGACCTGCGCCGAAGAGGATGTGCAGATCTACGACTTTCGCGAGGATGCCGTGGTCTGGACGGCCAAGGGCAACGGCACCGTCGAGTACGCCGGTCCCGACCTAGGCCCCGGCGCCTATTCGCTCGTGGTCGCTGGCCGTGAGTTCGCGTTCACGGTGGCCCCAAAGTCGACGCGCGAGTCGGCGCAGCGGGCCCGCGCCGCGGCGATGGCAGCCGCGCAGTCCCTCCCCAAGGACGATCCGGCGTCGGTCGCCGTGCCGGCCACCGTACTTCTTCAGGCGGGTCTTGCGAGCGAGGCGTTGTGGCTGATCGACCAGGCTCTCACCGAGCGTGGCGAGAGCCCAGAGCTCATCGAGATGCGCCGTGAGTTCGAGCGAAGGGCTGGTATCGCCCCATGAGCGAGAGCCCCGAGGACGCACCCGCCGCCGAAGAAGCTCCACCACCCGCACCGCCGAAGGTGCCTGCATGGTGGGAGCGTCGCCCGCGAAGCGAGCGAGGACCCGAGCCGTGGAGCCATGCCGCTCGCCTCGCCGCCTACGAAGTCTTCGTCATTGTCGTGACCGCAATCGTGGCGACGGTGTTCGCCTTTGTCGGCTTTCAAGGCCAGTTCCTCGATCTCTACACGCGCTTTCACCAGGGCGCACCGGTATCGGAAGAGGTCGTGCTGGTGACGATCGGAACCGAGGCCCTCTACCTCTGGAATGCCGACGAACCCGAGCCGGAGGTCACACCAAGAGGCCTCTTGGCCGAAGTCGTCTCGTTCTTGGATGCAGCAGGCGCCGAAGTCGTCGTGCTCGACTTTCTGCTCGACCGGCCCGCACCGGGCGATGACGCTCTCGCTACGGCCGCGCAGACCCACGGCGGTGTGGTGGTCGCCGAGCGCTACGGCCTCGCCGAGCCCGGAACCCGCGTAGAGTTCGTGCCAGGCACGGTCCCCGTTCTCGAGCCCGTCACCCTTCAAGGCGTCGCAAACTTCCAGCTCGAGTCCCCGACCGTGTTCTCTGGCGAGAGCGTCGTTCGCCGGGTTCCGTTGGTTCGTGAGGTCACCCGTGCCCACTTGAGCGGCGGTTTCCCCGGGAATCTGGTCGGCGCGCGGATGAGCGACCAGGAAGTGGTCCCGTCGATGGCGTTGGCCTCGGCCTGGTTGCTGCGCGCACGGCAAGCTGACCCGTCGGTGCGCTTCGACAGCCTGCTCGACGCGCTTGCGCAGAGCTGCACCGGCTCGCCGCTGCGCTGTGACCCCTCAACGTCCCTCGGCCTCGACGCACTCGGCCCGCTCCACAAGCCATTGGACATCAACTACCGCGGGTCGGAGCAGGGCGACCGCCTACCCACAGTGCGCGCCGCAGAGATGCTGCGCGTCATGGCCGAGCCCGCTCTGTTGCGACAGGTCGGCATCGCGGACGCCGAGGTCCACATGCCCGACCGCTACCGCGAGGCTCTCGCCGGAAAGCTGGTCGTCGTCGGCCGAGTCGATGGTAGTGACCACCTGCTCTCGCCGTACGCATTTCCAATGTACCTCCGTCCCGACATGGCCGGTCCACGTATTCAAGCCCAGGTCATCGACACCCTCCTGTCTGGGCGACACATCCGTCGGGTTCCCTCGTCGATTCCGACTCTACTCGGGCTCGCGCTCGCCATCGGGGTGGTCATCAGCGCCCGGAGGCTCCGTGACGATGCCCACATTGCCCTGTGGATTGCCGTGTCCTTGGGCCTTGGTGCCGGCGGCCTCGCCCTGTTCCTCGTGACCGACGGCGTCACCATCGAGCTTGGTTTCCCAATCGGGCTCACCCTCGCGGTGGCCCTCGTGATGCAGTTCATCTCCTGGGCGAACTTCGATACCGGAGTAGGCCAATCCGGCGAGGATGCGGCATGATGTGTACCTCTCGCGGGTTGTCGCCTCTCGGAGTTTCTATGCGCGCCCTGTTCGCCGCCCTCATGCTGCTCTTTCCGATGCTCGCGCTGGCCGGCCCGAACACCGTCGCGGTGCTGTACTTCGACAACCAGGGCAACGAGGAACTCGAGCCTCTCAAGGTGGGCCTCGCGGACATGATGATCTCGGACCTACACGGCAGCGACGCCTACACGGTGATCGAGCGCTCGCGCCTGCAGGCCATTCTCGACGAGCTGGAGCTCGGACACAGCGAAGTCGTCGACCCCGCCACTGCGGCCAAGGTCGGAAAGCTACTCGGTGCCGAGTGGTACATCACCGGCTCCTACTCCGAGATCCTGGGTTCGCTGCAGATCAGCGCCCGCATGTTCAAGATCGAGACCTCGGAGATCGTGCAGGCCGACACGGTGATGGACAAACCTCGAGAGTTCGTGGCCATGGAGCAGCAGCTCGCCGCTCAGATGAAGGCGGCCCTTCTGCGTGAGACCGCTGCGAGCGCCGGAGCTGCCGAACCTGCTCCCACGACAGCCCCGGCCCCAACCCCCGCGGCCCCCGAACCGACGGGCACCCGGAGCACGCCCACCGACACGACGCCTCCGACCACCGCGACGGCCGACATTGTCACCCAGGACCCGGACACACTGGCTGCGGCGGTGTCCTTCTCGGAGGGGCTGATCTACCTGGACCAAAAGGACGTGGCCCGCGCCCGCGATTCCTTCGCCACCGCGGTGGCACAGGACCCGGGTCTAGACGCTGCGAAGAGCCAGCTCGCGAGCCTCGACCTCTAGGATGCGGCTGAAGCTGGTCACCCTGTGTCTCGGCCTCGGCCTGCTCCTCGGCGCCGGAATCGACGACGCGGTGAGTGCCGGACAGCAGGCTTGGGAGCGCGGAGATCTGGCAGAGGCGCTCGTGCACTGGTCTGTCGGCCTCGATGCTGCGCGAAGGGCCAACGATGCCTCCCAGCAGGTCGACCTCTCGATCCGCCTTGCCGCTGTGCATCGAGACCTCGGTCGTCTCGGCACGGCCGCGGACCTACTCGATCAGGCCACGCCACTCGCGGTGGGACCGAGTGAGCAAGGTCGTGTTCAGACCGCTCGTGGCCTGCTCGCGTTGCGAACGGGAGCCCCACGTGATGCGGCGAAGCGCTTCGGAGAGGCCTTCAAGCTGCATCAACAAGCCGAGGACCCGACGGGTGCGGCGGACGCTGCGCTCAACCTAGGCATCGCGCGACGGGCGCTGGGTCAGACAGAGGACGCCGAGAAGGCGCTCGAGGCGGCAAGGGGCCTCTACACCACGATTCAGCACGATCAGGGACTCGCGGACTGCTTGACCAATCTCGGCGCACTGCAGCGAGAGGCGGGCCGGCTCCGTGACGCGGAAGACTCGTTGAAGCGCGCCATTGCTCTGTTCACCGAGCTCGGCAACGCCCAGGGCGAGGCCGACGCGATGACCAATCTCGCTTTGGTCTACACCGACCTGGCCCGGCCCAACGATGCGAGACGACTGTACGAGTCCGCGTTGTCCACGGCACGTGCACGCAAGGATGTTCGGCGCCAAGCCACCCTCCTCCTCAATCTCGGAACGCTGGACGCATCGGCCGCGAAGCCCTCGGATGCGGCTGCTCGCTTCCGCGCTGCGCAGGAGGCGTTTACGGCCCTTGGAGCCGAACGCGATGCGCTCTCTGCCGCCCTTGCATTGGCGAGTATCGAACCTACCGTCGACGCCTATGCCACGGTACGTGAGCGGGCCGCGGACATCGGCGACCTCCGCGCTGAGGCCGTCGCCACGCTGAACCAAGCCGCGATGCTGACCAGCGCGGACCCTACCCAGGCTCGAAAGCTCTCCGTGCGCGCCACGGAGCTCGCCAGTCGAATCGGTCTGTCCTCACTCGTCTGGCGGGCCCGCACGCTGACGGGCCAACTCGAGCTCGAGCGGGGCCGCTCCAAACAGGGCATCGCCGCCCTTGAGCTCGCCATCGCCGAACTCGAGCGCTCTCGCCTTGGCCTGGACACCGACGACTCCACGCGCTTCGTTCTGACCCACCGCACCCCCTATGAAGCCGTCATCGAGGCCCTACTCTCCGAGAACGAGACTGTGCGAGCCATGGCTTACGCCGAGCGTTTGCAACGCACCGAAACGGGCTCAGCCACGCTCGACGGTGACGCAGCCACTGCCGCACGTGAGCTCGACCAGGAGCGCTCCTACGTCGAGAAAGCACTCGCCTCCGAGCTCGCCTCTGGAGGCGAGGAGTCGGAACGCTCTGCCGCACTGAGGGCGCGGCTAGCAGCCCTGCATGTCGACTTTGCCGACGCGGTCGATCACCTCCGCGCCACGCATCCGGACTTCTCTGCCGCGACCCAAGTCGACCCGGAGGAGCTCCAGGCGCTGCAGAGCACGCTGCCCGAGGGCGTCGTGGTCGTTCAGCCCCTTCCCCTCGAAGACCGGCTGGTGCTGTTGGTCCTGTCGCGCACCCACCTCGAGGCCGTGAATGTCGAGGTTGCTGGCACGGAGGTCGAGCGCCAGGTAGGCCGACTCGCTCGGAGTCTCCGCGCAGAGATGACCCAGGATCCCGAGTGGACCGAGCAGATGGCCGATAAGCTCGGGGCTTGGTTTCTGGCCCCCATCGCCAGCCATCTTGACGGGGCCGACACCGTCGTGGTCTCCGCAAGCGGCGCGCTGCGTCAGCTCCCGTTCGCGCTGCTTCGCCACGAAGGCAAGTACCTCATCGAGCGCTCGGCAGTGGCTAGCGTCACCCACATCGGCTCGCTGCAGAGCCACGACGCTCTCGCCTCCCGCTTTCAGGTCGACGGCCGCAAGCTCGGCCTACTCGGCAACCCCGACGGCACATTGCCCGGTGCCGAGGCGGAGGTGAGCGCCATCGCCACGCGTTTTCCTGGCTCCGAAGTGGTGATCGGGGCGGCCTCGACTGAACGCTTTCACGCCCTAGCTGCCGGTAAGCACACGCTCCACCTCGCCACCCATGGCGTCATCAATCCGACGACCCCTACGCAGAGCTACCTGGTCATGGGACCCGACGAGGAACGCCTGTCCTACCGCATGATCCCTGGCCTAGCGCCCACGCTGGGAGACGTCCGCTTGGTGGTTCTGTCCGCCTGCGAATCGGGCCTGCCCGTCAAGGCGCGCTCTGCAGATGAGCAGGGGCTGGTCATCTCGATCAACGGCCTGGCCGCCCAGTTTCGCCGGGCCGGGGTCGAAACGCTGGTCGCCAGTCTCTGGCGGGTAGACGATGCGGGCACGCGGGCGCTGATGACAGCGTTCTACGACGAGCTCGGCTCCGGGCAGGACATCGCCCAGTCGATGCGCCGTGCGCAGCTCGCGCTGCTCGCGGATCCGAAGACGGCCCACCCCTGGTACTGGGCGGGATTCTCGGTCGTCGGAGACTGGCGGCGCTAACACCTCGCGAACCGCTGACAGAAGGCGATTGCGATCTATGGCGTGGGACGGGTAGCATGCGCGCCATGCGACACCTACTCCTGGCCAGCCTCCTCTTCGCTCCCACCGCCTTCGCGGGCAGTGCCACTGCCACCTTTGGGGGGACAGATAGCAGCAACGGCGGCGTCAACGACGTCAAGCTGAACCTGTACTACCCCGAGCAGCCGGTGACCCTGCAAGGCTTCGAGCAGTACATGGCGTCGGATGGCAGCGGACGTGTGGTTTACGTCGTGTACGAGGAGAACCGTAACGGCGGCTTCGATTTGTTGTGGAGCTCGAACCGCGCCACGCTCTCAGCGTCGCAAGGTCAGTTCTACGGAACCACCACCAACCTGTCGCTCACCACGGGTGTTGGCTACGCCATCGGCATCTATATCGACACCGGTACCGGGTACTTCTGGGATGGCGGCGATGGCAGCACAACCTACGGAATGACCCACGACGGCGCCCTGTACTACGGCAACGGGAACGTCCAGGGTGTGCCCGACCCGCTCACTGACGTGACCTATGGCGGACACGCCTACTACCAGCGCCTCACCGTCGACGTGAACAACACCGCGGACGCAGACGGAGACGGCGTCACGGTCGGCCAAGGCGACTGCGACGACAACGATGCGAGCACCTACCCCGGCGCCACGGAGCTCTGCGACCGCGTCGACAACGACTGCAACGGCGCCATCGATGACGGTGCGGGCGACGTCTACTACCCCGACGCCGACGGCGACGGATTCGGCTCACAGTCCGGAAACGGCGTCGAAACCTGTGAACCGATTCAGGGCTGGTCGACGAATAGCGAAGACTGTAACGACTCGAACGGCAGCATCAACCCCGACGCCAACGAGCAGTGCAATGGTGTCGATGACAACTGCGACGGCACCGTCGACGAAGGTTGCAACGGCGGAGACGCCGACACAGATGCGGACGCCGACAGCGATAGCGACGCAGACGCCGACAGCGACAGCGATGCAGACGCCGACAGCGACGCCGACACAGATGCCGACACTGACGCCGACACCGACACCGCCTCTGGTGGAACGGACTCCGCCGAGATCGACACCGAGGTGTCGCCACTGACGTGCGGCTGCAACTCAAGCACCCCGACGGGCTCCGCACTTCTCGTGCTTGGCCTGATTGGAATGCTCCGCCGACGGCAGAGCTAGGCGAGCACCCGCGCGTCGAGCTCTCGGCGCGCATCTCGCATCGCCTGCGCATCACGTCCGAGTGCTTGTACCAACTCGGGTACAGCTTCGGCATCGCTGTGCGCGAGGAGATCGAGACGCGTCCGCGCTGCTGAAGCGGCAATCTCGAGCAGCTGGGCAACCGCTGCCGTCAAGCGTGAGGTCACCCTACCCTGTGCTTCTTCGGCCGCCGCTTGTGCCGCAAGGGCTTCGTCCAGACGCGCCAACTCGTCGGCATCGACGACGTCGCCCGCGTCGCGCAGGGTCTGAAGCCGCTCGCGACGAGACGCAAGCCACGCGGACTCCGCCGAACTCGACGGATCGTGCGTCGCCGCTTCGCCGTCAAGCCGGTCCACGTCCGCGGCCAGGGCTTGGGCCTGCGCGCTGAGCTGCTGAATCAGGGACCGCAGATCGCGCACTGCCGGTTCGGGGAGATGGGTCGACTCGTTCACTGCCGCTGAGAGTGCATCAAGCCGAAGTTGGGCGCGCTGGAGCAGCTCCTCACCCCGCGAAAGCTCGGGCTCATCCGAAGCGAGCACATGCTCGTAGCCGACTGCCGCGTGCTCGGTGAGGTCCTCGCCGAAAGCGAGAGGCAGTGCGCGCCAAGCCGGCTGCCGCCGCCCCCCCATCGTCGCGAAGACGATGGTCATCACAATGGCCGGAGCGAGGAGGAAGAGCGGCTCCACACCGAACGCAACCAGCGTGGTGAAGCCCAGCCAGATCGACGCAATCAAGGGCGCGCGGACGACGCCAAACCTCGCGACGCCCCAGCCCGAACCGGCCACTGGACCCCGCTTGGCCTCGGCATGGAACCCCTGCCGGCGTGCTTCGACCACCAGTTCCGCGGCAGTGGACTGGTCGATACCATCGATCAGTCGGAACTTCCGCTCGATCAGGGCATCAGGAAGCTCCAGCGCCGCTGGGGGAAGCGAGGCGACCCGCGCGACGGCGGCCACCAGGCGCTCCTCCGGCGTGCCGACGTCACGCACGCCGAGTATCTCCTTCATGCCGTCCCAGAGCCCAAGCAGGGATCGATGCACGAACGACTCGGGTGTGGCGCCCACCCGGCCGCGGTCGACCCGCAGGACGTCCCTTCGGGCGCGGTGTTTTCCGTCCTTGACGATCACCGCCCACTGCCCCTCTGGCAACGCCCGCTGCACCGCATTCGGCTCGGCCTGGAGCCAGGGCAGAGGTCCCGTAGAGCGCTCGGGAGCCCGCTTCCGCGTGAGAGCGGCGACCACATCGGCGGCCCCTTGCGGTCGCAGATTTGCATCACCCTGCAGAAGCGAATCCACGGTGGCGACAAAGTCCGGCTCGAGATCTGGACGAAGTTGCTCGAGTGGACGGTACTCCCCACTGAGCTGCTGTTGCAACGCTCCCATGGCGGTGTCAGAGCCGAACGGCTGCTTGCCGGTCGCCCCGAAGTAAAGCACCGCACCGAGGCTGTAGAGATCCGAGCGCGGGTCGCTCCGCTCCCCTGCGTAGACCTCGGGCGCCGCGTAGCCCACCGTTCCAAGTGCGGCGGTCCCCTTTGTCGACGCCGAGCCCGCTACCTGAGCCAGGCCAAAGTCCGTGAGTACCGAGTGTCCCGATGCGTCGATCATCACGTTGTTTGGCGTCACGTCGCGATGCAGGACCCCCACGCGGTGGGAAAGCGCGAGCACCTCGGCCACGCGAAGCCCCACGCTACGAAGCTCGGACTGGGAGAGCTTGCGGCCTGCCGTGACCGCCTCTGCAAGCGTCTCGCCTGGGTAGAACGGAAGCGACAGTGCCGCAGCCCCGTCGAACTCATGAAGCTCAAAGGCGACGAGCGCGGCTTCGTGCCGCACGAGCGCAGCAGCCTGGACCTCTCGACGGAGGCGGCGACGACTTGAAGGATCGCCCAGAAGGTGCGGGTGAAGCACTTTGAGAGCAATGCGCTGGTCCCGAACTCGGTCGTGCGCGAGGTACACGGTCGCCATGCCGCCGCGGCCGAGCACTCCGCGCACCTCGAAGCGGCCCCCAAGTACGTCACCAGGCGCGGGCATTAGACCTCGTCAATCCACTTGCCGAGCTCAGGCACATCCACGGCCGCCAGCTTGTCGATCAGC
Source organism: Pseudomonadota bacterium (assembly GCA_023954855.1). Lineage (GTDB taxonomy): Bacteria > Myxococcota_A > UBA796 > UBA796 > M1803. The sequence continues at coordinate 79,692 of JAGSGY010000010.1, read as the reverse complement.
GCGTTCGGGTCGCTATCGGAGACGAGCATGTTGCGGTGAAGGTCTCGCACAAAGCCCTCGGCACAGGCGTGATCGAGGAACGCGAGCAGCCCATCGTAGTACCCGTCCACGTTCAGCAAGCCGACAGGCTTGAGGTGGTAGTTCAGCTGGGTCCAGGTGATCACCTCGAAGAGCTCTTCGAAGGTGCCAAAGCCGCCCGGCATCGCGATGAACGCGTCGGAGAGCTGGCCCATGAGGAGCTTGCGGGGATGCATGCCCTGCACCACGTAGAGCTCCGTGAGCCCCGGGTGCGCGAGTTCGAGGTCCATCAGCTTCTCGGGGATGACGCCGTGCGCCTCGCCGCCCGCATCGAGCACCGCATCGGCGATGGCCCCCATCAGCCCGACCCGGCCCGCACCGAAGACGAGGCCGATGTCTCTCGAGACCATGGCCTGCCCGAGCTGTTCCGCCGCCTGTGAATAGACTCCGCGGGCTCCAATACTCGAGCCGCAGTACACCGCAATCCGTCGAAACTGTCGCATCGCTGCGACGTAACCCACTCGCCTCGGAGTAGAGTCATCGGGTAGCCCGGATGCCCGCATGCCCTTGTCCCCGGAACTCTTCAGCGCGCTGGACGCCCCGACACAGAGGGCCATCGCCGCGCTATCGAAGGAGCCTCTGGTTCCTTTCGCAGCACTGATCGCCGAGGTGTTCGACTACCGCCAGCATCTGCTTCATGTGGCGATGGGCCAGCCCCAGATCAACATCGATCTCGCCGAAGCGCTCGTAGCCGCAAGCCTCCAGCTTCTTCAGAGCCAGCGCCACGCCGAGGCCGACGTGCAGCGCCTGGTCCAGACTGCTGTGCGCTACTTCGTTCTCGAGGATGATGGCGAGGGCGATCTGACCAGCCTCACCGGACTCGAGGACGACCGCAAGGTGTTCAACATCGCAGTGGCCGCGCTCGGCCTTACCCACCTGCACGTCGAGAGCGCATGATCGCCCTACTCATCACCCTTGCCAGCGCCGAGCCCGTCGACTTCACCACCGCCGTCGATCTCCAGTTCGCCGACAACTCCGACGGCCCCACATTGACCATGACCGTCGCACCAGGCTTTCACATCTACGGCGCACGCGAGAAGCAGGCGACACCCCTGCGCCTGAACTTCGACCACCGCGGCCGGGCGCGCATTCCAAAGGGCAGCCGCCACGAAGGTGCTGTGGGCACGCAATGGATTCTCGAGGACGTCGTGACGATTCCACTCGCGCTGCGCAGCTCCGGCCCCGCGACCGGCACGCTGACCTACCAGGCCTGCTACGAGACACTCTGCGCACCGCCGACCACGGTGGATTGGGCCCTTCCCCGCTGAAGGACCCTAGCGGAAGGATGTCAAGCTCGCGTATGCTTCACGAAGCATGAGGAGCTCGTCGATGCGTTGCGCCCCCCTTCTGGCCTTGGCTCTCGCAGCCTGCAGCGGCGACATCCAAGTCGTCGAGGCCGAGAACGACCCGCCAGCGGTCTCGCTGTCGACTGACAAGACCTCCTACCTCAACGGCGAGGAGGTCATCCTCACGGCAATCATCACCGACGACCGCACGCCCTACGCCGACATCGCGGTCGGCCTGGACGTCACGGACGCAGACCTCACGGGCCCGGTGGCCGGCGAAGGTGAGGCGGGCATTTGGACCTGGAGCCTGCTCGCCGACAACGCCGACGCGACCCTCACCGTCACGGCCACCGACGACCGTGATGCCGCTACGAACGAGTCCATCACGCTCGACATCGCCGACAACAGCGCCCCCAGCTTGAGCTTTGGCTCGCCCGATGCCGACGAACGCTTCGCCGAGGGAGCCACTGTCACCATCGAAGTGACCGTCGCGGACGCCGAGGACGTAGAGCAGGACCTAGCCCTGACCTGGTCCGGTCTCAGCGACCTCAGCATGGCTCCGGCTGCCCCGGACGCGTCTGGCTTCGCGACCTTCGACCTCACGGGCCTCGCCCTCGGAACCTACACGCTGCAGGCCACCGTCACCGACACGCTCGACGCCGAGGTCTCACGCTCGATCACCTTCAGTCTGATTGACCCGGACGGCGACAACGACGGCGACCTCGCCATCGAGTTTGGCGGCACGGACTGCGACGACGAGGAAGCGGCGGTCAACGGAAGCGCCGAGGAGGTCTGCGACACACTCGACAACGACTGCGACGGCACCGCCGACAACAACGCGACCAATGCCCCGTCGTGGTTTGCCGACGTCGACCTCGACACCTATGGCGACCCCGCGACCGAGGTTCGCGCCTGCAACCAACCCGTCGGCACCATCGCCCGCGGCGGCGACTGCGACGACAACCAGGGCGCGGCCTACCCCACGAACACCGAGATCTGCGACGGCATCGACAACGACTGCCTGAACGGCCCCGACGACGGCCTGACCACCACCTTGTTCTACCTAGACAACGACAGCGACGACTGGGGCAGCGGAACCCCGATCTCCGCGTGCGTCGCGCCGCCCAACCATGTGGCCCAGCCCGGAGACTGTGACGACGGCAACACGAACGTGAACCCCGACGCCACCGAGACCTGCAACGGCATCAACGACGACTGCAACAACGGCATCGACGAGGGCCTGCCGACGACGGTCTGGTACTACGACGGCGACAGCGACAACTACGGCGTGGCCACGAACAGCCAGACCACCTGCGACACCGTGCTGGCCGACCACGTCGAAGAGGCCGGTGACTGCAACGACAATGACAACAGCATCTACCCCAATGCTGCCGACGACTGCAACGGCGTCAACAACGACTGCGACGGTGACACCGACGAAGACTCCCCGCCACCGACCTGGTACGCGGACACCGACAACGACACCTATGGTGATGCCAACGCCACGCGCGAAGCGTGCACGCAACCGAACCGCTACGTCACGGACAATAGCGACTGCAACGACAACAACAACAGCATCTACCCAAACCAGGCCGATGACTGCAACGACGTCGACAACGACTGCGACGGAAGCGTCGACGAGGATGAGCCGCCCACACTCTGGTACCGCGACTCGGACATCGACACCTACGGCGACCGCGACGACAGCGTGTCGGCCTGCACCCAGCCCGCCGGCCGCGTTGCGGATGACACGGATTGCGACGACAACGCCAACGCAACCCACCCGAACGCGACCGAGACCTGCAACGGCATCGACGATGACTGCGCCGACGGCGTGGACGAGGGCTTCACCCTCACCGACTACTTCTACGACTTCGATCAGGATGACTACGGCATCGCGCCGGCCTTGCCGCAGTGCTCCTCCCCCGGTCCCGACTGGGCGACGGTCGGCGGGGACTGCAACGACAACAACATCACTGTGCACCCCAATGCCACCGACGACTGCGACACCGTCGACACCGACTGCGACGGACCGGTAGACGAGGATATGCCTCCGACTCAGTGGTTCTTCAACAACGACGGGGACTCGTTCGGCGACGCCGCGGTCAGTACTTTCGCATGCACCCAGCCGGCCAACTACCTCGCCGACGACACCGACTGCGATGACGACAACAGCGCGATCTACCCGGGGGCCACCGAGGTCTGCAATGGCGTCAGCGACGACTGTGACACGCCGGTCGATGAAGGCGTCCCCACCAACACCTACTACAGAGACGCTGACGGCGACGGCCACGGTGTGACCACGAATACGGTCGACTCGTGTAGCCAGCCGTTTGGCTACGTGGCCTCCTCGGACGACTGCAACGACGTCGTTGCGGCAGGCGGAGCGGAGGAGTGGCCGGGCAATGCCGAGGTCTGTGAGGATGGCTACGACAACGACTGCTTGGACGGCGATGAGTCCTGCGGCGTCGACTACACCGGAATCTGGGACCTGTACATTCCGGGCAGCAACACGCCGCGTACCGTCGCGTACGGCTGCGACAGCTGGGGCTTCTCCTTCGGGGCAGTGCAAATCATCGACAGCAGTCCCATCATCGAGGTCATCGCTGGTCTGGGCGACCCCACCCTGAATCGCGTAAACGGCTGTGAGTGGGGGGACCCCACCTTCTGCAGTATTCTGGGATCCGACCTGGACGGCATGCCAGGCTGGTTTGAGTCCAACGGCAGTCCGAACTGGGTCGCCACCGAGGCGCTCATTCCCGCTGGCGGCAACGGCTACGAGGAGCACTACGGCTGGCAGGACATCGGCGCATCGAATGGATGGGCCACCTTCGTCGACGACGACACCTTCGAGGCCAGCTTCCGATGGTGGTTCGCCAACGGATCCGTGTCGGGCACCGTCCCCGGCGATTGCGTCGACGGCACCATCACCGTCGAGGGGCGCCGCCGCTAGACCCTATTTGGGTGCGACCTTGCTCATGGCACCCGCGACGACAAAGGCCAGCGCATACGCCGCCAGCGACACCGCGTAGGCCGTGCTGTAGCCCTCGAGGCGACTGATCATCACCGTCATCATCGACGCTGCGACGCTCATCCAGCCGTTCAGCGCCCAGGCCCACGGCACGATGCCCGTAGAGGACTCTGGCAGCGTGCGCATCGACAGCGGGAAGGGCATGCCCATCACGAAGCCGAGGGGAGCCAGAAGCACCCCGACGACGAGCAACCGCACGAGCGGAGCGAGGCCCAGCGCGTACTCGTAGAGCAAGCCAGGAACCACGTAGCCCTGCAGCAAGCCGAGTCCGACGATGGCGACCAGCACCATGCGCAGCGTTGCCACGAGCTTCTCTTCCGGCACCTTCTCGGCCATGACCGAGCCGATACCCGAGAACAGCAGCATCGAGAGAATGACGCCGGTCACCGCGTACGTGGGGTGCCCGACGAAGAGCACGAGCTCATGGATGAGCACGGTCTCGAGGGCCAGGTAGCCGTAGCCCAAGCAGCAGATGTAGAGCAGAGCTGGCGCCACACCGCCGAGCTTCGACACGCCGCTCGCACCGCGCATGATCAGCGGCACCAAGATGAAGAAGAAGCCCGCCGCGAACACAAAGGCCGCCTGCATGGCAATCGAGCGGTAGACCACCGCAATCGGCTCGTCGGTCTGCTCTTCGCCACGAACGCGGTCGAAGGCCTGGGTCAGGGTGCGCTTCACGCCGTCCCAGGTGTCGAAGTACGGCCGGTCGTCGGTCATGACCGCGCCCTGGGTGAGCCAGTGGCGCACCTGCGGATTCGGCTTGCCGAGCGGGTCGATCTTGAGCGGATCCCAGTTCGGCTGTCCCCGACGGTACTGCCCGAGCTGGCTGACCAACAGGTCGCGCTCCTCCACCGTCCACGGACGGGGCTTGAGCAGCAGGACCGAGGACCGGCCCTTCACGTAGGCCATGTGCAGCCGGGGGTTCTTCACGCCGCGCTCGCGAAGCGCCTCGGCGGAAGCCCGGATGATCCAGGTCGTGGACGAGCCGCGTCCAAACGACAACGTGCCGTCGGGCTTGAGCCTGTCCAAGTAGGTGTGGAAGGCATCCGTCGTCTCGAGCAGCGACGGTGACCACGCACTGGAGAGAAGGCCCGCCGAGCTCCATAGGTTGGCGTGCACCATCTGAATGATGTCGTACGGCTCCTTGCTGTGCAGGATGGCCGCGCGGCCGTCGGACTTGATGCGCTTCGTGCCCGCGTGCGTGTACGGGTTGGTCGGGTCATCGGCGAACTGGTCCCCGACGATGTCGAAGATCTCGCCGGCGATGTCGATGGCCTCGATGTTCTCGAAGCCAAAGTGCTGCGCCACCGCCACCTCGGGACCCGCCGAGGCCGCGAGAATCGCGACGTGCCCTGGAGGCTCGTGCAGACGGTAGACCAGCGAGCGGGTCTCCTCCTTGGTCAGACGCGTGCGCTGGGCCTCGTCGCGGACCACCTGCGAGGCAGAGCTGTTGTCGAGCAGGATGTAGGAGCCACGCTTGTCGTCTTCATGGATGGCGAGACGCGTGAGTGGGGTCCACTGCACGTAGCTGACGTTCTCTTCCGCGTAGCCGGCCGCGTACTTGACGCGGAGGACCTCGGTGCCCGTGAATCCGATGAGCGTGAGCAACAGCGCGATGACGCCCATGCCGCCTGCAGCCTGCGTCCAGCGAGCATCACTGGAGTCGCGGAGCAAGAGGTAGGCGGAGCCGCCGGTGACCGCCACAATCACGAAGACCGTGTCGGGGCCTGCAAGCCAGCTCAGCAGGGGAAGGAACGCGACCGCGCCGACGGCACCACCGAGCAAGTCGGCACCGTAGAGACGGCCAATCCACTGCTTGCGGCGCTGAAAGGTTCCGGCGAAGGCCAGGCCCGCGATCGTGAACGGCACCGCAAGAATCGGAAGAAGTGCGCCAAACCAGACGGGGTCGAGCAGATCCGCGGCGATGCCGGAGCGCTCCTGGTACGTGACGGGCGGGGTCTCGAACTGGGTGGTGATCGGAAACTCGACCGTGCACACCACCGCGATCAGCGTGGCGATACCCTGAAGCAAGAGCAAGAAGCCGAGGCGCCGCTCGAGGCCTTCTTCCGGCACTAGACTCGGCCGCACGTGCTGAAGCACCGCACCGACGCTGATCCCGAGCAAGGCGAGCGCGAGCGCGAGATGGGCGAACTGCGCGAAGATCACCACGGCGAACAACCGCGTGAGCAAGAGCTCGAACAGCACTAGGCTGAAGCTCACCGCGAACATGGCGACGGTCAGTGCGCGAAGGCTGCTCGCGTCGGACTTCTTATCGGCCATTGAATCCCTTCTCCCCGCCAAGGCACCCACTCAGTTGCAGTACAGTGCCGCGCGTCGTCCGACCTAGCCCCGCAGCACACGGCTGGCCAGGTTACCGCGCCGCATGTCTCGCCCGACCGCCGCCATTGTCATCGCCCTCGTCGCCTCACTGGTGATTGCCGCCCTGATCCCCAGGCCCGAGGTGCAGCGCTTCAAGACGCCCCAGTGCCGCGCGAACAAGCTCCAGCCCCACCGGCCCCCTACCGCAACGCAGCCGCCGAACTGGGCTCCGCCCGCACCGAGTCAACGGCTCGCCGAGATCTCCGGCAAGATCACCGGTACACCGGGCGCGGAAGTCGGGCCGCTGCTCAGCCTCGACGAGACCCAGCTCGCGGCCTGGCAGGAATTCACGTTCTCGGGCGGCGAAGTTGGCTTCCAGAGTCCCGTCCTCAACGCCGATCTCGGCGATGCCACAACCGTTCGCCTCGAGCTCGTGCCCGGAAACACCGTCCATGTGGAGCTCACAGCCAGCTTCGATGCCAAGATCGATCGCCGGCAGCGCGGACTGCGTACCATGGCCTTTCAGCTCGACGGGGCCGAGGCCAACGAGGTCACCGTCCTCGAGGGTCCGCTCTCAGAAGTGGTCGGTGGCAACTGGGACGACGATCGCTATCCCCACCGCACCCTCAAGCGCTTCGAACTCCGCGTGCCCAACGCCACAGAACGCGAGGGCATGAAGCTGAAGCGACTCGAGATCCTTGGCCCCACCGCCGCCTACGCCGGCACCGTCGCAGGACAGCGCACGCTCGAAGTGGACGGAGTTCTTCGACCCGGCTGGTTCGTCCACGGCGGCGCGGCCGTCGACCTGGACGTCGACGCCGGCGCCGGCACACTCTCGACCTATGTCGCCGCTCTCGGGGACGTCACCGGGACCTTGACGGTCGGAGAGGACAGGCTCGAGCTGGAGCCCGGCGCAGACTGGTCCCACCACGCCCTTCCCGTCGCCGGCGGACGGGTTCGCTTTGAGGCCGAGGGCGATGGCGTGCTGCTGATCGGAGCCCCCCAGATTCAGCCCCCGCGAAGCGAGAACACCCCGAACATCATCGTGGTCTTGGCCGACACCCTTCGGGCCGACCACCTCGGCGCATGGGGAAACGGAGCCGGAGTCTCGCCAAACATCGACGCGCTCGCCGACGAGGGCGCCACCTTCGGCCTGGCCCAGTCCACCGCCGCTTGGACCAAGCCCGCCATTCCCACGCTGATGACCGGCATCTGGGCAACCACACATCAAGTCGGAACCCGGAGCTACACCGATCGACTTCCGAGCACCGTCCCCACCCTGCAGTCGACACTGTCGGCGCAAGGCTGGCGCACCGGCAACTTCTCGGCCTCACCGCTCGGCTCCACCCTCACGGGACTCGAGGTGGGCTTTGACGTCGCCACAGCACCCCGCCATTGGGCAGGAGAGGGCGGAGCGCTCGGTCACGCAAGTCTCGCAGCACTCACCGACGAGATGCTGAGCTGGTGGGATGACTCCGAGGGACCCGTGTTCGCCTATCTGCACGCGATGGAGGTTCACGCGTGGAGGCGCGGTCCGTACAAGGGCGCTCCGAAGGCCGTCCGAACCTCGTACGATCGTGCAATCCTGGACCTGGACACGAAGATGGGCGCCCTTCGCGATGCGCTCGAAGAACGCGGGGAGCTCGATCGTACGCTCATCGTCTTCACGTCAGACCACGGCGAGTCGTTCGGAGACCACGGCGAGAAGGACCACGGCACCGCCCTGACCCAGTCGCAGATCCACATCCCCCTCATCTTCTGGGCCAAGGATCTACCCGCCTCTTGGTCCAACGCCCCCGTCGGGCTCGCGGACGTGGCCCCCACCATCCTCGACCTCGCAGGCGTGCCTCCCCTTGAAGAGGCCGACGGCAGCACGCTGAAGACCGCCATGTACACCGGCGACGTCGTGCACTCCTTCGTGCCCAGCGCACGCGAGCGCTTCGTGTGGCGATACATGGACGCGCCGATCTACGCCGTCACGATGGCCAACCAGATGAAGTACGTGCGCCAAGAGGGCGGCTACACCTGGTGGTTTGACCTCAACGACGACCTCTGCGAAGCCGAGACCAGCCAGTGGCCAGCTTGGTTTGCCGAGCGCGCGCTCGACAAGTGGCTCGAGGACCAACACAGGGCCCGCAAGGCGTTTGCCGAGCGTCATCCCCAGGTCGGCTCCGGCCTGCGCGCCGACGACGTTCGCATGCTCGAGGAGATGGGCTACCTCGGCGGCGAGCCCTGAGACACGAAGAGCCCGGCCCCCACGGGACCAGGCTCTGCGAAGACATCTCGGAGCTTAGAAGCCGAGGGCGGTCTTGCGCTCGTCGGCACCCTCGAGCGGGTCGCGCGCTTCGGTGATGTTCTCGATACCGTCTTCTTCGCACTTCTCGGCGTTGATATCGATCCACTTCTCTTGGTCTTCAGCGACATCCTCGGCCGGGAAGATGGCCTCGACCGGACAGGCGGGCTCACACGCGCCACAGTCGATGCACTCATCGGGGTGGATGTAGATCATGGTCTCATCGCCGTAGAAGCAGTCGACGGGACAGACCTCGACACAGTCCGTGAACATGCAGTTCTTGCAGTTCTCAGTAACGACGTACGCCATGGAATCCTCCGGAGCAGAAGCTCGAATTTGGCGGCGATTGTTACACGGTCGGACACGGGATGCACCGTCGTATTATCGAAAGGTGCAGAGCCGACGGACTACGTGCTAGTTTTGCCCGGCGTGTGGGGAGATATGGAGACACCCAAGCTACTCTGTGGCGGACGGTTTCAGCTGACAAGACCGTTGGGCGAGGGTGGCATGGCCACCGTCCACGAGGCTTATGATCACCGGCTTCAGGTCTGGCGGGCGGTCAAGACGCTGCATCCGGACTACGCCAAGCGGCGCAAGCTCCGACTGCGCTTCCTTGGCGAGGCGCAGGCCATGGCTCGCCTCGAGCACAAGAACATTGTCCGCGTCTACGACGTCGGTGAGGACGGCAACACCGTCTACATCGTCATGGAGATCATCCGGGGCGGTGCCCTCGAAGACTGGCTCGAAGACAATGGACAGCTCCCTCCGCGGCTCGCTGTGCGGGTATTGCTCGACATGTGCTCAGGCATTCAGTGCGCCCACGACATCGGCATCATCCACCGCGACATCAAGCCCCACAACGTCCTCGTAGACTCCAAGGGTGTGTGCAAGGTCACCGACTTCGGCATCGCCCAGGTCAAGGACACCACTGGGCAGATGACCCGCACCGGCACGGTGATGGGCACCCTCGGCTTCATGGCGCCCGAGCAGCGAACGGACGCCAAGCACATCGACGAGCGGGCCGATGTCTATAGCCTGGGCGCCAGCCTGTTCACGATGATCACCGCGCGCACGAGCATGGACCTGTTCGCGTCCGAGCAAGATGACTCGATCATGGCGGACATCGGGGCGCAGCTGAAGGGCGTGATTGGCAAGGCGACGCGGTACCACCCCGCCGACCGCTATGCGAGCGTCGACGCCCTCGCGGAAGCGCTGCGCGAGCTCTTGCCCCGCCTGCCGGCCGACCCCCCAGAAACAGCTCCGCTGGTGCGGCCGGCGCGGCCTATACCGCCCCCGCCCGAGCTGCCGGATTCCGTCGACACCACCACCTTCTCCACCGAGATGGAGGAAGAACCGGCCATCCGCCAGCCACACGACCAGCACGGGCAGGTCGGACAAGTAGCGGCCCAGGCAGAGCGTCCACAGACCGCCACCGAGCGCTTGCGCGCCGGGTTCGAAGACACGATGGCCACCGGCGAGCAGACCACCCTGCACGTCCGTGACGCCGAGCATCCTGACAACCTCGTTGCCGAAGAGGACCCCAGCCTCTTTGGTCGCATCAAGGACCTGGTCCTCCGCGCAGTCGGCTTGTTCCTGACCTACGCGGTAGGCGAAGGCTTCCTGGCACGCGTCCTCATTCCTGGCGCGATCATCGTGGTAGGCATGGGCATCTGGCTCAACCTGGGTGCCGAGTCGGTCAGCATTGCCCAGACCCTGTACCAATCGACCGAACGCGACTACCTGGCGCACGTCTACAGCGACAAAGATGCGCTGGCCGAGAAGCTCCTCGCCGCCGGCGTCGCACACGGAATCGTGCAGTCCAACCTCGACTCTCTCGCGCGGGCCAAGACCTACCAAGACCAGCTCGAAGCGGCGGGTCGGTTCGTCGAGGCCGCGGACTCGGCTCTGCTTGGCGTGCACACGATCGATCCGACCCACAAAGGTCGCAAGGCGAAGGCGCGCGCACAGATCGAGATCATGCAGCAGAAGCAGCAGTCCGCGATGACGGCGTATGACACGTGGGTCGACGCCAGTGAGGGCTCCGCCGCATCCATGGCCATCCGCCTGCGCCTCGCAGAAGCCCCCCCCCAGTAGGAGGCCCAGCTGACCCGCAGCTACCGTGTACTGGGCGTGATCGGGCGCGGTGGCTTCGGCACCGTGTATCGGGCCAAGCTGCTCGGTCAGGACGGCTTCGAGAAAGACGTCGCGATCAAGCTGCTGAAGAAGTCGCGGGCACGCCCAAAGATCCTCGCTCGGTTTCGCGACGAGGCTCGCATGCTCGGTCTTGCACGCGATCGAGCGCTCGTCGCCGTCGATCCGCCAACTCGGATGGACGACACCTGGGCCGTGGTGATGGAGTACGTCGCGGGCGTCCCGACCGAGCAGCTGCTCGAGAACTTCGGTCCCCTCCCGGTAGGCGTGGTTCTCGAGATCGCCCGCGAGGTGGCTCGGTCGCTGGATGCGATCTACAACCAGGCAGGGCCGGACGGGCGCCCGCTCAAGCTGCTTCACCGCGACCTCAAGCCGGCGAACCTCCAGCTGACGCCGACGGGGACCATCAAGATCCTCGACTTCGGCATCGCACGCGCCGACTTCGATGCCCGCGAGGCGAAGACCATCAACGGCGAGATGGCCGGCACCGCTGGCTACATGGCTCCAGAGCGCCTTGAGGGCCGCGAGACCCCCGAGGGAGATGTCTACTCGCTCGGAACCCTCATGCGCCGCCTGCTGACGGGCGACCGACCGGTGGGCTTTGGCGGTTGGCGCGAGAAGAGCCCCCGCTACGAGCGAAGCGAGACACGCAAGGCCGCTCTCGAGCTCGCCGAGCACTGTCAGCACCTCGATGCCGAGCAGCGTCCCACTATGCGCGAGGTCGAGGACCAGGCGCATGCGTTGCTCCGACATTGTGAAGACCCGCCAATCGGACGCTGGGCCGAGAAGCATGTCCCTCCGAACCGCATGCTCGACCGCGACCATCGCGTGGGGTTGGTCCTCACTGAGCTCGGCGATGCCCCTGGCACCCCTGCTCCAGCCCCAGCCCGCCCCTTGCCCGCGCCACGGGGGCGAACACCTGCTCCGGCAGCGAAACGACCCACACCGCCTAAGGCGCCCGTTCGTCCTCCCCCACCTCCGTCGCTCCCTCCACCGGTCGGCGCGACCCTCAAGCGCAAGACCGTGAAGCCGCAAACCCTCTACGTAGAGGAAGACACCACCGCGCCCTTCGAGGCCAGCGACGAGCCCAACCTCGCAGAGCCCATCGACAAAGCGCCCTCCACTCGCAGCCGCTCACTGCCGGTCCTCATGTTGGCCATTCCCGCCGGCGCGCTGCTCGGCATCGTCCTCATCCTGGGACTGGCGGCGACGCAAACCCGCTCGGCCGCTCGACATGCGCACACCGCCGAGCAGCAGTTTGTCGACAGCGTTCGCCTCGAATCCGCAGCGATCGGCTTCGCCTTGGAGCGTGCAGGCGCTTCGCCGACTCGCATCAAGGGCGAGATTGGCCGCCTGCAGGCGAGGCCGAACTTCGACACGGCCATCGGTATCGTCGACGATTGGGACCGTTTGATTACGGTCTTGCCCGCCACGGACAACGCACGCACCGAGGCAGACCGGCGCGACCTTCGCCGACGGGTCAAGGACCTACAGGACCAGCATCAAGGCGTGCTGGACGCCCGCGACGCCTGGCAGAGTTCCGTCGAACACCTGCCAGGCACCTTAGGCGTGGCGCTCGGTCTGGCCGAACGCCCACCCAAAGCGGACTAGCTACGCGGAGCCACCAGCTTCACGGTGATGGCGACATTGTCCTGAATCAGATCGTCCGCACGACCGGCGTAGACGATCTTGAAGTCTTGGCGGTTGATCACGAACTCGGCGTTCGCGGTCACACTGGCGGGCGAAAGCTCAAACGTCGCCGGGAAGCTGACGCGCTTAGCCGTGCCGCGAATGGTGAGGTCGCCGGTCACGGTGTGCGTGGCGCCCTCGACGTCCGAGCCCTCGGCCACGGCCGTGCTCACAAAAGTGGACGTCGGGTGCGCTGAGACCTCGAAGAAGTCGGCATCCTTGAGGTGCGAGGTGAGCTTCGGATGGTCCGCCTCGAGCGTGTCCATCTGAATCTCGTAGCGGACTGCTGTCGGGGTCTCGCCGTCGAGCGTCACCGCGCCAGAGTAGGTCCCGAAGTCAATCGGGTGGGTGGCCGTTACCTTGGCGCCAAGAGCGCGAATCGACCCCTGACTGGCATCCACGGGCAACTCGGTGCCCTTTGCAGCAGCATCGGCGGGCACGGCCTCGGCCGGGACCTCCTCGACCGTCGCCGCGGCCTTTCCTTCGCCCACATCTTCGACGCAGGCAGTGAGGGCTAGCAGGCTGGCAGCAAGCAGAAACGAACGCATTTTGGACTCTCCTGTAGAGAATCCGGTCTAGCGACGCCGACCCGACTGTTCCAGAATTAGCGACAACTGGCGACAAATCTTTCGGTTCGTTCCAGTTTTCTCTCGACTCGTCAGGTCATACCTGACGAAACATCGAGAGACGATCCCCACTGCCCGGCTGAATCGACGCGACAGAGCTCCGAATAGGCGCAAAAGTCCAAATAGCCAGACCGCCAACTACGCCCTTCACACCACCCATATGCCCACCATCTACGGCAGCTCAGCACAGGTGTCAGGCGGGCGTCCTTGCAGTGACGCTTGAGGTTCGGTACTTGGATGAATCCCCATTCAGTGAAAATCGGAGGCTCACGTGAGCTCTACTCAGTTCAGCGTCGACCTTGAGGACGTCAAGTTCGTTCTCTTCGACCAACTCGACATCGACACGGACCTCACCAAGTTCTCCTCCTATGAGGACTTCGACAAGGACCTCTACGACACCATGATCGACGAGGCCGCTCGGGTCGCGACCGAGGTTCTCGCGCCACTGAACGGACCCGGCGACCGCCAGGGCTGCAGCCTCGACGGCGAAGGCAACGTCACCACACCCGACGGCTACCAGAAGGCGTGGAACGTGCAGGCCGAAGGCGGCTGGATTGGCCTCAACGCCCCACCAGAGGTCGGCGGCGCCGGCCTTCCGCTCTCGGTGGCGATGGCTTGCATCGAGATGTTCTCGGGGGCCTGCATGGCCTTCCAGATGTACCCAGGCCTGACCGCTGCCGCCGCGCGCGTCATCGCCGCCCACGGCCCCGAGGGCAAGGGCCCAGAGTACGCCGAGAAGATGTTCACCGGCGAGTGGGCCGGCACCATGTGCCTCACCGAGGCCGGTGCCGGAAGCTCCGTCGGCGACAACCGCTGCAAGGCGGTTCCGGTCGATGGCGAAGAAGGCGCGTTCTTGCTCGAGGGCGAGAAGATCTTCATCTCCGGTGGTGACTCGGACCTCGCCGCCAACATCGTGCACCTCGTGCTCGCGAAGACCCCCGGCGCCCCGGCTGGCACCAAGGGCCTGTCGCTGTTCGTCGTCCCGAAGTTCATCACCGGCGAGAACCTCGCGATCGGTGAGCGCAACGGTGCCTTCGTCGTCGGCATCGAAGAGAAGATGGGCATCCACGGCAACGCCACCTGCACGCTCGCGCTCGGCGCCAACGGCCCGTGCAAGGGCTGGATGGTCGGCAACGAGGGACAGGGCATGGCCCTGATGTTCCTCATGATGAACGAAGCCCGCATCGGCGTCGGTGCCCAGGGACTGTCGATTGGCGCCGCCGCGTTCAACTTCGCCCGCGCCTACGCCAAGGAGCGCGTGCAGGGCACGAGCCTTGCGAACCTCCGCAACGCCGATGCCGAGCGCATCACCATCATCAACCACCCCGACGTGCGCCGCATGCTCATGTGGCAGAAGTGCCACGTCGAAGCGATGCGCTCGCTGCTGTTCCGCATGGCCCACAAGTCCGACATCGCCGACAACACCGATGACGAGGCCCTCAAAGAGAAGCTCGAGGGTCAGGTCGACCTGCTCACGCCGATCTGCAAGGCCCACTGCACCGACATCGGCTTCGACGTCGCCGTCAGCGCCGTCCAGGTGTATGGCGGCTACGGCTTCTGCAGCGAGTACCCCGTCGAGCAGCTCGTCCGCGACGGCAAGATCATGTCGATCTACGAGGGAACGAACGGCATCCAGGCCCTCGACCTGCTCGGCCGCAAGCTCCGCATCAAGGGCGGAAAGCTGTTCATGGACTGGATGGCAGAGTGCAAGGCGGACCTCGCGAAGGGTGCTGAGCTCGGCTTCGAAGCCGAGGCCGCCGTCATCGGAAAGGCCGTCGACAGCGCCGGTGCCGTGGCGATGCACCTCGCCCAGCTCGGCATGACCGGCAAGGTCGAGTCGGCCATGCTCCAGGCCACGCCCTTCCAGCGCATGATGGGCATCATTCAGCTCGCGATGGAGAGCTTCTACCAGGCGGTTGCCGCGAAGCGGAAGATCGACGGCGGCACCGACACGCCGTTCCTGCAGGGCAAGCTGCTCAACCTGAAGTTCTACACGGCCAACGTGCTTCCCGAGTCCGTGGGCATCGGCAAGTCGATCCGCACCGGCGACGAGAGCGCGCTCGACGCGATTCTCTTCAGCTAGTCGCCACCGTAATCGTTCGAGGCCCATCTCTTCGGAGGTGGGCCTTCGTGCTCAGAGGCGCCAAGCCCACTCGCGGACCACCACTTCACGGGCCGACTCCTCGCCGCCCTCCACGAGCTCCGCAAAGGTCTCGAGCGTGTCTTCCTCGCGCCAAGGGCGGAGAGACTCGGCTTCGACCCAGACCCGCTCGATGCGATTGGCTTCGACCAGGCCGAGCTTCGGCGCCTGCCGGCCCATGATCAGCGCCTGGTCGTCGGTCCAGCTCTGCATTTGCCGCGTCAGTAGACGACTGTCGGCCTCGGCATCGCGAAGAAGGAGGATGCAGCGCTTGCGCGGCTCTCCGGGACAAGGCTCATAGCCCTCGGCCTTGATGGTGACCGAGGCGGACACCATGCCCCCGGCCGCGGGCACGTAGATCGATCCGCGTTCGACCTTCGGCTTGCCGATCTCGAGCGCCCTTCCGATCCACCGACCGGTGATGCTCTCGTGCTCTTCGCGCAGGATGGCCTGCGCCTGCTCTTCCGAGAACCATTCCTTGCCCTGCTCGAGGGCCCGCTCCTTTCGAACGCGAGCCCGTCCGGTCATGCCTTCGAGCAGGGACTCAGTCCAGCTCGTGTACGCCTCTTCCTGGGCCGCGTCGAGGAGCTCGATGCGGCCGGCGCCGGCAAACTCTCCCGTCAATTCGACGCGCTCAATGAGCGGACGGCGAGCGAGATGAAGATGCAGGCCAATCCACGAGTGCGACGGCGCGGGCGCGACCTGAGTGACCGGACGCACCTGGCCCTCGCCCCAGACGAGGAACACGGCCCCATGGGCTTGGCGCAGACGCACGTGCGAGGCCGTGCGCTCATCAAGGAGCACCCGGTCGTTCTCGGAGTACGACACATGCACCTTGGTGTCGGCTTCCCACGCGTCTGCCCAGCCGAAGTTGAGCTCCACCACCTCACCCACCGCCTCGGCGCCCAGATCGAGCGCGCCATCGGGGGAGTTCTTCGGACAGCCCGGGAGGGCGAGGAGGGCAAGGACGGGAAGGTATCGCATGAGGTGCGTGATCATAGCACCCACGGCGCCTAACTCGCCGCCACCACGTCTCCGAGCGCCTCGAGCTGGGCGTTGGCGCCACCCAAGAGAAACTCGTGCTGCTTGACCGCCAAGAAGTAGCGGTGAACTGCGTAATCACGGTCGAAACCGAAGCCTCCGTGCAGGTGCTGGGCCGCAGCGGTCACATTGTGCGCCCCCTCGGACGCCCAGTACCGAGCGATCGCGCGCTCGCGCTCGGATCCGAGTCCCTCGGACACGCGCCACGCCGCCTGCCAGAGCGTCACTTCCATCGCATTGAGGTCGATCCAAGCATCCGCGGCCCGCTGCTGCACGGCCTGGAAGCTGCCGACCGACCGGCCGAACTGCTTGCGGTCGCTCAGGTACTTGGCGGTCAGGATCAGCGCCTGCTTCGAGAGCCCGTAGAGCAGCGCACAGACGCCCACATCGACACGAGGAAGCCACCAGTCGAGGACCTCGTCACCACCGAGGCGCTCACAAGGCACTCCATCGAAGGACACCGTTCCCACCGGCTGATCGTGGGTACCCATGCCCATGGTCACCGCACAGTCGGCGAGTCGGGCCACCGCCACGCCATCCGCAGTCGGCACGACGATGAACTCGGCCTTGTCGGCCCAGGGTACACAGACCTTCTCGCCCGAGAGCTTGCCGTCGACGATGCGCGTGCGCGCCCTTCTCGGGTCCCGGCTCTGAGCCTCGATCAAGCCGGCCGTCAACACCGTGCCCGCTGGCACCGCCGTCCCAAACTGCGCGATGGGTGCGCCGAGCACAAGAGTCTCGAACACCGGCACCGCCGCCCCAGCACGCCCAGCCTCGACGAGCAGCGTCGCAATCTCGAGCATGCCATCGAGCTCGAGCACCTGGGACTCGACCAGTGCCGCCCAAGGGTCGGACTCGCCGTGAAAGACCTGCTTTGCAAGGCCACCGACGGCCTCCTGCATCTCGCTCTCGGACCAGTCCATGTCTACCTCGGGGCCCGCGGAAGCCGAAGCCCCGCCATAGCAATGATGTCGCGCTGCACTTCGTTCACACCGCCGCCAAACGTCAGCACCAGTGTCGCGCGGTAGTGCCGCTCTAGTTCGCCTCGAAGCAAGGCCGTGTCGCCGTGCTTGACCATGCCCTGCACGCCCAGAATCTCGAGAAGCAGTCGATAGCCCTCGACATAGAACTCGCTGCCGAACACCTTGAGCCCGCTCGCTTCCTGCATGCTGACGTGGGCGGTGCCCATCTTCCAGGCCTGACGCCAGTTCATCAGGCGCAGCACCTCGAGCTTGGCCTCGACCGTGGCCAGATTGCGGCGGACCCAGGCCTTGTCGAGGATGGCCGTGCCGTCGTCCTCGGTGTCGCGCGCCCAGTCCCGCACCTCGGCCGAGAGCCGGGCGAGCGGACCCACCATCATCAGGGCGATGCGCTCGTGGTTGAGCTGGGTGGTGATCATCTTCCAGCCGCCGTTTTCGGGGCCGACGCGATTGCTCACCGGCACCCGCACATTGTCCAAGTAGACCGCGTGGATGTTGGAGTCGCCGAGGTTTCGAATCGGGGTGTGGCTCACGCCCTCCGCGTTCATCGGCACGAGGATCATACTGATCCCCTTGTGCTTGGCCGCATCGGGATCGGTCCGACATGCGCACCACAGGTAGTCGGCGAAATCGGCGAGAGAGATGAAGATCTTCTGGCCGTTGATCACGTAGTCATCGCCGTCGCGTACGGCCGTCGTGACCAAACTCGCGAGGTCCGTGCCCGCTGATGGCTCGGTGTAGCCGATCGAGAAGTGGAGCTTGCCCGCGAGGATGCGAGGCAAGAAGTCCGCCTTCTGCTCCTCGGTGCCAAAGCGAATCAGCGTCGGACCCACCGTGTTCAGCGTCAGCAGCGGAATGGGAAAGCCCGAGCGGTGCGCCTCATCGAAGAACAGGAACTCCTCGATCGGAGGGCGCTCCTGGCCACCGAACTGCTTGGGCCAACCGACGCCAAGCCAGCCGCCCGCCGCGAGCTCCTCCATGGCCTCGTAGTAGCGCGGTCCCCCACCCTCCTGGTCGACCAGCTCTTCGCGAAGCTCCGGCGTCATCAGACGAGCGAACAGCGCCCGCGCCTCGGCCTGAAAGGCCTTCTGTTCTGGTGTGGTGTCGATGTACATGAGTCCTCAGCTCGACGACGATTCGTCGCCATTCAGCACATTGCGCATCTTCGAGCGGTCCATCACGACGAAGATCCCGATGGATGTCGCGTAGACGACCTTTCCGGACGTGCACGTCGCGTGCACGAAGGTGCGGCGCTTCTCGGCCGTCTCGACCCACGCCTCGAGACGCAAGGGCGTGCCCACCGGGACAGCCTTTCGATAGGTGACGTCAAGCTGCACGGTCAGCCCACTACGGCCCGCCAGCGTCGCGCAGTGGCCCGAGACCTGATCCAGCGCGGCCGCGATCAGCCCGCCGTGCACGATGCCCGGTGCCCCCCCATGACGCCATCCAAACGCCATGTCACACACGCTGCGCTCATTCTCCCAGCGCAGATGCATCGGCGGAGCCAGCGGATTGCTGTCGCCAAACATCGCGCTCCGATCGAGATAGCGCGCGGGGTCCGCGTGAAAGCGACCGTCGGCAAAGACCTCAGCCGGTGTGGGGCCCACGCCGAGCAAAGCCACAGCCTGCTCTACGAGCTCCGCGGCCTTGTTGATCGCATCGGCATCCGGTGTGGCATCCACGCAGCGCTCGGCCAGCTCGCGTCCGGCTTCTCCCAGACGACGACGCGCCTTCCAGGACGGATCCTCGCCTGGATCGAACGCAAAGAAGCGCTGCATAAACTCGCTCAAAAGCTGTTCCAACCGCCGTCGACGCTGATGATCTCGCCGTTCACATACGAGGCGTCGTCACTGACGAGGAAGGCAGCGAGCGCTGCAACCTCGCCGGCCTTTCCTTGGCGCGGCATCGTCGAGAAGTGCTTCTGGTAGGCCGCGAAGCCCTCCATGTTCGGCTGCTGCCGAAAGTGCATCTTCGTCTCGATGGCACCGGGCGCGATCGCATTGCAGCGAACGCCCTGTCCACCGTAGAACCAGGCCGTGGACCGAGTGAAGCCGAGCAGCGCGTGCTTGGAGGCCGTGTACACCGCGCCAGCCCGTCCACCGGTCAGTGCGGCGGCCGAGCAGGTGTTGAGGATCGTTCCCGAGCCCGCCTCGACCATCTTCGGAAGCACCGCGCGCATGGCCCGGAAGGGACCTGCGACGTTCACATGCATGACCCGCTCATACAGCGCGTCATCGGCGAGATGCAGCGGGGTGAGCGCATCGAGAATGCCGGCGTTGTTGCAGAGGATGTCGACCTTCTCGCGGTCGAACATCTTCGCAATCACCGCTTCGTCGGTGATGTCGCCGCAGATCATCTCGCACTCGAGCTCGGCGACAACCTTGCCCAGCCGCCCCTCGTCCATGTCGACCACGACGATGTTGGCGCCCTCCGCCGCGAACTTACGCGCCATCGCGCGACCAATGCCACTCGCGGCACCGGTGATGACGGCGGTCTTTCCTTCGAGTCTCATGCGCTCGCTCCAAGCTCGGTGGCTCGCTCGCGAGCCCAGCGGTAGTCCGGCTTGCCCGAGGGCTGCCGGTTCAGATCGTCGACCACCCAGATCTGGCGCGGGGTCTTGTACCCAGCCAGCTTGGTGCGGCAGAACTGGTTGATGGCCTCGAGGTCGGGCTCGTCGACCCGAGCCGTGATGAGCGCCTCGACACGCTGGCCCCAGCGGTCGTCGGGAAGACCAACCACCACTGCGTCAAACACGTGCTCATGGTGCTTCAGAGCCTCTTCGACTTCTTCGGCGTAGACCTTCTCGCCGCCGGTGTTGATGCACACCGACCCGCGACCGAGGAAGATCACGGTCTCGTCTTCGGCGACCATCGCCATGTCGCCCGGAATCACGAAGCGCTGCCCGTTCTTCTCGAAGAACGTCTCCGCAGTCTTGACCTCGTCCTTGTAGTAGCCCAGCGGGATGTGCCCGAAGCGCGCCAGCTTTCCGACGATGTCGGAGCCCGGCGGAACCGGATCAAGGTTCTCGTCGACCACAATGCTGTGGCGGTCGTCGAAGACCCAGACGGCCTTTCCGTCCTCGTAGAACGCGGTGCCCTGGTGACCGGTCTCGGACGCGCCGAAGTTGTTCATCACCATCGCAGACGGAATCAGTGACTCGAGCTTCTCGAGCACGTTCGCGGAGAGCACCGCACCCGCCGACGAGATCACCGAGAGGTCCTTCAAGTCGTAGCTCGCACCCTTCTCGAGCACCTCGACGAGCGGCAGCGCCATGGCGTCACCGACGATGTTGATCGAGTGCACGTTCTCTTGTGCACACAGGCGCAGTGTCTCGTCAGGCCGATAGGACCGGCCAGGCACGACGACGGCCACGCCGCCGTTGAACAGGGCAATCCAGGCGGCGAGCTGGCCAGAGCCATGAATCATCGGTGCGGGGCAGTGAATGTGCAGGCCGTCGCCGTTGATCGTCAGCTGGCGCACCATCTCTTCGGGCGTCGGAAAGGACTCACCGCCTGGGTTTCCGCCCTGCAGTGCAGCAAAGAACAGGTCCTCGTGCCGCCACATGACGCCGCGCGGCATTCCCGTGGTTCCGCCGGTGTAGATGATGACCAGGTCATCGTCACTGCGTGGGGCGAAGTCACGGGTGTTGGCTCCACCGTCGACCGTCGACTCGTAGTCTGCGGTGCTGAGCATCATCGTCATCGCGTCGGTCTTGGTCGCGTTGACGTGATCCGTCAGCTCATCCTCGTAGAGAAGGCCCTTCAGCTCGGCATTCTCGAAGATGTAGCGCAGCTCTTCCGCGACGTAGCGGTAGTTGACGTTGACCGTACGTGCACGGATCTTCCAGGCCGCGAGCATGGCCTCGATGTACTCGTGCCCGTTGTACAGGTACAGACCGATGTGGTCGCCCTCTCCGAGGCCCTGCGCAGTGAAGGCGTTCGCCAGCTGCGTCGCCCGCTGATCGAGCTCGCCGTACGTCAGGCGCAGGTCGCCAGACACCACCGCAAGTCGGTCAGGAAAGGCGTCGGCAAGGGACTCGAACAAGTCGGCAAGATTGAAAATCGAGCTCATCAGGGACGCTCCTGTCCAACGATCCACATCGAGAAGAACTGGGACCCACCGCCATACGCGTGTCCCATCGCAAGCTTCGCGCCATCGACCTGGTGCTTGTCGGCGGTGCCGCGCACCTGTCTCGCCGCCTCGGCGAAGCGAATCATGCCGCTCGCGCCAATCGGGTTCGACGAGAGCACGCCACCAGACATGTTGATCGGCAGCTTGCCACCGAGGTGGGTGTGGCCGGCATCGATCGCCTTCCAGCCCGACTCGAACAGGTGCAGGTTCTCGAGCCACATCGGCTCGTACCAAGAGAAGGGCACGTAGATCTCGGCGCAGTCGAGCTGATCGGGCGTGATGCCCGCATCCTTGTACGCCGAGGTCGCACAGTCCGCACCGGCACGCGGATTCACTTCGTCGCGCCCGGGGAAGAGCATGGGCTCGGAGCGCATCGCGGTCGAGAGCACCCAGGCCGGGTTGTCGACCTCGCTGCCGTCCGACGAGAAGATCATCGCGCACGCACCGTCGCTGCTCGGACAAGTCTCGAGGTAGCGGACCGGGTCCCAGAGCATGGGTGAGGCGCGGACCATCTCTTCGGTGATGTCGGGCATCTGAAGGTGGGCGAGCGGGTTGAGAGCCGCGTTCTGCCGGTCCTTCACCGCAACCTTCAAGCCGATGTGATCAGGCGCATCGGTGCGCGCCATGTAGGCCCGAATGATCGGTGCAAAGTAGCCGCCCGCACCCGCCATGACCGGCGGATTGAACGGAAAGCGCTGCGAGAGCGCCCACATTGCGTTCGACTCGGACTGCTTCTCGTAGGCCACCGTGAGCACGCGCTTGTGTACGCCCGAGCTGACGAGGTGAGAGGCCACAACCGCGGTCGACCCGCCGACCGAACCCGCCGTGTGCACCCGGATCATCGACTTTCCGACGGCCCCGAGGGCTCCGGCCATGAACAGCTCTGGCTGAACGACACCCTCGAACATGTCGGGCGCCTTGCCGAGCACGACCGCATCGATGTCGGCCCAGGTCAGACCGGCGTCTTCGAGGGCCCGCTTGGCGGCTTCGCGCACGAGGCCAGGCATGGACACGTCGCCCCGCTTTGCCGCGTACTGGGTCTGTCCAATGCCAATGACGGCACAGCGCTCGTTCATTCGGCCTCCAACACGCAGATCATGTTGTGCTGTAGCAGTGGACCCGACGTCGCGTGCCCGAGCGCCGCAGGGGCCCCGTTTCGCACGGCGAGAGCCGCCTCCCCAATCCGAGTCAATCCAGCCACCATCGGCGTGCAGGCCGCGTGCGCCCCACCCGACGGGTTGATGGTGACGTCTTCGCCGAGACCGAGCGCCTTGATGAGAATCACCTCCTGCGAGGTGTACGGCGCATGCAGCTCAGCGACGGTCACACCCCCGGCGCCACCCGCAGCCGCAAGAGCCTTGGTCGCCGATGCAGAGGTCGTCAGGTCGCGAAAGCCCGGCTGGTGCGCGTCGATGATGTGGGCAATGCCGCGAATGCGTGGGCCGCCACCGCCGACACGAAGCACGACGCACGATGCACCGTCGGTGCGAACCGGCAGGTCGTGGGCCCGTAGCGGCTCCCTCACATACGGATCTGCGAGAAGGGCGTCGGCATCGGCCTCATCGGCGTGCGGGGCATTCGGATTCTTGTTGCCATCGCGTCGCGAGCGGCACGAGATGTGCGCCAGCTTGGCCTCGGTGGTCTCACCGGACTCGATGAGGAGCCGAGCCTGCATGGCCGCCATGGCGTGCGGATCGACACCGAGCGGCGCCAGCGAATACGGGTCGAGCTCGAGGGTATGCACCGCATCGACGCTGCCGAGCGAGGACTTTCCGAAGCCGTAGACCAGAGCCACGTCGACATCGCCGTGCTGAAGCCGGACATAGGCCTCGTACAGCGCCCAGGCGCCATCCATCTCGACGTGCGACTCGCGAATCGGAGGCCAGGCCCCCAGTCCATCGATAGCCATCGCGAACGAGAACGGCCGGCCCATGACGTAGTCATTGGACCCAGAGCAGGTGAAGCCGACATCAGAGCGCTCGAGGCCGGCATCGGCAAGGGCCTTGGCGGTGATCTCTTGCACCATCTCGGCCTCGTCGTAGTCGTCGAGGTTCATGCGGTTGGGTAGCTGGGCAAAGCCCGCCACGTGGACGTCTCGGAGTGCCATTAGACATGCCCCCGGATCTCGGCGTAAGGCACATCGGGCTCGTCGATGGGCCGGAAGTAGCGCACAGAAGCGAGGGTCGGCTCGAGCTGTTCTGCCCAGACCGCCTCGACACGCATGCCCATGCGGACGAGGTCGACATCGACGTCTCCGACGATGTGCAGCAGCGGAGTGTCGCCGCCATCCAAGAGCACGTGTGCCGCGGCGTAAGGCGGCTCGAGCACCTGGCCCTCGAAGGGAATGCGAATGACCGAGAAGGTCGTGACCGTCCCCTTCTGCGCCATCGGCACGAGCTCTGTAGTGCGAACACCACAGGTCGGGCACGACCCACGCGGCGGTAGGTAGATCTTCTCGCAGCTGGGACAGCGACGGCCAATCAACTCGCGACGAAGCACACCGCGAAGGAACTCGGCGGTGGTTGCGCCCGCCGCCACGACGTACTCGAGACGCGTCGGCGCCTTGAAGCGGGTGATCGGCTCGGTCGCCTCGTTCGGAACGAGGTCTTTCGACACACCCGTGTCGATCTCGAAGTGGGCGATGTCGGTGATGCTTCCAACGCGCTCATCGCGAAACACCGCCCGTACCCGCATGCCCGTCGCCATGTCCTCGCGCGGGGCGCACACCGCATGCAGCATCGATGTGTCGGCGCCTTCGAGCTGGACCAGCGCGAAAGCAAACGGCACCTGCACCGGATGGTCGCGAAGCGGCGCATCGATCCAGGTCCAGGTGAGCACCGTGGCACACGGCCCCACCTCGACAAAGTCTTGGACGTCCTCCCCAGTGTCGGGGTCGTACTCGACCGGAGGGCAGAGCACCCGACCAGCGGCCGTGCGCACACCCTCGATACGCCCATCGCGCAGCGAAGTCAGAAACCGTCCAATCACGGGTCCTGTACTGCGTTTGTAGGCGTATTCGAGGACGAACGGCGAGACGAGTTCGACGTCCGCGCCCATCTCTAGATGTTCCCCGTCGGGAACATGTTCTGCATCTTGCGAGCCATGACCAAGTTGCCCGCAATCTTCATCTTGCGGGTCATGACCGCGCGCAGACCATTCATGTCGCCATTGGCGATCTTCACGTAGTCAGCGGCCTTCGCGGTGACCGTGGAGGAAGGGCTGGCATGCGCGCCGGAGTGGACCGCCATGCCGCCGTCCTCGACCACGATGTGCCAGATGCCGCCGCCGTCACCCGAGATGTCGAACTGGAAGACGGCACTGACGCCCTCGGCCGCGCTCGCGACGAAGCGGTCGCCCAAAGTGTCGAAGTATTCCTGAACGGTGTTGATGCGTGTTGCCACGAAAGCCCCCTGCCAGCGGCCACATCGGGCCCAGGTAGAACATGTTTCACTTGAAGTGAGAGGAACTAGAACATGTTCTATTCGGGGATGCAAGGGATTTTGAAAAGCCCTCCTGGGCCTGTTCAAACAGCCGGATCGAGGCGGTTTCGCCGCTCCACAATCCGCGCCCCAAGCAGGGAACTCGGCGCGGACACATCCAGAGCCAAGGGCGCCGTCTACCGGCCCTAGATGCCCTTCTGCGAAACCTGCTCGTAGGGTCCCCGCGCTGTAGAGAGGATCGCTGAGTCGGGCTCGCCTCGTTCGGAAGCGCCGACGGCTCGAAGGGCCCATGCACGCATCTCATCAGACGCGACTGCAGCCACTAGATCTGCCGACCCACCGCCGCCCAGTACGGATCGCGCAGCAAACGCTTCTTGAGCTTGCCGTTCTCTTCGCGCGGCATGACCTCGACAAAGTCGATCGAACGCGGGCACTTGTACTTGGCAATGCGCTCGCGGGCCCAGCTCAACAGCTCATCTTCGAGGCCTTCGGTGATGCCGCCCTTGGGCTCGATCACCGCCTTGACCTGCTCGCCCCAGTCCTCGTCTGGAATGCCAAACACGGCGACATCCAGCACGCGCGGATGCTCAGTGAGCACGCTCTCGATCTCGGCCGGGTAGATGTTGACCCCGCCGCTGATGATCATGTCGGCCTTGCGATCGCAGAGGAACAGGTAGCCGTCAGCGTCCATGTAGCCGGCATCGCCCACGGTGAAGTAGCCGTCGGTGCGCCACGCCTTCTCGGTCTTGTCCTTGTCGCGGTGGTACTCGAAGCCTTGAGCCATCTTGATGTAGACGGTGCCGACCTCACCCGCCGGCACGCGGTGGCCGTCGTCGTCGAAGATCGCAATCTCGGCGGTAGGCCAGGCCTTGCCGACAGTGCCGGGACGCTCGGTCCACTCCTGCGGCGAGACAATGGTTCCGCCGCCCTCTGAGGCCGCGTAGTACTCGTAGACCGCATCCCCCCACCACTCGAGCATCGCTCTCTTGACCGGGTGGGGGCACGGTGCGGCGCCATGCACCATCTGCTGAATGCTGCTGACGTCGTATTCGAGCCGATCTTCGAAGTCGAGCAAGCGCGAGAACTGGGTCGGCACCATGTGTGAGTTGGTCACACGGTACTGCTGAATGCGCTCGAGCATGCCCTTCGGCGTCCACTTGTCCATGATCACGACCTGATGGCCGAGATGCAGCGTGGACACGGCAAAATAGACGACAGCCGTGTGGTACATCGGCGAGCCGACGAGGTGCACCCCCTCTCCGGCCTTCATCGTGTAGACCATCATGAACATCGCGTAGCCGGACGCCACGGGCTCTGGCGGCGAGTCGGGAAGCGGACGGCGAACACCCTTGGGCTTACCCGTCGTTCCAGAGGTGTAGGTCATGGTCGCGCCGGCTGCGCGGTTCTCGGGAGGCTCGGTCGGGCCGGACTTCAGGGAGGCGTAGTCCTCGACACCGTCGGCGCCGCCCACGGCAAACACCCGCGCGCTCGTGCCGTTGCAGAGCTCGACCAACTCGGGATGGGCGATGACCACCTTCGCGTTGGAGTCTTCGAGAATGTAGGTCGTCTCGTGCTTGGTGAGGTGCCAGTTGCAGGGCACCACGTAGATGCCGATTTGCTGCGTGGCGAGCATCACCTCGATGATCTCGGTGCAGTTGCGCATGCAGTAGCCGACCGTGTCGCCCCTCTGCAGGCCCAGTGCCTGGAGGTTGCGAGCGATCTGGTTCGCCGCATCCTGCAGCTGTCCGACCGTGGACTCGGTGCCATCGGGGGCAATGACCGCCACGCTGTCGCGGTCGGTGCGCGTCCACAAGGTGAACGTCGGTAGGTTGCTCATGTCCATGTCGACTCCCTAGCGGGCCTTGAAGTTGGGGGTGCGGCGCTCGGCAAAGGCCTTGGGGCCCTCGCGTGCGTCCTCGCTCTTGAAGACGGGCTGGCCGATCACCAGCTCCTGCGCGAGTCCTTCGGCCTCGGAGAGCATGTCGGAGGCCATCGTGCTCGCCTTGATCGCCTGCACGGCGATGGGGCCGTTGGCCGCAATCATCGCAGCGATCTCTTTCGCCGTGGACAAGGCCTCGCCGTCGTCGACGACCCTGCCGATCAGCCCGAAGGACAGGGCCTCCTCGGCCGAGACCCGCCGCGCGGTGAGCAGCATGTCCATCGCCATCGTGTGCGGAATCTGCCGCCGCAGACGCACCGTCGAGCCGCCGAGAGGGAACAGCCCGTACTTCGCCTCGGTCAGACCAAACACCGCACTGCGCCCAGCTACGCGGATGTCCGTGCACTGGAGGATCTCGGTACCACCGCCGAGCGCGAAGCCCTCGACCGCGGCGATGAGCGGCTTCTTCAGCTGGTAGTGCCGGAGCATCGCCTTCCAGTGCAGCTCTGGATCCTCGCGAAAGCGCGCGTGCCACGGGTTGTCGGACTGGTCGCTGTGCATCAGCTTCAGGTCCGCGCCGGACGAGAAGGTGCCACCGGCGCCGGTGAGAATGGCGACGCGAACCTCGGGGTCCTCGTCGATCATCTGCCAGGCATCCCACATGCGGGCCATGCTCTCGAGGCTCCACGCATTGCGCGCCTCTGGGCGGTTGAACGTGACCGTGACGACGTGACCTTCACGCTCGACAAGTAGGTGTGGCTCACTCACTTCGGACCTCCGGGTGGCGAAGTAGAACATGTTCTACTTTGGGTGCCAAGTCGATGCGTGACGCGTGGGTCAAACTTGAAGACCGACGTGCAACCAACGTCGGCCACACCTTGAGTCAGCGGCTCCGGACCGGCTAGGCTTCAGCTTCACCGCGAGGACCTCCTTGTTCGATCTGCGCGCGCACACCCACTTGCTGACGATCGCCGGAAGCCGCGCTCATGGCCTTCACACCGATGCCTCGGACATCGACCTCAAGGGCATGGCGATTCCGCCCGCCCGCTACTTTCACGGGGTGGCCCACCGCTTCGAGCAGGCCGATGACGCCTCGCAGTTCGATGTCTTCGTCGAAGACTTGAACGCGGACGAGCTGGCCATCGCCGGCCGCACCGGACTTGAGGGAAGCGTCTACGACCTACGCAAGTTCGTGACCCTCGCCACTTCGGCGAACCCCAATGTGCTCGAGTCGTTGTTCTGTCGGGACGAGGAGCTTCGCCTCGCCACGCCCCTCGGAGAGCAGCTTCGCGACCAGCGTGAGCTGTTTCTTTCCGCAAAGTGCGTGCACACCTTCGCAGGCTACGCGAACCAGCAGCTGTCACGCATTCGCCTTCACTACCGCTGGCACCACCACGGCAAAGAGAGCGCCCCCACCCGCTCGGACTTCGGACTGCCCGAGGTCGCGCTGATTCCGAAGAGCCACTACGAAGCCGCCGCAGCCGCCGTACAGAAGCAGCTCGACCGCTGGGAACTCGATCTGTCGGAGCTCGACGCCGCAGAGCGCGTGAAGGTGCACGACCGCATCGCCATCACCCTCACCGAGCTTCGCCTCGCCTCGGATGACGCCTTGTGGGATGCCGGTGCCCGGTGGGTGGGCCTCGACGACCACCTGGTCGAGGTGATGAAGCGCGAGCGCCGCTACCAGAGCGCGCGCGATGAGTGGCGCAAGTACCAAGGCTGGAAGCGGAACCGAAACCCCGATCGCGCCGCCCTCGAGGCCGAGTTTGGGTACGACACCAAGCACGGCGCCCACTTGGTTCGCCTGCTCCGCATGGGCGTGGAGATCGCCCAGACCGGCCAGTGCATCGTCTGGAGGGGCGACATCGACGGCGACGAGCTGCGCGCGATCCGAGCTGGAGCCTGGTCCTACGACGCACTGATCGAGTGGTCAGACGCCGCGATGAAGCAATTACGCGGCCTGAAGACCGCCGACTTCGCCGTTCCCGAGCGACCCGACCGCGCGGCCATCGACGCCCTGTGCGTCTCCCTCGTCGAGCAGGCCCTCGGATGCTGATCCCCGACCTCGACATCTGCCGGCGCTTTCTCGAGCACCGCCCCCCACCAGGACGCGTCGTGCAGTGTGCGGTCACCGGCGCCCACATCTACGGCTTTCCAAGCGAGGACAGCGACCTCGACATCAAGGGCATGCACCTGGCCCCGACCCGCGACCTGCTCGGGTTGCACGCACCCACCGAGGCGCACGATGCGCTCGAGATCTTCGAGGACGTGGAGTGCGACCTGACGACCCATGAAGCCCGCACCGCGCTGTCCCTGCTACTGCGCGGCAATGGCAACATGCTGGAGCGCTTCACAAGCCCACTCCAGCTGGTGAACGGTTCCGAGGAGCTCCGGCAGCTCGCAGAGCAGAGCGTGTCGTTGCAGAGCTACCGCCACTACAGCGGCTACCTGAAGGGAATGCGCCGTGAGCACGCGAGCAAGCGGCGCGCAAAGACCGCGCTCTACGCCTACCGTGTGGCTCTGACGGGTATGCACCTGCTGAAGACGGGCACAATCGAGCCGAACGTGAACACCCTCGCTCCGCTGTACGGGCGGGACGTCACCGAGCTCGTCGCCTTCAAGCGCGAGCATGGCGAGAAGTGCGCCCTGCCCGCAGCCCTCGACGAGCATCACCGGGCCGCCTTCGACGGGCTCGCGAAGGACCTCGCCGAGGCCCGCGCGTCGAGCAAGCTCCCCGAGCAAGCGCCGAACGCAGCCGACATCGAGGACTGGCTGGTTCGGGCACGGCTTGGGCAGCTCTAGGAGGCTGTGGCCTCGTCGGTCGGAGCGTCGTCTTCGCCTTCGGTCTTCCACACGGGCGCATCACCACTGCGAACGCGCACCACGACGACGTAGACGCCGAGCGCGAAGAACGCGAAGCACCACCACTGCGCCGGCGTGAGGCCGAGGTAGCGGGGGTCGTGGTTGAAGGGACGCAGGAAGTCCATGCCGAAGCGAACCGGGGCGTAGGCTGCCGCCAGGATGCCTGCGTAGATGCCCGGGGTGCGTGGCACGCGGTCCATAGCCATGAAGATCACGAACATCGCGAATGACCAGATCGCCTCGTAAAGGCCCATGTCGTGGCAAGCCACGCTCGGACCCTCGTTGAGGCAGATGCCGTAGACGCCCAGGGCGAATTCCGTCGGGCTTCCCGGATGATCGTGCGCCACGAAGCAACCCATGCGCCCGAAGAACCAGCCGAGCGTCAGGCCAATGGCCACCGAGTCGACGTAGGGCCAGAGCGGCACGCCCTCGCGCTTGAAGAACCAGATCGCGATCGGCACACAGGCCACAAAGCCGCCGTAGCTGGACAGGCCCTGCCACATGTACAGGAACTGAATCGGGTCGGCGAGGTACTCGTCGGGCTTGTACATCAGGCCGTAGCCGACGTGACCGCCGATGAAGGTACCCGCGATCAGCCAGCCAATCAGGCGGTTGATGACCTCGGGATCCATGCCCCGACGCTCCGCGGCCTTCATGGCCACGTTGCCGCCGAGCAAGAAGCCCAGAGCGACGAGAATCCCGAAGCCGTGAATCGGCGCCTCTTCCCACGGAAGGAAGTCGGGGAGGGGGATGCGGAAGATGGGGACCTCGAACGGTCCGATGAGTGGCTTCACCGAGCACTCCTTGACGTCCGGGGCGATAACCCCGAACCGCCAGCGCGGCACCGCCGGAACGCTGCGCCTATACTGCCAAGTGATGGCCCTCATCAACTTCGCACATCGTGAGATCACCGCCAAGGTGGTCTACTTCGGCGCCCCTGGCGCAGGCACGAACACCAATCTTCAGGTGTTGCACGAGACCGTGCGCGCCGGAGAACGCAGCCGACTGCACGAGTTCGGACCTGGCGAAGAAGCCGAGCGAACCAGGTACTTCGACTACGTGCCCGAGGGCACCGCACCGATCACTGGCTTCTCGACGCGCTTCCGCGTCTACTCGATGCCCGGCGGTCTGCTGCACCCGATTCATCGCGAAGAGGTGCTCAAGGGCACTGACGCCATCGTGTTCATCGCCGATGCGCGCCCCGGAAAGGACCAGGTCAACGTCGACGCGCTGCTCGAACTCGAGCGAGCGCTTGCCGAGCAAGGCATCGAGATGGCCTCGCTGCCCATGGTCCTGCAGGTCAACCACACCGACGACCCCAACGCCGCGCCGAGCGAGAAGGTGGTCTACGACCTGAATCCCTACGGTTTTCCCGTCACCGAAGCCGTCGCCAAAGATGCGATTGGCGTCGGCCAGACCCATAAGAAGATCGTCGGTGTCACGGTTAGTCGCATTCGCGACAACCTCTCCGGCAGCGAGACCTCGATCACGCTCACGGCCGTACACCGCGCCACCCGCGATCGCGACGAAGACATCATTCAGCGCCACATCGAGGCCATCGCCCACGCCGAGCATCAGACACAGGCCACCGGAGACTTCGACACGCTGCACCGCGGGGATGAGTACGAGCTGCCGTTCCAGCCGCGCGAGTTCCTGGGCATGCGACCGGCTGAAGTCCGTGGCGTGCACATGGAGGGAGACCGCATCGTCATGGATGTCGTCATGGAGCGGATCAGCGGTGGTCAGCCCAAGCTCCTCCCGCTCGTGTTGATCAACCGCCCGACGGACGTCGCCCCCCTACCCGCGCCCGTCACCTCGTCGCACACCCCCGCACCGGTGCTGAACGCCTCGCCAGCGACCGCGTCCCTCCCAGATAAGATCGAGCTGCCCTCCCAGATGCGCCAGGAGGAGCCAGAGGGATCCGACATCTCGATCTGGGTGGGCATCGCCGGCCTGGTGGGCGGCCTGCTCGCGGGGCTCTTGTTAGGCTTCTTGTTCTGGTACTGACGCCGCTCACGCGCACCTGAAGGACACGATGACGACCTCCCTAAGCGGGGCGACCTGGCTGCTCGCCGACGCCCCTGCTGCGCGCGTCGAGGCCCTCCTCGCGAGCGGACTTTCCCCAGTCGCGGCCCGCTGCCTCGCCTCTCGCTGGAAGACGGGCTCAGCCGATGACCTGCTCACGCCACGCTTCGAGCACCTTCACGACCCCGCGCTCATGCACAACATGGCGCCCGCGCTCGCCCGCCTCGAGCAAGCAAATCGCGACCGGCAGAAGGTCCGAATCATCACCGACTACGACGTCGATGGAACCACCTCGTCGCTGATCTTGCAGGCCGGGCTCACCCTGGCCGGCGGCGGCACCCAGATCGACTACCACATTCCCAATCGCTTCAAAGAGGGCTACGGATTCTCGGTCCAGGCCGCCGAAAAGGCCGTCGCCGACGGAATCGATCTCATCGTCACCGCCGATATTGGGGTGCGTGATCACGCGGCGGTCACGCTCGCGAAGAATGGCGGCGTGGACGTCTTGATCTGTGATCACCACCTTCCTGACGGCGCCGATGTTCCGGCTGATGCCTTGGTCCTCTGCCCGCCCCAGCGACTGTGCAGCTACCCGAACCGCAGCCTCGCAGCCTGCGGCGTCAGCCTGAAGCTCGCACAGGGATTGCTCGCCAAGCACCCAAAGCGCGACGCCATTGTTCGGTCGATGCTCAAGCTCGCCGCGATCGGCACCGTCGCCGACCTGGTGCCCCTGACCACTCTCGAGAACCGCGCCATCGTCGCCCTCGGGCTCGACATGCTCAACCGCGGGCCGCACCACCCCGGACTGCAGGCCCTGCTCACTGCCTCGGCGCTCAAGCTCGGCGAGATCCGCGAGAGTGACCTCGGATTTCGAATTGGTCCGCGCATCAATGCTGCCGGCCGCCTGGCGGACGCGAAGATGGTCGTCGAGCTGATGAACTGTCGCGACCCCGAGCGCGCCCGGGCGATGGCCCAGGAGATCGATCAGCTCAACACCGAGCGCAAGGAGATCCAGCGTCGTCTCGTCGATGCCGCCATCGCGCAGGCCGGCGACGACCCACCGGACTTCGTGGTGGTCTCCGGCACCGAAGAGGCAGGCTGGCACCGAGGCGTCGTCGGCATCGTCGCTTCTCGACTCAAGGACGAGGTCTATCGTCCCGCCGCCGTCGTCAGCATCCAGGGAGAGCAGGCGGTCGGTAGCATCCGCTCGATTCCCGGCGTCCACGCAGTCGAGGCCCTCGACAGCGTGCAGGACATCCTGGTCCGGTACGGAGGCCACCCCGCCGCAGCGGGCTTCACGGTCCCCACGGACAAGCTCGAAGAACTCGGAGAACGGCTCTCCACCTACGTCCGTGAGACCACCCCGTCCGACGACCTGGTCCGCCGCTACCGCTACGACGCCGACGTGGACCCCCGTGATCTCAACGAGAGCCTCGAGCACGACCTTTCCTCGCTGGGACCCTTTGGAATGGGCAACCCCCGTCCGCGGCTGGCCGTGCGTGGCGTGCAGGCCAGGTACATCGACATCCGCGCGAACGGTCGCCTGCTCAAGTGCCGCATCGGCGGCACCAAGGTGGATGCCATCTGGTGGGACGGTGCCGAGCACAAGGCGCGCCTCGAAGAAGGCCCGGTCGATCTGCTCGGAAAGCTCGAGATCGACACCTGGAATGGCCGGCGTCGACTTCAGCTCGTGATCAGCGACGCGTCCTAGTCCTCGAGCGGCTTGAGGCCCTTGAGGGCCTCTTGAAGGTCTTCGGTGAGGAAGCCCTCCGGAGGCGTGAGGTCGAAGACCGGGGGTGCCTCGTCCACTGACTTCCAGCCCTTGAAGCGCAGCGATGTGGTCAGGTCGACAGCTGGCAGGAAGAGCTTGACCTCGCTCGGCCAGAGCAGTCCGTCGATCTCGGTGAAGGGACCATAGGTGGCCTCCACCATCATCACGCCATCCCCGTCGGTGGCCACCAGGTGCTTCGGCGTGCCCGTCGCCGGGTCGAGATCAGCCTGGACGCTCACGCCCTGGGCCTCAAGGTCGAGCTGATGGCTGCCATCCTCGAGCACGCGTGAGGCCTTGACCTCGGCCACATCGAAAGGAAGGTCTCCAAGCAATACGCCCGCCAGATCGTCGAGGCTCAGTGTGCCCCCACTCATCTCGAGCAGAGCTTCGTCCGCCGACGGGGCAAGCAACTGCCGCTCTTCCTTGGGCAGCAGTACACCGAGGGCCTCGCCATCGCTGGTGACCTTGAGCAAGGACGAGCCGAGAGGACCGAAGATCTCGATGTGCAGTCGGCCGGGCCGGTCGACGACGAGTCCACCACCGGTGGTCCCCGCGAGCTCGAGCGGCTTGCTGCGAAGCTTGATGGTGAACCGCGCTTGAGCACGCTCCGGAGCCGGACGCGCACGAGCCATCTCGAGGGTGGCTGACACATCGGTCTCAGGCGCCTTCGGTGGCGGCTTGGGACCACACGAGAGCAGTAGAAGCAGTGTGAACAGGCGAGCAGCGGCCTTCAAGGACCCTCCGGACCGGCAGTCTCGCACGCGTGACGCGCACTCGAAAGCTCTTCGGCCAGACCCGATAGCAGGGGAGCGGCCTCGCGCGCACGCAACAACAGCGCACGCGCCTCACAAGGGGTGGCTGCCCGAGCACTCTGCTGAAGCTCGACGGCCCCACAGGTCCCACCCGCGGCGTGCTCGAGAAGCCGAGCCATCGACGCAGAATACGCGGGGTCCGCGTCGAGGCCCAGACGGCGAGACTCGTCGAGCGTCGTCCCCAGACGACAAGCGCGAAGGGCGGCCTCGACCAAGAGCTCAGCCGCCAGCGGGTCGTCGCGACGCTCGACGACGTAGAGAAGATCGGCCATCGCATCGTCTGGACGCTCGGCGGCCAGGGTGGACTGGGCCCGCACCAGCCGCTCATCCGCGTCGTCGATGGCGACGAGTAGCCAACGGTCGATGAGAGTCTGGTGCTCGGCGCTAAGGTCCATACGCTTGTATAGACGCGCCAGGACCTCAAAGGCATCCCCTGAGACACCGGCCGTAAGCGCGGCCTCGAGGTGTACCACGGCCTCCTCGAAGCGCTCAGCACGCGCCAGGAGATCACCGAGAGCTTTGTGTGCGGGCCCGTGGTGAGCGTCGCGCTCCAGTGCGGACTCGAAAGCCTCGGCCGCTTCGGTATGGCGTACCTGACGCTCGAGAAACAGCCCCCAGAGCACCCAAGATGCCGGCTCCGCGCGCTCAAGGCGGAGCACCCACTGAAGGGCGCGTTCCGCTTCCTCGATGTCACCGAGGTCCTCGGCCACATGGGCCTTGAGTGCCCAAGCACGCGCCTCGGCACTCACACCAGCCTGCCTGGTCGACGCAGCCGCCGGCGCGTCCCCAGGGTCAAGGCGGTGGCCGACCTGGGTACAGCCGAGAAGAAGAAGCAGCAAGGCAGCGCGCATTGCCTGTTGGGTAGCACGTCTCGCCGGCTGGCACGCCGACATCAGACAGAGCAAAGGTGCGGGTGCCCGACGCCATCGCCACGCCCCGCAGCCAACAAGCGACCCTCTGGGCCCTCGCCGCAGGACTGTTGTGGGGATGGGCCTTCGGCCACCCGTTTGGGGCGGCACTCGCACTCGCCGGCGCCATCGCTTTTGCTGGATTGTTCACCGGCCACCGTGTGGGTGATGCTCTGCGCGGCGGCCTCTGCGGCTTGGTGACCACGGGGCTGTGGTTCCGAGAGCTGCCCGCCATCTGGAACACCTACGGCGACGGCGGCGGACTCTGGCTCTGGCTCGGACTCGCGGCGTTGCATGCCCTTCCGTTCGCGCTCGCCGCCGGACTCTCGAGTGACGAGCACCGCGGCATTGCACCGCTCGCTCTCAGTCTTGCCTTCGTGACCAGCTTGCTCACCTGGTGGCCCATTCCGATCGATCTGGCGGCGCTCCTCACGTCGAGTCCGCCTCTGCTCTGGCCTGTCGCGCTGCTGGGCACGCCGCTGCTTGTGGCCCTTCTCGGCGCCAGCGGAGCCATGATCCGCGCCGGACGCGTCGAAGGCTTCGCCGCAGTCTGCATCTGGGTGCTGGGCGGAGCGCTCTGGTGGGCACTCCCCCAGCCCGCGCCAACGCTTCCCGTCGCGGTTGTCCAGCCAAACACGGGCGTGTTCGAAGCACAGCGACCGAGCACCGCCGACCGTCGCTCGCGCGAGCTTGTGAACCTGCTCCACCGCGCTCGTGCAGCAGGTGCCTCGATTGCGCTGACCCCCGAGACCTCATGGCCTCACGCCGGTCCGCCCGCACCACCCCTGCCCACCGTCATCGGCCATGTCGTCGACGGCCACAACCGGCTCACTGGCGACACCGCCTTCGACAAGGTCCACCTGGTGCCCCTCGCCGAGCGCAGCTTTCTGGGACTCGGCGACCAGACGTTCGTGGCCGGCCAGGGACCCCGCATCCTTCACGTCGCCGGCGTGAGCTTCGCACCGTTGATCTGCTTTGAAGACCTCCTTCCCGGCGCCCTGCGTGAGGCCGCCCGCGACAGCACAGGGCCGTTGCTCTTGGCGACGAATGACGGGTGGCTCGCACTCGAAGGAGCCGAAGACAAGCACCTTTCGATGAGCGTCCTCGCCGCGGTCCGTACCCAGCGCTGGGCCGTCCGACCCGCGACGAGCGGCCGGTCCGCAATCATCACCCCCCGCGGAGCCCTGCCGCTGCTCACGGACACCCATGATGGCGATACCGGGGCAGTCGGCGAGGTACACGTTGGCATGATCGACATCGACAGGCCCTGGTGGGCGCCCGTGTCCGCCGAGCCGTGGCTCGGACTAGCGGCACTGCTCGCCCTGGTCGCTCGGAGGCGTACATGAGCCTCTATCTGCGGCTATCGCTGTACTACGCAGCCTCGATTGGCTCGCTGTCCTTCATCCCCTTCTTGTCCTTGATGCTCGCCGATCGCGCCATCGACGATCGGGCGATCGCGGCCACCCTGGCACTGCTTCCCGCAGGACGGCTGATGGGGGGCACCAGCTGGGCCTGGGTCGCGGATCGCCTCGGCCGCCCTCAGCTCATCTTGCGACTCGCGACGGGCTCGGCCGCCTTGCTCGGTGTCGCTGTCCTTGTCGCCCCCACCCCTCTTCTGCTGGCGGCGGCCCTGCTCTCGTTCTCGTTCATGCGGGCGCCCCAGTTCCCGATTGTCGATGCGCTTGCTCTTCAGCGATTGGGTGGCGGATACGGCTCGGTGCGC
The DNA here is from genome assembly GCA_023954855.1 of Pseudomonadota bacterium. GTDB lineage: Bacteria > Myxococcota_A > UBA796 > UBA796 > M1803. Next base: position 42,507 of record JAGSGY010000010.1, on the reverse strand, counting down.
GCCTGGGGCTCGCTGGCGTACCTGCTACTGGTGCTCGCCGCGAGCACACTCCGAACCGTGGACTCGAACGGCCCTCTCGCTGCAGCCGTGGTCCTCTTGTTCATCACCGCGATGGTCGCATGGACCCTTCCACCTGGCGAGCAACCGAGCTCTCCGCCAGGGTGGGCGCAGATCAAGACCCTGATCTCCGACCGCACGATCGGCTTGGTGCTCATGCTCTCGCTGATTCAAGGCATGACCATCACCCCATACGACACGCTCTTCACCCTGCACATCTCACGGCTGTCGCTGCCCGAGACCGTCGCCAGCGTGGCCATCGCCGTGGGTGTCGCCGGCGAGATCGGGGTGATGGCCGCCGGCAGACGACTGCTCGACCGCATCGGTCCAGCGGGACTCTTGGTACTCGCCGCCGTCTCAGGCCTTCCCCGGTGGGCCGTCACCGCGTGGTCCACCGACCCGACCCTCCTGATCGCCGCGCAGCTGCTCCACGCGCTTGGCTTCGGCGCGTTCTGGATCGGCGGCACCCGGCTGGTCGCCGAGCGCGCCCCGAAGGGCCTCGCCTCAACGGCGCAGTCCCTGTTTCCCGCCGCCGGCTGGGGCTTCGGCTACCTGGCCAGCATGGGAGTCGCAGGCGTCCTACTGCCGCTTGGGGGCCCGCCGGCCGTGTTCACCGCATCGCTTGCCCTCTCGGTAGTGGCCACAGTCCTCGCCCTGCGATTGACCCGCCTCTGAGCAAGAAAGGCGGAGCATTTGCCCCGCCTCACACCGCACCGAAAAAACGGCCTAGTGGTCTTCTTCGTACGTGACGCGGCTACCGCGCTGAATGATGAGTCCCTGCGGCTCAACCGGCTTCGGCGCAACCTTGGGACGAACCGGACGCGGCGGCGGCTTGGGACGCAGCGACTCGAAGGTGAAGCCGACGACGTCCTTGACGTCCTCTTCGCCCACACCCGGGTCCATGCCGTTGCGAATCAAGATCTGAAGTGCGCCCTCGCTCGTGGCCTGGGTCAGTACCTCGGCCTGGTCAGGGGTCACGGCGAAGGTGACAGAAGGCGCGTGACGGCGCTTCTTCTTCTTCTTCTTGCCGCCCTCGGGGCTCGGGTCGGTCTTGACGCCCGTGTGGCTGTTCACGGCGAGCACGTACACCGCCTGAAGCACCGGACGCGTCTCGCGCTCTCCGGTCTCGGCGTTGGTGATGGTCACCAGCACGTCGACGTAGTTCTCGGGCTGGACGAAGCCAGCGCCAGCCGCTGCGTTCGTGATGTTGAACGAGATGGCACGCATGCCACGCGGAATGAAGGCGTTGAGTCCGACACCGGCCTTGGCGTCAGCCAAGCGCTCTTCGCGAACGAACTCGTTCGCGAGGATGCGGTCGCGGGGCACCCGACCAATCACGTGGTCAGCAGAGCGGTACACACCTGCGGGCACGAACTTCTCTTCGATGTCGATCTGGAACAGATCTTCCTCGGTAATCGCAATGCCCTGAAACAGGTCGCGAGCCGAGACGATGACCTCGATCGTGTCGGGTGGACGGCGCGCCTCTGCGATCTTGTTGTCGTAGTAGGTGGTCATCTTGTAGAAGCCCCAACCACCGAGACCGAGCAACAACACACCGAACCCAAGTACGGCGAGCGCGCGCCCGCCGTTGCTCTCTTTCTTCGCCATCTCGATCTCCCCAGCAGCATGCGCCTTGCAGCGCCACCGCCTGATACTAACCCAGCGGGCCTCAGAGTCCTACCGACTCCCCTTCCGTCACCGGAAAGGTCACCGTCTCGACATCCGGTCCGCGGATGATGAACATCTCTCGGCCCTGGTTGGGCTCCGCATGGTTGGGCACAAAGCGACGGGGCTCGATGACCTCGTTTCGTCCCAGAAGATCTCGCATATTGACCGCCGTGGTGGCCACTTGGTCCAGGTCGATGCGCGACCGCAAGGCCAATGCCACCACACCTTCGCGATGGGCATGCGTGGCCTTCACAGCCTCTTCGGGCGTCAAGAGCAGCGTGATCGCAGGACTCTGCTTGCCGATCGACTGCTTCTCCCCAGATTGGCGCGTCTCCTCTGTCATGGAGCCGTCGACCGCCAGCACGGCCACGTTCTCGAGCAGCACGAAGGACTCGAGCCCGGCATCCGCACTGGCGGTGACATGCACGTCGACACGGTCACCGGGAAGCAGAAAGCCGGCGCCAGCTGGGGCGTTGCGCAAGTCCAACGAGAGGGCGCGAAGTCCGTTCGGGATCAGGGCCGCGAGTCCACGGGACTCCCCAAAGCTCGCCAAGCGTGCCTCGCGTACGGGGTCACGGGGAAGCATGCGTTCGGCCGGAATGCGACCGACCAGCTGGCCTACGGTCCCACTGACATCCGCCGGAGCGACCTCGGGGTCCATCTGCACGATCTCGAGGTCTTCCGCCCGGATCTCGAAGCCCGGGTAGAGCGTGGTCGAAGCCACGACGACGGGCACCGTGTGCACCACCGCTTCGGCGCGGGCCCGAGCCATTCGAGCATCTTGTTCGTTGAACACTTCGGTCAGCCCAAACAAGAGTAGAGCGGCGCACGCCAGCACTCCACCAAAGCCAAGAACCGCCCGCTGTCGATACACATCCGCTCGCCCCATGAGGCCTCCCATACAGAGTGACCGCAACGGGACGAGGTGGTTCCGAACAAAGCGAAGCTGCGCTAGGCGTCGAAGAGTCCTCGGAGTTCATCGCCTGTCATCGCGCGCAGGATGCCGCCTTCGCCGCCGAGCGCAGCCTCAGCGACGTCCTTCTTGGCCTCTTGCAGCGCGAGAATGCGTTCCTCGACGGTGCCCTCTGCCACGAGCTTGAGCGCCACAACGGGCTTGTCCTGCCCAATACGGTGCGCGCGGTCCGTCGCTTGCTGCTCGACGGCGGGGTTCCACCAGGGATCCAGGTGGATGACGTAGTCGGCAGCGGTGAGGTTGAGCCCGGTGCCACCTGCCTTGAGTGAGAGCAGGAATACTGGCGGGCCCGAAGGATCCTGGAAAGCCTCGATCACCGTGGCGCGATCGCGCGTGGAGCCGTCGAGGCGAACCCAGTTGATGCCCAAAGACTGCAGACGCTCCTCGACGCGGTCGAGCATCGAGGTCCACTGCGAGAAGACCAGGGCCTTGTGGTCGTCGACCACGAGGTCCACCAGCAGCTCCTCGAGGCGGTCGAGCTTCGCAGACGAGGCTCCCTGCCCGGCGTCACCGGGCAGCAACGCCGGATCGCAGGCCGCCTGACGCATGCGAAGCAGCGCCTCGAGCACGGCAAGGGCCTGTCCCTGCCGAACATTGCCGTCCGAGAGCACTTCGCGCACGCGGGCTCGCTGCGCCATGCGCACGGCGTCGTACACCTTGCGTTGGTCAGTCGCGAGGCCACATCTGACCACCATCTCGGTAAGAGGCGGAAGCTCGGTGGCGACCTGAGACTTGAGCCTGCGAAGCACGTAGGGCCGAATGCGACGGCGCAACGACGCTGCGGCGTCCTGATCACCCGCCTCAATCGGTCGGGCAAAGCGCGCCTTGAAGGTCGCGAGGCTGCCCAAGAAGCCAGGGATCAAGAAGCGGAACAGGCTCCACAGCTCTTCGAGACGGTTCTCGACCGGCGTTCCGGACAGGCAGAGCCGGTAGTCCGCTCGGAGCTTGCAGGCCGCGCGGGCGGTCTGGGACTGCGGGTTCTTGATGACCTGCGCCTCGTCGAGAATCGCGTAGGTCCAGGTCTCGGCCGAGAGCTCCGCGAGATTCATGCGCAGCAGCGTGTACGAGGTCAGCACCAGGTCCGCGTCGGGATCGAGGACGCGGTTGGGGCCGTGGTACATGCAGACCTTGAGTCCGGGCGCAAAGCGGGCGGCCTCGCTCTTCCAGTTCGAGAGCACCGATGTCGGGGCGACGACCAGCGAACGACCGCCAACATCGAGCACCGCCGAGAGCGCCTGCAGCGTCTTACCGAGACCCATGTCGTCGGCGAGGACGCCGTGGAGTTCGACCTTGCGCAGGAAGCGAAGCCATCCGACGCCAGCGCGCTGATAGTGGCGTAGATCGGCGAGCAACCCGTCGGGCGCATCGACCTCGACGAGCCCTTCGCCGCCTTCGAGAAACTCGCGCAGGCGGCTGAGGTCGGGAGGCACGCGGGCACCCGTGCTCTCAGCGAGATCCATGAGTGAGGCCACGCTCTGCTTCGGTACCGTGCCGTCTTGGCTGCGAGCCTCGAGAAGCTCGCGCAACACCGCACCGTGCTCGGCGAGCCACTCCTTCGGCAGCGGCGCATAGCCACCGTCGAGCAGCGGGACGAGGGGGCGACGCGCGGTCCACGCCCGAAGCACTTCGATGGGCTCGATCGACTGACCCGCCTCGGTCATGAAGTCGAGGTCAACGCGGAAGTCGCCATCGTCTCCGTCGACCACGTCCATCTTGAAGCTCGGCGGAAGGGTCGCGATCTCGAAGCGCGAGGCGTCGACGCGGCCTTGCACCGAGCCGTTGAACAGGGGCAGGCGCTTGGTGAGGAACACCGCGGCATCGACCGGTGGATACAGCCGGGTCATGCCCACGCTGATGCCCATTCGAGACTCGAACTCGTGCCCAATCGCGCGTTCTGCACCGAGGTTTCGAGCCGGAACGACACCCGAGAGGGCCTTGAGCACGCCTTGTTCGACGCGCGCCACGATGGGATCGCCGTAGACGACGCGGGCCTGCACTTCGAGACCGGCGGGGACCTCCGTAAGGGCCAGCTCGACGCGGGGCTTGAGGGCGTCGCCTTCGGGGAGACGGGTCGTGTTTACGTCGACGGGAATCTGGTCGCGCAGGCGCGGAAGGACATCCGAGACGAGGCGTCCCACGCGGTCCTTCGCAAAGCTCACCCCGGAGGTGAGCGTTCGCCGCTGATCCGAGGACAGTCGACCGTGACTGGTCGGATGGAGCCGGCCCTCGGTGAGGGCCGCACCGCGGAAGAGTTCGTCGAGACCGGGCGGACGAACCAGACGGAGCTTGAAGCCCTCATCTTGGTCCTCGACGCGCACGCGGAACAGGACGGGGGAAGCCTCGATGGCCAGGGGCTCGCCATCGAGCGTGGCCGGCGGCACACCCTCGAGAAACACGAGCAAGCGCCGAAGGGTCTCGGCGGGAAGCGCCCCTGCGGGAGCCGTGGCGAGCAGGCTCTCGGCCTGGATATCACCGCGCTCCGCGATGACGTCCGAGCGTGCGAGCGACTTCGTGAGCGGCTCGATGCGACCGTCCGCGTACACAAGCTGTCGGCGGACCGAGAGCGCCGACCCCATGCGGGTGAAGTCGTAGCGGATCTGAACCTTGAAGGCCTTCTTGGGCTCGGGGAGTCCGTCTCCAGAGAGACGCCCCTCACGGGTCGCGATGATCCCCGCGCACACGTGCAGGCACGCCTTGCCAGGCAACGCGCAGTCGCAATCCCAGTCGGTGTCGTCGAGGAAAAGGTAGACATCGTGCGGCCGAGCGCGTCCACGCGCTTTGACGAGCAGATGAATCTCCTCGCCGTCGTCCGACACCCCGACCACTGCGCCATCGCGAACAAGCTGCACCGCTGCGCCCCAAGCGCGCTCACTGGCGACGCCTCGGACGGAGGTCAGGAGTTCATCGAGCACAGCAGCCTCTCGGTCCAGAGAGGGAGCGACTCACTCGGATTCGACCCGAGGATGCTCAGCCACGAGCTTCTCGAGCTCGCCGTTCTGGTACAGCTCCCAACAGATGTCGGAGCCGCCAATGAACTGGCCGTCAATGTAGAGCTGCGGAATGGTCGGCCAGGCCGAGAATTCCTTCACGCCCTGACGGATCTCCATGTCAGCGAGCACGTCGACGGTCTCGAACGCGACGCCGAGAGCACCGACCATGTTGACCGCTCGCATGGAGAAGCCGCACTGAGGGAAGGCGCGATTGCCCTTCATGAACAGAAGGACTCGGTTGTCATCGACGAGCTTCTGGATGCGTTCCTGAGCGGACATCAGCGGTCTCCATGCGGCCATGCAGCTGGCGCGTAGGTCTTGAGAGCAAGAGCGTGAATATCAGTGCCGACGTGGCCGCCGAGCGCCTTGTAGACCAGCTGGTGCTGGCGGACGAGCGAGATACCTTCGAAGGCCGACGAGACGACCTCTGCCTGGAAATGCTCACCGTCGTTCATCTCGTTGATCACGAGGCAGGTGCAGTCGGGAAGCGTGTCCTCGACCATCTCTCGAATGCGCTCAGCAGCGAACATGGGGCCCTCTTTGGCGAACCGCCTTCGTAATCACACACACGCCCGTGGGCAACCAGGCTCAGCGAAGTCCGGCAACTCGTCCGAGCTCATCCGCGGCGCGATCTGCCCGCCGCCTCACCGCGGCTCGGTAATCGTCTTCGTCGCCCTCGCCGAACAACACCCCTCGCGAGGAGTTGATGAGCGCCCCAAGTCCGTCGTCGCGGAAGAGCGGAGCCACATCGGCAGCGCCGCCTCCTTGCGCGCCGTAGCCAGGCACGAGGAACCAGGCGCTCGGCATTGCCGCACGCCACGCCTTTGCCTCGTCTGGAACCGTGGCAGCCACCACCGCACCCACGGGACCAAGACCGCAGTCACCGAGCCGCTCGGCGGATTGGGCCTCGACCCAGGCCGCCACCTTTGGGGCGGCAGGCTCGGCGCCCTCGGTCTGCCAAACGGACGCACCGGGATTCGAGGTTCGCACCAGAAGAAACACGCCCTTCCCAGCGTCACAGCGCTTTAGGAACGGGGCGAGAGACTCGGGTCCCAGGTACGGCGCGAGGGTCACACTGTCGCTCGCGAGTGGGCCGTCATCATCGAGGGCCCCATGCGCGTACGCCTCCGCCGTAGAGCCGATGTCCCCGCGCTTCGCATCGAGCACCACGATGAGGTCGAGCTGGCGCGCCACGTCGACCACTCTCTCCAGGGCGACCACGCCGGGTGCCCCGAGCGCCTCGAAGAAGGCCACTTGTGGCTTCACGGCGGGAACCGCGCCTTCAACCGCCTCGAGCACCATCACCGCCCAGTCGCCCACTGCGATGGCCGCCGCCTCGCGGTACGCACGACCCGACAATCCTTCGAACCGGCGCCGCACCGAAGTCGGCAGCAAGTGTAGGTGCGGGTCGATGCCCACACAGAGCGGGGTGCGGCGGTCTCGCACGGCATCGGAAAGGCGGTCTGCGAAGCTCTGCACGGCATCCTCGCTCGATGGGTTGGGTCCCGTCGCTGTCGACCGGACCGCGCCGGGGTTAACCTGCGTTCGGAGGAACGCATGCGCACAGCAGTTCTTGTCGCCCTGGTGTTCACATTCGGTTGCACAGACGGTTCAACGACCCCGGCCGACACCTCGGATACCAACGCGTGCCCGGACGGGATGGTCGAGCCGCGCTCGGCGCGTGTCATGGCGACCACCTACATCCAGAACGGTGTCACACTCTTCGTCGGCTACGACGAGACCACCACCCTCGCAGATGGCCAGCCCTCCGCGTGCGTCAGCACAGATGGCCTTCTCGCACAGTGGGTTCTCTCTGTCTCGGACGGCCCGGTTGCTGTGTTCCGCCAGTCGATTACGGCATTCGGTCCCCAGTCCCTGGACGCCACGGGAGGTTCGGCGACGCTCGAAGTCATCGGCACCGAGACAGTCGACGCCAACGAGTGGAGCACAGGCACCTGGCTCGTCGAGCAGCGCACCGACGGAACGGTGGTCTCGACCATCAACGCGAACGCGACGACGTCGGACGGCGGCTCCTACTCGCTGATTGCCGGCTTCGAGGCCACGCCCTAATGCTAGCTCTGCTCACCGCCCTCGCCTTCGCGGACGACGCCTCCGACCTCCTCTCGCGCATCGATGAGGCGGCGAAGCGCGGCGACGACCTTCACCTAGCCCTGTCCATCGAGACCACCGACCGGCGTGGCCAGACGGTACAGCGAGCCATGGACATCTGGCAGAAGGGCGACGAGAAACGCCTCATTCGGTTTGCCGAACCCGAGCGCCTGTCGGGCATCAGCCTGCTCGTCCCAGACGGCGAGACGGTCTACCTGTACCTGCCGGCCTACGGCAAAGCACGGCGCATCGTCGGCAAGGCCCGCGGTGACGCCTTCATCGGCACAGACTTCGCGATGGAGGACCTCGCGCGGTTGTCCTGGTCGACCGAATACGTCGCCACGAAGACCGGCGAGAACGCCCTGACCCTCACCCCCGCGGACGGCGCAAAGCCCGCGTCGCCCCGCGTGGACCTCGTCGTTCGCGCCGAAGACGCTCTGCCCACAACGGTAGAGCACTTCGATGCCAGCGGCGCGGTCGTGCGCCGCATCCAGTTCTCGGACTACCGAGATGTCGACGGCCGCTTCGTGGCCCACAGCGTCGTTGTGACCGATGTGACCCACACGCGCTCCACCCACGCTACCGTGACCGAGGTCGCCTTCGACCAAGGTCTCGAGGACGATCGCTTTCGACTCGACGCCCTCTCGCACTGAGGAATCCATGCGCTTTGTTCTGCCCGCCCTGCTGATGATGGCCTGCAACCCCTCCGGTACCGGGGCGAGCTTCGCGAGCGGGGACTTCGACTTTCAGACCACGGACGTCGACGACGGCTGCCTCGACGGCGCCTTCGACACGCTGTTCATGCCCGAAGGCACCGCCAACGACTTCGGCACGCCGATCTACGTGCCAGCGCTGGACGAGCTGCCCGCCAGCTACAGCATCGACCTGGCCGACCCCTTCGGGTCCATGCCCGTCGAGGTCAGCGGCGACGAAGAGACCCGCGAGATTCGCGGTGCACAGACGACCGACGTCGAGTACGACTCCGAGAACAATCCCGGATGCCTGATCGACGCCCTCATCGACGTCGACCTGACCATCGATGACGCTGACAGCGTTCACGGGACCGCCACCCTCGAGCTCGGCTCCTTCGATGAGGCGAGCTGCCCGGTCGTGTCGAACACCGCGGGCTGCGACGTAGTGCTCTCGCTGAGTGGAACCCGTCGCTAGTGCTTGGCCTGCTCGCTAGCCTGGCGCTCGCCGCGCCCGACGCGGGCGGCCGACTCGAGACCCACCTTCGCCTCGGCACGGCGGGCTGTACGCCCTCGACGGCGGCGGACTGCCGGTGGCTCGACTTCCAGGACCTATTGGTCCTTCGCGGACGCCTGGAAGACGCGCCAAACGACGGCATCAGCTGGAGAGTGCGCGGCGCCATCCGGCTTCGCACCCCCACCGGTGTGGACGAGGTCGCCGACGCGAGCGACAACACACGCATTCAGCCGCTGACCTTCGACCTGGACGAGGCGTGGATTCGCATGGCGCGGGTCCAAGATCCCGTCGTCGAAGTGATCATCGGACAGCAGCGACACGCCTGGGGCGTCGCCGACGGCATCAGCCCCGTCGACGTTGTGAATCCCTACGACCTGGCCGATCCCACCCGCTTCGACAAGCGATTGGGCCTGCCCACCGCCAGCCTCTCGTTGCGCGGAGGACGGGTCGCCGCCGAGGCTGTGGTCGCGCCGCTCTTCCGCCCTGCTCGCATGCCCGGGGAGCTCGACATCCTCGCCGATGCCGACACCCTCTTCGACTTCGCGGACCTCGGCGCCCCGAATGTGGAGCTCGGCGAGCTCGAGACGCGCACCGATGTCCCCGACGCCCGCCTAGGCTTCGCGGGGGCCGGCCTTCGCCTCTCAGCCCAGACTCCAGACGTCGACCTTGCCCTGGTCGGCTACCGGGGCCGCGACTCCCTGCCGCAGGTCGGCGGCGAAGCGCTTCTGGTCGGCTTTGCCAGCAATAGCGACCGCGTGGATGTCGGTGTGCCCGTCGTCTACCCCGTGTTCTGGATGGCCGGCCTCGAGGCCAAGGCCGCCTTGCCCGGCGACATCGCGATGTGGGTCGAAGGCGGCGCCTTCTTGCCCGAGGAGACCGCCATCACCGCGCGTCGAGGCCAGCTCGATGGCCTAGTTGGGCTCGGCGTGATCGACGAGATCCCCGATCCCCTCCCCCGCACGGTGATTCAGGATGGGCAGGTCTTCGGCCGCTGGGTCGTGGGCATCGAGCGCTTCTTTGGCCGCGCCCTCATCAACGCCCAATGGGTTCACGGCACGCCTCTCGAGCGCAGCCGCGGCGAAATCAAGGACTACGCCGCGCTCGCCGTGCAGGTGACCGCCTCGGACACCGTGCAAGTGCTCGCGTCCGGGCTCACAGACTTTGAGGGGGCCATGGGGACCGTCGAGCTGCATGCGCTCGTGCGAGACCAGGTCGAGCTCACGATGGGCACCACGGTGGCCACGGGAGGCAGCGAGAGCACGATCGGTCGCATCGCACCGCTCTCGCATGCGCACTTCGGCGCAGAGATCGCCTTCTAGGCACGACGTCGGCCGGACAGACAAAAAGGCCCCGCACAGTGGCGGGGCCTTGAGTGAGAAGAGTCGAGTGTCTACTCTTCCTCTTCTTCCTCGAGGTCGAGTTCGAGGTCCTCGCTCGGGGGCGGCGGGTCGCCGAACACGATCGTGTACTCGATGGTCGTGTAGTCGTCTTCCTTCTCGGGGTCGGTCTCGACCTCGTGCTCGGGCCAGACGATGGTGTCCATACGCTTACGGACACACTTACGAACCACGCGGTTCTCGAGCTCGGGAGTACGGCTGCGGCGGGGTGCCTCGGCATTCTCATGCCAGCCGATCTTGCCCTTCTGGGTGACTTCGAAGCTTGCGGCGTAGCGGCCAGACAGGCCCTCTTCCTCGCCGAAGTCGACCGCCTTCTGCTGACAGAAGGCCATGGCGCCGAGCTCGTTCTCGAGCAGCTGGCCAATGCCTTCGGGCAAGCGCTTGTCGACGGTCATGGACAGCTTGAGGCCCTCGGGCTTCGGAGCTTCCCAGCCATCGGCAGCGGTCGCGCGGAAGTCCTCGAAGGTCTCCTGCGACAGCTCACACCAGACGCCCTCACGAGCAACGACGCTCTCGTCCTGGGCGGTCATGGTGCCTGCGAGGCAGTAATCCACGACCTGACGGACCATCGAACGCTCGTTGATGAGAAGCGTGATGCCAGCGCTCTCGGTCTGCTCGAAAGCAGAGTCGGCGCGCGCAATCAGGTCCTTCTCTTCGTCTCCGGTGCCGTACCAACGGATGGGACCGTAGTAGAGGCCCCGCTTGTCGGCGCGGGCCCAGATCTGATTGGTAGGATCAGCCTGGGTGGAGACGGTGAGCGGCAAGAGCGCGCCATTGCGCTGCTTGGCCATCGCCGGGATGTCGTTCTGGATCTCGCCCATGCGGACGAGGAGGCTGGCACCAGCGGGTGCCTTCTCGATCGCCTCGAACAGGTACTGGCTCTGCATCGAGCCGCTGGCTGCGAGCAGGACAGGGCGCGCGGTGAGCTGCGCCTGAGCAAGCGGAGTCTCGTCGGCATCCCAGCCGCCGCCGTTCCACTTGTAGCGGCGAATCCACTGGGTGACGGGCTCGGCACCTTCGGCCGGCACGCTCTTCTCGAGCACCAGCACGTCGCCGAAGCCACCCTCGGAAGCGCGGGCATCGACCAGCGCTCCCTTCATGGCAATGGCGGAGGCCGGCAGCTCGATGCCCATCGCGTCGATGAGCTCGGTGAGCGGCGCCAGGTTGCCGACTTCGCGCACATCGTTGATGGCGCTACGCTCGAGACCGCGGGTGACGAGCATGACTGCTGCCAAGGCGGTGATCGCTGCGGCGTCGATGACGAGGTACTTCTGCACCGCCTCGCCAAGCTCCATGAAGAGCCCGCACAAGCCGATGAGGAAGCCAAAGCCCCAGGTGAGCCACGCCAGGTTCGTGACGCGCGAGAGCGTCTCGAGGCCCACGATCATGGTGGTGTCGAGCGAGTCGGGAGACGCCGTGAGGGCCTTCTCGAGCACTTCGACTTCGGTCGCGGCCATCGCGTACTGGCCAATCTGGCCGACTGCAGCGATGAAGGCGATACCGGCGGTGAAGCGGAGCGCTGCAACGCGCTCGGCATCCTCGAAGAGGCCGCGACGAAGCGAGGCCACTGCGACGCCAACGCCGCCGACGCCCATGACGCCGAGAACCGGCATCATCTGGCTGGCAACGCCCCACTTGGTGCCGAGCACCAAGGTCGCGACGGCACCGCCGATGAGCAGAATGATGGCGAAGACGGCATCAACGACCGTCCAGCCCCAGTCCCGGCCGGACTTGATGACGGCGGGAATCGCCGCACACCAGACCGCGAGGACTAGAACAGCGGAAGCCCAGAGGCGGCCGCTGGCATTCGTCGCGAGGGCGTCTTTGAGACCGCCGTTCGCCACGAGGTGAAGTTGCGTAATGTCGGCAGCCTCGAGCGAGGCGATGGTGCCGCCTGCGCTGGACATGGTTGCGACTGACGCGATGATGAGCACGAGCAGTGGTGCGCCGACGTACCCAAGAACTGGGACACGACGCCCCATGATTCCGAGGCCGAGCATCGCGAAACACGCGAGTGCGCCGATCGCGCCGAGAACGAGAATGAGAGAGCTCATGAAGGCAAATCCCTCCGAGTGGACCGCCGCACCCTAGCAGGCAGGGCACTAGGCGACGAGCGGCCGCGGCCGCGCTTTGGGGGCACATCGAGCAAAAACACCTCAAAGTGCCGCAGTGACGCGGATCAGAGGGATGTCAGGATGCGGCAAGGGAGCCGGACCACTCGATCGGATCGAGCAATCGGGCCTGCGCCAGTGCTGCACCGAGCGCAGCACGGGCGAAATGCCACACCCCTCAGTGTCACTCTGCCCGGGCGCAGTTGATGCAGAGCGCGGCGGTCGGCACGGCGACGAGACGTCCATCCGAGATCGACTCTTCGCACCGCGCGCATACGCCGTAGGTTCCCCGGTCGATGCGATTCAGGGCCGCGCGAATCTGCACGATTTCGTCGCGCGTGACGGCATCGATTCCCTCGAGAACTTCGTCGTTCTCCATCATCTGGGCCCGGTCGTCCCAGTCGGCCGGGACCTCGCGGTCTGCGTTGGTCAGGTGCGCGTCGAGCTTGTCGTGGCGCACGAGTAGACGGGAGAGCTGGTCTTTGAGGTTCTTCTTGACGTCGGCTGACATGACATCCTCCGCCCTGAACCAGTGCAAGCACCGGGCCAGATCCACGCGGTAGGGTCGGCCATGACACTCGACCGCGGCGAGGTGGCTCGTCGAACCGCATGGGGACTCGCACTGGGCCTCACCGACGCAGGCATCGCCCTGCTCTGCACCCCGGTGGGACCCACCGATGTGGCGCGCCTTGCGGCAGCAAGCTGTCTTGCCTGGGTCGTTGTGGCATGGGTCGTCGCGCCCCACCACCGCGACCACAGCAGGTACGGGTCCGCCGTACTGATCGCGGTCGCACTCCTGTCGCTGCTGCGCATCGCTGACCCGGCTCATGTGGGCATGTGGATCGGAGGCACCCTCGCTGCGCTGACCCTGGCTTCGCTAGCGCACATCCCGGACGAGAGGCGTGCACTCGTGATCGGGCTTTCGGTCGGGCTCACCCTCACGTTGACTGCAGCCCGCCGACCGATTGCTGCGCCATTGCCCGTAGCCTCGGACCAGCCCAACGTGCTGCTCGTGACCGTCGACACCTGGCGAGCCGACAGCCGTTCCTCCTCTACCCAAGCCCTCCAGCCCGGGCTGACGCCGTTCACAGACGCCCTCGCCAAGCGTGGCTGCGCGCCGGCACCCGCGTTCTCGACGGCGCCGCTCACGGGTCCCAGCCACGCCGCGCTCCTCTCGGGCACGCACCCCATTGAGCTCGGCGTGCTGTTGAACGCGAGGGCTCTACCGACGGTCCCCATGCTCGCGGAGGACTTCGCTGCAGCTGGCTATCGCACCGAAGCCTTTGTGAGCAGCGCGATGCTCGACGGCGCCCTCGGCTATGCACGAGGCTTCCACCACTACGATGACGACCTCGACGACTGGATGGCCCTTCGCTCCGCGACGATCGGACCGCTGTTGAGTGCCCTAGGCCACTCTCCCGCTTTCGAACGCGATGGACCCGCGACGCTCGCGAGGATGTCGGCCATGGAGCCGGTCGAGGCCCCCCTCTTTGTATGGGTCCACCTCTACGACCCGCATCGGCCCTACACCCCGACGGCCGACGGTGTGAAACGCGCGGGCCAGACGCACGCCCTCCCCGATGCCTCCGCTTTCGATCGCCACCCCGTCTCGCCACCTCCGAAGTCCGGCGTGGCCGCCACCGAGCTGGCGGTCCTGCAGACGGAGCTGTTCGGGGATGTGCATGGCCTCCCGGCAGAGGCAGGAGCGCGGCGCGACGCGACCGCGGCCATGGCCACGCAGCAATACCTCGCGGAAGTGGCCGACACCGACGCGATGATCGCCGAGGCCTTTGCCCTCTTCGAGCAGCGAACCGGCGCCATGCCCGACGTCTGGGCGGTGGTCGGAGACCACGGCGAGAGCCTCACCGAGCACCACGAGCACGCGTCGCACCAGCGGCACCTCTACCGCGCAAACACCGAGGTCCCCCTGCTGCTCTCAAGTGGGAACTGCCCGGCTGGCCCCGTCTCGACGCTTCCCCTGGCCCAGGCGCTCCGAGCGCGGGCCGGTCTCGGCGAGACTGAGACATGGGACGTGCCGATGGTCTCTGCCGTCCTCGGCCCAGCTCACGGCCACGCCCCTCCCCAGATGATCCCGAAGGTGCTGCTCCGACAAGGCACGCGTGAGCTGTTGGTGACGCTCCCCCCGGGCGCGCGGACGGTGGAGCAGTACGACCTCGGCAACGACCCCCATGAGCTACACCCACTTCCGGTCGATGAGGACCTGCTTCTGGACATTCAGCCGTGGCTCGACCGACTGCGCCACACCCCGCCAACCGATGCAGCCGAGAGCATGCGGGAGGCTCTCGAGGCCCTCGGCTACGTGCACTAGGTCCTCCTAGAAGCCTTGCGCCGAGACGTTGCCTGCGGAGCTGTGCAGCGTCAGGCTTCGAACCGCGAGCGGGTCGTGCACGAGGTTGTCGATGTCGGTGCGTCCAGCGGAGGTCCACGCCTCGATGGCGTAGGTACCCGAGGGCAGGTCGAGCGAGACGTTGCCCGCCTGACTTCCGAGGCTGACGTGCATGGGCGCGTCAATCAGCTCGAATTCGACGTTTCCAGCCTGGGTGGATGCGTCGAGGAACTCGGCGCTGACGAGCTCCCCGATGATGTTCCCGGCACTGGTCTCGATGAGCAGCTCTCCCGCGACATCACCCAGCTCGACGTTTCCAGCCTGAGTCCGTAGGTCCACATCGCCGGTATGCCCGGAGACCTCGATGTTGCCAGCGCCGGACGTGCCAAGCAGCGGCGACGAGAGGTGGCGAAAGCCGAGATTTCCGGCGCCGGTCTCAGTCGCCACCGGAGCGGAGTGCGGCAGAACCACGAGGTGATCGACGCTGCAGCGACGACAGTCCGCCGAGAGGTGCACCACCCCGTCGACGACCTCGGCACGCAGCTCGGGGGCGTCATCGCCACGGTATCGGGCAATGCGCTCGATACGGATGTCCGTGACATCGCCCACCGCGACAGCGATGTCGCCGGCCGGCAGGTCGATAACTACGGACTCGTAGTCTTCGTTGAGGGTGAGTGTGTCGCGGTCGACGGTCTCGGGGCTGACGATGACACAACCAGCGGCAAGCGCGGCGATGGGCAGTAGACGGTACATGGCGTCCTCCTGCTGCTTGGACACCTCTGGGACGAAAGAGCGCTACCGCGACGGAGACAAGCGCAGCACCAGACCCTCGATCAGCAGCTCCACGACGGCCTCGTGCGCAGCACCTGTGAGCGCCTCGCCCTGGGCGATGGCCAGCGCTGTCGGCGCGATGCCCGCAAAGGCAAGAGCAGACGTGTCCGCAGCCACCGCTCCCCTCGCGATCAGCCGATCAAGCAGGGCCGCAAACCACGCGTCGTCGTCGGCTCGGGCCGAGGCAAGGGCACCCTCGGGCAACGCCCGCAGCAACCAGGCCAAGTCCTCGGGGTCCCGCATGGCCTGAAGCCCTGGACGGGTGGAGGCCGCGAAGAGAAACCGCAGGGTGCGGTCGAGCAGCCCCTCGGGTGGCCCGTCGACGATGGCGGTAAGCTCCGCACGCATCGACGCCTCGCTCGCGCTGAGCATCGCCATCCACAGCGCCGCCTTACTCGGAAAGAAGCTGTAGAAGGCCCCCTTCGAGATGCCTACAGACTGCGTCAACGCCTCGACTGGAGTGTTCTTGAAGCCCGTCTCGAGCACCGCTTCCGCCGCAGCCTCGAGAAGCCGCGCCCGAATCCTCGCTTGCTCACTCTGGCTGAATGCGCGCGCCATCTTCTGGGCCTCCTCTGGGGTCGGCAATCGGAGTGATCGGCTTGAGTGGCTGTTCGAGCGTATCGAGAAGGACGTCCCGCAACGCGACCTCGACATCGAGCCGAAGCAGGACCGCGTGAAGCCCGAACTGCATGCGCTGGAGCCAGAGGTACTGGGGTGGCAGCGCCTGGTGCCGAAGGTTTCGGTTGCTCGGCCGCGTGAAGTGCAGCCCTGACTGCCACCAGCTGCGCTCGAACCGGAAGCGGGCCTCGAGATAGGGCTCAAACATCCATCCCATCATGGCCCACATGCCGTCCCAGTCGAGCTTGCGTGGGCGGGGAGCGATGCCCAGACGCACCACGGCATCGCGAAACGAGGACCGGTCGCGAAGCACGACGCAGCGCGCAACCGCTCGGAAGGCCTCGACCACTTCTGCATCGAAGGGCCGCACACAGCCGAAGTCCAATGCGACGACTTCGCCGGCCGGGCGGAAGATGAAGTTGCCGGGATGGGGGTCGGCCTGCAGTGCTCCGTGCGCAAAGACGGACATGAACGCGAACCGAGCCAGCGTGCGTGCGGCAGCCTCTCTTTGTAGGGGTGGCTCCTCGCAGAGCTTCTCGAAGGACTGCCCATCGCACCAGTGGGTCGTCAGCACGTCCCCAGTGGACCGCGAGGCCACCACGCCGGGCACGCGAAGGTCGGAGTCGTCGGCGAACGCCTGTGCGAACGCCCGCTGCCAGGCGGCTTCCTGGCCGTAGTCGCACTCGAGTCGCATGCGGTCGCGAAGCTCGGCGACAAGGGCTTGTCCATCGACCTGGGTGGCAACACTGGCGAGCCTCGCGATGGGCACCAAGCGCGCAAAGTCGCTCACCAGCGTCTGCTCTACGCCCGGATAGCGCACCTTGACGGCAACCTCGTTGCCTGCGAACCGCGCCCGATGCACCTGGCCCACACTCGCCGCCGCGACTGGCTTCCCGTCGAATCGCTCGAACAGCTGCTCGAGCGGTGCACCGAGCGAGTGCTGCACCTGGGCTCGGATCACCTCCGCATCAAGCGGTGAAACGCCCGTCTGGAGCTTCGCGAGCTTGCCGACGGTGTCCTCGGGAAGCCCCACATCCATGTACGACAAGATCTGGCCGACCTTCATCGCCAGGCCCTTCATCTGGTCGAGCTCCTGGGTCATGAACTCCCCGAGACGCGCATCTTCGAGGGCCGAGTGGCCGACCACCCGCCTCGTGGCCGAGAGACCAAGGCGACCGGCGACCCGAGCCGTGGCCGAGGCGCGCGCAAAGAAGCGATGGGGAATACGTTTCATTATCTATGACTGTACTCACCTTTCTGGTCATAGCTAGTCGAAACCCTCCTGGACTGGGAGTCCGCCGAGGACGGCGTTACCCGGAAGTCGTCAGCTGCCCTTCCTCCCGGACTCCTCACCGTGACGACGACCATTCTCTGGGTCTGCACTGTCCTCACGGTGGTGCTCGGCGCCTACGCCATTGGGCAGTACATGGCCATGGCCGCCTTTCTGCCTGGGGCGCCGGCCACGCGCAGCTTCGAAGGCACTCCTGACGACTCGGTCGCTGTCCTGATTCCGGCGCGAAACGAGGGAGAGGGTGCGCTGCGGGTCATCCACTCTCTGGAGCGGCAGGACCACCACGGCACCGTCGCCATCACGTTGTTGGTCAAGGACCGAAACGACACCGCCCTGCCCTTCTTGAAGCAGCGCTATCCGGACGCAGACTTCAGCGGAGACAACGCGCTCGTCGAACTCAGCGCGAACCCCCGACGGGTGCTCGTCGCCTTCACCGGCAGTGATCCCAAGAGCGACAAGCTCAACTGGGCCCGCCCCGAGCTGACCACCCGGTACACGGCCATCCTCGACTGTGACCACCAAGCCCGGCCCGACTGGTTGCGAAGCTCAATCATCCTGCTCAAAGAACAGGACGCCTCGTTCCTGCAGGCCACCCGCGCGCCGATCTCGGCCCGAGGCCTGTTTGGGCTCTGGGATGCCCTTCACCAGCACATCGGTTGCGAGCTCTACAACATCGGTTTCACGCGGCTAGGGCTGACGGTGTTCTTTACCGGAACCACCGTGGTCATGGACACCAAGCTGTTGGCCGCAAATGCCTTCAACAGCTGCATCACCGAGGACACCGACTACGGCTACGGCCTGCTGATGCAAGGCCATCGCATCATCCACAATCCGTGGAGCGGCAGCGAAGAAGAGGTCTCGCCCGACCTGTACAGCTTCCTCGCCCGCCGTCGTCGCTGGGCCAACGGCCACACCGAGGCCTTCTTTCGGCACCTGCGCTCGCTGGGGGCCTCGTCGCTGTCGGCCGCCGAGCGTGTACAGTTCATGTTTCACGGCACGCACTACCTGATCGTGCTGCTGGTCTTTGTGCTGCACCTCCTGATCGGCCTGTTCTACGCGCCCGCCCTCAACGCCGTGTCACTGGCAGGGGCAGCCATGGTGGCGGTAGTTCTCGCCATCGCGGTCGCGAGGACACAGCGCTCGCTCCGTTGGGGCTCGTTGTTCACCGAGATCGTGGTCGTCTTCGCCTGGTTCTTTCCGGCGATCGTCATCGGGCTGAACCTGGCACAAGCCATCTTGCTCGAAGACCTCGGTCGCGCGGCGTTGCCGATTCCTGGCTCAGTGCAGGCCGTCGGACTGGTGGCCCTGTGCACACCGCTTCTGTTCTTGCTCGTCGGGCTGCAGGGCCTCGGTCAGCTCGGCATCGGCTCGTTTATTGCGGTAGTCATCAGCTACCCGGTCGCCTTCTACCTCGACATTGCCGGCGTGCTGATCGGCATCAGTGACTATGTCTTTGATCGGCAGCACTGGCGTGCTGTCGCGCGCGCCCCCCAGCACACCGTCGAGGAGGTCGCGAACACGGCGGTCGCCTTATCGCCGGTGGTCGACATCAAGAGCAGCTGGCACCTCACCTCATCGATTCCCCATGCGCTTCGCAAGGCCATCCCCACCATGAACAAGCCCGCCCGTTGGATTCCGTGGCTCGCACTCGGCGGCGTTGCCATCGCCCTCTTCGGGGCCACCCGTGCCACCCGCGTCGTGGTCTCGGACGCCCACTGCCGAGCCCTCGAGCACGACGGGGACCCATGGATCGTCCATCCCGCTCGACTCGCCGGCTACTGCGACAGCGAGGCCCCTGGATGGACCCGCCGCAGCAGCGGCTTTGACCTGGTCCGCAAGGACACGCTCGACACCCTCGATCCCGCCTACTGGGACAAAATGGACTCGACCTTCTTCTGCAACGAGGCCGCCTTCTCGCCCGACAACATCGTGCCCGGCACCGACGGCGGCATGGCGATGCGCATTCAGCCGGGAGATCGGCACGATCGCAACTACACCGCAGGCGATCTGGCCACCAAAGACACCGACGACGCGCACTTCCTGTACGGCCGCTTCGAGACGACGATGAAGCCCGCGCGCGGCTCGGGAGTCATCTCGGCCATGTTCCTGTACCGCTTCGACCCGTGGCAAGAGATCGACACCGAGTTCTTGGGCAAGGACACCACGAAGATCATGCTCAACGTCTACTACAACCCCGGCGAAGACGGTGACCTCTACAACTACGGCTACCGCGGCACGCCGGTGCTCATCGATCTGGGCTTCGACGCCGCCGATGACTTCCACACGTACGCCGTGGAGTGGGATGTCGACGAGATCCGCTGGTTTGTCGACGATGTGCTGATTCACAAGCGCACGGCAGGACGGCCGACGCCGATTCCCCACCTGCCGATGCGATTGCACATGAACGCCTGGCCGATGTGCAGCGAAGAGCTCGTCGGTCCGTTCGACGGCTCTGACCTGCCGGTGCAGGCGGAGTTCCGGTCGATCTCGATTTCGACATTGCGGCCCTCGGCCTTCTCGCGCCTGCTCTCGTGGATCGACCCGCCGGCCACGCGCAGCGGCCAGTGGCAAGACGAAGCGGAGTGGATTCAGCCCACGCCGGAGCCCTAGGACTTCGCTCGACCCGCCAGGTCTCGCCGTCCCCGAACCACCTCCATGTGCAGCCGCGCGCGCTCCCGACGCTCGTCCGAGCTCAAGATCAGCGGCCGAATGCTCTCGACCAGCTCATCGAGTTCATTGGGCGTCAGGCCGAGGGCTGGCGTCGTGGTCATTCGCGAACGAGTCAGACGAAGGACCAGTGCGTCGCCCTTGATCTCGCACGCGAGCAGCTCCTCGACCGGGATGCGCTGCCCACCCACCCGAATGACCGATGCACTCACTGTGATGCGGTACAGCGGCCCCCTGCGGCGCGCCCATCCCCACATCCCGAGCGCCCCACCAAGTCCCGCAAGCAGTCCAAGCATCACGATGGTGCGCCCCCATCCGAGGCGCAGGCTGTTCAGAAGTGGGCCCTCGCCCGCGAGCGTCGCGGTGGCCAACCGGCGTAAATAGGTGACGCCCCTCGCCCGACGCCCCCAGGCCCGATCCACCATCTCGGCACTGGGTTCGGGCGCGTTGTAGATCGAGCTCGCGTGCGCGCCCTCCATCCACACACCATACTCCTCACACCGCTCGGGTAGAGGCCCCCCGCTGATGCAGCGCTCGGCGAAGTACCGCACGTCGTCGCCATAGGGCGCCTTGCCCCACACCTGCTCCACCGTCAGCAAAGACGGGTCTCCACGGGGCACGAGCGTGACAAAGATCACGAGGCCAACCACCGACAGAGCCGCGAGCCAGGGCGCAAGCCGACGCGCCCACGCACGCGCACCCTGGGCCTGGACCTCACAGTCCTGCTCGATCGCATCCAGTTGGCTTGAAGGTCCGATTCGTGCTCCAAAACCAGCAATACCCGAAGCGTAGACCATGCGGGCGTCTGCGGACAATCTGCACAGACCACCACTGCCCTCGCGGTTATGCCACCTTCAACCTCGCGAGGTCGCATGTTCTGGCTGCGGTTCCATCTCAAGGTCGCCTACTCCACCGAGATCGGTGCCTCCACGGCCTACCGCGGCCACTCTGCGGCGACGTCGGACCCCGACGTGGCGGCCCACATCGCCTTCATCGAGACCGAAGAGCTCCGCCATCGCGCCCGCGTGGGCGAGATGATGGAAGCCCTCGATGCACGGCCGTTCATCGTGCTCGAGTGGCTGTTTCTCGCCATCGGTACGGTCGTCGGCCTCGGCTGCTACGTGTGGGGAGAATGGGCTTCCGCGTTTGGAGCGGCCCAGTTCGAGGTGGGAGGCGTCGGCGACTACCGCCGTGCAGCCAAGGCGGCGCGGCGCGTCGATCGCGAAGACCTGGCTGTAGAGCTCGACGCCATGGAGCAGGACGAAGCGGACCATCGGGCGTTCTTCCTCGCCCTCGCTCGGTCTCGATTCCCCTTCGGTGCGCGCCCAACCCTCGATCTGGCGAGCTACCGCCCCGAAGAGGCCGGCACCAACTCGTAGAGCTGCAGGTGCAGATCGTCGACGAGCAGCACTGCTTCGAGCTCTCCGCCCGCCGTGAGCTGGTCCACAAACGGCGGAATTGGGCTGAACAGGAACACGGTCTCGAAGCCCTGTGGCAGTGCGTAGTCCACCTCGTGACCGGTCCAGAGCAGCTGCATGTGGGTGTCGTCGTCGACGCGGTTCGCGAGCGCATGCAGGTTGCCGGGGTGGTGGCGCTCACGGTTTCCGATAACCAGCGGCCGGTCGGCCCCTGAGATGAGCTCACCGACCTCGGGAAGGGCAACGCTCACCCCCTTGGTCCACACCGCCGTCTTCGAGCCGTTCGACACGCAGCTGATCAGACCCGCACCGACGACGAGCCCTGCGAGCACCCTGGCGTAGGTCTTCTCTTGGGCGACGACGTAGGTCAGCGCGACCTGAAGTCCGATCCACGACGGAATGAGGTAGCGGGCCGACACGGATCGGATGCCTCCCCAGAGCAGATCCGGACCAAGCAGAAGGCCGATGGGCACCCCAATCAGCAGCACGACGAGAAGCCACACCTCGCGCTCGCACTCGCGAATCAGCACCCCGACGACCCACGTCAACAGCACCGCACAGAGCAGGACGGCGACTGAGACGCCGACGTGATCGAAGCCATCCCAGAGGTCGACCACAATCCGGCTCGCGTTCAGTCCAAGCGTCCACAACAGCTCCGACCGCGGAATGATGATGATCTTCGACCAGGCCATCGACGCCTGAAACGCCTCGAAATGGGTCCACAGCATCCACGCCCACGGCGAGAACAACAATGCACTCAACGACAAGGCTCCAGCCGCACGCACGCCGGCCGGGGTGAATGTGCCGCGCTCTCTCAAGACGATGTAGGCGACGTGCGCAATCGCCACCGCGGCGGTCGAGAACGAGGTGTACAGCGCCGCCGCCACGAGTCCCGCGTACAGACCCCACGCCCAGCTCGAAGACGCGCTCTGCTCTGTCAGACGGATGGCGCGCAGCAGGCCGGCAGAGGCCAGCACGATGAGCGTCCCCCACAGCGCATACTCGCGCGCTTCCTGAGCGTAGAGCACAAAGAAGGGCGAGCTCGACGCCACCACAGCACCCATCCAGGCCGAGCGGCGGTTTCGAAACAGCTCCCAGCAGAACCAGAACATGGCCGGGACCATCGCGATGCCCGCCAAGGCCGAGAGGCCTCGCAGCGTGCCGATTGAGTCTCCGAACACCCCCATCCACAGGCGCATGGCGACGTAGTAGATCGGCGGATGCTGCGGCTCGTCCTGGGCGAGTCCCCGCACGGTGTCGATCACGCCCTTTGAGGGGTCATAGCGCTGAAAACGACGAACCTCGTCGACCGGCAGCACCTCGGCAGTGAACAGTGCCTGCTGCCAGTCCTCGCTCTGAAAGCCAGAGGCAAAGACTCGGGTGTAGACCTCGTCGTGCCAGAGCACCTTGTCCTCGAGCCCGACCACGCGAAACCAGACGCCAAGCGCGAGGACGAGCAGCACGAAGATGGAGCCAGCTCGGCTGAGAGTCGACATGGGCGGAGTATACGCGCTTGCGTCGTCGCGGTCGGCAAGCGCACCGTGTAGAAGGAGCGCCAACCCGGAGTGTGCGATGCGCTGGTGCCTGCCTCTGCTCCTCGTGGCCTGTACCGCCGACGAGGCGATGGACGATAGCGATGATGTGGGCGTGCTTCCCGCCACCCTCACGCTGGTCGAGACCCTGGACACCAACGCGGTGGTCGCCACCAAGGGGCTCGACGTTGCCCCCAACGGGCATGTGTTGCTCTGGAACTACAACCAGGACACGCTGGAGCGGTGGGATGGCTCCGCGTTGACGGCTGTCGTGAGTGGCGGCCTCGTCTCGGGCTACGGCACCGATGTCGCCGTCGATAGCCACGGAGCCGTGTACGTCAGCAAGGGCGGTGACACGACCGGCGAAGTCATCATGAAGTGGGACGGCACCTCGGGAGACGCCCTCTGGACCGACGGCGTCACGCTCACTGGCGGCCTGCTGCTCGGCTTAGACACCGCCGTGGTGAATGGCGAGGAGCGGCTCTACGTGGCCGATGGCGCCACCAGCCAGGTGCATGCGCTTTCTCTCGCGGACGGCGCCGTGATGCACTCGATCGACCTGGTCGATGTACCCCTCGACATCGCCGTTACCCCCGACGAGCAGATCTTCGCGCTCACCGCGGATAGCTCGAGCCCGGTAGTCGACAACGGACCGGTGATGCTGCGCAAGTTTGACGCAAGCGGTACCGAAATCGCACCCGCCGTCCTGGTGCGTGCCGGGAGCTACCTCACCCTCGGCGATGGCGGGCTCGTCTACGTCAGCACGACGGATTTCGACCAGCCGACGCGCGCGATTGCGGCATTCTCGCCTGACCTGGTCGACCGCGTGGATACGGCACTACCCGTGGCCTACGCTGGCTTCGCAGGAGGCATCGCCACCGGGCCGAGTGGACGCATTCACATCCTCGCCCAAGAGGGCACCGGGTCCGGCCCCATCTGCGACGTCTTGGTCTACGAGTAGGCCGTAACGATCGATGTCTTCACGAGACACGCAAGCCGTGGAGGCCGAATGAATCCGACGCGACGCACGGTGGTGACGTCCTTGCTCTCCTCGCTGCTTGTAGGCTGCAAGGGCGACGACGAAGGGGATACCGCTGACAGCTCCGCGGATGGCCTGTGCCCGGCCGCTCTCTCCGGAGCCAGCTTCGATCGCATACTCGGCTTCTCCGGTGAAGCCGACCGCCCGCTCGAGCAGTCCACGGGTGACGGCCTGGATCGCCGCTACGTCGTGGACCTGTCGACCTTGGACCCATCGAGCCTCGTCCTGCCCCTGGAGCGCTTCTACGTGCGTACAGGTGAGCCCGATCAGATCGAGCCCACCGCCTGGTCCATCGCCGTCAGCGGGTTGGCCACGGACTCGAGCTTCACGCTCGCCGACCACAGCGACCTCATCGAGGACACCGGCCCCATCTACCTGGAGTGCTCGGGCAACAGCGCCTATGGCGGCTTTGGGCTGATGAGCGCAGCGGCGTTCTCGGGGATGGCCATCGACGGACTTCTCGACCGCCTCGGTGTTCAGGCCACCGCCACTCAAGTTCGCGTGGACGGCTTCGACACACACAGCCAGGCCAGCTCAGGCTCGACCGAAGGCGCGTCCTGGGTGTTCTCGCTCGCCGATCTACGCGAGGGATGGCTGGTGACCCACATGAACGGAGAGCCCCTCGACGGCGATCACGGAGCGCCCGTTCGCCTGCTGATCCCGCAGTGGTGGGGCTGCGCGATGATCAAGTGGGTCAACGCGATGGTGTTCGTGGACGACAGCGAGCCCGCCACGTCGCAGATGCAGGAGTTTGCGCAGCGCACGCACCAGCCAGGCTCCCCTGCCCTGGCCGTCGACTACATCGCGGCCACCCGGGACCCGACCGCGGCACCCGTGCGGGTCGAGCGCTGGGTCGACGGCGACCGGGTGCTTCACCGCATCATCGGGCTGTATTGGGGACCCGCGGTCGACGGCGTGTTGTGGCAGATCCGCATCGGCGACGGTGAGTGGCAGCCCGTCGACTTCTGCTTGGCGCGAACCTCTCCACACACCTGGGGCCTGTGGGAGAAGGTCGTCGAGGGTGTGAGCGGAGAGCAGGCCATCCGACTGCGCGTCGACGACGCCGACGTTCGCACGCGGCGCCTCGACTCTGAGTGGTACCGACGGACGGCGGTGTTCGCCTAGCGGTAGAGGTAGTGGCGCTGGTGGTAATGCGCCGCTCCGCTCTGCTGGGGCTGGAAATTGATGTCGCCCGTATAGGAATTCGAGTACGCGGACACCGAGAAGCTTCCGATGTCGAACGCACCGGTTTGCGTGGTGTAGTAGATGGTGCTCGTGCAGTTCCAGGCCGCCCCGATGTTGTAGTACGTGCCCGCCTTGAGCTTGAGATTCACGTTGTCGACAAACTTGAACCCCGCTCCCGCGGCCTCGGATTCTGACCGATTGAACAACCGGGTCCACGGACCGCTGGTGCTGGTGCCCGAGAACACGTAGTAGTCCAGGGTGCAGGTCGCGGTGGGGTTGACGTAGACGCTGTAGGCGTTGAGCGCGACGTCCTCCGAGACGAGGTAGGTGTTGCCTCGGTAGAAGTTGGAGGAACTAAAGCTGGAGGTCGTACCGGTGACCGTCACCAGCTCCTCGTCGCCGCAGGCGCAGATCGAGGACACGTTGGAGTCGCCGTTCGTGGTGCCTGGCAACACGCCGTAGATCGCATTCCCCGTCGTGCACTTACCCGTGTACACCTGGTTGTTGCGGGTGTAGCCAAGTCCGGCACCGCTGAAGTTGTGGGCCGTACCCACCGAGTTTCCGGGGTTTCCGTGCTCGTAGTACCAGAGCACCGGGTCGGTCGCCTTCGCGCCGCCGGAACACGCATCCGGCCAGAGGTCGTAGGCGAAGTGCGAGACATTGGTCTGACCTTGCAGTGCACAGGTCTGGTCACAGGACTGACCGCGAGCACCGCTGTAGAGGCACTCGCCATACCAGGCCAAGGGTCCGGCAACCGTGCCGCCGGTGTAGACGCCGCCGGTGCACTCCGGTGCCGCAGCGATCGCCTTGGCCGCCGACGTCGCGGTAATCGGGGTCGCATTGCCGTCGGTGGCCGACAGCGTGCAGCGGTAGCTGCGGCCGGGCGCGATGTCGTCGCGATCGAGCATGTCATTGGTGCGTCCGGTCACCCCGCTGCTGTAGACACCCGTGGTCCAAGGAACCCACGTGTCGGAGTAGTTGAGGAACTCCCAGGAGGCGGTGTAGGTGATCGTGTCACCGTCCGCGTCTGTGGCCGTGCCGTCGCACGAGAGGTTGTCGACCTGTGCTGCCGGAGAGGTCGGCGACACCGTCGCAGTCAAGCCGATCGGCGGCGCATTCGTCACGGTCACCGTGCCAGAGTTCACCTCGCTGCCCGGGTCATAGGTGTCCGTGGGTGTGATGTGGCACTGGATGACATCGCCGCCCGAGAAGTTCGCCCCCGTGAGGCTATTGCTGGTCGCGCCGTTGATCGTGTTCCCGCCCGCGGTCCAGCGGTAGATGTAGCTGACCTGATCGCCGTCGAGGTCATCGGAGCCACCGGGCGTACACCCAAAGGTCGTGCTCGCGTTTGCCGAGCTCGGGCTCAGCGTCGCCGTAGCCAGCGTCGGCGCGGTGTTGCTGATCACCAGCGTGCCCGAGCCCATCGGCCCGTCGACGGTACCGTCGTTGCCGGTGGCCTCGCAGCGCAAGGTGTCGCCGCGCACCACAAGACCGGCCGTCAGCGTTGCGCCTGTGCCGAGTGAGGTGGTGCCGTCGAACCAGGCGTAGCTGTAGTTGATCGTGTCGCCGTCTGCGTCGACGGTGGGGCTCGCCGAGCAGGTCAGGGCGTCGGAGGTCGTCGCTCCGTTCGGCGTGATCGTCGCCGTCGGAGTCGGAGGCGCGTCGTTCTGCATCGTGATCGAGGCGGTGCCGGCCGTTCCGTTCGCCACGCCGTCGTTGGGCATGACCGAGCAAACGACGGTCTGTCCACGGCTCGCCGAGCCCGCGGCCAGAGTCGCTCCAGTTCCGGCGGCGCTGCCGTTCACCGTCCAGGAGTAGGTCACGTCGACGCTCTGGCCATCCGCATCGGTGGTGGCACCGTAGCTGCAGGTCAGCGCATCGCTCGCACTGGCGGTGGACGGCGAGATCGCCACGCCGCTGACCCCTGGCGGCGTGTTCTCGATGTAGATGGTGAACGAACTCGCCGAGGCACTCAGGCCCCCCTCGTCGGTGAGCGTCGCCTCGCAGGAGACGGCATCGTCATAGACAAAGTTGCCCGATGCCAGGGAGTCGGTGGTCTCACTGGTGAGCACGTTCCCATTCACCGTCCAAGCGTAGGTCCAGGTCGGCGAGCCACCGTCAGGGTCCGAGCCGGTCGGTGTGCAGGTGAGGGTGTCCGCTGCAAAGGGGCCCGTCGGTCCGATGGCGGTCTGCGTGACCGTCGGCGGCGCGTTGCCCACCGTGAGCGAGGTACTTGCGACGCCCGTGCCCTCGGAGGCGCCATCGAAGGGCACCGCCGTGCAGATCACCACGTCGTTGTGGACGTAGTTGGAGGCGGCCAGCGTCGCTCCCGTTTCGCTGACCACGGTGCCGTTCACCGTCCACTCGTAGACGAACGTCACCGTGTCCCCATCGGGGTCGGTACCCCCCACGCCGGCGCAGGTCAGGTCTTCGGTCGAGATGATCGACGTGGGTGAGAGCGTCGAGCCGGTCGCGGTCGGCGGGGCATTGCTCGCCACACCGGACACGGTGACCGTGTTGCCGTCCTCCTCCCCATCGTTCACGGTCAGCGCACACTCGATGGTGACGTTTGAAGTGACTTCACTGCCCGGCAGGGTGTTGGTCGTCTCGGAGATCGCGCTGCCGTCCTTGGTCCAGGCATAGCTGAAGGTCAGGTCGTCGCCGTCGTCGTCGGCTCCACCGACGGGGATGCACACGAGATCCGTTCCCACCGTGGGTACCGACGGAATGAACTCGGCGCTCGCCAGCGTCGGCGGGGAATTCACGATTGCGACCGAGGCCTGTGCACTCGTGCCCGTCGAGCCACCGGCCGTGGGGGTCACCGTGACCGTCCACTCATCACCCTTGGTCGTCGCCGAAGCCGCGAGTACGTCCTCGGGCCACTCGACGCCAGCGTCGGACAACCACAGGTAGGTGTAGCTGATCTCACCGCTGCCCTCGCTCTCGGTCTCGATCACCACAGACACGTCTTCGTTTGAGCGTGCCTCTTCAGCGGGATCGGTAGTCACTCCCGGTGCAGTGGGCCCCGAAGTCCCCGTGTCGCCGCCACTTCCATCGTCTTTGCAGGCACCAAGCAGGGCCAAGCTGACCATCAAGAGTCCACGCATGGGTCTCTCCTTTGCCAGCAGCGTACAGGGCAACCCCTCCTAAACGCAACGATGGTGCAAGTTCACAGGCCGGCAGCCGCGAGCGAGTCGGTGGTCAAGCCCGCCCACGGTGCGAAGTGAACTCGGCACGCCCGGAACCTCGGAGGTGCGCTAAGACCGTTCCTTTGGCTCAACTACGGCGAGAACTTCCACGTCTGACGCCACGCGGTGCCGTTGTTGCTGCAGTTTGGAGGGGTCCAACTCGGGGAGTATCCAGGCACCTCGTAGGTACTGAAGCCGCCGGCGGTCACGGCAATCGTTCCACTCCTGAGGTTCGTCCACCGGCCGACGGACGCAGGGCCTCGCTCAAGACCCGCGGCCTGGCGGCTCAGTGCCGGAGTCGACACTCAGAGCGGTCGCTGAAACCGCGGAGTTCCTCGGCTAGTTCGCGATCGTGAAGATACCGGCCCAATCTGGGGTGGACGGCGCGGAGCAGTTGGTCTCGGTCGGCGCGAAGGCCGTGGAGTAACCCGTGTAGGTCGTGCCGTTGACCTGGCAGAAACCTTCATGTGTACCCACGGGCGTGTTCCCAGTAGCGGTCGTGTACGGCTGGTTCACCGCGCACGCGCTGTCCGTGTACCAAAGATACGTGCGTCCGGCGTACAGCTTTACGTCCTGCTCGATGTAGTAGTAGGTGTTGCTCGTGCTGACGGCGGGCATTTGACCCGAGTACAGGCGCGTCCACGGACCCTTGGGGTTGCCATCGACGTTCTCGTAGATGTACCAATCGAGCGAGCATCCAGACACGGTGGGGAACCCAGCGAGCGCCCCCCAACGGAACGACGCCATATCCTTGGTGGGCTTGTAGACCGAACCGTAGCCCCAGCTGTTGGTCGGCGTGCTCGTTGTGCCACCGACCGAGACCGCGGTCTGCTCACCACAAGAGCAAACGAGCGAAATGCCACCGCCCGGACTGCGCTCACCTTCATATGTGCCACCCCAGCTCGGGGTGTTGGTGTTGCACTTTCCTGTGTACACGCCGCCGCTGTAGGTGTAGCCGAGGCCTGCAGAGGCATAACTGTAGACACTGGAGCCGTTGTTCGGATTTCCGTGCTCGAAGAACCACGTGGTGGGGTCCTCTGCACCGGGTCCGCCAGAACAGGCGTCAGGCCACGCGTTGTGCGGGTTCAAACTGCTGTTTGACAGGCCCGCAGCAGAGCAGGTCTGGTCGCAGGTGAGCGCGGTTCCACCTTGGTAGAAGCACTCGTTGTGCGCCAGGTAGGGTCCAGCCAGCTGGCTCGATCCATCGTAGGTCGGACCACAGCCAGGAGGAGAGCCCGCCGTGACCCAAGCGGAATAGGCGGTTGTCGTGCTGGCCGTTCCGCCGTCCGAGGCCGTGAGGCGACACCGGAACCGACGCCCGGCGACCGTATCCGCCGCGTTCACCGCATCGTTGGTGCGGCCGCTCGCTCCGCTATTCTCCACGCCCAGGCTCCACGCCCGCGCCGTCAACCCATAGTCCTCCCACTCCCACTCTGCGGCGTAGGTGAGGGCGTCGCCATCAGGGTCGATGGACGTTCCGGAACAAATCAAGTCGTCGGCTTGGGCCTCTGGCGACGTCGGCGTCACCGTCGCCGTGAAGGTCCCCGGTACGGAGTTCTGAACGGTCACCGTACCAGAGCTCACTTCGCTGCCCGGGTCATAGGTGTCGGTCGGCGTGATGTGGCACTGGATGACATCGCCGCCCGAGAAGTTCGCCCCCGTGAGGCTGTTGCTCGTCGCGCCGTTGATCGTGTTTCCACCCGCCGTCCAGCGGTAGATGTAGCTGACCTGATCCCCATCGAGGTCATCCGAGCCACCGGGCGTACACCCAAAGGTGGTACTCGAGTTCGCCGAGGTCGGGCTCAGCGTTGCCGTAGCCAGCGTCGGTGCGGTGTTGCTGATGACCAGCGTGCCGGAGCCCATCGGCCCGTCGACGGTACCGTCGTTGCCCGTCGCCTCGCAGCGCACGGTGTCACCGCGAACCACAAGACCGGCCGACAGCGTGGCGCCGGTGCCAAGTGCTGTCGTGCCGTCGAACCAGGCGTAGCTGTAGGTGATGGTGTCGCCATCCGCGTCCACCGTAGGGCTCGCCGAGCAGGTCAGCGCATCCGAGGTGGTCGCTCCGTTCGGCGTGATCGTCGCCGTCGGCGTCGGCGGCGCGTCGTTCTGCACCGTGATGGAGGCTGTGCCGGCCGAGCCGTTCGAGACACCATCGTTGGGGGTCACCGAACAAACCACGGTCTGTCCGCGACTCGCGGACCCGGCCGCCAACGTCGCACCCGTGCCTGCGGCATTGCCGTTCACGGTCCAGGAGTAGGTCACGCCCACGCTCTGGCCATCCGCATCGGCGGTGGCGCCGTAGCTACACGTCAGCGCATCGCTCGCACTCGCCGTCGACGGGGAGATGGCCACGCCCGTGACCACCGGTGGCGTGTTTTCGATGTAGATGGTGAACGAGCTCGCGGACGCGCTCAGGCCCCCTTCGTCGGTGAGGGTCGCCGAACATGAGATGGCGTCGTCGTAGACGAAGTTGCCCGACGCGAGCGAGTCGGTCGTCTCGCTAGTGAGCACATTGCCGTTCACCGTCCAGGTGTAGGTCCAGGTCGGGGAGCCGCCGTCCGGGTCCGAGCCCGTCGGCGTGCAAGTCAGTGTGTCGGCCGCGAACGGGCCGGTCGGTCCGATGCTCGCAAGCGATACCGTCGGCGGTGCATTCCCCACCGTGATCGAGGTACTTGCCACGCCCGTGCCTTCAGAGGCGCCATCGAACGGCACGGCCGTGCAGATCACAACGTCGTTGTGCACGTAGTTGGACGCGGCGAGCGTCGCGCCGGTCTCGCTGACCACCGTGCCGTTGACCGTCCACTCGTAGACGAAGGTGACCGTGTCGCCATCAGGGTCGGCACCGCCGACGCCAGCGCAGGTCAGGTCCTCGGTCGAGATGATCGAGGTCGGCGACAAGGTCGAGCCGGTGGCGGTCGGCGGCGCATTGTTCGCCACACCGGAAACCGTCACCGTGTTGCCGTCATCTTCGCCGTCATTTGGCGTCAGTGCGCACTCGATGGTGACGCCCGAGGCGACCTCGGACCCGGGCAGGGTGTTGCTCGTCTCGGAGATGGCGCTCCCATCCTTGGTCCACGCATAGGAGAACGTCAGGCTATCGGCGTCGTAGTCGTTGGACGAAATCGGAATGCACGAAAGGTCTGTGCCCACTGTCGGCACAGAGGGAATGAACTCGGCGCTGGATACGGTAGGCGGCGTGTTCACGATCGCCACCGTGGCCTGGGCACTCGTGCCATTCGTGCCACCCGCGGACGGCGTAACCGTCAAGGTCCACTCCTGGCCTTTGGCCGTTGCCGAGGCCGCGAGGGTCTCCTCGCCCCACTCGACGCCGGCGTCGGACAGCCAGGAATAGCTGTAGCTGACGTCGCCACCCTCACTCTCGGTGACGATGACCGGAGAGACATCCGCGTCGGACTGCGCCTCGTCCGCGGGATCCGTCGTCACCTCCGGGGCGGTGGGCCCACTAGAGCCGGTCTCCTCGGTGCCGTCGTCCTTGCAGGCACCTAGCAACGCCAGGCTCACGATCAAGAGTCCACGCATGGTCTCACTCCTATGAGGGAAGGGTACCGGGCAAGACCCCCGCACCGCAATCATCACGGTCTGAAGTTGCCGCGAGCGCGTGCCCATGCCGAGCGACAGACAACGCGCGCTCGAAGGGGATAAGTCCCGCCGACGGAGACTCCATGACGACCCTCAACCTCGCGCTCGATCGGGCGGACGCTTGCGCTGACAACGGCGACATCACGGGCGCATGCGCCATTCTCGAAGCTTCGCGCCGAGAGTTGCTCGCGGAGGGACTCCCCGTTGAAGCGTGCCAGCTTCAGGTCGAGCTTGGAGCCATGACAGCTCGCGCGGGCGACTTGACTTCAGCCCTCGCGATCCTCGAGGTCGCCGAAGCCAGCGCCCACCAAGCGGGTTCTGCGACATTGGCCCTCGAAGCCCGCGTCACACACTGCAGCGTACTCGGTGCCATGGGCGCCTTTGATCAAGCGATTCCGGCACTCACCCACGCCGTGAAGCGGCTCGCTGAACTGGCTCCCGACAGTGAACTGTACGCGGACGCGCGCGCCGAGCTGACGAGCTTCACCAACCTGACCAGTCCGAAGAATGCGGCCACATGGGCCGCGCTACTCGACAGCTAACGACCGATCGCCTCACGCAGCTCCGTCAACGCCGCCACGAGGTCAGACTCGGCCAGGGTCTCGATGGGAAAGCCGACCGTCACGACTTGCGCATTCGACACGACCGCCGCCGCCCCGCCCGTACTGTAAGCCCACAGGGTGGCTCCGCCCGAGAGCACGTCAGGGTAGTCCTCCGGATAAGCGACACCGAACTCGAAGCCCCCCGCGACCGTGCTCCCCGCGTTGTCGGAGACGAAAGTCGCTCCGAGTGTCCCGTTCAGAAAGGCGGTGTCCGTCGCAAAGCCCACCTCGGCGCCGGACACGATGAGCTTGCCACCACCGCTCACATAGGCGGCGAGCACGCTCTGCTCGACCTCAGTGAACGTCCGGTCGGCCGAGGACTCATCCCCGAGCAACCACACGACCGCCCCAAAGTCATCGAGGTCCACAAGTCCCTCAACCACGGCTTCGTTGCTCGCGGAGCTCGCCTGACCGAGTGCAGCACCGATACGACCGGCGAACCCGTGCGTGTGCTCGCCGTAGCTCCCGCCGATGAACCGGTCGAAGCCATCGACGACGAGCCAGTCCGATCCCTGCGCGCTGTATACGTCGGAGGGCAAGCTCTCGGCGGTGCGCACGCGGAGGTGAGCGGCTCCATCCACCGTGGCCGTTCCCCCGGTGGCGGCGCCGAGCTCGGACCAGCTCACGCCATCGGACGAGCCTTCGATGACGACCTCACGCCCTTCATCTCGCCACACGACCGAGGCGGTGGCCCCCTCGTGGACAGCGGCCAGGAGCTCGGGCGAACGGTGTCGATGTGGAGCAAGCGCCACCTCGAGCCAGCGCTGCATGTTGCGGTCGTCGCGCATGACCTCTGCGTGCGTGGCCGGGGTCCAGCCAATCGAGATCGAGGATCCGCGAAGTCCCGCATCCGAGAAGTCGTCGCTCACGGACTCGCCGGCTGAGCTGAGGGCGCTCGCGAGCGCGGTGTTGTTCGCGCCGGTCCCGCCAGAGGTCGTGTAGTTCGACCGCAGCACGCCTCCTCTCAGGGCAAACGACTCGAAGGTCGCGGACTGGCCGTACAGCGAGTCGTAGAGGTGGGCCTGGTCGACGGGAAGACCGCCGTCCTCGATGATGCGTGCGGTTGCGCGGTAGCCGCCGGAGTGCGAGGTCAGCACGACGCCCTCGGTCTTAGGCAGGTCAACGAGCGCATCCCGATAGAGCAGCCCGACCACGTCTTGCACGAGCGCTGCGTGCCCCCCGTCCTGCATGAGCTTGCCGAAGTCACCGCTCGCCGCGGACACGGGCCCCTGCGGCACGATGACCACGGCATTTCGACCGGCTACCGCGAACAGGTCGGGCAGGTGCTTGGTCGAGAGCATGTCCGCGACGACGGCGTTGTGCCCGTGCAGGTGAGTCACAGTGGCAAACGGCGCCTCGAGGCCGTCGGGAATCCAGATCCACACGGTGGGGTCGGTCCACTGTCCGCCATCGA
The DNA here is from genome assembly GCA_023954855.1 of Pseudomonadota bacterium. Lineage (GTDB taxonomy): Bacteria > Myxococcota_A > UBA796 > UBA796 > M1803. The sequence continues at coordinate 8,264 of JAGSGY010000010.1, read as the reverse complement.
CCGGAAACGGCGCGGAGGGCATCGCAGCAAAGGCGGAGACCCCGTGCCCATCGTCAGTCCAGATGACGTCGTCGGGCAGATCTGCAGAGACGACGGCTGCGGCGAGTGCCACTTCCACCACCTGTTCGCCGTCGGTGAACGCGGCGGAACCCACGTGATGACCGACGACGTCGGTACTTCCGGTAAACGACAACCTGAAGCTCCGCGACTCCTCTCCGTCCACAAAGCCACCCCAGCTGCCCTCGATCTCGAACGGGCCTTCGACGTCTGCAGCCAGAGGCGAGGTGGGCCCTGTCGACGTGATCACCAGATTGGCCTCCGATGGTACGCCGCCTGTCTCTACGGCAGCGATGCGCACCACCGCGGGTCCATCCAGAACGCCGCCGACGCGATCGGTGTCCACCCCCACATCGACGATCGGGTCGGGTTGGCAAGCGCCGAGAGCCAGCAAGAGAAGGACGTGTCGCATGCGAAGTTCTATGGCCCGCACGGACCGCAGTCGAGGCTGCCTCCACAGCCATCGGGCTGCGCGCCGCATGTACCCGGCTGACAGCCCTCGGGAATGCAGGCCGGTTCGTCGCAGATGCCGCAGTCGAGCCACCCACCGCATCCATCGGGAAGCGTCCCGCAGACCCCCACCTCGCACACCGCGGGCAAGCACTCGAGCTCCTCGGGGCACGGGCCGCAGTTGGTGACCATGCCGCAGTCGTTGAACTCGCCGCACATGCCGGGCATGCAGCCCATCGGGTCACACACCGGCAGGATCTCTTCCTCACAGAAGCCGCAGTGCATGGTGCCGCCACAGCCATCCTTGACGGGACCACACATGCCGGGCATGCACCCGATCGGGTCGCAGGCCGGCAGGAGTTCCTGTTCGTAGCGAGGATCCCAGGGCAGCTCGTCCTCGATGCAGTTCTTGCCGCAGTCCTCGATGGGCTCGACGGGTTGGAGCGTGTCGGGCGCGCAGAAGCCCGGCTCGGTGTCGACCGACTCCCTCCGCACGATGAGCCCCCAACCGCGCGGTGAGACCGGCCCCGCGATGTCGAGCGAGAGCTCCACGTGGGAGGCCTCAGCCACAGAGACGTACCGACTGCGCAGCGCAAAGCGCCCGCGGACATGCCGGTTGGCCCCGCCGCCCCAGGTCAGCCCGCCACCAGCCGCCCAGCCCCAATCTTTGGACGCGTACACACCGGCACCATCCAAGGACACGCCCAGGCCCTTGCCCCGTGACATGACGAGAAGCTGCGAGCCTGCCAACAAGCGGGTCGTAGGCGAACCCAGGCGCAGCTGCGGCTCGACATAGGGCTCGGCGAGCAAATGAACGCGGCACCTCGAGACGCGACACACGGACGCCGACACCGGCGTCACAGGCCACGACAAGACGGTGCGAACCGGGCCTTCCCCGAGCTCGAAGCGCAGGTCGGGGGTCGCCCATTCAAGGCCCTGAAACACCAAGGCGAAGGTGTTCTCTTCGTGCTCGGCGGCCCCCGCGAGTGCCATGGCGATCAGTGCGATCATGGCGAGAGCTTACCTGGCGGGCGGGTACAATTTCCTTCCGCCTCACCCAATCAGCTCGAAGGAGTCACCACGTCACTCGAAGACGCCCTTCTCCAGCTCGTCGACGAGCTCGAGGCCCACTCGCTGCGGGTCATCCCGCCCGAGCGTCCACACTTTGCCCTGGAGCACGGCCATGGCGAGTTTGTGCTCACCATCCAGACCGACAACGGCGGTGGGCCGATGACCTGCCACTTGATCGAAGACCGGCTCGAGGTGCGGCAGCGCGACGGCGAGTTCGATGTCCTGCGCAATGCCGAGCTCATCCCCTGCCCTACCATGGTCTGGACGGAGCAGGGGGTGGTGGATTGGCTGCGCACCACGGCCTCGGAGGCACTTCCGGCCCACCTCGACTCCTCGCGAGAGGAACTCTGATGCCGGCCTGCACGAGCTGCAACGCGGATTGGTCGAGCGGTGCGCACACCGACGACTGCACCGAGTGTGGCGGCGGGGCGATGGAGCATGCCTGTGTGTGGTGTGCGGGCGAGTGCGGCACCTATTGGACGCGTGCGGTCATCGACTCTCAAGATGCCCATGAGGCCCACTGGATCGGCCAGTGCACGCTGTCGGAGGCACGCAAGCGCGAGCGGCTCGATGAGCTGGCCGCCGCCGCAAGAGCCGACTCCCGAACCAAGGTGCGGCTCGTCTCCGGAGACCTTCTCGATCAGGACGTCGAGGTCATCGTGAATGCGTGGAATCGCAACATCATTCCCTGGTGGATGCTGATGCTTCAGGGTGTCTCAGGAGCCATCAAGCGCCGGGCCGGGAAGCAGCCGTTCCGTGAGATCGGCCGCACCGGTCCCCTTCCCCTCGGTCACGCGAGGCTCACTTCGGCGGGCGAGCTTCCGCACCGCGGCATCATCCACGTCGCCACCATCGACATGCTGTGGCGGTCGAGCGAGGCCGCCATCCGCGACAGCGCGAAGAGTGCGATGGCGATCGTCAACGAACACGGCTTCGCGTCGGTCGCCTTTCCGCTACTCGGTGCGGGCACCGGCGGCCTTGGTGACGACGGGACCCTGGCGGTGCTCGAAGACGCGCTCCAGCAGATCCCGACCGCTGCCGAGGTCCGCATCGTGCGCTTCGAGGGCTAGCGGCCTGCCGATGCGACCAGCTCGGCCTTCTTTCTCTCGGCTGCGCTCACCAGCGCCGTCGCCTGGGTGTCGGCCTCGGTCTCGAGCCGGGTCGCCTGCTTGTCGGCATCGACGCCCAGCTTCTCGGCCGCCTTCTCGGCCACCTTCTTGGTGATCGGGTTGGTCGCCTCGGCGATCAGCGCGTCGCCGGCCTTCTTGGCCTCCTTGCGCACCGCGGCAGCTGCCGTCGCCGCCGCTTTTCGAACCTCGGCCGCCTGCACCTTCGCCTCGGCAATCAGGGCATCACCGCGCGCACTCGCCTCGGCGATGGCGTCGCCCGCAACCTCGCCCACCGCTTCGGTGACGACGGCCCGGGCCACGTCTCCCGCGGTAGCGGCAAGGTCGGTGGTGATCTTGGGGTCATCCCAGCCGCCGCCGAGCCCGACACGAACCAAGGTCGTCTGGCCAATGGGCAGGGTCTTGCCGCCGAGCAACGGGCTTCCGGCGAGCGCCTGAGTCGGGACCGCCATGTCCATCTTCAGGTCGAGCGTCTGCGCGAGCACGCCAACGCCCCCGTGCAGCATCGTCGAGGCCGAGCCAATCCGCAGCGCAGAGGGCTTCACGACGAGGTTGCCGTCGAGCATGGAGAAGAAGATCTTGGCGCCATCGAGGTCGACCCGGCCGAACTCGGTCTTGCCGAGCTTCTCGGCGAGCTTGGTGAGCGAGCCCGGCACGACCTGAAGTCCGCGGGTGAGCACGCTTCCATCCGACGCGAGAGACTCGAGCACCAGCCCCCCATCGGGGCCAAGCCGGCCCTTCATCTGGATGCCTGAGTCAAACAGGCCCTTGGCCCCAACCGCGGCGGGCAGGATGCGCCCGAGCGCCGGAAAGGCCTCGAAGGTGCGCACCATATCGAGGTCGATGGCGGCGATGCGCAGGTCGAGATCGGCCACCTCCGCCGTGGGCGCGGTGTAGCTTCCGTTGAGCTCCACGCGGCCGCCGAGCATCGAGACCTGCACGTCGCGCATGGTGATCGCGCCGTCGCGGACGATCAGGTCGCCGCGCATCTGCTCGACCTCGACGCCCTGCGCGACGAGCGTGTCGAACTTCGAGCCGATCACCAGGTCGAGGTCCGTGGGCACCGTCACCAGGGCGCCATCGTCCTCGGTGCTCTCGGTGTCGCCGCCGGCACTCATCTCGTCGAGATCGAGGCGCTTTCCGCGCATGCTGAACTGACCGGTCAGGTTGCCCCGGCCGAGCGCGTAGGCGACGGGATGCTCCAAGAAACCCACGCCGCGAATGTCGCTGGAGCCGGTCCGCAACGCCAGATCGGTGACCTCGACATGCTGAGGTGTCGCCTTGAAGATCAGGGTGTCGACGTACAAGGGGTCAGCCGAGTCGGCACTCGTGTACACGAGCCCGGAGATCACGCTCTTTCCGCGGGCGGTGATGTCGCCAACTCGCGTGCCCTCAAAGGCAGACTGACGCCCCCCCAGCTCGAGGTCGAGCTTCATGTCGCCGGCGTACTCCTTGCCGGGCATCGGCCACGCCTTCGACAAGGCCCCAAGGTTGAGGTCCCCCTTGAGCATCAGGTCGATGTCGGGGTCGGTCGTCGGGTGCTTCACACCGAGCCGCCCCTCGAGCTCGTGCCCGTCGAGGGTGAAACCAAACCGCTCGACGTCGACGATCACGGCGTCGGTCGGCCCCTGCGGATGGGACACCTGGACCTTGGCCGAGAGCCCCTCGACGGCAGACGGCAGGTCGGGGTACTGCACCCTCGACTCAGGCACGTCGATGAGCAGGTCGAAGGCGGGTAGGTTGTCGCCCTCGGTCGCGTACAGGCCCGTAGCCGTGCCCTTCAGCGTGAAGGTGCCCGTCGCGTCGACGCCAGCGAAGTCCTCGGTGTAGGCCGCGGGAAGGATCGAGAGCAGGGTCTTGAACGAGCTGTCGGCGGTCTCATACGCGAGCTTGATGTCGTAGTCGTCGCCGCTGGGTACGAAGCCTCCGTCAAGGCCGATATCGAGCGCATTCAGCGACAGCTTGGCGTTCTGGAGGTCCAGGCCACCGGTCGCGAGGTTATAGGCCACGGCACCCGTCAGGCCGGTCTCAACCTCGCCGAGCCAGGTGATTCCGCCCGCATAGGCCGTCAGTGCGTCGATGGTGGTCTCGGTGTCGAGCGAGGCCACGTCACCGGAGATGCCGCCCGCAGAGCTGTGGTTCATGCCCACCAGCGTCACATCGGTGCCGCCTGCACGGTCTTCGTAGCGGAAGTCGAACTGCTCGAGGTCCACGCTCTCGAGGCGGAGCTCAGTGGTGCCCGAATCGCCCTCGTCGTCCCCCGCAGCGACGATGTCGGTATTCATGCGGCCCTCGTCGTCGACGATGACGTGAACCGAGGCATCACGCATCGCGAAGCCATCGATGGTGACGCTGTCGCCCGAGAAGGCCGAGAACACATCCACGTAGATCGAGATCTCGCCAGCGCTGAGCAATCGCTCGCCCTCGAAGTCCGCGACCCCATCCACGGTGACATCAGTCAGGTGCACGCCGATCGCCGGAAAGCTGGTCCAGAACGAGGCGTTCGCGTCGCCGATGGCGACGTTGGCGTCGACGGAGGCGGTCAGCTCCGCAGTCAGCTTGTCGAGTACGCGGCCCTTGAGGGCCATGCCGCCGCCCACGACGACCAACCCGAGCACACCACCGACCACGCCGAGTCCGCCCAACACACGCTTGTTCATCCAGCCTCCGCGAGAACTGGGTATTGCCGACACCACCCCTCGGCTACCGCATTGACAGCAAGGTGTCGGCCCAGCTCCCCGCCGTGGCGTACGCCTTAAGCATCGAGCTAGAGCCAGACCTCGGAGGGCCGATGAGCCAGAGCTACACCGTTCGCAACCCCTACGACGCCAGCGAGCTGGGCACCTTCCAGTACGCCACGCAGGACGAGGTCTCGGCCGCGCTCGACCAGCTGGACGCCGGAAAGAAGGTGTTCAAGAGCCTGACGGCCCACGCCCGCAGCACCGCACTGCTCAGGCTCGCCGATCTGCTCGACACCCATGCCGAAGAGCTGTCGATGCTCATCAGCAACGAGATCGGCAAGACCCTGGTCGATGCGCGCGCAGAGCTCGTCCGGGCAGCCAACACCGTGCGCTGCTCAGCCGACGAGGCCAAGCAGATCCGCGGAGAGGTCCTCGATAGCGACGCCTACCCACCCATACGCGGCAGCTGGGGCATTGTGCACCGCCGTCCCATCGGGACGGTGCTCGCGATCACGCCCTTCAACTACCCAATCAACCTCGCGCTTCATAAGATTGGCCCAGCCTTTGCGGCAGGATGCCCCGTGTTCTTCAAGCCAGGCCCACAGAACACACGCTCTGCGATGCGACTGACGGAGCTCGCCCACGAGGCTGGCTTTCCAGCCGAGACCTTGCAGTGCTTGGTGCCAGACATTCCGGCGTTGCGCGAGGTCATCGCCGGCGACCGGATTCAGGTCATCAGCTTCACCGGCGGCGTGCCTACAGCGAAGGCCATCGCTCGCGATGCTGGCGGCAAGAAGCTCCTCTTCGAGCTCGGCGGCAACGACCCGTTGATGGTCTTTCCCGATGCCGACATCGACGTGGCCGTCGCGACTGCGGTCAGCCAGCGCTTCGGTACCGCCGGTCAGCGCTGCACCGCCGCAAAGCGGGTCTTCGTCCACGAACAGATCTTCGAGACCTTCAAGGCCAAGGTCGTCGCCGCGACCGAGAAGCTGGTGGTTGGCGACCCTCTCGCCGAGGACACCTTCGTCGGCCCGGTCGTGAGCCAGCGCGCCGCCGATGAGGCCATTGAGCGCATTCACAGAGCCGTCGAGGGCGGTGCGACCTTGCTCATCGGCGGAAAGAGCGAGGGCACTCTGGTCTGGCCGACCGTGCTGCAGGATGTGCCCGACAGCGCCGATCTGTGCGCCGACGAGACCTTCGGCCCGGTGATGCCACTGTTCTCGTTTGCCGACGAGGCCGAGCTCATCGCCCGCGTCAACCAGACCCCCTTCGGCCTGCAAGCGGGGGTCTTCACCCAGGACATCAGCCGGGTGAAGCGCTTGTTCGAGGCGCTCGATGTCGGAGCCATGGCCGTAAACGACGGACCCGGCTTCCGCTCTGAGCACTTTCCCTTCGGTGGCGTGAAGAACAGCGGCCTGGGCCGAGAGGGAGTGCGCTACGCGATCGCGGAGTTCACCTTCCTCAAGACCCTCGTCTGGTGATCAACCGGGCGTGAGGACCATCGTGTCTGGCACCCCTTCCGCGCACTCAGTGGTGGGGAAGCAGGCCGTCCGCGTGAGGGTCAGGTCGGTGTCCTCGCTGATGTCGAAGACGACCTGCATCGCAGGAGGTCCGTCGCCCTCGCTTGGGCTGAAGTACAGCGTCACCTCAGTCCCAGCCTCTTCGATCATGCCCGTCGAGGTACTCGAACTCGAGCTGATGAGCTGGGTGCACTCGCTGTCCGAGTAGCGCTCATCGACCGTCGACTGCGTAAACATGAAGGTCGAGTCCACCTCGAAGCTCATGGTGAAGCGGATGTACTCGTTTCCGTCCTGCACGCACGCGCCCCCCGCCATCGTGTCACTGCCCTGGGTCATGGAGCCGAGATCCCAGGTCCCGACCATCAGGCCGGCGGGCTCTGGAATCCGCGTCATGACCATGAGTGCGGGTCCATCCGTCGCCTCGTTCTCTGGATGCGTGTCGTCCACCTCTAGACTCCACGAGTCCCCATCGAGGGTCGAAGTGAACACCAGGGTGTCCCCGGTGTCGAGAAGCCAGGAGTCCCCCTCCACACGGGTCGGGAAGGTGGGGGTGTCCGGCTCATCTGCGGGCACGTACTGGTCGAGGGCGAGAAAGCGGATCGCAAGGTCCCCCGCGTCATCGGATGTCCAGGTGAACACCGCGTCTCCGGCAATTCCTGGGTCCTCTCCCCGTGTGAAGACCGTTCCATCGCGGTCCTCCACTCGATCAAAGCGCCACCGTCCCTCTGGCCCCTCCGCGGACGACTGCCCGCTGTCCTGTGGCACCTCGTCCTCAGCTGTCGGATCTCCGCAGGCTACGAGCGAGAGAAGAAGAATGAGTCGAGTCGACATGTCTGCACCTCCGCGAATGGGACTGTGACACAGGCAGCCGCATTCAGCGATCTCCGGGGGTTTTCAGAGACTGGTCGCGTTCGACACACGGCTGTCGCTCAGTGCTCTCCCCAAGGGCGAAGCAAGACATCGATCGTCAGCCACTTCGCCGCGAGTTCGGTCTGCCCATCGAGGTAGGCGTTGATTGCAGTCTGAAACGTCTCGGCGCGCAGATCCGCGTCGAAGCAGGCCTTGAAGAGTCGACGCATGGTGTGATGGGCCCGCTGCTTGAATGCAGGTCCCGCAGGCTCCTCCTTCATGGTGCGGACGAGGGTGCGGAGCATCTCGGGGCGCGGACCGATCACGCGTAACGCTCGGGTCTGAGCGATCTCCAAGTCACGACACCCGTCGTCACTCAAGTCGTGAAGGCGGCTGTTCGCTTGCTCGAAGATGTGCTGGTAGGCGCGGCGATCAGGCATTCGAGTGCATAGCGCGACCTCGACTACGATGAGGTCTCGGAGTGATCATGACCGCACCCTACAACTACG